>JALOKU010000012.1 GCA_025456345.1 Vicinamibacterales bacterium | reverse complement strand
AGGGTGATGTTGGTGGCGCGGTCGTTGCCGGGCCTGTCGGCGCCGTCGGTGAACACGAGCACGACGCGGCGGCCCTCCTGATGGAGCAGCCCCGTCATGCCGACCGACACGGCGTTCCACAGCGGCGTCGGGCCGGGTTCCTGGAGCTCCTTGTAGAGAATGCGCAGGAGCTCGTCGCGGTCATTGGTGAAGGTGCGCGGATCGACCTGGACGCGGTAGGAGAAACTGCCGATGCGGGCCTTGTCCGCCGGCAGCAGGCGCGTCACGAACTGCTCGGCCGCCTCCTCCTGGACCCGGCGGAAGTTGTCGACCATGCTGCCGCTGCGGTCGAGCATCATCACGACCATGATCGGCTGGATGTCGTTCGCGAAGATGCTGATGGTCTGGGGCTTGCCGTTGTCCAGGATCTCGAAATCGTCCTGGCCGAGATCGGGCACGAGCCGTCCATCGGCGTCGGTGACCGTCACGTAGACCGGCACGGTGCGGGTGCCGGTGCGGAAAACCGGCTCCTGGGCCTGTTGGGCGGAAAGGGTGACGGCGAGCGCGACGGCGGCGGCTGCCGCCGCGGCAGCCCCGGCCGCTCGAGGGTGACACCGCCGGATTCGCATGAGCATGTCCCTATCGCTGGCTTGGCAGGCCCGCTCCTGATTCTTCCCGGCGCGCAAGCGGATGTCAACGGGGCGGGGCGGGCCTCCGGCGCGCGGAACGGCGGGAACGTGAACCGCCGGAAGGCCTCGAGCGGGACGGCCGGAACCTGCGCCGGCACCGTACCGCGGGCGTATACTGGCGCGTAGCCAGACGCCGGCGGCACGGCCATACACGGCGGCCGGCGTCGCGGAACACCGGAGGAGTCGCATGACGACAGGCCGTGTTCCTGACGACGCGCCTGCCTCGGCGGCCGTGACCCGCGCGGTCGACTCAGCCGCCAGCCGGTCTATTTCTCACTACAGAATCATGGAGCGACTCGGCGCCGGCGGCATGGGCGTCGTCTACAAGGCCGAGGACCTGAGGCTCGGCCGTCTGGTGGCCATCAAGCTCCTGCCTCCGGACATCGGCACAGGAGACAGCCCGGACGCCGGCGCGCGCCGGCAGCGCTTCGAGCAGGAGGCCAGGGCCGCCTCCGCGCTCGACCACCCCAACGTCGCCACCATCCACGAAATCGACGAGACCGCCGACGGCCAGGTCTTCATCGTCATGGCCTGCTACGAGGGCGAATCGCTCAAGGATCGCCTCGCGCTGGGACCGCTCGGACTCGATGACGCCATCTCCGTGGCCGGCCAGATGGCCCGCGGACTCGCGGCGGCCCACAGGCATGGCATCGTGCACCGCGACATCAAGCCGGCCAATGTCATGGTGACTCCCGAGGGTGTCGCCAAGATCATCGACTTCGGCCTGGCCAAGCTCGGCGATGCCGCAGGTCTCACGCAGTCGGGCACGACCCTAGGCACGGTCGCCTACATGTCTCCTGAGCAGGCGCGCGGCGGGTCGGTCGACGCCCGCACCGATCTGTGGTCGCTGGGCGTGGTGCTCTACGAGATGCTGACCGGCCGCCTGCCGTTCGGTGCGGAACAACTGGGCGGGGTGATTCGCTCCATCCTCGAGGACAGCCCGGAGCCTGTGGACCGTCGTCGCCCGGACGTCCCAGCGGACCTGCAGGCCATCGTCGCGCGCGCGCTCCAGAAGGATCCGCAGCGGCGATACGGGTCGGCCGACGAGATGCTCCGGGACCTCGATGCCTGCCGGGCGCGGCTGGCCGGTCCGATTCGCGGCGAACCGCTGATGAGGCGGCTCGTGAGGACGGTCCGCCGGCCGGTCGTCGCCGTGCCCGTGCTCCTCGTTCTCATCGCGCTGGCGTTCTGGACCTACCGGTTCGCCGGGCGCCAGGCGCGCGCCACGTGGGCACGCGGAGTGGCCATCCCGAGGGTCCTCGGCCTGGCATCGAACCAGGAGTACGAAGCCGCTTTCGATCTGGCCAGCGAGGCCGAGCGCTACCTCCCCGGGGACCCGGTGCTTCAGCAGGTCTGGCCGGAGATCGCGTACGAGCGGTCCATCGAGACGACGCCTCCTGGAGCAGACATCTACTACAGAAACCCGCGCGTGCCGGACAGTCCGTGGAAGCACGTCGGCCGAACGAACAGCGGGCGCTTGCGGTTTCCCATGGGCGTGTTCCAGTTCGACATCCGCATGGCCGGTTTCGCGACGGTGGAACTGGCAGGAACGGCGAGGACGATACGCCAGCCTCTGCTGCTCGCGAGCGAAGGCAGCGGCCCTGCCGACATGGCGCTCGTGCCGGCGAGCGACACTTTTCAGCCCCTCCTCATGGTGAACTACGCGGCGTCCGATAGTATGCGTCTCGGCGAGTATCTCATCGACAGGTTCGAAGTCACCAATCGCGCATACAAGGCGTTCGTGGATGGCGGCGGATACAGTGACCCGCGGTACTGGACGCACGCCTTCGTGGAACGCGGGAAGGTGATCCCCTGGAAGGAGGCCATCGGGCGCTTCCAGGACAAGTCTGGGCGCCCGGGCCCTGCCACGTGGGAGTTCGGCCAGTTTCCGGATGGACAGGACGACTACCCGGTCACCGGCGTGAGTTGGTACGAGGCCGCCGCCTACGCGGAGTTTGCCGGGAAGTCGTTGCCGACGCTCTATCACTGGGCCAGGGCCGCTGACCTCGGGACCGCCGACAATACTCTGCCGCTCAGCAACTTCGGCACGAGCGGCCTGGCGCGAGCCGGCTCCTTCCGAGGAAGCCGGAACACCTTGGGTCTCTACGACGTCGCTGGCAACGCCAGGGAATGGTGCTTCAATGCGGCCGGAGAGAACCGGTTCGTTCTCGGTGCCGCGTGGAGCGACCCTCGCTACTTCTTCGTCGAGCCCGACGAGAGGCCGGCGTTCGATCGGTCGCCGGAGACCGGATTCCGGTGCATCAAGGGTGTGTCTCCGGACTCCATCCCGGAGGAGAGCCTGCGGGCTCCCGCCCGGCAGGCCCCCAGGGACTGGTCGAAGGAAAGACCGATGTCGGATGACGAGTTCAGGGTGTGGCGCACGCTGTTCTCGTACGAACAGTCCCCCCTCGACGCACGCTACGAGATGGAACCGACGAGGACGCGGCACTGGACGCTGGAGAAGGTCTCGTTCGATCTGGCCGGCGGCAGCGGGCGGATGGTCGCGTACCTCTTCCTTCCAACTGCGTCGCAGCCCCCCTATCAGGCCGTGGTCTGGTGGCCAGGGGCCTCGGTCATCTCGCTGCGCTCGAGCGACGACGGGCGTAACCTCTCGGGCATCCCGAACTTCGCCCATCTGATCCAGGATGGCCGCGCCCTGCTCTATCCCATCCTCGACGGCACGTACGAGCGCGGCGGCGGACAGCCCACGGCGCGCATCGCCTCGTTCAGCGCCGGAGAACCCGACCGGCTGGCGAGGCAGATACGGGAGTTCCGCCGCTGCGTCGACTATCTGGCGAGCCGCGGGGACATCGACGGCGATCGCCTGGCGTACGTCGGCAACAGCTGGGGCGCGTTCATGGGCGTGCCCGTTCTTGTCGCGGAACCGCGATTCAAGTCAGCCATCCTGATGGCAGGGGGATTCCGCGCGTTCGCCAACGTATTCGCGTTCGCCCAGCGCGTGAAGACGCCCGTGCAGATGGTCAACGGCCGGTACGACAGCGCGTTTCCCCTCGAGATCTCCGCCGAGCCGATGTTCCGTTCTCTCGGCACGTCCGACAAGCGTCACGTGCTGCTCGACTGCCCGCACACCTGTTCGCCCTTCCTGCCGGAAGCCCAGAAACTGGTCCGCGCGAATCTCGAGTGGCTCGACCGCTACCTCGGCCCGGTGCGGAGGAAGTAGCCCGCACGGCGTCCGGCGTTGGATGTCGGGAGCATAAACGTGCAGGCCCGTGGCTTCAGCTCATTGGGCTACGAGCGCTCAGGGCGTGTGGCGTCGGGGCGTCGGCCGGCTGGCCTCGGCGCCCACGATGGCGCGGTGCCGGTCCACCCAATACCCCCACGCCACCAGGAGCCACATCGCGCGCGCGCTCCACGCCGCCGCCATTCCGCTCGGCGGGGGCGGGCCGAACAGGTTCGCGACATAGATGGCCAGGAGGAACGCGACCAGGCCTCCCAGCGCCAGGCGCCCGGTGCGGTCGATCGCCCTCGTCGCCCGTGTGTAGAGCCACAGTCCTGCCGCGAACAGCAGCAGTTCGACGACGAGCGTCCCGGCCACGGAGTTCCAGAGGCCGAGGCCCACGCGGCGGCGGCTGCCAGGCTGTGCGAGAACGGGCAGTACACGAAGTCGAGCGGCGTCACCTTCGTCAGCCCTGGCTGGACGGCCACGCGCTCGATGCCCGCGATGACGAGCACCGGCCAGACGAGGTCGGCCAGCTGGCCCGCGATGAACAGCGTGCCGAGCGACACCGCGGGCACGGCCCGCTTGGCTCCGAACGCGACGGCGAAATGACCGATGAACACGCCCCTGATTCTCACCGGCCGGCCGGCGGGAGTCAACGGCCGCGAACGGTGCGGCGGTTGCCCGGAAGGGCCAACGATGATATATGATTATATCAACATGACCAATTGGCGCCGGGCGGGCCGGCGCGCCCCCCCGGAACAGGAGTTGCCGTCGTGAAGAAGCAAGTGTGGGCTCTCGCGGTCGTCGCCGCGGCCGTGCTGGCCGTTCCCGTCCTGAGCTCGGGCCCGGGGTTCGACCGCGACACCTTCCGGCAGTTCGTGACGCTGCGCGCGGGCACCGGGACGCCGGTTTACTGGTACGCCATCGGCGAGGTGTACTCCTCGCCCGAAGGCAGGCGCCTGCTCATCATCGAGGGCTCCGACACGGCGCGGATGCTGCCGTCGAGCGAGCCGGACACGGCAGTTCAGCTGTCCCGGAAGGTCTTCGTCTACAGGGACCCGGCCACGAACCAGATCCTCAAGGAGTACAACGGCCAGCCCGTGACGCGCATCGCGTATCCCTATCAGTTCATCACCTACAGGCTCGCGGGCGACAAGCTGACCACCTTCGTGGAGCAGGGCGCCGGCGTGAACCTGCAGAAGATCGGGCCGGGCGACAACTTCCTGCTCAGGCGGCTCGGGCCGTCCCTGGTCTTCTCGTCGCCGCTCTTCCTGAATCTCGATACCCCGCGCGGCAGGTACGAGGCGTACGAGAACTACGACTTCGTCTACCATCCGGGCGAGAAGGACCCGGCCGCGCGCCACCAGCTGATCTGGAACCGCTTCGGCGATCTGCCGGCGTTCGTAGGCAAGGGCAAGGCCGTGATCCAGATGGTGGGATGGCGCGTGGACCGGTTCGAGGATCTTCCGGCGTCGATCCGCGAGTACATCAAGACCGATGCGCCGCTGTGGATGGCGCCGCCGAAGGACCTCGACGAGATTCGCGCGCTCCAGAAGTAGGCGCCATCCCGGGCACGGTCGCGCCCGGGCGCATGTGCACAGGGAAGGGGGATTCATGAGTCAGCGAGTCGCACCAGCCGGCCGCCGCCAGCGGCTCGGCCTGGGATTGATGCTTGTGGCCACCGCCGTCGCGGTGGCTGTCGGCGCGCCGGCCGCGCAGTCGCCCGCCCCGGCCGGGAAGGCGCCTGCGTCGGCCGTGCTCCAGAAGAAGGCCGCCACCCCGCCGGCGCCGAAACTGGACCTGAACAACCCGGACGATGCGGTCAAGGCGATGCGGAAGTTCCAGGCGTCGCTCGAGGACGGCAGGCCGGTCGTGTTCTGGTGGCAGGGCAACATCTACAGCCGCATCCCAGGTGAACGGGACCGCCTGCTCTTCACCTACCAGGGCATGAACGTCCGCGCCTCCGCGACGGTGACCGAGGCCGGCCGCGGTTACGGCTACAGGCAGGTGTCGCGGGAGATCCTCATCTACATGGATCCCAAGACCGGCCAGGTCCTGCGAACCTGGAAGAACCCCTGGACCGGGAAGGAGAACGAGGTCATCCACGTCGCCAACGACCCGGTGAACTCGCGGCCCATGTTCGCACAGGGGCCTACGGGGCCGTTCAAGTTCCCAGGCTTCTTCAAGAACGGCCAGGGCTTCATCGCGATGGAGATCCCGCTCTTCTACACGAACCCGCTCGCGGGTGACTATCAGCAGTACGTCGGCGGCGACTACCAGGCGATGGAGATCTTCAACTTCTACTTCCCCGAGGAGCAGCTGCTCGACGCGAAACCCGAGATGCCCGACGTGGCCGTGTCGTGGACGCGGGTCTCCGGCTGGCTGCCGTGGATGGAAATGGGTTCGCGTGTCGGGACGATGATCTACAACGGCGTGGGCCGCAGGCTGAACTCCTGGGACGAGCTTCCCGACGTGCTCAGGGCCGAGATCGAAGCGAACCACCCCGCGTTCAAGACGCCTCCGCCTCTCGATGACGCGCGCCCGAACGAAACGTCCTGGACCTACTTCAAGAAGGTCCTCGACAAGAAGAAGGCCCAGGCACCGAAATAGGCATCCAGGCCGGGGTGAAGCTCCGGCCCGGATGCACCCGTGGAGCCCGGGGTCTTCCGCCTTCGCTGGGGCTTCGGCGGACCGCCGCAGCCTCGGCGGAGGCGGTCAGACCCCGGGTGACGTCCTTGCCAGCTTGTCCTTCAACACACCGAGGAGCTGGTCGACCTGCTCCTCGGTGTTCCAGATGTGGGTGCAGACCCGGCACGCGTCGAGTCCGATGTGCGGGTGGCTCACGGTCCTGACGACGATGCGGTGATCGCGCCGCAGTTCTGACGACAGCGTCCGGGGCGCCAGTCCCCTGGCTCGGAAGGCCACAATCGCGGCAGACATGGCCGGGTCGGCCGGCGTGAGGACCTCGATGCCGGGGATGGCGTCGAGGCCTGCCCGCAGCCTCCGCGCGAGTTCCCGCGCCCGCGACTCGACCTGAGTCTTGCCCAGTTGCTCGTGGAACGCGATCGCGCCAAGCGTCGCCCAGATGAGCGGCGCGAAGTAGAGCGCGCCCCAGGCGTATTTCTGCATCGCCGCCGGCCACTGGCCTACGAAATCCCTCCCGGGGCCCGTCGGCACGTCGCCATAGCGATCGACCGTGTCCCAGCCGTCGAATCCTTCCACCACCGACGGCCAGATCCGGGCCTGCACGCCGGGGCGGATCCACAGCAGGCCGGTGCCGTAAGGCGCCGACAGCCACTTGTGCAGGCTCGTCGCGTACACGTCGCACCCGAGGTCGGCGATGCCGACGTCGATCATGCCGACGGTCTGGGCGCCGTCGACGACCGACAGGATGCCCCGGCGGCGAGCGAGGTCGCAGAGTTCCCGCACGGGCAGCACGGCGCCGTCCGTGTAGTGGATGTGGCAGAAGCTCAGCACCCGCGTGCGGGGCGTGATAGCGGCTTCAAAGCGCTGAAGGATGTCGGCCTGGCTCTTCTGGGGGCACGCCATCGGGATCTGCCGTACCACGCATCCCCGCCGCTTCGCGGCGAGCAGCCAGGGGTAGATCCCCGCCTGGTGCTCGTGCGTCGTCGTGACGATTTCGTCGCCGGCGCGCAGGTCGAGGCCGCCCGCCACCACGTTCATGGCCTCCGTGGTGCCTGAAAGAAGCGCGATGCCGTCACTCGAGGCGCCAACGAAACGCGCGATGCGCGCCAACTGTTTCGCCATCGTCGCGCCGATGTGGTGGCTGACGAAGTAGGACATCCAGTCGCGGCTCATGGCCTCGCGCTCGCGGGCTTCGATCTCGTTGACCTCGCGCACGGCTGGCCCATAGGTGCCGGCATTGAAGTAGGTCAGGCCCTCGTCTATCAGGAACTGCCGCGCGACGGCCCGCCAGTCTGTCTTACCATCCGGCCCGAGGATCATGGGAGGCGAGGAGGACAGGCGTGGCGATCCCACCAGAAGGCCGCAGGCGGCGAGTGAGGATCGTGTCAGCCATTCGCGGCGGTCAACTACGGGCGGGCGGTGCATGTCGGGCTCCTCGCGGCGAGGCCGTCACGAATACGGGGCGGCGCGCGCCCGTGCGCACGCCGCCCCGAACGAGGCCGGAACGAGGGTCCCGGCTAGAACTCGAACTTCACGCCGATGCGCATGCTGCGCGGCGCCTGGAAGCGGTCCACCATCAGGAACCGCGGGTCGCCGGCGCCGCTGGCCGCGACGACGGCCTTGTAGTCGTAGCCGCCGAAGTAGGTCGCCCTCGGAACCTGGACCGACGTGGAGCCGCCCATCAGCATGTTCTGATACGTCCGGGTGTCCTCGGCCTGGTCGAAGAGGTTGATGACGTTGAGCGTCGCCGACAGGCGCATGTTCCCGCCGAGCCTGAAGCCGTACATCAGCGACAGGTCCGTCTGGGTAATCATGGCGTTGCGGCCGTCTCCGCCGCGCCCGGTCGGGTGCGTGACGGTCGCGCTGTTGACGCCGAGGTTGGCGGTGATCGGCGTGCCGCTGACGGCCTGGAAGAACATGCCCGCAGTCAGACCCCACGGGAAGGCGTACAACCCGTTGAGCTTGAACTGATGGGGCCGGTCGGCGCTCAGGCGGCCGAAGTCGACGGTGCCCCTGGACGTATAGCAGCCTTCCAGGTAGTCGCAGTAGATGCCGACGTTGGGGTTGAGGTCGGTGTAGATCTGCTGGTCGGGGTCCGCGAGGCCGTCGTAGTTCCCCTTGAGGCGGCTGAAGGTATAGCTGACGCCGGCCGCCCAGTTGTCCGCGTAGCGCTTCTTCAGCTGGACGTCGACGCCGTCATAGATCCGCTCGAACTTCGGGTTCGGCGGGTACGCGGCCCCGTAGGTGGCCGCCAGCTGCCCGACGCCCGGATTGCCGAGAATCTTCTGGAACGTCGTGCCGTTCGGCTGGAGGACCGCGGCGTCCTCGTTGGCGTTCGCGACGTCGCGGTGAACGTATCCGACGCCGAACGTCATTTGGCGACCGAGCTCGATCTCCGTGCCGACGTCGTACACGTTGGTGCGGGCGGGCTTGAGGCCAGGGTCCAGGAGCGCCCCGGTACCGCGCAGATCCAGGGTGAAGATCTTCCGGCCAAGCGGGTTGGCCTTGTTCAGCAGCGTGAAGTCGTAGGTGTCGAGCGTGTAGTAGTCGATCCTGAAGACGCCGCCGCCGAACGCGTCTCGCGGCGCCGAGTGTTTCATCATGTCGTAGAACATGCCGCCGTTGGCGTATACCTTCCAGGACGAGTCGCCGCGCACGTCCCAGGCGACGCCGACGCGCGGCGCCAGCTTGTCGCCGAACCCGAAGTAGATCTCCTTCGTCGGATTGTTGGTCGAGGTGAAGGGGATCAGCTTCTCCCGCTCGGTGCGGAGGCCGAGGTTCAGCGTGAAGCGATCGATACTCCAGGTGTCCTGGACGTAGATGGCCTGGTTGTTGCTCGTGACCCGGCCGTCCTGCGCGATGTCGAACGCGCGCCAGTAGCCGTAGGCGCCGCGCTGGCCAGCGAAGCTCAGGTTCCAGTGCAGGTCGGCGCGCTCCCGCGTCGGCCGGTAGTTGAGATAGGTCTCTGGCGCCGAGTACTGGAAGCCCAGCTTGAGCAGGTGGCGCCCGGCCAGGTTGAACGTCGTGCTGGCGGTCGCCCCGAAGCTGAGCCGGCTGTCGTCGTTGTTGTAGATGTTCGTGGTCTCCGGCGCCGTCTCCCAGTTCGTCGGGTGCTGGAAGTCCGCCGGCACGCCGGCAAGCCCGATGTTGGAGTTCACGTAGCGGTACCGATCGACGTCCGGGACGCCCACGTCGCTGGTCTTCTTGTCGTGGTACCCGACGAAGGCGTTCACGAAGAACCGTGTCGAGGGCACCCAGTCCAGCGACACTCCGTAAGCCGCCTTGCCGCTGTCCCGGCCGCGGGCGGCGTAGTCCACGTTCGACGGACTCGTGCCGTCCTGCGCCGGCAGCTGTCCCATCCAGTTGTCGGGCGACATGCTCATCGAGGCGTTCCAGGTGGCGGCTTCGCTCAGGCGGCCGGTCAGCTTGGCGGTGAAGTAGTTCCGGCGCACTTCGTTGGCGAACGAGTCCGACACGCCGTTGGTGAACGTCACGTCCCGGTCGGTGTCGATGTACTGCGGCATGAAGCCCACGAAGAACCAGAGCTTGTCGCGCACGATGAGCCCGCCCAGCGTGCCGCCAAAGTCGAGCTGCGCCTGGGGATCCTCCGGATCCTGCACGTACTCCGCCGTTTTGCTGTTCGTCGGGTTCACGCGCAAACGCTGGCGCGGCGACTCGGTCAGGGCCGACCCCGAGTACTGGAGGTTCAGCAGCCCCCTGAACTCGTTCGATCCCGACTTCGTGACGACGTTGACGATGCCGCCCAGGGCGCCGCCGTAATCGGCGCCGACAAAGCCGGACTTCACCTGCACCTCGTTCACGAACTCGATCACGACGTCCTGGCCGGCGCTGCCGACCACAACCGAAGTCGTGTCGACGCCGTCCACGATGTACGAGTTCTCCGAAATGGAGGCGCCGCGGAAGGAGATGCCCTTCTCGCCCTGCAGTTGCTCCTGGTTGACCGCCGGCGCGAGCTGCACCACGGACTCCCACGAGCGGCCCTTGGGCAGATCGTTGATGGTCTCCGCACTCAGGTTGTTGCTCGCCGCGCTCGACATGACGTCGAGCACCGGGCTCGCGATGACCGTCACCTGCTCGCTCAGCCCGGGCACCATCTTGATGTTCGGCTTGATCACGATGCCGGGCTTGATGACGATGTTCTCCACCGCGAGGGAGATGAAGCCGTCGAGCATCGCTTCAAGCTTGTAGCTGCCGGTCGGAAGACCGGGCACGACAAACTCGCCGCTGCCGCCCGAGACCACCACCTTGCTGCCCGTGAGCGCCGGGCTCGTGATGGTGATCGTCACGCCCGGCAGGACCAGGCCGCTCGCGTCGACAACGACGCCCTCGATCTGGCCCGTGGTCTGGCCGATGTTCTGCGCCCAGGCGGTTCCCCCGGTGAGGACGAGGGCCACTGCCCCCCCCGCCACGACCGCGCGCAGGACTCCGCGCACGACCCGATGTACCCGAAACTGAAGCGGCATACGGTCCTCCCTGGCGTGACGCGGCCGGCACGGCGTGCCGGCGAAATGCCTGGTTCGAGTGGTCCGACGACAAGAACAACGCGGGAGCCCGGCGCACCGATGTCCAATTGGTGCTAATGTTAGGACATTCCGTCAATATGATATACTCTCTTCTCGCGGCCGTTGCAACCGATCTTTTCTGGAGTACGGCCCCCGGCGGGGCCCGCCCCGGGACCCGAGGAACCGGCCCCCCGGACTCAAGGAGATGGACATGCGCGCAACCGTCCTGCTGATGGCCGGCCTCTTCTTCGCCGGGACCGCCATGACGGCGATTCCGGGCGTCAGTGCCACGCCGGCGCCGCCAGCCGCCGACTCGAAGGCCGTCGCCGACCGCGCCTTCGACGGCCTCACGCAGGGTCTCGCCACCGGCACGTGGGACCCCTTCTTCGATCTGCTCTCCGACGACTTCACCTTCTGGTTCCCAACCGGCAAGTACCTCGGCGAGCACAAGGGGAAGGCCCGGGCGATGGAGTTCTTCCGCTACGTCTCGTCCGCCTTCCCCGGGGGCATCAAGGTCGTCGAGGTGATGCGCCGGTCGGGCGGCGGCAACACCTTCGTGTACGAGTTCCGCGACGAAGGCACACTCCGCGGCGAGCCCTACAAGAACCGCGTTGCCATCTCGCTCGATGTCTGCGGCGACAAGATCTGCGGCTACCGCGAGTACTTCGGCAGCGACGGAAAGATCAACTGACCCCTACAGCTCCATCCCGCACCTGAAGCCGGCGTCCACGGCCTGCCGGACCCGCTGCGGATCGCCGCCGTCGCCGATCACCTTCAGGGCCGGCACCCGCCCCTCCAGTGCCTCCCGCAGCGGGTTGTAGGGCCTCGCACCCACGGCGTACACGACCGTGTCAGCCGGGATCAACTCCACAGCGCCGTCTACGCTGATGCGCACGCCCTCCGCCGTGATGGCTTCCGGCTTCGCATTGACGATCATCCGCATGCCGGCGGCCTCGAGCCGATCCAGCAGCACCCACCGGTTCCAGTAGTCGATGTCGAGGGCCATCTCCGCCCGCAGTTCGACCACGGTCACCGTCCGCCCGGTCTCGTGCAGGTACTCGGCTGTCTCGCTCCCGTTGCAGCCTCCGCCGATCACGACCACCCGTTTCCCCGCCTCCACCCTGCCGGTCAGCACGTCAAGGAACGACACCACGTGCGGCAGGTCGCCCCCGGGCAGGATCAGCCGCGCCGGCGCGGCCCCGGTCGCGAGCACGACGGCATCAGGCTGCGCGGCGATCACCTGGTCCGCGGTGACCGCCATGCCGAGCCTGACGTTTACGCCGAGCTTCTGCATCTGCGTCGTGAGGTACGTCGTGAAGGCCCGCCACTCCTGCTTGTGCGGCGGGATCTCCGCGTAGAGCAGCTGCCCGCCCAGCTCGGTGTGGCGCTCGACGAGCGTGACCGAATGCCCGCGCCCGGCCGCCACGCGGGCGGCTTCCATCCCGGCCGGGCCTCCGCCGACGATCCACACCCGCTTCCGCACCGCCGCCTTCGTGGCGATGTATGCCGTCTCCATGCCGGCCCTGGCGTTCACCGAGCACCCGATGGGCCGCCGGCTTCCCGCCAGGTCGCTCCAGCAGTTGCAGCAGCCGGTGCACAGGCGGATGTCTTCCACCCGGCCCTCGCGGGCTTTCAGCGGCCACTCGGGGTCCGCCATGAGCGGCGTGCAGATCGCGATGAGATCGGCCCTCCCCTGCTCGAGGATGTGCTCCGCGAGCGCCGGGTCCGTGATCCGGATGTTGGCCGACACGGGCACGCGAGCGACCGCCTTGATCGCCTCCGACGCGTAGACGAACGCGCCGCGCGGCACGCACATCTGGTTCACGGGCCGGCGCGTCTCGTACCAGCCCGGCATCACGTCGATCGCATCGACGCCCGCGTCCTCGAGCATCGGGACCAGGGGCAGGTAGTCGTCGGGACGCATCCCGCCGTCCAGCAGGTCGTCCCCGTTGATCCGGCAGAGCAGCGGCACGCGGCCACCGATGGCGGCTTTGATCGCGCCGAGCGTTTCGATCAGCATGCGGGCGCGGTTGGCGAGGGAGCCGCCGTACTCGTCGGTCCGCTTGTTGGTCAGGGGCGACAGGAACCGGCTGATGAAGTTGCCGCCAAGGGCCTGGAGTTGCACGGCGTCGAAGCCCGCCCTGATCGCCCGCACGGCCGCCGCGGCCACATCCCGCTGAATCTCCTGCAGTTCGTCCACGGCGGCGGGCCGGCCTTCCCTGATGAACGAGAGCCTCTCGAGTCCGGGCCGGTACTGCGGGCCATCGAGCCTGACGCCTGACGGCGACAGCTCTTCGGCCGGCGCGCCGCAGCCGCCCCGCGCCCAGAAGCCGTACACCGCCAGCTGCACGCTGGCCTTGCACCCCTGCTCGTGCAGTGCATCGGTGAGCGTCCGCAGGCGGGGGATGTAGAGGTCGTGGTTGATGGTGAGCGCCCCGCGATGGAGCACCGACTCGTCTGGCACCCAGCCGCTCCTGCCGGCGCGCCCCGGGTAGAGCGCCTGCAGGTTGATCGTGATCATCCCCACCCCGCCGCGGGCCCGCTCGGCGAAGAACGCGTTGAAGCGCGGGCCGCCTTCGTAGTCGTACAGCGTCGTGATGGGCGGCATCACGATGCGGTTCTTCAGCGTCAGGGATCCAATCGTGATCGGCTCGAAGAGCTTCGTCAGCGTCGGCATCGCGGGGCTCCCTGCTACCTGCTGAAGAACTCGAGCAGCACGCCGTTCGGGCCCCTCACCGTCGCTGCGGTGATGGGACCATGCAGCATCGTCTTCGACTCGACAGGGCCGGCCAGAACCTGGAAGCCGGTTTCCCTGACGCCGTCCAGGAGCGCGTTCAGGTCTTCCGTCTCGAACGACAGCGCAAAGAGGCCGTAGCTGGCCGGCCCAATCACCGCCGCGAGGCTCTTTCCCGGCGACGAACAGTGAATCAGCTCCACCGCCGGCGTCTTCGTCTCGAGCTGATACATGAGGTTCAGACGCGAACGGCAGCCCGGCGGGAGGCCCACCACTTCGTCAATCAGCCCCGGCGGCAGTTCACGGTCGAACACGCTCGTGTAGCCGAGCACGTTGACGTAGAACGGTCCACAGGCGTCCATGTCGCTGACGTACTGGGCGACATCGACCATCGTGCCGAATCGGTTCCGGATGAAGGGCCTGGGTTCCGAGAGGCGCTCGATGAGGGCGACCGGCATCATGTCGGGCCCGATCATGATCGTCTCGCTCACGGTGACCTTCGCCCAGTCGGCGGTGTAGACGACCGGCGGCGAGTGGAAGCGGATGCCCCGGGCCTTGAGGTCCGCGTGGATGATGTCGAGGCCCTTGGCCCGGAACGCGACGTCCAGCAGACCGTAGTCGTACATCCGCGCCCCGTCTCGGATGCACCGGCCGCTGCGCGGCCGCACCTCCAGCAGCTCGATCGCGGTGCTCTGCTCCTCGTTGCGGAGATAGACGGCGTTGGCCGTCGTGCCGTCCGGGAGCCCCCACAACCGCGGGAACACTCCAGCGTGCAGCGACTCCGCCCCGACAACCGTCATCTCGAGCGTGTCGCGAAAGAACGCGACGGACGCGATCATGTCGCTCACGCTGATTTTGATGCGGTCGATCCCGTTCTTCACCATGATGCGCTCCGTTGATTCCCGCCTTGCGTCCCGGCGCCCCCGGCCGGGTGGGCCGGGCGACACGCCCGAAGCCGCCCGGTCGAAGGGTAGAATGAGGCATGTCGTACGTGGTTCTCCGCGGCGGCGGCGACCTTGCCACGGGCGTCGCGCTCCGGCTCGTCAGGGCCGGCGTCAAGGTCATCATCACCGAGCTGGCTCAGCCGATCTCCGTCCGCCGCGCCGTCTGCTTCTCGGAGGCCGTGTACGAGGGCTCGTGGGCGGTGGAAGGCGTGACGGCCACCCGCTGCGAGTCGCTGGCGCGCGCCGGAGTCATCGCCGGACAGTCCGGCGTGCCGGTGCTTGTCGCGCCGTCGCTCGTCACGCTGTTCGGCCGGCCGCTCGACGTGCTGGTCGACGCCCGCCTCGCCAAACAACCCCCGGAGATGGGCAGATCGATCGCGTCGCTCGTGATTGGCCTGGGGCCGGGCTTCGTCGCGGGCGGGAACTGCCACGCGGTGGTCGAGACCAAACGCGGGCACACGCTGGGCCGGGTCTACTGGTCGGGAGCCGCGTTGCCCGACACCGCCACGCCCGAGGGTGATCCCCGCCGCGTGCTGCGTGCGCCAGCGGAGGGTCCGCTCGCTGCGCGCGCGGAGATTGGCGACACCGTGCACGCCGGCCAGGTCGTCGCGGCAGTTGCCGGCGCTCCTGTCACCAGCCCCTTCGACGGCGTGCTGCGAGGCCTCATCCGGGACGGCACGGTGGTGTCGCGCGGGCTGAAGGTGGGTGACGTCGATCCCAGAGGACTTCGCGAGCACTGTTTCCTCGTTTCCGACAAGGCTCTTGCCGTAGGCGGAGGCGTCCTCGAGGCGATCCTCACGCGCGCTGACCTGCGCGGCAGCCTATGGAGCTGAGTGCGGCAATCGCCGCTGGGCTCCGGCTCCCGCCGCACCCGTGCATCGCGTTCGTGGGCGCCGGCGGGAAGACCACCGCCATGTTCGAAATGGCCCGCGCCATGGCGCCGGCGATTGCCACGACCACGACGCACCTTGGCGCATCCCAGTCCGCGTCCGCCGACTGCCACATCGTCTGGACGGCCAGTGCACCGTGCGACAGCCTCGGCCTCCCGGAGTGCGCCGCCGTCACGCTGTTGACCGGCGGGCTCGATGCCGGCGCCGGGCGCCTCATCGCCCTGTCGGCGCCGCAGTGGTCTGTGCTCCGGCGCTGGTGCGCCCTCCACGGGCGCGCGCTCCTGGTCGAGGCTGACGGCTCGCGGCAGCGCCCGCTCAAGGCTCCCGCCCCTCACGAGCCCGCCATCCCGCACGGCATCGACGCCGTGGTCGTGGTCGCCGGCCTGCTCGGCTGCGGCCTGCCGCTCGACAACGACCACGTGCACCGACCGGCGCGGTTCGCGGCGATTTCCGGCTGCCCCATCGGGGAGCCCGTGTCGCCCGAGGCGCTGGCCGCCGCGCTCGCGCACGCCGAGGGCGGCCTGAAGAACATCCCGGCCGGAGCAAGGCGCGCCGTCCTGCTCAACCAGGCCGACACGCCCGAACTCCGGAGGCAGGCCGCAGCGCTTGCCGGCCGGCTGCGGCTTGCTTACGACGCCGTCATCGTCGCCTCGTTCCGAAACGACTGGGCCGAGCTTCTTTAGGCTCCGATACGGTCAGATCTTCAGCGCCAGTTCCGCCGCGCTGTGGGTGGCGCCGTACACGTAGCCCAGCTTGTCGCTCATCGCGTCGCCGATGAGGTGGACTTCCTTCACCCTGCCCTTCAGCTCGTCGGCGAGCGTGGTGTTCTTCTTGTGCTTGTTCACCACGAGCACGCTGTCAGCCGGGATGGTCTCCGTCTTCCCGTCCGGTGTCGTGATGGTCACGCCCTCCTTCGAGATCTCGTTGAACGTCACGCCGGGGATCACGCGGATGCCCTTGCGCTCCAGCCAGCCGCCCGGCACCGCGAGCTTCAGGATCCACTGGATGTCGACGCCGTCGAAGGGCACCGGCACGTCGTCCACCACCGTGACCTGCTTGCCGCGCTTGGTCAGGAACTCCGCCGCCTCGATGCCCGGCAGATCCGAACCGATCACCACGATGTTCTTGCCGCCGGGCAGGAAGATCTTGGTGGCCGCCGACGTCATTGCGGTCCCGAACCAGCTGAGCGCCATGGCCGCCTGCTTGCGCTGCTCCTCGGTTGTCTGCACCTTCGCGCCCTTCGTGACCGGCAGCTCGGGCTCCACGGCCTCGGCGCCCGGCGCGAGGATCACCACGTCGGGCTGCTCCTTCTCGACGACCTTCGCGGTGACCTCCTTGCCGAGGTGGCGCGTGACGCCCTGCTTCTTGAGCATGCGGTCGAACCACGAAATGTATTCGGTGAGGTGGTCGTTCTCCTCGCCCTTGATGAACATGGCCATGCGCGTCGCGCCGCCGAGTTCCTTGTCCTTGTCCCAGATCGACACCTCGTGGCCGCGCAGGGACGCCACGCGGGCCGCCTCGAGGCCCGCGGGGCCGGCGCCGACCACCATCACCTTCTTCTTCTGCTTCGCCGGCGCAATCTGCATCGTCAGCTCGTTGCCGGCGAAGGGATTGCAGCGGCACTGCACGGGCTGATAGGTCCACATGATGTGCAGGCAGTGCAGGCAGCGGCTGCAGAGGCGGATCTCGTCTTCGCGATCCTCGCGGAGCTTCTGCGGGAACTCCGGGTCGCACATGAATTGCCGGCCGAAGACGGCCAGGTCCATCTTCCCGTCCTTGATCGCCCTGTCCGCCTCGGCGAACGACAGCCGGCCGACGCCCGACACCGGGACGTCGACGGCGTGCTTGAGCTTCCCGGTCTCCGGGATGAGCGCGCCGCCGTGATCGATGCGCGCGGCGAACTCCTTCGCCTCGGGCAGGGGCTCCGGGTAGATGACCAGGTCGGGGAACGCGCAGAACGTGAAGGCGTTGTACCCGTATCCGGACGACTGGATGTAGTCGATCCCGGCCGTCTGGAACCGCTTCGCGATCTCGCAGGCCTCCTCGTTCGTCGTGCCCAGCGGGTCGCCCCATTCCTTGTTGCTCAGCCTGACGCCGAGGACGAAGTCCTTGCCGCAGAGCTCGCGGACGCGCCTGATGATGCCGGTGCCGAAGCGCGTGCGGTTGTCCATGTTCTGACAGCCGAACTCGTCGGTGCGCCTGTTCTGCCGCTTCGACAGGAACGCGTTGCCCAGCGCGTAATGGGCCTGGTGGATCTCGACGCCGTCGAAGCCCGCCTTCTGGCAGCGCAGCGCGGACTGCGCCCACATCTCGATGAGGTCCAGCACTTCCTGGTTCGTCATCTCTCGGGCGATCTCGAACAGCCCGGGCTCGGCTGCCGGATCGATGCTCGACGGCGCCTTGGGCTGGCCGCCCGAGAGCTTCGAGGTGTGCGCCGGCCCCGCGTGCGTGATCTGGACGACCACCGGCACGTCGTGCTTGTGGACGGCCTTGGCGAGCTTCGTCAGGCCCGGGATGAACCTGTCGTCATCGACCCGCACGTGCGGCATCTGGCTCGCGCCCCACGGGAACTCGCAGATGCTCTCCTCGATGGTGATCAGGCCAGGTCCGTACTTGGCCAGCTCCTCGTACCACGCGATGATGCGGTCGCCGCACGATCCGTCCGGCTCGGCGTAGAGGAACCACTGCCCCGACTTCACGATGCGGTTCTTCAGGGTCAGCGTGCCCAGCTTCATGGGCTGGAAGAGCGAGGGGTACTTGCTAGCCATCATGCCTCCTTGGGGCCGGTGCGCCTCGGGGGTCGCATCTCCGGGTCCTGGTTCGCTGATGGGGGCCTGTCATGCTCACATCGCCGCGTCGATGAGCTGCGCGATGCTGATACGCTGCGCTTCGTTCGTGCCTTCGTAGATCGGCGTCACGCGCTGGTCCCGGAAGCACTTCTCCGTGATCGATCCCTTGCAGTAACCCATGCCGCCCAGTACCTGGAGCGCGTCGCTCGTCACGCGGTTGGCGGTTTCGGACGCGAAGACCTTGACCGCGCGGGACAGCCGCACGTCCATCTGGTCGTGCGTGTCGGAGTAGGCTGCCGTCCGGTACATGAACGACCGGGCGGCTTCCAGGCCGATGTACATGTCGGCGATCTTGGCCTGGATCAGCTGGTGCTTGATGAGCGGCCTCCCCAGCACCTCGCGGCTCTTCGCCCAGGCGAGGGCCTCCTCGTAAGCCGCCCGCGCGCAGCCGACCGAGATGGCCGCGATCGCCGTGTCGTGGTCGTAGGGCGTGCGGCGCTTGCCGCCGGACATGGCCCGGCCGCCCGACCCGATGGCGTTCATCTTCGGGACCCGCACATTATCGAGCAGCAGCGCCCGCGTGCTCGACAGGCGGTGCCCCATCTTGTTCTCCTCGCCGCCGATGGTCAGGCCGGGCGTATCGGGCGGGATCACGAAGGGCATCGTCGACGGCCAGCCGGTCTTGTCGTTGACGCGGCAGAACGCCAGGATCCACTTGCTGAAGGGCAGGCCCGCGTTGCTGCAGAAGGACTTGGCGCCGTTGATCACCCAGTGGTCGCCGTCGGGCACCGCACGGGTGCGGAAGACGAAATTCGCGGGGTCGATCAGGAGCGCGCTCGTCACGCCGCCGTCGGGCTCGGTGGTCGAGAGGGACGCCACGCCGCCCTCGCCCGCCAGGATCTCGCCGACGAACTGCCGCGTCTCGCCGTCGGAGCCCATGTTCAGCAGCATGGTCAGCGACACGTTGTTGACGTGCCACGTGACGGCGTACCCCGCGTCGGCCGCGGCCATCTCCTCAAGGATGACGATCGTGCTGACCGCATCGAGTCCCATGCCGCCCAGTTCCGTGGGCACCACCATCTGGTGATAGCCCTGCGCCAGGCCCTTTCTGTAGGCCTCGAGAGGCAGGCAATCCTCCGGGGCCGGCTTCTGATCGAATTCCAGCGCGACCGGCTTCACCTCGTTCGCGACGAACTCGCGCACCATGTCCCGGAACATCCGCTGCGTGTCGTTCAGTTCGAAGTCCATTGGCCTCTCACCGTGTCAGTAGCCAGGAGCCAGTAGGCACCAGGAGCAGACGCAGGAACGGCAACCCAGCGCCCCATGCCCCATGTCCCATGCCCCATGCCCCTAGCGTCCCTGCGGGCTCTCCGGATGCACGTGGCACGACATGCAGTCGTCCGGCACCTTGAACGCCTTCAGGTGGCCGACCGTCGCGTGACAGCTCGCGCACGGGTTGATCGCCACCGCGTGCGCCTCGTGCGGCGCGCCGTTGTAGCCGTGGCAGCGCCCGCAGTCGGGCGCCCGCAGCGAGGCGGCGTCGGCGTGTTTCTTCGTCATGCTCGCGGCGTCGTGGCACGACTCGCACTGCGTCTGCCGCCAGCCCGAGTGCTTCTTCGTCAGGTGCGCCGGTTTGCCGCCGCTGGCCGCCGCGCCGCCGCCCAGCAAGACCGCGGCCGCCAGGAGCCACACCACTGAGCTTTTCTTCGACATCGCCGCCACTCCCTCAGCGTTGCCCGCCGCGGACGGCCTGCACCGCATCCTTCGCGGCCTGCCGGCCGAACACCAGCGCCGCGCCGTTGCCCGCGCCGCTCATCAGGCCGTCGCCCATCCACTGCGCGGCCCCTTGCACCTCCCCGGCCGCATAGAGGCCGGGGATGACCGTATCGCCCGCCCCGAGGGCCTGCAGCCGCGCGTTCGTCTTCACGCCGCCCATCGTCATGAAGATCACGCCCGAGGCGACGATCGCGTAGAACGGCGGCACCTGGATCCGGACGAGGTCCTTGCGGCCGAAGTCCGGGTCCCGGCCGGCGTCGACGAACCGGTTGTAGGTGTCGATCGTTTTGGCCAGCTGTCCGGCCGGCACACCGATCTCGAGGGCGAGATCGCCCATCGCATTGGCGCGCTTGATCGTCTTGCCGGCCTTCAGGTGCTCGTCGAACGCGAACAGCGGCGGCTTGTTCGCCTTCAGCTGGGCGTCATCGAAAATCGCGAACACCGCGGCGTCGGGGATCGTTCGCAGCGCGCGCTCACGCTCGTCGGGGCTCAGCGAGTCCTCGTTCATGAACCGCGTGCCGAGCTTGCTCACCCAGACGTCGCCCTTGAAGTTCGGCACGATGCCGCTGATGAGGCTGATCATCAGTGTGCGGCGGGATCCCGGCGGGTTCTCGACGCCCGCGAAGTACGGCGGCAGCAAGTCCATGTTGACCAGCGCTGCGCCGGCCGCCTCGGCCATGCGGAGGCCGTCGCCCGTGGCGTACTTCGACGTGATGCGCAACGCGCTGGCCAGCGAGGGGTTGTAGCGCTTCACCATTGCGGCGTTCGAGCCGTATCCGCCGCACGCGAGAATCACCGTCTTGCCGGAGAGGACGCGCTCCCGGCCCGAGTCGTCTGCGACCGCCACGCCGGCCACCCCGCCGCCGCGCGTCACGAGCCGCCGCGCCTCGGTCTCGGCCATCAGCGTGACCTTCCCGGAGGCGATGCGCTGATCCAGCTGTTTCCCCAGCGCCATGATGTACCCCGGCCCGCCACCCTTCGCGTCGCAGGTGCGCGCCGTCGTGTACAGCTCGTGCTCCGGCGCCAGGCGCGGGCCCTTCGCGTCGAACTCGATGCCGAGCGACTCGAGCCACTCCTGCGTGGGCGCCGCCTGCTCCGTGTACAGCCGCAGCAAACCGGGATCCGCTTTCCCCTTGCCGATCCGGTTGGCGTCCTGGAGGTGGCGCTCCGGCGAGTCCTCGATCTTCTTTTCCCGCTGGAGCCTCGAACCCGCGGCGCTGAAGCTGCCGCCGGCACCCATGGCCGATCCGCCAATCCTGTAGTGCTTGTCGACGACCAGCACGCTGGCGCCTTCGTCAGCCGCCGTAATCGCGGCGGCCAGCCCGGCCAGGCCCGCCCCGACGACGATGACGTCGGCGCGGCTGCGGGTCGCGCCCTGGCCCGCAGCCAGCGTGGCCGGGCCGGCGAGGCCTGCTCCCGCGAGGGTCGCGGCTGTCCGGGTAAGGAAGTCCCGCCTGGTTATTCTGGACATCGTCGTGGGCTCCGCTCCGCTCTCAGCCGATGTAGAACACGCAGGGCTGAGTCTGTTTCTCGGGCAGCATCTGCCAGCCGCCGTGGTCCTTCACCAGTCTGTTCGCCTCGGACGAGGGGTCGGCCAGGTCTCCGAAGACGCGGGCCTTCGTCGGGCAGACCTCCACGCACGCCGGCCGCTGGCCCGTTTCGACGCGGTGGTAGCAGAGGTCGCACTTCGTGGCCACCTTGTTCAGGATCTGCTGGGCCACGGGCTTCTCGAATGCCGTGGTGCCGTCGGGGTAGAGCATGCGGGGGTCCTGCACGAGCGTCCGGACGTGGTAGGGGCAGTGCTCGATGCACGCGCAGCAGCCGATGCACTTCGCGTACTCGATGAACACGATGCCGTCGGGCCGCTTGTGCGTGGCTTTTGTCGGACACACCTGGGCGCAGACCGGCACGTCGCAGTGGTTGCAGAGCACAGGGACGAAGACCCGGTTGCACTGCGGAAACGTGCCCATCTCCTTCTCGAGCACCGTGGTGAACAGCACGCTGTTCGGCGTGTTGTGCTCGGACTTGCACGCCACCACGCACGCATTGCAGCCGACGCACCGCTTCAGGTCGACGACCATTCCGTATCTGGCCATGGCGATCAGTCCTCTACCTTGTAGACCTTGACGGCCACGCACTGGTCGATCTGGCCGCTCAGCGTGTCGATGCGATCGAGGGTCGGCTTGGGAAGCAGGGCATTGTGCATGACGCCCTTCGTGCGCGACACCGGGAGGCC
The DNA here is from genome assembly GCA_025456345.1 of Vicinamibacterales bacterium. Taxonomy (GTDB): domain Bacteria; phylum Acidobacteriota; class Vicinamibacteria; order Vicinamibacterales; family JAKQTR01; genus JAKQTR01. The sequence continues at coordinate 38,492 of JALOKU010000012.1, read as the reverse complement.
CGTCGCCCAGTGGCCGAAGCTGCCCGAACAGTTCACCGCCTCCGGATGCACCAGTTCGGTCACCCGCAGCCGGCCGACGTACCTGCCGTACTTGGACTCGACCGCCACGAGGTCGTTGGTCTTCAGGCCGCGGCGCCGGGCGGCTGACGTGTGCATCATCACCGAATAGGTGTAGGGGTTCGCCCGCGCAACCTCGTCGATCCACATGTTCTCCGTGGTCGTGGAGAACTGGTGCGTCGGCACCTTGTTGTTGGTGGCGATGAGGTCGTAGTCGCCGGGATGCGAGTGGGCCTCGCACGGAATCCAGTTCGGCACCGGGCTGTACGTGGACAGGTCCCAGTCGAAGCCCAGCGTGTCGAGCACCGCCTGGACGTCGGTCCGGTGATCGAGCAGGTACTCGAGGTAGATGGGCACCCGCGACGGCAGGAACATCCGCGGGTAGGACTCCTGGATGGTCTTCCTGCGCAGGACGGACGCCGATGTCGTCGTCACGGCATCGAGCCGGAAGTGGTCGCCGAAGATCGTCTTCGCCTGGCGCTCGGCGATGTCGCGAAGCGAGTACGCCTTCGCCGGGTCTATCTTGTAGGCTTCGCCGAGGTTCCACGCGTCATTGCCGATGCGGTAGACATCCTGGAGGATGCCGAGCCGATCGGCCAGTTCCATGTAGATCTCGGTCCACGGCTTCGCGTCGCCCGGCGGCTCGGCAACCGGCTGCCGGAACAGGAAGTACCACTCGCCGGGCCCGGGCGCAATGAAGGCGTACGGGTCGTTCGCCGGGAACATGTCCCACCGCTCGAGATCGTGAGCGTCGGGCAGGATGACGTCCGCGAACTCGGCGGTCTCGTCGATGAACTGGACGATGGAAAGCTGGAACGTCAGTGTCTTCAACGTCTCGGCCATGGACACCGGGTCATGGCTGTTCATCATGTGGTTCGTGCGGCCGTGGATCATCGCCTCGGCCCTGTACGGAATGCCGTACTTCTCCGGCTCGTCGATCCCGAGCGGATAGAGCCCGCGCGTAAAGAGCGCCACCGGGAAGAGTTCCTGGAGGTCGAGCGTCTGCGGGATCGAGGCCTTCCGGCCGGGATACGGCTTGTTGTACTTGGCGATGAAGTCCGACGGGATGATGAGGCCGTCGCTCGACATGCCGGCCGACCAGTACGGGCCGATCGGGTTGACGCCGCGCTGCCCGCCCGGGACATCCACGGCCCCGACGAGCAGGTTCAGCATGTGAATGGCGAAACAGCTGTTCATGCCGCCCTTGTGAGCGGCCATCCCCCGCTTGTAGTCGATGCCCACCGGCCGGAGCGGCAGCGTGTGCCCGTCGATCTCGATGGTGGCGCCGATCGTGGCTGCCTCTGCGAAGTCGCGGGTGACCCGGCGGATCTGCTCGACGGGAATCGTGCAGACCCGCGACATGTCGTCGACATCGACCTTGGCCAGGTGGTCCTTGACGACCTGGAAGGACGGCTTGACGCTCACGCCCGCCACGGTGAACGAGCCTTCGATCGCGGGGTCGGCCAGATCGGCGGCGTCGAAGGTCTTCGCCCTCGCGTTCTTCGCGTCCCAGATGAGCGGCTTCTTGGTTGCCTCGTCGCGCAGGTAATGGCCGTCGGCCTTCACCAGGTACGGCCCGTTGGTCTGGCTCTTCAGGAAGGGCACGTCGTAGATCCCGAGCTCGTTCACCAGCACGTGCAGCATGGCGAGCGCGAGCGCGCCGTCGGTGCCGGGTTTCACCGGCAGCCATTCGTCGGCCTTCGAGGCGGCATTCGAGCAGAACGGGTCCACCACCACGAGCTTGTGCCCGTGCCGCCGGCCCTCCGACAGCTCCGAACTTGCCGTGAGCGAGATCGTGTTCACCATGTGGCCGAGTTGTGTTCCCCAGAGCACGACGTACTTGCAGTTGGGGAAGTCCACCTCGGAGTTCAGCGTGCCGTTGGTGATGAGCCACGCGGGGTGCGACGCCGAGCCGCAGTAGTCGGCGCGGTTCCAGTGCATGTTGACCGTCCCGAACGCCCGGCCGAACGCCCCGCTCAGCCGGTAGCCGGCAATGTCGAAGTGCGACAGGATGAGGCCGCGCGGGTCCTTCGCGCGCACCTTCTTCAAGGCCTCGACGCAGATCTCCATGGCCTCGTCCCAGGTGATCTCCTTCCAGCCCGGGTCGACGCCGATGCCCTTCTCGGGGTTGGTCCGCTTGAGCGGCTTCTTCACGCGGCCCGGGTGGTGCACGTCCAGGGCGCGCACGATGCCCTTGGCGCAGATGTACCCCTTCGAGTTCGCGGCGTCCGCGTCACCCTTGATCTCGACGATCCTGCCGTCCACCCGGTGCACGAGGATGCCGCAACAGTTGTAGCAGCCGGCGCAGACAGTCGGCACCCACACGTCCTGTCCAGGGATGACCTTCTCTCGATCTGCCAGCATCTTCGTCTCTCCGAAGCGATGTGCGCGTCCCCCAGTGACCCCGCCGGTTCCCGATCGCCGGTCCTATCCGCTCACGGGCCGGCTGCCCAGGTCGCCCGCATTCTTCTCGCCGACGTAGGCAAGCATGGGCTCGTATGGGGCCTCGTCGCCAATCCGGCCCAGCCGGCGGGTCTTCACGGGGCAGGTGTCGTGGCACGCCCCTCCGTGGCTGCAGCCGTCGAGCTCGATCGCCTGCCGCGTCGCCGCCACGGCCGGCGACTGCTCCTTGCCCGCGACCTCGGCCACGAACAGGCTCACAGGCGTACTCACCACGTGGAACATCTTGCCGAAGGCGAAGTAGCCGAGCCCGATGACGCACGCCAGCACGTGCACCCACCAGAGGCCGTTCACCGCGCCCGCCCGGTCGAGGCCGGCTGCCACCGGCGCGAGCGCCCGCGACAGCGGGTAGGACACGAACGCCGACGAGGGGTGGGCGTGGCAGGACTGGCACACGGCCTCGTGTACCACTCTGCCCTGCGCGATCACCGCCGCGTCGTGCGAGGGCACCGGCCCGGCTGGAACGAGGCCGTGGTCGGACGCCCAGAACGTCCTGAGCGCGGTCACCTCGCCCGCAGACAGCCCATCGCCGGCGTACTGCTTCACCATCGCCGTGAAGACGCCGTCCGACGTGATCTTGACGCTCTTGAGGAAGAAGCCGCTGACGGCAATCAGAATCAGGATCGCGAGGATCGCGGCATCCCCCCTGGTTGTCGGGATCTCCGCCCTCCTCACGACGCGCCTCACAACCGCCAGCAGGAGCCCCGCCGCGAGCATCAGGCCGAACAGATCTGTCATGAACATGAACGGGTTCAGCGTCGACACGTACCCCGACGAACTGATCCACCCGCCGAAGATGCTGCCGAGAGCGTGGAACAGCAGGAGGACCAGGAACCCCCAGAAGATCAGCAGGTGCATCGAATAGGCCAGCGGGTCCTTCCGGTCGCGCAGGATCCGGGCCTGGAAGAGCACGTCCACGACGAGCACCTTCAGCACGCTGAGGATCCGCCCGCTGAAGACGGCCGCCAGCAGGCCCTTGAGCCCCGCCCCAACACGCTGGCCGGCGGTCACGTTCCGGTCCGTCAGGCCGACATCCTGCAGGAACCACGCGTCGATCCGGTGGATGACGCCGATGCCCAGCAGGATCAGGGCCGCCCAGAGTGCAATGTCGTACAGCATCGCTATGGCTCCTGGAGAGACGAACCGTCGGGCGCGCATCCCCGGCGCGCGCAGTACGTCGATTCGCTGCTCACGTGCAGGCGCCGCTCGGCCGGGGCCTCGATCGTGCCGAGGGCCCAGAGCACCTTCTCGGGTTTCAACGGCACCTCGGTGAAGCGGATGCCGATCGCGTCGTACACGGCGTTCAGGATGGCCGGGATGACGGGTCCGACCGGCCCCTCTCCCACCTCCTTGTTCCCGTACGCCGACGTCGGGTCGTAGCTCGCGACGATTTCCGTCTGCAGCTCCGGCATGTCGAGCGCCGTCGGCATCTTGTAGTCGTGGAAGTTGGGGTTCAGCATCCTCCCGTTCGCGTCGACCACCATCTCCTCGAAGAACGTGGCGCCGAGGCCCATGGAGATCGCGCCTTCCACCTGGCCCTCGACCGACATCGGGTTGATGGCCTTGCCGCAGTCGCCCGCCTCCCAGTACCCCACGACCTTGATCTGCCCCGTTTCGAGATCGACCTCGACCTCGGCGGCCTGCGCGGTAAAGCCGAAGGCCGGCGACGGCCCGATCAGCTTGCCGTCGTAGTCGCCCTTCGGCTGCGGCGGTGTGTATTCCCCGGTGCCGAAGAGGGGCCCGACCGAACTCAAGTACTGGTAGACGGCCTTCTTGAACGCCACCTTCCGGTTCGGTTCATAGATCGAGCGGATCTCGCCGTTCACGCACTCGAGATGGTCCTTGCCGGCGCCCACCATGATGGCGGCCACGTCGAAGAGCTTGGCCTTGATGTCCGCGGCGGCGTTCTTGATCGCGTGGCCGGACCCGTACGTGAGCCGGCTGTCGTAGGTGCCGTTGTCCATCGGCGCCAGCATCGTGTCCTGGCAGACGAGGTGCACCTCGCGGTAGTCGACGCCCAGCTCCTCGGCCACCATCTGGCAGAGCACCGTCATGGCGCCTTGCCCGATGGCCGTCGCGCCGATGTACAGCGTGACGCCGGCCTCGGTGTCCACACGCAGCTGCGCGGTGGAGTGCGGCCGGAAGCTCGGGTACAGCAGGAACGCGCCGCCGGTGCTGTAGTGGCCGCCGGCCATGCCGATCCCGCGGCCGTACGGCAGCTTGCCGTACTTCTCGACGAAGCCCGACCGGCTGGCGACCGACTCGAGGCACTTCTTGAACTCGGCGTGCCGGACCTCGATGACCGTCGGCCCCTTGTAACCGGCCTCGACCGCGTTGATCATGCGGATGTCGTAGGGGTTGACGCCGACCTTCGCGGCGCCCATGTCGAGCATGCTCTCGAACGCCATGCGCACCTGCACGCCGCCGAGGCAGCGCTGCGCGCCGGGCGTGGGCTTGTTCGTATAGACGCGTTTCCCCTTGTAGCGGACCACCGGCAGCTTGTACGGCAGGTGCGTCAGCGCGGCGATGAACCACATCACCACGAATCCCCAGCTGCTGTGGCCGCCGCCGTCGAGCAGGCAGTCGAAGTCGAGCGCCGTGATGCGGCCCTCGTTGTCGAAGCCCATCTTCATCGTCATGTGCGCCGGGTGGCGGCCCTTGTTCTGGTGGAAGACCTCCTCGCGCGTGTAGGTGATCTTCACCGGCCGGCCGAGCTGGCGGCTCAGCATGCACGCCACCAGGCAGGACGGCGTGGCCTCGGTCTTGCCCCCGAACGCGCCGCCCACCGTCGGGATGACCACGCGGATCTTCTCCATCCGCTGGTCCAGCGTGCGGGCGATCGTCTGCTGCAGGTAGTGCGGCAGCTGGTTGCACGTGTAGACGGTCAGCAGGCCCGTGCCCGTGTTGTAGTCGGCCAGCGTCGATTGGGGCTCGAGGAAGCCGCAGTGCGTGTAGGACGAGTAGAAGCTGTTCTCGACCACGTGCGGGGACTTCTCGAGCGTGTCGTCGACGTCGCCGAACTGCTGGACGCCCTCGTAGCCGATGTTGTGCTCCGCCCAGTCGTGGATGCGCGCGTCGTCCCGACTGAGCGCCTCGCGCGGGTCGAGCAGGACGGGCAGTTCTTCGTACTGGACGTCGATGAGCTCGACGGCGCGTTCGGCCGCGGCTTCGTCCATGGCCGCTACGGCGGCGACCGCCTCGCCGCAGTAGACGACCTTCCCTTTTGCGAGCGGCCATTCCGACGGCTTGTAGTTGTTCACCGAGTAGGGCTTCGCGCACTCCTCGCCGGTGATGACGGCGAGGACGCCCGGCACCTGCCGCGCCCGTTCGACGTCGATGCTGACGATGCGGCCGTGGGCCACCGTGGCGTGCTTCAGCTTGCCGTGGACCATCCCGGGGAGTCTCATGTCGTCGGTGAACACGGCCTTTCCGCGCACCTTGTCCGCCCCCTCCACCCGGGGGACGCTCTTGCCGACGACGTTGAACTGCCGGCCGTTTCCCGACATGGCTAGGCCCCCTTCCCGCAATCCGCCGCCGCCTGGAGACGCGCGGCCGCGTCGCGCACGGCTTCGACGATCTTGACGTAGCCCGTGCACCGGCAGAGATTCCCCGAGATGCCGAGCTTGATCTCGTGCTCGGTCGGCGCCGGGTGCTCGTCGAGCAGCGCCTTCGCCGACAGGACCATGCCCGGCGTGCAGTAGCCGCACTGGATGGCGCCCTTGTCGATGAAGGCCTGCTGGATGGGGTGCAGCACGCCGTGCTTCTCCATGCCCTCGATCGTCAGGATCTGGCGCCCCTCGCAGGCGATGGCGAGCGTAAGGCATGCCAGCGCGCGGCGGCCGTCGATGAGCACCGTGCAGGTGCCGCAGTCGCCCTGGCCGCATCCCTTCTTCGTGCCAGTGAGATCCAGCTTCTGCCGCAGCACGTCGATCAGCAGGTCCTGCGGGCTGATCACGACGTCGTAGGCGCTGCCGTTGATCGTGAGCTCAATGACGCGTTTCATGGCAATTCCCCGTCCTGCTCAGCTGGTGATGGCCGCGACCGCGTCCCGCAGCATGCGCCGCGCGAGCACGCCGACGATGTGCCGCCGGTACGAGGCCGACGCCCGAAGATCGTCGATCGGCCGGCATTCCCGGCTGCACACGAGCGCCGCCTGGTCGATCGTCTCGCCGCTCGGCGCGTTCCCGACCAGCGAGGCTTCGGCCTTCAGGGCGCGCATGGCGAACGGCGCCACGGCCCCCATCGCGATGCGGGCCTTTGCGAACAGGCCGGTCGCCGGGTCGAGAGCCACGTTCACGGCGACGCTGGCGATGTCGATTTCCTGGGCCGCGCGCAGGCCGAACGGGGAATAACGGCACGCCGAGTGCGGCCACGGGTCGGGGACGCGCACGCATTCCAGGAACTCGTCCGGCGCGATGGCGGTCTGGCGGTTCCCCGTGATGAACTCCTCGAGCGGCACCTCGCGCGAGCCCCGGGCGCTGGTCAAGGCAACCCGCGCCTCCAGGGTGATGAGGGGCGGCGGCATGTCGGCGCACGGCGAGGCGTTGCAGCAGTTGCCGCCGATGGTGGCCATCGCGCGGATCTGCGGCGACCCGATCTGGCCCGCGGCCTGGACGAGGGCGTAGTAGAACTCGCGGATGACGGGCGACCGCTCGAGAGACTCGATCGTGGCCGCCGCGCCGATCGTCAGCCCGCGGCCCTTCTCGTACGTGATGGCCGCGAGCGGGAGCTTGCGCAGGTCGATGACGTAGTCGGGCCGGTAGATCTTTTCGGCCATCCAGTTGACGAGGTCGGTGCCGCCGGCGAGGATGCGGCACCGCTCGCGGTGCGCGGCGAGCAGCCCCGCCAGCTCGGCGGTGGACCCCGGGGCCAGGTATTCGAACGGCGGCAGGCTCATGTCAGCCTCACTTCCGGCAATCGCGAGCGTAGATGCGCGTGAACTCCTCGAGCAGCCAGTCGCGGAACTGCGGCGCGGCGATTTCCACCAGCATCCGCGCCCGGTCCTTGACCGTCCGTCCCCGCAGGTGCGCGATCCCGTAGTCGGTGATGACGTAGTCGATGTCGTTGCGGGAGGTGGTGACGGCCTGGCCCTGCGCCAGCGCCGGCACGATGCGTGAGATCTTCCCGTCTGACGAAGCGGCGGCCAGGGCGATGATGCTGCGCCCGCCCTTCGACACGCGGCAGCCCCGGACGAACTCCACCTGCCCGCCGACGCCCGAATACTGCCGCGCGCCCATCATGTCGGCCGCGGCCTGGCCCAGCAGGTCGACGCACAGCGCCGAGTTGATCGACACCATGTTGTCGTTCAGGCCGATGACGGCGGGGTCGTTGATGTACTCGACCGGGTGCATCTCGACCATCGAGTTCAGGTGGATCCAGTCGTAGAACTCCCGGCTCCCGATCGCGAAGGTGATCACGATCTTCCGGTTCTTGAAGTTCTTGCGGGCGCAGGTGATGACGCCCTTCTCCACGAGCTGCATCACGCCATCCGAGATCATCTCGGAGTGGATGCCGAGGTCGTGCTTGTCCTCCATGAAGCCCAGGACGGCTTCCGGCAGGGCGCCGTAGCCGAGCTGCAGGCAGTCGCCGTCCTTGATCAGGCTGGCGCAGTAGCCGCCGATCTTCCGCTCGGCGTCGTTCAGCTCCGGCCGGGGAGCCGTGACGATCGGCCGCTCGGTCCAGACGAAGTGATCGATCTCCGACACGTGCAGGCTGGAATAGCCCAGCGTGAAAGGCATGTTCGGGTTCACCTCGGCGATGACCTTCTTCGCCGCCCTGGCCGCCGAGAAGTCGTAGCTCACCGAGATGCCCAGGCTGCAGTTGCCCACCTTGTCGGGGGGTGTCACCGTGATCATGGCCACGTCGCAGGGGAGCTCGTCGCCCGACACCAGCAGCGGGAACGTTCCGAAGTTGCTCGCCGAGAAGTCCGCCCGGTCCTCGTCGATCGCCTTGCGCGTGCTCGGCGCGACGAAGAAGCCGTTGTGGCGGAACGCCTTCGCGTACTGGGGCTGCGCGTACGCGCTCTTGCCGGTCGAGACGAACGCCACCAGTTCGACGTCGTGGAGCTCGTCGGTGCGCTTCAACAGGGCGTCGATCAGGTCCTCCGGCGTGCCGCAGGCGGAGCCGAGAATCACCCGGTCGCCTGGCTTGACGTGGCCGACCGCCTCATCCAGGGAGCATCGCCGGCTCTGGTAGATCGTTTTCCAGTCCATACGGCCCTCGTTACCGCTTGCGCGCCTTCGCCACGGGCTTCGAGTCCGGGTACCGGTTGTAGTCCGTGAACTCGGCCTCCCCCGGTACCATGAGCAGGTACTCCTTCATGGCGAGATCGAGCTCGTGGCCCGTCGTGCCGACGTACGCCTCCGGATCGGCCAGGAACTCGAGGCACGCCTGGGCGTACTCCTGCGGGTAGTCGAGCCAGCCCATGATGCCCGCGCCGTAGATCACCTTGAACCGCTTCACCTTCGACTTCATGTAGCCGGCGGCCTGGACGATCGTCTCGAAGATCGGCTTCTTGACGACGTCCCGGCTGCCGATGAGGTGCAGGCAGGGCCGCGTGCAGAACTTCAGCGCCCGCTTCAGGTCGAAGCCGAGGAGCACCGTGAGCCCGTCGGCGCCGCCCTTGTCGTAGTGCAGCAGGTTCGCCATCGCCGCGCGCTGGATGTACTCGAGCTTCGAGTCGGGGTTCTCCCGGACCTGCTCCATCCAGTACTCGATCATGTGGGAGCCGTCCGCCTTGCGCTGCAGGAGGGCCCCCTCGTGGCCGATGACGTCCCCGGGCTGCAGCACCTTCACGTAGGGCGCCTGGTTCTGGCCGATCATCCGCCGGAACGAGTACTTCTTCTTGCGCAGCGCCTCGTCGTAGATCGCGAGGCCGCCGTAACACATCGCGTCGCATCGCTCCTTGTGCCGCGCGTCGAGGTCGGCCATCAGCAAGGCGCCGGTGTGCATGCCTCCGAAGTGGGCCTTCGTGATGCCGAGCGCGTCCATCGCCCGAACGACCGAGTCGGTGAAGTCCGCGAACTCCCACCACTCGGGCGCCGCGGGCGAGAAGCCGAACCCCAGCGTGTCGAAGGCGTACACGGCGTACTTCTGCGCGAGCAGCGGGATCACGTGCTCGAACTCGAAACTGTTCCACCACGACTGGTGCAGCAGGATCAGCGGGTAGCCCGAGCCCATCGTCTCGTAGTACATCTGCTGGCCGCCCCCGATGTCCGCGTAGCCCCTGCGCACACCCCTCAGATTGGTCGCCATGCTCATTCCCCTTCCCGGAAACGGTGTCGTCTAGACTCGCGTGCCCGCCGGCTCGGAGGCGGGCGGATGGATCCTCAAGATGGTCGAGATGAGCAGCGTCAGCAGAATCAGGCCGCTCACCAGCAGAAAGGGCACCTGGTAGCTGCCGGTCCGATCGAAGAGCCAGCCCGTCACCCACGGGCCCAGGCCGCCGCCGAGGGCATCGACGACGGTGCGGGTGCCGAGCACGCGGCCGGCCGCCTTCAACCCGAACGCGTCCATCGTCAGCAGCTGGAGCAGCGTGTAGATGCCGCCCCAGCCAAGGCCGAAGAGGATGACGAAGGGCCAGAACAGATCGGTGTTCATCGACGCGAGGGCGAGGCTGCCGGCGAACATGAGGCCCAGATTCACGAGCAGCACGCGTTTGTGGTCGAAGAGATCCGCCAGGTAGCCGAACAGGAACTTCCCCGTCAGGCCCATCAGGAACATCCAGGAGAGTCCTCGCGCCGCGGTCTGGACGTCGAATCCCTGGCCTCGCAGGTAGAGGAACACGTGGCTCGAGATCCCGAGGATCGCGTAGAAGGTCATCGAACCCGCCGCCGCGATCAGCCAGAACGTCCGTGTGCGGATCGCGTCCCGGTAGTCGAGTCCGGCGGGTGGTGCACCCGGGCGTGCCGGGCCGTCCGCGCCGAGCGGTTTCAAGCCCATGTCGCCGGGCCGCTCGCGGACCAGGAGCAGAATCACCGCCAGCAGCACGGCCGGGAAGATGGCGTAGACCATGAGGCTGGAGCGCCATCCGAACGGCCCGACGAGCATGCCGCCCAGGGCGGGAAACAGCGCGCCGCCCATGCTGGTCCCGACCATCGCGATGCCGGTGGCCGTGCCGCGCTTGGCCACGAACCACCGCGACACGAGGATCACCGCCATCACGATCCCGCAACTCGCGAGCACGACGGCGAACATGACGTGCACGAGGTACATCTGGAGGGCGGATCCAACCTGGCCGTACAGCAGGAGCGCCGCGACAAGCGTCGCCGCGCCGAAGGCCATGAGCCGCTTCACCCCGTACTTGTCGGCGATGGCGCCGGCCAGCGGCGACAGCAGGCCGGCGAGCCCCATCGTCAGCAGGTCGCGGAACTTGAGCGTGCCGCGGCTCCAGCCGAACTCGCGCAGCATCGACTCGTCGAAGACGGTGATGCCCGCGAACGTGAGGCCGTTCGTCACGAGGAGCGTGAAGAACGCGCAGCCCGCGATGACCCAGCCGTAAAAGTAGCGCTTCATCGGCGTCCCGTCCCGGCTAGCTCCGCCGCAGGAACCCGCCCAGGGGCTGGCCCTGCGGCTGGCCGTCCTTGAAGACGACCTGCCCGCGCAGCAGCGTCACCACCGGCCAGCCGCTGAGCTTCATGCCTTCGAACGGCGTGAAGTCCTGGGCCGAGTGCAGGCCTTCGACGGTCACCGTTCTCTGCGCCTCGAGGTCCACAATCGAGAAGTCGGCGTCGCTGCCGATGGCGATGGCGCCCTTCTTCGGATACAGGCCGAAGTGGCGCGCCGGGTTGGCCGACACCAGGTCCACGGCGCGCGCCAGCGTCAGGCCGCGCTTGAGCACGCCCTCGGAGAGCAGCGCCGGATACAGGAAGCCGGTGCCGCCGAACCCTGGCCAGGCCGCCCAGAAGTCGCCTTCCTTCTTGTCCTTCGTCAGGCACGCGTGGTCGCTGACGACCGTGGCGATGTCGCCGTTCTTCACGGCGGCCCAGAGCACCTCCTGGTCCCGCGGCGTGCGAATCGGCGGGTTGACCTTGGCCGTGTACCCGCCCGAGTTGTTCCAGTTCAGCATCAGGTGGTGGAGCGTCGCTTCGAGCAGGATGTCGTCGTCCGGGTACCGGCGCTTGACCTCGATGCCCTTGGTCACCGCGGCGCCGCTCGAGAGGTGCAGCAGGTTGATGGGGCAGCCGGCCGCGTGGGACAGGACAACGGCCTCTTCGATCGCCAGCTCCTCGCTGAGGGTCGGCCTGGCGTGGCTGTAGGCCTCGAGGCCCGTCAGGCCCTGGGCCTTGATCCTGGCGATGAACGTGCGGATGAGTTCGGGGTTCTCGCAGTGAAGGCTGAGGGAGATCCGCTTCCCGCGCGCTCTTGAGAGCGCGGCCGCCCGCTCCATGATCTCGTAGAGATAGCCGAGGTCGTAGTCATCGGACATCGTGTATTCCCTGCCCTTGGTGGAATCCGAGGACAGGGTCAGCGACTTGTAGAACATGTAGAGCTTGAACGAACCGACGCCCTGATCGACGAGCCACTCCATCTCGTCGAGGTGGGCGTTGGTCATGGGCGCGACGTGGTACGAGTAGTCGCAGCGAAACTGGCCCGCCGAGAGCTTCATCACCTCGGGGAAGATCTCCCGATACGGCCCGCTCTTGTTGAGGTAGTGCGAGCCGGTCCGGAAGTAGCTGATCATCGTCGTCGTGCCGCCCGCCACGGCGGAGGTCGACTCCGAGAGGGCGTCGGCGCTGAACGGGCGGTAGATGCCGATGTGGCTGTGGGAATCGACGGCCCCGGGCAGCACGTGCCGGCCGCGCGCGTCGATCACGTCGGCGCCGTCGGCCGCGGAGAGGCTGCCCGCGATCGCGGCAATCGCGCCGTCCTTGACGCCGATGTCCATCCGCGCCGGGCCCAACCCTGGCAGCACGGCGGTTCCGTTCAGAATCACGAGGTCGTATCGGCTCATCCCACGCCTCCCTTATCTGGGTTTCTTCCTGCTCGCAAAAGCCCACTGGCGTTCGGGGTGGTCACCGCGGCTCAGGTGGACCTTCATCGCGTAGATGTCGCTGCGATAGTGGATCCGGACGCGCTCGACGACGCGCCCGTGGTCGGTCCGCACGACGCGCTCGACCGCCAGCAGGGGAGCGCCGATCTTCGTCTCCAGCATGCGCGCCAGAGTCCCGTCGGCGAGCGACGCCCGCACCGTCTGCTCCGCGTCGCGGAGCGGGATCTTGAGCTTCTCCTCGATGGTCTTCAGGACCACGCCCTGCCAGTCATTCTTGGAGAACCGCCTGCCGATCTCCGCCGGCAGGTCGTTGACGATGTAGCTGTACGGCTGGTCGTGGTAGAGCCGGATGCGCGTCGCCCGGACGATCGGGTCGCCCGGGTGGATGCCCATCTTCTCGGCGTCGTCCGGCCCCGCTTTGACCGTCTGCACGGAGAGCACCTTCACGGGGTTCTGACCGAGCGAGATGACGTCCTCGAGCGAGCCTTCGACTTTCAGGCCCCCGATGAACGGCCGGTAGTCGGTGACGAACGTGCCTCGGCCCACTTCGCGCCGGATCAGGCCCTCTTCTTCGAGCAGCCTGAGCGCCTGCCGCACCGTGATCCGGCTGATGCCGTACTGCTCGACCAGTTCCACCTCGGTCGGCAGCCGGTCGCCGGTGAGCAGCTCGCGCGAGATGATCTTCTCGGTCAGCAGGTTGGCCAACTGGTAGTAGAGCGGCACGCTGCGGTCCACGAACGCAGGTGCCGCGGTCCGCCCCGCCGCCGCTGATTCGGCCCGTTGTTTTGCCACGGTATCGCCTCCGATGGAAGCCGGCGTCCATCGCCGGCCGCTTCATCTTACGGCCTGTGCCCCGATCTCCGCCGTTCGCAGGAGCACGCTCTTCAGCGGGCGCTCCGCCATGTTGACGATCGCCTCTGCCGTGGCGCGCGCCTCGACAGCGTCCATCGCCCGCGTCGCGTTCGACATGAACTTGACCGTCAATTCCTGGACGCTCAAAGGATTCTGCGGCCCGCCCCGATTCACCATCACTCGCGCTTCGTGGGCGCGGCCGTCAGAGGTGCGAATCGTCAGGACCGCGGGAAACTGGTTGGGGAAGATGGCATCGCAGTCAGCGTGGCCGACGACCCGGACCTTGGCCGCGAGGTCGAGGTAGCGCGCATCGCGCACGTGCTCGTCGGTGAAGTCGTCGAGTGCAAGGCCGAGGCCGCCGCCACCGATGAGGGCGGCCGCCACGGTGAACGGCCCGCTGAACTGGGCATGGTAGCCGGACTGCGGCCGCGCCTTCAGCGCAGCCGGTTCGCCGATGGTCCGCACGGTCGGCGTCGGGACGCCGAGCTCGATGTCCACGATGTCGCCCAGCGAGAGCGTCTGCCGCAACCGGATGGCCGCATCGATGCCCGCGTGCGTGAAGTGGTTCGCCGGGTAGGGCTTGTAGAAGATGCCCGGCAGGCACCACTCTTCGCCGAGCCCGCCGGTCAGCTCCCCGGCGTCGAACACGCCGCCGCAAAACGCCTGATAGAACCCGAAGCGCCCCTCCAGCGCGGACACCGGGCCGGTGAACCCGGCGGCGGCCATCTGGGCGGCGACGATGCCCGCGTGCGCGGCCCAGCCGCAGTGCATGCGCTTCACCGACCCGCCGGCACGGTTGCCCTCGATGATGCCGGAGCCCATCGAGGCGGCGATGCCGAGGGCGTGGCCGATGCCTTCGGCCCCGAGGCCATAGAGCTTCGCGGCCACCACGGCGCAGGCGAGCGTTCCGCAGATCGAGGTGGCATGCCATCCGCGCTCGAAGAACACCGAGTTGCCGAGCGTGCGGTCGTAGCCGGCCATGCCGGTCCGGATGCAGATCTCGTAGCCCGCAGCGGCCGCGGCGACGACGTCGCGGCTCGACGCGCCGGTCGCCTCGCCGACCGCCAGTGCCGCCGGCACGATCGACGCGCTCGGATGGAGGACCGACGGCAGATGCGTGTCGTCGTAGTCGAGCGAGTGCGCGAGCACGCCGTTGACGAACGCCGCGGCGCCGGCTGGCAGGCGATCGGAATGGCCGATGACGGTGGCCTCGCCGGGCCCGCCCCAGGCGGCGGCGACGCGCGTGGCCATGCCGCTCGTGTCGAGCGCGGTTGCGGCGATGCAGATGCCCAGCGTGTCGAGCACACGATGCGTGAAGCTCTCGACCACGAGCGGCGGCAGGGCATCGAAAGTGACTCCGGCCGAGAACGCGGCCAGGGCCTGGAGGGGCGTGGGCGCCGGTGACGCGCTCATCCCACCACCGCCACGGGCCTGACGGGCACGCCGGTCGCTCCGACGACTTTCAGCGGCGTCACGACGAAGAGGAACTCGTGGATGCCTTCCTTCACGAGCCCGCTCAGGTTGAGCACTTCGATGATGTGGATGCCGTGCTCGACGAGCAGCATCCGATGCACGGGCAGCAGCGCGTGGCCGCGTTCGGGGTAGATGCACTCGTAGGCAATCGTCTCGGCGCCCGTCACCCTGATCTTGCGGTCGCACAGCCAGGCGGCCGCGCTTTCGTCGGGGCCGGGCACCCCGTGATGATGTCCCACGAACGTCTCGGGGTCCTTCCAGTGATCCGGCCACCCGCAGCGGATGAGCACCGCGTCGCCGGCCCGGACCTCGACGCGCTGCCGCTCGCACGCGCGTTCCAGATCGTGTGCGGTGATCGGCGTGCCGGGCGCGAGCACGGGCACGCCGTGCAACCCGGCGATATCGAGAACGACGCCGCGGCAGAACATCAAAGGAATCGTCTCGACCCCGAGCACCTTGAACCGGCCGCCCACCTGCGCCGCCGACGCGTCGTGGCCGCCGAACAGCCTGCCCTGGTGGGAGACGTGGCAGAGCGCGTCGATGTGCGTCCCGGTGTGCCCGCCGAGGAGCATCATCTCGTTCGACGCCGAGCCGCCGTCGGCACGGACCATGTCTCCGTGACGCCGCTGCAGCGCCATCTTGTAGCCGGGATGGTTCGGCGACACGGGCATGCCATGTTCGAGCGGTTGGGCGAGATCGAAGATGCGGGCTCCGGCGAACCGGTCCCAGAGCGCGTCCAGCGGTGCGGACTCAGCCATCGATGGGTCCTTTCTCGAGGGCGTCGGCAAGGGCGATCACGGCGCGCGCGCGGCGGGCGACGGCCTCGTCGACGAACTGGCCGTCGGTCCGCGCGAACGCCCCAATGCCGCGGGCCAGCGAATCCTTCCAGGCGTCGAGCACGGCCCGGGCGGCCGCGACCTCCTCAGGCCCGGGCGTGAAGGCCTCGTTGACGACCGCGATCTGCGACGGATGAATGCACGAGCGGCCGAAGAAACCGATCGCGCGGGCCTCGGCCGTCGTCCGGCGCAGCCCGTCGAGGTCCTTCACCTGCGTGTACACCGGGGCGACGGGCGGCTCGATGCGGGCCGCGCGTGAGACCAGCACGAGATGCTGCCGGGCGTAGAGGGTGGCCAGGTCGGCGGAGGCCGGGTCGGCGCCGATGTCGCGCACGAAGTCCGCCGCGCCGAAGGTGAACGCCTGGATGCGCGGCGCGCGGGCTAGGTCGGCGGCCGCCATCACGCCGGCGGCGGTCTCGATGGTGGCGACCAGTCCGATGGCGCCGGCGGGCAGGCGCCGCGCCGCTTCGAGCCTTGTCAACACCTCATCCACGGCGCGGAGTTGGTCCGCCGACTCGGCCTTCGGAACCCGGATGAGGTGGAGCCCGGGCCGGACGACGGCCTCGAGATCGTCGCGCCACAGGGCGGTGTCGACGCCATTGATCCGGACGGCGACGCGCGGCGAGGCCAGATGGACCCGCGTCGCCAGCGCCGCGGCGACCAGCCGGCGGGCGTCGATCTTGGCGTCCGGCGCCACCGCGTCCTCGAGGTCGAGGACGACGGCGTCGGCACCCGCATCGAACACCTTCCCGAGCACGCGCTCGTTGCTGCCCGGCGCGAACAGGTGCGAGCGGCACACGACGCCGTGCGCTCCAGCCGTCATCAGATCACCCCGCGGGCCTTCAGATCCGCCATGCGCGGTTCGTCGAGCCCGAGCATCCGGCCGTAGACGTCCGCGTTATCGGCGCCTGGCTTGCGGCCGGTCCACTTGATGCTCCCCGGCGTCTCGGACATCCGGAACATGACGTTCTGCATCTTGATCGGGCCCAGTTCCGGGTCTTCCACCGGGATGATGGTCTTCAGGGCCTGGAACTGCGGGTCGGCCATGATGTGGCGGATGTCGTAGATGGGCGCGACGGCCGCCTCGGCCGCCTCGAACTCGCGCATGACCTCGTCGAGCGGGCGTGTCGCGATCCAGCCGCCCACCATCGCGTCGAGTTCGTCGGCGTGCTTCGCGCGCTCGGCACCCGACGTGAACCACGGCTCACCGATGACCTCCGGGTGGCCGACCAGCTGCATCACGCGCTCGGCGATGCTCTGCGCCGAGGTGGAGATGGCCACCCAGCGGTCGTCGGCCGTGCGGTAGGTGTTGCGCGGGGCATTGTTCACCGACCGGTTGCCCCGCCGCTCCTGAACGATGCCGAACTGGTCGAACCAGAGGGGCTGCGGGCCAAGGATCGTGAGGATCGGCTCGATGATGGCCATGTCCACCACCTGGCCGCGGCCCGTCTGCTCGCGGGCCCGAAGGGCGAACATCGTGGCCGCCGCGGTCGCCAGCGCCGTGATGCCGTCGGCCAGGCCGAAAGGCGGCAGCGTGGGCGGGCCGTCCGGCTCGCCGGTCATGGCGGCGAAGCCGCTCATGGCCTCGGCCAGGGTGCCGAAGCCGGGCCGGCCGCTATACGGGCCGAACTGGCCGAAGCCCGTCACGCGGGTGATCACGAGGCGCGGGTTGATGGCGTGCAGCACGTCGGGCCCGAGGTTCCAGCGCTCGAGGGTTCCGGGCCGGAAGCTCTCGACGAGGACGTCGGCGCCGGCGACGAGCTGCGTCATGAGCGCCTGGCCGTCCGGCGCGCCGAGGTACAGGGTGATGGTCCGCTTGTTGCGGCCGATCATCTTCCACCAGAGGGACGACCCGCCCTTCTGGTAGCCATGGTAGCGGACCGGGTCGCTGGTCTTCGGGTGCTCGATCTTGATGACGTCAGCGCCGAAGTCCGCCATCATCGTCGCGGCCAGCGGGCCGGCGAAGAGCGTGGCGGCCTCGAGCACGCGGAGTCCTGCCAGCGGCCCTTCCGGCATCGTGTCTCCTGCCATCGTCTCCCTCCCCGCGGAAGCGTCCGCCCGTGGAGGCCGGCCCGGGCGCCCGGTCATAATGTCATGATGCTAATACCAATGCAAGGGGATTGGTTATAACATTATGATGATTTTCGGCCGGCCGGCGGCAGGTCGTCAGGGTCGAACCGCGGCTTGCACAGGATCTCATTCACCCGGAGCGCGAAGAAGTCCCTGACGTGCACCGGCCTGAGGGTGACCGCGGTGTCCACGCCCCGGTTCGTGCCGCCCATCGAGATGATCTCCTCGCCCCGGGTCAGCAGGCCCGCGTCCATCGCGGCCATCGGGCACTCGATGACCACCTTCATGCCCTGGCCGAGCGTGCGCAGCGCGTGGCCCATGTCCACGCCGAGCATGGCGGTGCCGTACATGTCGCGCATGGCATAGGACAGGCCCCCGAACACGTGAGGCGCGGTGAGCACGGGCACGCCCCTCGCCACGAGCTCGCGGCGCCGCGCCTCGGGAAAGGACTGGAGGTTCGCCTTCGCGTAGCCGGTGTGGGCGGTCACCACGACCAGCTTCATGCCCTGCAGCACCTCGAGCGCCTTGATGGCCGTGTAGCCCGTGACCGACGGGACGACGGCCGTCTGGATGCCCAGCTCGTCCGCGCGCCGCCTGCAGATCGCCAGCACTTCGTCCGTACAGCGCCAGCCGGGCTTGTCGAAGTAGACGATGCGCGATTCGACCGACATGGCGCGCTCCCTCTAAACAGGAGACCGCGATCCGGTGTCGCCGCGTCCTCGGGCGCGGGTCCTGTCCGAGGCGTTTCCATCTGTCCTCGGGTGACCTTCGCCTGTCCTCCCTGCGGGCAGATGGAAAGCGCCTCGGCCACCCACGCCCTGCGGGTCACGACTAGGCATCGCGGTCTCCCATGTCCGCCTGCATGTGCGGCTTGCAGAGGATCTCCTGCACCTTCAGGTCGAAGAACCGCTGGGCGTTGACCGGCCGGCAGACGATGGCCGTGTCGAGGCCATGGTCGGACCCTCCCGTGGCGATCACGGTCTCGTCGGTGCGGACGGCGCCGCAGTCGGCCGCCATCAGGGTGATCTCGACGGCCACTTTCATGCCCTGGCCGAAGATGCGCAGCGTGTTGGCGACGATGTCGCCGATGACGTGGGTGTTGAACTTGCTGCGCATGGCGCGCGACAGGCCGCCGAAGGCGTGCGTCACCGTGTGGACGGCGATCCCCCTGGCCTCGAGCGCCAGGCGTCTCTCGACCGGGAATTCCTGCTCGCCGTCGTTGGCGAAGCCGGTCTCGTGGGTCATCACCACCAGGTCCAGCCCCGCCAGCGCGTCCGCGGCGGCCAGCGCCGTCGCGCCCGTTGTCGAGGGTACGAGGACCCGGCGGATGCCCAGCTCGCGGGCGCGCGCCGCGACAATCTGAAGCACGGCCCCGGTGCTCTGCTGCCCCGCCTGGGGAAAGTACGAGATTGCTTCGGCCATGCGGTCCCCCGTCCGGATTCCCCACAACCCCGCCGGCGCCGGCCGGCGCGCGAACGAGTCAAGATACCATTTTGTTATGACAATATGATAATAAGAAGCAGGGGAGGACTCATGCGTGCGCGTGCGTTGACGATCGTTCCGTGCCTCGCGATGCTGATGGCCGTCCCTGCGCTGGCTGCCGCCCAGGCGCCCGCGCCGTCCGGCCCGGCCAGTGGCGACCTGGCGCTGCTGGAACGCTGGCTCACCGGCGAGTTCGACAACTTCCAGCAGTTCTACGAAGCGAAAGAAACGAAGGCGGCGCAGCCCCACCAGCGCGTCCATCTCGCGATCGCGCCCATTGCGGTGTCCGGGATCGAAGGGCGCCTGCTCCTTGTGAAGGAATCTGCGCTCAACGAACCGGACCGGATCCAGGGGTTGCACATCTACAGCCTGGAGACAGGCCCCGCGGACGGCCAGGTGCTGCTGCGCGTCTACGCGGTGGCCGATCCCGGGATCCTCGCCGGGATCACGGAGGATCCGGCGAAACCGGTGGCCGTGACGCCGGCGCAGTTGACGCTCGTGCCGGACGCCAGCGTCACGTGGAGGCGGGATGGCGACGCCTTCGCCGGCGTTACCGCACCTGGTGCCGGGACGGCGGCCGGCTCCAGCGCAGCCAAGCGCGTCCAGCTCACAAGCACGTACCGCCTGACCGCCGATGAGTTCTGGTTTGCCGATCGCGTGACCGGCGAGGCAGGCACACTGCTGTCCGGCCGCGCCGACGGCGTGCCCTTCAAGCTCATGCGCGCCCGGCAGTTCTCGTGCTTCGCGGCGATGCTCAAGGAAGGCACCACCGACAAGTACGACGGGATGCTCAACGTCGCCATGCACGACCAGGGAAAGCTGGTGCGGTTCCGCACCGAGGACGGCAGGGACACGAAGTACACCTTCGAGCTCTCCCAGCTCCGCTACGGCCAGAAGGTGCCGGTCATGAAGCTCGCGCTGTACGAGGACGGTAAGGAACAGGCCTTCACCTACTCGTGGGCCGAAACCACCAGCAGGAAGATCGGCGTCAACCTGCGCTGGATTCAGGTGGGGTGCTCGCTCAAGGCAGGCGAGAGGGAATAGGCGGGAGGCGAGAGGGGCAGTCTTCTGGCTTCTGTCCCCGCCTACACGCTCATCCCCGCCTTGAATCCGTCGTGGATCGCGCCGGCCAGCGTGCCGGGGCTGCCGTCGGTGCAATCCCCCACGACATGGCACTCGAGGCCGCGCGCCCCGATCTCGTCGCCGAACGTCGGATTGCGCCACGTGCCGGTGGCCATCACGACGGTGTCGCACTGAATCGCGAGGGTCGTGCCATCGGGCGCGGCAGCGCTCAATCCGTCAGCCTCCACCGAGGCCAGGCGGTGCTGCGTGAGCACGCGCACGCCATACCGCTTCAGCTGGGCATGGATGAACGGCAGGATGGTCGGCGACTCCCCCGCCGCAATCTTCTCCAGCATCTCCACGATCGTGATCTGGATCCCGCGCGGCGCCAGCAGCAACGCTGTCTCGACGCCGACCGCGCCTCCGCCGACGATGGCCGCCCGCGGCCCGACGGCGGCTGACCCGGCGAGCACGTCCCATGCCGTGACGACGTTCGCACGGTCGCTGCCAGGGACGGGCAGCCTGACCGGCGAGGCCCCCGTGGCGACAACGACCGCGTCCGGGCGAATCTCGTCGAGGAGATCCGACACGGGCGTCTTGGCGCCGAGCCGCACCTCCACGTTCCGGCGCGCTACCTGGTTCGTCAGGAACTGCGTCAGCCGCGAGATCTCGTGCTTGTACGGCGGCGCCGAGCAGAGCGGCAACTGGCCGCCGAGCCGGCTCTCGCGCTCGACGAGCATCACCTCGTGGCCCCTCCTCGCCGCGATGTGCGCGGCTTCCATGCCCGCGGGCCCGCCGCCAATCACCAGGATGCGGCGGCGGGCGGCGGCGGGCGCGATCGTGACCGGTTCAGGCTCCCCGACTGTCGCGTTGATCGCGCAGCGCAGCGGCTGGTTCGACATCAGGCTGCTCGCGCAGTGGTTGCACATGATGCACATGCGCAGATCGTCGACGTTACCGCGCTCGACACCGCGCGGCCAGCCGGGCTCCGCGATGAGGCCCCGCCCGATGCCGACCAGGTCGGCTTTCCCCGATTCGAGCAGGCCCTCGGCGAAGCCGGGATCGAGAATGCGCCCGACGGCGGTGACCGGAACGTGCGCCACCCGCGTGATGCCCTCGGCCAGGTCTGCGAAACAGCCGTACGGCTGCGTGCCCATGGCCGGAATCGTGTCGCCGATCGATCCGTGATCGGCCAGAGCGACGTGGAAGCTCACGACCCCGGCCTCCTCGAGCCAACCGGCCAGGACCTGCGCTTCTTCGAGCGTGGGCCCCGCTTTGCCCATCGGCGGGTCGGTCCGGATGATCGACAGCTTGTACTCGATTGGCACGTCCGGCACGGTTTCCCTGATGGCCCTGACGACCTCCAGGGCGAAGCGCGCGCGGTTGCGCAGCGGGCCACCGTACTGGTCCGTCCGCTTGTTCAGGAGGCCCGACGTGAACATGCCCACGAGGCGGTCGCCGTGCACCTGGATGAGATCGAACCCCGCCGCGCGCACCCGCCGCGCCGCCCCCCGGAAACGGTCGAGGATCGCGGCGATGTCGTCCGCCGTGAGGCGGTTGCAGTAGTCCTCCATGTCGCGATGCAGTTGCTGCCTGGCCGCCTCGCGGCCCTCGGCCTGCATCACGCGGCCGATGTCGGCTGTGTCGTATTCCTGATGGAACAGCTGCGCCGCGATGCGCGCGCCCTCGGCGTGCACCTGGTCGACGAGCTGGCGCAGGCCCGGCACGAACGTGTCGTCGTGCACGAAGGGGGTGGGCGCGAAGCTCGGCTGGACCGACACGTCGCCGATGATGACCAGGCCCGCGCCGCCGCGGGCGATGTTCCGATAGAACGTGCGCGACCGCGGGGTCACCATCCCCTTTTCCTCGTATCCCGTCGTCATCGGCGGGAACACGATGCGGTTGCGCAGCGTGACGGATCCGAGGTCGATTGGCCGGAACAGGTGGCGCATGTTACGCCGACATGCGGGCCACGAGCTCGTCGGTGACCCGCTCGCCCGATTCCAGGGCGCCTTCCATGCCCGGCGACGTGAACGCCGTGTGCTCGCCGGCGAAATGCAGCCGGTGCCAGGGCTTCGCCATGACTGGCTTCAGCCGCGTGACCTGGCCCGGCAGGTAGTTCGAGTACGCGCCCCTCGAGTACGGCTCGCGCGCCCAGGACACGATGCGCGCCACCTCGAGGTTTCCTCCGGTCGACGGCCGGATGCGCGCCAGCTCGGTGAGCACGAAGGCGATCTGATCCGGCTCCGGCATCGCGTCGAGCCTGATCGCGTTCGCGCCGTCGATCCAGCACGTGAGGCTCATCAGCCGCCCGTCGGGGTCCCGCTGCGGAAAGATGCGCTCGACGGGCGTGTCGGTCCACATCATCGGCGGCAGGCGATCCTCGTCCCAGAACGGCTTCTTGGGCAGCAGGAAGTACTGGGTGATGGCGGTGTAGGGAACCTGCTCGACGGCCTCCTTCTGCGCGCCCTCGAACGGCGGGTCGACGGCGATGCCCCGCAGCACCGAGAACGGGACGGTGATCACGCAGTAGTCGGCCTTGTAGACCGCGCCGCCGGCGCACGCCACCTCGACGCCCGCCTGGCCCGAGGAGATCTTCGTCACCGGGCTGTTCTTGTGGATCGGGCCCGTGATGGCGGCGGCGAACTTCTCGGGGAGGCGCGAGTTGCCCCCCGGGCTCTCCATCATGCCGCGCACCTTCGTGTCGCGGCGCCGCTGCGCCTCGCGCAGGGCCCACAGCGCCGAGGTCGTCGACAGGCCGTTGTTGTTCGACGCCACGTCCATCAGGCGCAAGGCCTCGGGCGACGCGCCCTGCCGGCGGAGGAACGCGTCCAGCGGCATGTCGAGGTCCGCGTGCTTCGCCGCGGTCCAGGCGTATCCGTCCTCGAGCGTGAGGTTCTGACCCGTGTAGTAGCCCACCAGGAGGCCGGGCAGGATCTGGCGCTCGCCGCCCTGCAGCTTGTTCGCCGCCGACGAGGCCCAGTCGGCGGCAATGACGCTCTGGCCGTTGACGTATACCAGTTCCGAGGTCTCGAAGCTCTTCATCGGCTGGATCGGCGCGCCGAGCGCCTTCGCGATCTTGAGCAGCCGCTCGTAGCTCGCGCCGAGCACGGGCCCGCCGGCGTCCGGCTTGCCCGGCACGTCGTCCATCGTCCATACGCGCCCGCCGACGCGGTCCCGCGCCTCGACCACGGTGACGTCAATCCCGCGTTCCTCGAGCAAGAGGGCCGTGGTGATGCCCGACAGGCCCGCACCGATGACGATCACCGATCCGCCCGGGGCCTTCGCGCCGGAACATGCCAGCCACGGCAGCGCCAGCGCGCCGCCGCCGACGGCCTTCAGGAACGACCGCCGGTCCACCTGCGCTCCACGGGGCTTCGTCTGCTCGAGTGCCTTCGACATCTGCGGCTCCCTTTCTGCCCGATCCTCGCCCGGATTCCGCGCGGCGCGCGCCGCTGGGCCCGGCCGCGGCGCCCACCGCCGGCCCGGCGGTGGACATTGTAATAACAATATGATAAATACTCAATCGCGATCGTCTTCCGCGAGATCATGCGCCACGCACCCACGCCGCTCCGCCTCGCGTTCGCGCTCCTCGCCGCCGGGTTGTGCATCCAGGCGGCGGGCTGCGCGCCCGTTTCGGACGCCGCGCCGGCGCCCGTGCCCGGGGCGTGCCGCGACCTCACGCCCGCGAGGCCCGCCGGCACGGCGCATCACCTGCGCGGCGACCGTCAACTCATGGGAACGCCCTTCCAGGTGCGCGTCGTCACGCGGGACATCATCGGCGGATGCGCCGCCATCACGGCGGCGCTGGACGAGGTCGCCCGCGCAGAGGCCCTCTTCAGCGAGTACCGCCCGGCCAGCGAAATCAGCGCGGTCAACCAGGCCGCTGGCCACGCGCCCATTCAGGTCGACGCCGAGGTGTTCGGCGTGCTGCAGCGGTCGCTGTGGGCGTCACGTGTCACCCGCGGGGCGTTCGACATGACCTTCGCCGGCTGCGGCGGCCTCTGGTCCGTGCGCGAGAAGCGCGTGCCCGACGAGGAGAGCCTCGCGGAATGCCTGCCGAGAGTCGGCTTTCAGAAGGTGCGCCTGGACGAGCGGGAGTCGAGCGTCTTCCTGCCCGACGCGGGCATGCGCATCGGGTTGGGCGGCATCGCTAAGGGATACGGCGTCGATCGCGCCGTCGAGGTCCTCCTCGCCCGCGGTTTCACCAATGTCGTCGTGGATGGCGGCGGCGACCTCCGCGTCGAAGGCGCGGACGTCGACGGCCCGTGGACAATCAACATCGCGCACCCGAGGCGGCCGGGTCACGTCTTCG
Organism: Vicinamibacterales bacterium; assembly: GCA_025456345.1. Taxonomy (GTDB): domain Bacteria; phylum Acidobacteriota; class Vicinamibacteria; order Vicinamibacterales; family JAKQTR01; genus JAKQTR01. Next base: position 13,894 of record JALOKU010000012.1, on the reverse strand, counting down.
AGACGATACACGTCGCCCGCGGGGCCGTCGTCACCTCGGGCGACTACGTGCGGTACTTCGAGCGCGACGGGATCCGCTATCACCACATCTTCGATCCGGCGACGGGCCGGCCGGCCTCGAGGTCGGTCGCGGTCACCGTCATTGCGCCGACCGCCGCCGACGCCGACGCCCTCGCGACGGGGCTGTTCGTGCTCGGCCCGGAGCGGGGCCTCGCCACGCTGGCATCGCTCCGTGGCGTCGAAGCCCTCTATTTCGCCCCGGATCTGCGCGTGCACGCGTCGCCGGGGTTCCCGCGGGGGACCCGGCCGGCGAGCGCCGATCATGCACCCGACGTGCCGTAGGTCAATCCGATGAACAACCAGCCAGCGCAGCGCGCGGTCACCACGATGGCCTCACCGATGATCATCTCGGCGAACGAACCGTTCATGACCAAGCTCGCGTTTGTCGTCGTCGCGCTCGTCATCGGCGTGGCATGCTTCGTGGCGCTCATGGCCGTGGTGAGCGTCGTGATGCCGAAGACCGCCGCGCGAAGCCGGGCGGTGGTGTCGGGCTGGCCCATCCGGGCATTCGTGGTCGGCCTGCTGACGCTCGGCATCGGCGGGTCCCTCGCCTACTACTTCCTGATCCACGGTTATATTCCGAGGCTCCTGCGCGTCGAAATCGTGCCGGGCATGCTCGCGGCCGGGCTGGGACTGGCGACGCTGCTGCTCGCGATCGTCGTCATCGGCGCCACCGGCGTGGTGCGGGTCCTCGGCGAACGCCTCACCGGCCACCCGGCCGTGCCGGCGACGCCGCTTCGCCAGATCTGCGTGGGGACCCTTGCCGGCGTCCTGGGCAGCTGGTTCCCGGTCGTCGGCTGGGTGTTCGTGCTGCCGGGCCTCCTGATGACGTCGGCCGGCGCGGCCGTCCTCGCGTGGGTGCGCCGTGATTGATGGAGGCCGGGGCTTCAGCCCCGGCGTGACTTGTCGCGTACGTGATCGCCATCGACGGCACTGACATGAGCGACCCGATCTTCGGATACACCGGCCGGCTGCTGCGCGTGGACCTGGCGCGCCGGTCGTGGTCTGTCGAGGACATTCCCGCAAGCGTCGTGCGCGCGTACCTCGGCGGCCGCGGGTTCACGGCCAAGTACTGCTACGACGAGATCCCCCCCGGCACCGATCCGCTCGGACCCGCCAACAAGCTGGTGTTTGCCGTTGGCCCCCTGACCGGCACGCGCATGCCCTCGTCAGGGCGATACGCCGTGGGATGCCGGTCCCCGCACACCGGGGCCATCATCCGATCGATCTCAGGCGGCGGATGGGGCGCCATGCTCAAGGCGGCGGGGTATGACATCGCCATCCTCGAGGGCGCGGCGGCGGACTGGGTCTATCTGTCGATCACCGATCACGGCGTGACGTTCCACGATGCGCGGCACCTGCTGGGGCTCCTTGCCGAGGACACCGAGGCGGCCATCGCCCGCGAGATCGGGAACCTGCGGGCGAAGAGCGCCGTCATCGGTCCAGCCGGCGAGAAGCTCGTGTCGTTCGCCTGTATCCAGACCGAGCGGCGGTCGGCGGCCCGCGGCGGCGTGGGCTGCGTGATGGGCGCGAAGAAGGTGAAGGGCATCGCGGCCTACGGCACCGGCAAGGTCCAGCTGTTCCACCAGGACCGGTTCGACCAGCTGATGAAGGACCACATCAAGACGAACTTCAAGGGCGCCTACTACCAGCGGTTCCATCACCTCGGCACGACCGGCGGCATCGCCCACAAGCACGCCATCGGCATCCACCCGGTCAAGAACTTCCAGCGCGGCTTCTTCGAGGGCATCTCGCCGCTGCTCGTGCCGGGCATTGACGCCACGGGCTACAAGGTGAAGGAGTCGGGCTGCTGGAACTGCTACATGCAGTGCGGGTCGGTGTTCGACGTGCCGGACGGCGAGTTCAAGGGGCAGTCGTACGAGAACCCGGAGTACGAGACGATGTGGTCGTTCGGCGCCCACTGCCTCAACGCGGACTTCGCCGGCCTGCTCGCGGCCAACAGGGTGTGCGACGACTACGGCGTCGACAGCATCACGGCTGGGAACGCGGTCGGCTTCCTGATGGAGTGCTACGAGCGCGGGCTCATCACGAAGGACGACCTGAACGGCGTCGAATTGACCTGGGGCAATCCTTCGGCCATGGTCGACGTGACGAAGCAGATTGTCACGCGCGGCAGCCGCGCCGGCAGCTGGATCGCCGATGGCGGCGTGCGCAACGCGGCGCGCGTCATCGGCCGCGGCTCGGCCGACTTCGCGATGCACATCAAGGGCCTCGAGTTCGCCGCCTACGATCCCCGGGGCCTCCAGGCGTACGGCGTGGGCCAGGCCACGAGCAACATGGGCGCGCACCACCAGATCTGCTACCCCATCCAGGAGCTCTTCGGGTATCCCGAGCAGGTCGACCGTTTCTCCACCGAGGACAAGGGCCGCCTGGCCGTGTGGTCGAACAACTACATCATGATCTTCGACTGCGCCGTGGCGTGCGGGTTCCCCAACGCCTTCACGGAATCGCGCCTCGACTTCGATTCGTTCCCGGCGTGGCTGTACGAGGCGACGGGCGAAACGGCGTTCAGCACCCGCGAGGGCCTCGACGCGATTTACGACCGCATCTGGACCGTCGAGCGGGCCTTCAACATGCGCAACGGCTTCACCGCCGACGACGACACGATGCCGAAACGGATGCTCGAGGAATCGATGGTCGACGGCAAGTCGTCGGGCCACGTCTGGCACCGGCAGCCGCTCATCGAGGACTACTATCGCGTGCGCCGGTGGGACCCTGTCACCGGCGTCCCGACCCGCGCGCTGCTCCACGACCTCGCGCTCGACGAGGTGGCCGCCGATCTCACTCGCGAGGGAATTCTGCGCGAGTAGACAGCACGCCGGGACTCGGGATTCGGAGCTCGGGGCTCGGGATTCGGGGCTCGGGATTCGGGGCTCGGGGCTCGGGATTCGGCCCTTCGACAGGCTCAGGGCCGCCCCGAGCGAGGTCGAGGGGCGGGATTCGGGAGATACATGATGACCTGCGGTGCGCTCTATCCGGCCCTCGTCCTCTGCGCGGCCACTATCGCGGTACACGCGCAGCAGCCTCCCGCGCAGGCGCGCGACCCGCTGGCTCCCCGCACGAGCGCCGCCGACGCGGCCACCGGCCCGCTGCACACGGCCACGATTTCCACGAGCGACCTCGCCGGGTCGCTGCGGCTGTATCGTGACGGCCTGGGCATGCGCGTCCGCGGGCCGCTGGCCGTCACCGATGCCGTGCGCAAGGTCCAGAACACCCTGTGGGGCATCCCCCCGGCAAAGCGGTGGGCGATGCATCTGCTCGACCGGCCCGGTGTCGATACGGCCGTGCGGATCCGCCTGCTGGCCTTCGACGCGCCTGCGCCGGCAAGTCGTGCAACCTGGGATCCCCGCGAGCCGGGTCCCTTCACGCTGGGATTCCCGACGACGAATCTCCCGGAACTGGATGCCGCGCTCCGCAGGCTGGGCTTCGAGTCGCTCGCGCCAATGGAGCAGTCGCAGATTCCGCGCCCCGACGGCACGAAGTACGGCCTGCTGGAATCGGTGTTCAAGGGGCCCGACAAGGTGCACGCCGTGGGCGTGTCGCGCCTCGATGGGATGCCGCAGCTCGGGCCGGTCGACCCGGCCTCGGGCCACGGCGGCCCGGCCTACTCGGCGCAGGTCGTCGTCAACTCCGACGCCATCGTCCGCTTCTACTGCGACGTGCTCGGGCTCGAGCTTCGCAGCGACCGCGAGTGGAAGAGCGGGCCGGCCAGCGCCATCGGCCTTCCGGCCGGCACGCCGTTCCGCCTGGCGCTCATCTACTCGCCCGGCGCCTCGACGGGCCAGCTGCTGCTGATGGACTTCCGGGACGGCACGGCAGCCGCGAGCGAAGTCGCTCCGCGGCCTCCCAACCGTGGCCTCGGGATCTACAGCTTCGCCGTCAGGAGCCTCGACGCGACCGCGGCGAAACTGCGCGCCGCCGGCGTGACGGTCGTCGGCGGACCGATCAGCTACGATAGCCCCGACCTGGGGCCGCATCGCGCGATGACGGTGCTGGCGCCGAACGGGGTGATCGTGGAGCTGTTCGAGCAGGACGCGAGGAGATGATGAACCAGGGTGACGCACCGAGCTACCGCGCCGTGGCGCTGCAGACGGCCTGCCACGCCATCAACGCCTGCCGGTCCCGCGCCGAGAGCCAGCCGCTCATCGACGGTGCCATCGACCGGATCGCCGGCCAGATCAAGGCGACGGTCGGGTTCTTCGGGCCGTCGACGAAACTCGTCGTGCTGCCCGAGTACATCCTCACGGGCTTCCCGATGGGCGAATCCGTGGCTGCGTGGGCCGAGAAAGCGTGCATCCAGATCCCCGGTCCCGAGATCGCGCGCATCGCGGCCCACGCGAAGGCGCTCGGCGTCTGGATTGCCGGCAACAGCTACGAAGTCGATCCCGAGTGGCCGGGGCGCTACTTCCAGGCCTGCTGGCTCGTCGGCCCCGACGAGCGGGTCGCGCTGAAGTACCGGCGGCTCAACAGCCTCTTCACGCCCTCGCCGCACGATGTCTGGACGGACTACCTCCAGCGGTACACGCTCCGCGAGGTCTTTCCCGTCGCCGACACGCCGCTGGGCCGCCTGGCGGCCATCGCCTCGGAAGAGATCTTGTTTCCCGAACTGGCCCGCTGCCTGATGATGCACGGCGCCGAGGTCTTCCTGCACTCGACCTCCGACATCGGCGGCCACGCGCGCAACCCGAAAGAAGTGGCCAAGCTCGCGCGGGCGTACGAAAACACGGCGTACGTCGTCTCGGCCAATACGGCGGGCGTGCACGACACGCCGATGCCGGCGCTCTCGGCCGACGGGCGCTCGAAGATCGTCGACTACTCCGGCGTCGTCCTGGCCGAGGCCGACCAGGGCGAAACGATGGTGGCGTCGGCGATGGTGGATCTCGGGGCGCTCAGGCGGCACCGCCGCCAGACGGGCATGTCGAACCTGGTTGCCCGCCAGCGGTTCGAGCTGTACGCGCCGATGTACGCCTCGCACACGTTCACGCCGCCGGACCAGGCGCGCGAGCCGATTCAGAACCGGGCTGAACTTCTGAAGCTGCAGGAACAGACGATTGCCAGGCTCGTGGAGCTCGGCGTGATTCTCTGAGGGACCTTCATGACCCACACCCGTACGCCACGCATCCTCTCCGCCGCCATCGTCGTGTGTCTGTTCGCCGCTGCCGTGCCTGCGATTGCCCAGACCGCGCCCGCCTCGCCGACGGCCGGCGTCGTCCAGGTGAAGCGGCCCAACCTGGTCGTCTCGGACATGGACCGCGCCCTGCGCGTGTACCGGGACATTCTCGGCTTCAAGGTCTTCGCGCTCGATCCGTCCGGGCCCGAGTCCTATTCCTATCCCGTCTTCAAGTTCCCGAAGGACGCGAAGCTGCGGATGGCGACGCTGAACGCACCGAATGGTGTGCGCGTGCTCGCCCTGACCGAGTTGAAAGGCGTTCCGCTCCCGCCAAAGCCCGTTCCCCATCGCAGCGCCGTGGTGATCGAGGTGAAGGGCATCGAGCAGGTGATGGCCCGTGTCGCGGCCGAGGGGCTGCCCACGGTGCCGCCGAAGACGTCGAAGACCCCCGAAGGCCTGACGTTCATCGAGCAGGCGTTCGAGGATCACGACGGCCATCTCATCGTGCTCTACGAGATCCGCCAGTGAGGCCCGGCGCATGATGCCCGCGTCCGCCGCACCGCCAGGGGCCTGCGATAAGATGCCGGAGAACAGCCGGCCCGAACCCATGTCTCCGTTGCGCCCCACTTCCGCCCGCAGCCAGGCGGCCGACGTCTGGAAACTCGGGAAAGGCGAGTTCGAGGATCTGGTCGCCACCGAGGAGCCACTCGAGATCCGCCTCGAGGGCCGCGCGCTCGCGGTCACGCTTCGCACCCCTGGCGACGACGAGGAACTGGCGGCGGGATTCGTGCTGACGGAGGGACTTGTCAGACACCCCGGCGACATCGATCGCATCGTCGTGGTCGACGATGTCGCGCCGTCAGCCCGCGGCAACGTGGTGGACGTGCGGCTCGTGAAGGCTGCCGGCCGGAGCAGAGGCACCTCGGTCTCGAAGCTGGCGCATCGGCCCAGCTTCATCACCTCGGCATGCGGCGTGTGCGGCCGGGGCACTATCGACGCCGTGAGCCGGAGGGCGGCTCCCCTGCCCGACGGCAGGAGCATCGCCGCAGACCGGATCATCGCGTTCCCCGATCGCCTGCGCCTGGCACAGGCGGTGTTCACGGAAACCGGAGGACTGCACGCCGCGGGGCTCTTCGACTTCGAGGGCAACCTCCTCGTGGCGCGCGAAGATGTCGGGCGCCACAACGCCGTCGACAAGGTGGTGGGCTACGGCGCCCTCCGCGGCCAGTTGCCGTTCTCCGACACCGCGTTGCTCGTGAGCGGCCGGGCGGGATTCGAGATCATCCTGAAAGCGTGGATCGCGGGCATCCCCATTGTCGCGTCGGTATCCGCGCCGTCGCACCTGGCCGTCCAGCTCGCCGAGGAAGCCGACATGACGCTCATCGGGTTCCTTCGCGGAGGCAGTTTCACCGTGTACCACGGGCGGCATCGCATCAAGAGCGACTGACCGCCGTCGCCACTCAGCCCCCGGGGAGACGCCAATGACCGCACGACCCAGGACGCTGGTGCTCGCCGTGAGCCTGATGGCGGCGTTGACCGCCGCGCGGGCCGCCGCGCAGCCCGTGCCGGAGTCCGAGCGCATTCCGGTCGATGTCCGCCGGACGACGTTGGTGGTCCGCGACATCGACCGCTCGCTGGTCTTCTGGCGGGATGCGCTGGGCCTGAAGGTGGTGTACGACCGCATGCTGTTCGAGCCGCCCAACCAGACGCGGCTCGTCCTGCTGCGGGCCAACGACGAGTTCATCGGCCTCATCGGCCTCATGGAGCGCCAGGCCACGAAGGCCACCGCGCCGCCCGTCGCCTACGAGCGCGCCTCGTACGGCAACGTCATCTTCGTCATCAACGCCAAGGACCAGGAGCAGCGGCTGGAGAAGGTCCGAAAAGTCCCGGGCGTGAAGCTCCAGGGCGAGCCCCAGCGGATCGAGTACCCGTCGCCGGACGGCAAGGGCACCATTCCCGTGATGGTCACCTACCTCTGGGACCCTGACGGCTACTTCGTCGAGCTGAACAAGCTTCTCGGCACGCCGGCCGGAAAACTGCCGTAGGATCAGGCTCGGGTGACCATGATTCGCGTCAATGATGAGCCGGCGGACCACGGCTTCGGCATGACCGTGGCCTCGCTCCTGCGGGAACGCGGGTACGAGAAGGCGATGGTCGCCGTCTGGATAGACGACGAGATCGTGCGGCGGGACGCGTACGAAACCACGCCCGTGCAGGATGGCGCGGACGTCAAGATCGTGCTGATGGCCGCCGGAGGATAGCGAGGAGATCACCATGGCGCAACTGAAAGCGGGCGACAAGGCCCCGGCATTTTCGCTTGAAGACCAGCAGGGCAAGCTGCTCGTCTACTTCTACCCGAAGGCCAGCACGCCCGGCTGCACCGTGCAGTCGTGCAACGTGCGCGACGCGCGGCGCGACTTCACGAAGAAGGGCGTGGCCGTTGTCGGCGTCAGCCCCGACAGACCGTCGGCGCAGAAGAAGTTCGACGACAAGTACGAGCTGGGCTTCCCGCTCCTCGCCGACACGGAGCACGCCATGGCCGAGGCTTACGGCGTGTGGGGCGAGAAGTCGATGTATGGCAAGAAGTACTTCGGCATCATCCGCTCGTCGTTCCTGATCGACGAGAAGGGGAAGATCGCGGGCGCCTGGTACACGGTGTCGCCGGCGGAGACGGTGCCGGAGGCGATGAAGGTGCTCGGGTAGCTCAGAAGCCAGAAGGGCCCACTGACGATTGTCAGAAGCAAGAATCCAGAAGCAAGAAGAAAGGCCTGCTCAGCTGAACTACCGTCTTCTGGCTTCTGACAATCGTAAGTTCGCCCTTCTTGCTTCTTACTTCTGTCCAACTACTTCTTCTTCCTCGCCCTCTCGTACTTCTCGATGAACGTCTTCATCGGCGTCGAGGCGATGGTCTTGCCGATGACGTCGAGCGGGAGGTCGGCGGCGGTCTTGAAGCGCACGCACGACTTCCCCATGTCGAGCTTCCTGCCGGCCTTCTTGAACCCCTCTCTGAACGCCTTCGCCGTCGGCGTGTCGCCGTAGACGTTCATCAGGTAGATCGCGCAATACTGCTTCTGGGCCGCCAGCGCCGCGTAACATAGGGGCTGGCCGTTGTACGTGTCCGGGTAGGTCGCGAGCGGCACCGTGTAGCAGATCATGCCGTAGCCGACGCCCTCCTTGTAGCCCTTCGGCAGGCTCTTCCGGACGACCGCCCGCACGGCCGATATCGTCTTGCGCCGGTCCGCCGGCAACTCGGCCAGATACTCCGTCACCGTCTTCGCCTTGCTCATCACCATGTTCACACTCCAGCGTCAATCGGTGGCCAGGCACCGGATCTCTGTGTGCGGCCCCATCCTACGACGGCAGCGGGACCACGGTGATCGCGCCGGCGGCGTTGACAATGTAAGCCTCGGAGCCCTTGATGGCCAGGCCGATCGGCCGCTCGAGGCCCGGGATGGTGCGCGCCAAGACGACGGTGCGCGTCTGCGGGTCAATGGCCAGCAGCGTGCCGAACGCCGCGCTGATGACGTAGAGTCTGCCGCCGGCGAACGCAGCCCCCGATGGGTAGAACGAGTCGATCGAGCCCTTCTCGGTTTTGAACGCCAGGCCGGAGTCGGGCCCGAGGGCCGGTGTGAACTCCTCCGAGAGCGTCATGTCCCGCCGGTCGAAGCGTGACACCACCAGGCGCTTCACCTTCGCATTCGGCACGGTGACCGTGTAGACGGAGCCCGTCGCGGGATCGAAGGCCACCGACATCACGTACATCATCTTCGCCCGCACGGTCGAGAACCGTGAGCGGCTCAACTCCTCGAACGTGTCGAACGACGCCAGGAAGTAGCGGAAGTTTGCGGCGGCATCGGCCCGGTCGCTCTCGCGGAGAATGACGTAGCTCTTGTTCTCGGACACGGCCAGCACCGTGTCCGGCGCGAGAAACGTTCCGGCGGCGAGCCGGGCGAGATCGACCGAGAACATCGTGTCGACCACGGTGTGCCGCAGCACCCGGCTGAACGCGCCGTCCGTGATGTAGATGCCCTTCTCCGTCGTCACCAGAAATCGGTCAGTCGCCTCGTTGTACGCCAGGTCCGTGATCGGGCCGTCCAGCGGCAGCGCAATCGTCGCGTGGCGGAGGGCGGGCAGGACGGGAACAGCAGCCAGCGGGCTCCCGGCCGGATCGGCGCTCGCCAGCCCGACATCCGGCTTCTCGATCGCCCATCGGCCGCGCAGCGAAATCGGGGCGGGCCGCCATTCCTCCAGCGACCACACCCAATGGGCCGGATTGAACGAGAAGCGGACCGGGTCGCCCTGGCCCATGTAGGGCGGCGGGCCGGTGCTGGCGAAGGCCTGCACGGCGTTGCCCGCGGCCGCCAGCAGGAACAGCCACAGCGTGGCCCGCTCCAGCGGCCGGAGGCGGCGCGCCTCGCCGGTGGCCTCGCCGTCTTTCAGCATGAGCAGGAGCGCGCCCATCATGACCACCGACACCCAGTAGATGAACATCGACCAGGTGTAGGTGTGCGCGCCGAAGATCTCGGCGCTGAAGCCCTGGCCGACGTCCCGCCAGAGGTGAAGCGACGAGTGGCGCAGGCCCATGTAGATGCCGAACGCCGCCAGCAGCACGGCCAGGCCGATGTAGCGCGGCCGGGGGCCGAACCGGATGACGAACAGGCCCGTCAGCGCGATGAGCACCATCCCCGTGCGCTGCGCCCAGCAGAGGACGCACGGCGAGTCGCCGTGGCCGAAACCCAGCACGAAGACGGCGATGCCGATGGGCCCGACAACCAGAGCCAGCACGGCGAGTGTGAGCGGGGTGTAGAGCGCGTTGCGCGTGGCCATGGTTCCTTCTCGCCCCGGCGTCAGTAGTTCAGCCCCGGGAGGATCGAGCCCCGGGCGCCGATGAGGAACAGCGTGGCCATGAGCAGGCAACTGGTCACCAGGAGGCCGAACGCCAGCCGCTCGCGGTCAGGGCGCCGGAGAACCAGATAGCCCGCCATGAAGATGAGAATGAAGTTGAGGAATTCCACGGCGGGATCATGCCACAACGGCGACGACATTGGTCCGTCATCGTCGTGCCACGGGATTGTCACTTCTGCTTGCATCGCCTGCGCACCCTGGGATAGAGTGCGCGCAAATCACGGTTGTGGCTGGCCGTGTCAGCTTTGATACATCCGGATCTCGTTCATCCTGAGCAAGTTCGTGGTCGGCACGGCGGCAGGTCGGGGTGTTGCGTGGCTCTTCATGCGGGGCCGCCGGCGTCGGGCCGGCGTTTCCCTTTCGTCGTCACACGGCAGTCGCGTCGCATCGTTGAAGTCCGATGGAGGAGGGAGATTTCATGAGTTGCAGCCTTCAAGCAGCACGGCGGATCCTGCTCGTGGCCCTGGCGCTGGTGATGACAGCATCGCTGGCGTTCGCACAAGGCGGAAGCGCGACGACGTCGCTCTCGGGTCGGGTCGCCGACGCGACCGGAGCGGTGATTCCCGGGGCGGACATTGTCGTCAGGAACAACGCGACGGCAGCGACCTACACGGCCGTCACCGGCGCCGATGGCACGTTCACCATCCCGGCCGTGAATCCCGGCACGTATACGGTGACCGTTTCGCTGATGGGCTTCAAGTCCGTGTCGCTCCCGGACGTCCAGGTCATCACGGCGACACCGGCGTCTGTCCGGGTCACCCTCGAGGTCGGCAGCCTCGAAGAGACGGTCGTCGTGACCGGCGCGACCGAGATCGTGCAGACGCAGACGGCGGCGGTCCAGACCACGATCGCCATCAAGCAGATCGAGTCGCTCCCGCTGGTGACACGCACGGCGCTCGACTACGTGCAGATGCTCCCCGGGGCCCTCACGCCCGGGACCGGGAGCAGCCGGAACACCACAATCAACGGGTTGCCGACCGGGTCGATCAACATCACGCTCGACGGCGTGAACGTGCAGGACAACAACAACCGGTCCACGGACGGCTTCTTCATGTACATCCGGCCGCTGATGGACTCGGTCGAGGAAATCACGGTATCGACCTCCACGCCCGGCGCGGAAAGCGCGGGCCAGGGGTCGGCCCAGATCCGGATGACCACCCGGGCGGGCTCGAACCGCTTTTCGGGATCGGTGTACAACACCTGGCGCAACCAGGCCGGAACCAACGACGATGACGTGCTGGCGCGCAAGGAGAAATCCAGCTGGTTGTGGCGCCTCAACACGCCGTATTGGTACAACAAGCGCGACCGTCCAAAGACGGCGGCAGGCGAGTATTTCGTCGACGACGTCCGGCTGCAGACGCCAGGGTTCCGCGTCGGCGGGCCGATCATGAAGGACAAGCTGTTCTACTTCGCCAACATCGAGTGGTTCCTCTGGCCGAACCAGATCGCGCGGACGCGCTACCTGATGAAGACGAACGCGCAGCAGGGCATCTTCGCCTACACGGGGACCGACGGGGTTCAGCGGACGATCAACCTGCTGCAGCTCGCGGGGGCGAACGGGCAGAGCTCGACGATCGATCCGACCATATCGAGGATGCTGGCGGACATCCGGTCGTCGGTGACCGGGTTCGAGGGCGGAGGGCTGAGATCCTGGAACCTGAACACCGACGCGTTCGACTACAGCCCGGGGGGCGAGCAATACCGCTACTTCCCGACGGGGCGCATCGACTACAACATCTCGCAGAACCATCGATTCACCGGCACCGTCCGCTACAACCGGTTCGAATCCGACGTGGACATCCTGAACAACGCGGAGCCGCGCTTCCCGGGGTTCGACTCGAACTACGGCGGGCAGTGGTCGCACCGCTATTCGTGGTCCGCGGCGCTGCGTTCGACGTTCGGCAAGAACGTCATCAACGAGGCGCGATACGGGTACTCGGGGGGCACCTCGCAGTTCTACACCAACGTCACCCGGGATTCCTTCAACTGCAGCGGCCCCGGGTGCGTGGGTCCGTACTTCCTGAACAACGTGGACATCGGCGGCACGACGCTGACCGCGGCGCAGACGATCAACGGCCCCAGCACGCGTTTTACGCCGTCGACCGTCTACGAGGACACGCTGACCTGGCTGAAGGGCAAGCACACCATCAACACGGGCGCATCGTATACGCACCTCTTCGGCAACAACTGGAACGCCAACCAGTACGTCCCCAGCCTGACCTTCGGCGTGTCGAGCACCGACCCGGCGTACTCCGTGATCAGCAATTCGGCGAATTACCCGGGCGGCCTCAGCTCGACGCAGCAGGGATACGCGCGGAATCTCTACGGAATGCTGACGGGCCGGGTCCAATCCGTGGGCGGGTCCTTCTATCTGAATGACAGCGCCGACGAATACGTCTACCTGGGAGAGCGGGTCCAGAAGTTCAGCGTGGACGTCCTGGGTCTGTTCCTGAGCGACTCGTGGCGGGTGAGCCCGTCGTTGACGGTGACGGGCGGTCTGCGATGGGAGCTGCAGTTCCCGTTCAAGCCTGACGTCGACAGCTACTCGCGGCTGCAGGACCCCAGCATGGTGTACGGCCTGACGGGACCGGACAACCTCTTCAAGCCGGGACAGATGAACGGAGCCTCGCCGGTCCTGGTCCAGTACAAGAGCGGTGAGAGACCGTACAACATGGACTGGAACAACATCGCGCCGAGCGTCGGCGTGGTGTGGCGGGCGGATTTCGGCGACGGTCTGCTGTCGACAATCCTGAGCCGCGAGCCGGTCTTCCGCGGCGGCTATTCGATGTCGTTCGAGCGGGAAGGCTTCGCGCCCTTCACGAGCATCTTCGGATCCAACCCCGGAGCCTCGCGGGCGGGCACGCGGAGCATCGCGCTCGGCAACCTGGGCACCGACGGCCTGCCGGTGCTGCTGAGCCAGCCCGGGCGGCTCGGCCCGCCGGCAACGCCGGCCGTGGCGTACCCATTCACACCGGCGATCAACGAGGTGATGAACGTCTACGACCCGAATTTCCAGACGGGGTACACGCACCAATACAGCATCGGCTTCCAGCGTGAGATCGGGCGGAACATGGCCCTCGAGGTGCGGTACGTCGGCAACATGAACTTCGGCGGAACCGACTTCCAGTGGAACCTGAACGGCAGCGCCAACTGGAACATCATCGAGAACGGGTTCTACAACGAGTTCCGGCTCGCCCAGGCGAACCTGCGAGCGAACATCGCCGCGGGACGGGGCAGCACCTTCGCCTACACGGGCGCGCCGGGCACGGCGCCTCTGCCGATCTTCCAGGCCTACTTCGCGGGCACGCCGCTCAACAACGCCGCGAACCAGAATCCGGCCAACTATACCAGCTCGAACTACACCGCCTCGGCGTGGCAGGACTCACTCCGCATCTACAACCCGGCCCTGACAACCATCGCGGGCACCGGGACAAGCGGCCTGCAGAACTCGTCGCGGAACGCCAACGCGATCGCGGCCGGATTGCCCGCGAACTTCTTCCAGGTCAGCCCTACCGTGAAGGAAGGCGGTTCCTGGCTGAAGACGATGGGCGGCCGGACGAGGTACAACGCGATCCAGATCGAACTGCGCCGCCGTCTCACTCGCGGCTTGATGGTGATGGGCAGCTACAACTACGGCACGCGCGATACGTGGTCGTGGCCGTCGCTGCGTGATTCGAATTGGCACTCCATCCCGAGCACCGTGGGCCCGGATCATGCCATCAAGCTGAACTGGCTTTACGAGTTGCCCTTCGGCCAGGGGAAGAAGTGGGGCAGCGGAGCCGGAGGGTTCCTGAACGCG
>JALOKU010000250.1 GCA_025456345.1 Vicinamibacterales bacterium | reverse complement strand
AAACACCAGAACCGCAGGGTGGCACTTGAGCGCCCGGGCCAGGACCTTGGCGCGCTCGACGCCGAGGTTCGCCCGGCCGTTCTCGATCGCGGAAATCGTGGCTTGGGAGATACCGGTCAGCTCCGACAGCTGGCGCTGGCTGAGTTCCTGGAGCTCGCGAAGAATGCGGACGGACTCTGGCGCTGGCTGAGCTCCTGGAGCTCGCGAAGAATGCGGACGGACTCGCCGACGGAGACCTCGACACGCGGTCTGGCTGGTTGAAACTCCTTCATCCTAGATTCCTCCCCCCAGGGACGAAGAGGCGCAGCCAGGCCAGCAGATAGGGCGCGTTGCCACCGGGCCACTGTGGTTGAAATGCGGTTCTCAGGTTCATTTCAAGCTTCCGGTAATCGTGAGCGTTGACGTCGACCACCTGGAGGCCGCTACGCGGTAGATCACGCGCCACTGCAAGCCCAGGCGGGACGAGCGATGACCTGTCCATGCCCCCGACAGAGCCTCGTCATGGAAGCCCTTGATTAGCCGCAGTCCCGGCGGGCCGGAAAGGCGGGCAATGTCCTTCCACTTCTCGTAGCGCTTCAGCACCTCCACGGGAACAGATCCGGCGAATCGCTTGTCCACGCGCCGGTGCTCTTCGATCTGCCACATGCTGAATTGTGGATATGCTTAAAAGTGTATGTCAACGCAAGCCGCGGTCCCGGGCCCCGTCGCCCTGATCGCGGCGGGGGCGCCTACCAGCCAGCCCGAGCCCCGGTAGCAGACCCGCCTCGGCGAGAGACCCCTGCCGAAGTTGCCGCGGACAAACCGTCCACGGGTATCTCTGGGTCAAGACGGGAGCGCCGTCGTCGGGGCGATTGTAGCTACAATAAATTCCGTGAGGATTACGTTCGACCCGGCGAAGGATCGCAGCAACCTGTCCAAGCACGGGATGTCGCTCGCGCTCGCCGCGCGCCTGGAATGGGACACGGTCATCGCCGGGCCCGACCGGCGGTGCGACTACGGCGAACCGAGGGAGATCGGTTATGGGCTGATCGGCGATCGCCTTTATTGCGTGGTGTTCGTGCGCCGGGGCGGGTGGTTGAGGATCATCAGTTTTCGGAAGGCAAATCGACGTGAGGTCGTCCGTTATGTCCGTCACGCGCAGAATCAGGCTGCCGACCGCTGAAGAAGACGCCGCCATCGATGCCGGCATCGCGGCCGACACCGACACGGCCGAGCTGACGGATCGGGAGTTCGCCGAGCTCAAGCCGCTTCGTGGGCGGCCGCGAGGGAGTCGCAAAGTCGCGATGACCGTTCGCTTCGACCGCGAGGTGATCGACGCCTTCCGCGCGACGGGGCGGGGCTGGCAGACGCGGATGAATCAGGTGTTGCGCGAGTGGTTGGCGGCGCAGCGGCCGAGCAGCTGATTGCGGCAGCAGCTCGACAAGGCGGCGGCCGCGCTCGGCAAGCGGCTCGTGCTGGCGTTCGACTAGGAAATCCGCGGGACCAATCGACATCGTCGCCGGCGGCTGCGTCGACCATCGAACCAGGGCGCCACCGATCGGCGAAATCAGCCGGGCTCAGTCTCCGAAATTGCGCACGGACACCTCGCGCAGCACGAACACGCCGTCTCGGCGCATCACCCCAGGCGTTGCACGAATTCTCGAGGTGTCTCCACGGGGAACTGCTCGCGCAGGACGAGCAGGTCGGCATCGCCCGTTACCAGCACGTCGGCCTTGCCGGCGATGAGGGTTGCGAGAACGGGAATGTCGTCCGGATCCCGTGGGTAGTCGAGCGGCAGCACGGCCGGTTCGACCACGTCGCAGGCCGCTCTCAGCTCGAGCACGAACCGGTCTGCCGTCGCCGGCGGCCAGCCGACGAGGCGCGCGAGCTTCGGTCGCGTCAGGGTCGCCGCGATCTCCGCCAGCAGGAACTCCGACAGCACCAACCGGAACGCGCCGTTACGCCACGCGGCCACGATCTGGCCGGGGACGCCGGCCGGCTTGATCAGTCCAGAGAGGACGACGTTCGTGTCCTTGCGGGTGAGCTTCCGCGCCTCGGCGGCGGCTTCGCCGATCAGCGACTCGGCCTCGTCGTCCGAGACCCGTTCGCCGGCGGCGGCGAGTTCGGCGCACAGGCGGTCGAAGTCGTCCTTCATCCGCCGGATGTTTTCGTAGAGCGCGATGTCCACGATGGCGGCAACGGGCTTGCCACCCTTGGTGATGACCACCGAGTCACCGCGGTACTGCACCTCGTTGAGGAGCTCACCGAGGTTCTGACGTACGGTCATGGCGGGGGCTTCACGGATCATTGGCGTCGGGCGGATCGATGTAATTGCTGTGATTATAGTGGTCGTTCGCCGCGCGTGTCCGCGAGGCCCGTGGGTCGGCTTTCACGCCGACGAGGGTTGTGGGGTCGAGGACCAACCGGCTGTTCGTCGCGA
The DNA here is from genome assembly GCA_025456345.1 of Vicinamibacterales bacterium. Taxonomy (GTDB): domain Bacteria; phylum Acidobacteriota; class Vicinamibacteria; order Vicinamibacterales; family JAKQTR01; genus JAKQTR01. Next base: position 199 of record JALOKU010000250.1, on the reverse strand, counting down.
GAATGCTGCTCCATGCCTTTGCCTGGTGGAGCGCCTTCAGGCGCGATCAGGGGTAGGAGGCCCGCCTCGGGGTGAATCTGATCTCGGCCATGGGCGCCGTCTCAGTCCCACACCGCCCGGATCGGGTACTGCGTGACCTCCGCGTCGGGGGTGAGCACGACCAGTCCCTCCACGACGGCCTGGCAAACGAGCATCCGGT
>JALOKU010000159.1 GCA_025456345.1 Vicinamibacterales bacterium | reverse complement strand
GACTGGCGCCCGGTCACGCTCGACGCGGGCGACCTCGCGACGTCGATCACGGGCAACCCCGCCACGCTCCGCTTCACCATCGACGGCGTGCCCTTCAAGCCGTACTTCGAAACCTACGGGCGCAACTCCGTGTATCTGCACGTGACGCTGAAGTAGGGCCGCGGAAGGGCCGGTGCGCGCGTGCAAACCGGCGACGAGCGCCTCTGCGGCAACACGTTCCGAGGTGGATTCTGTTCCAGCCGGCCCCAACCCGTGCCTTGGCAGTGGCAGGTGCGGCACACCGAACACGCGCCCGACCCACCCTGCGGGCCCCAGCGGCGACCGGATCAGGAGGAGGCACGCCGTAGCGCTTGCGCGAAGGCGACGGGATCGACGTGGTGGCCTGTCCGCGCTGTGGCCCTTCGGCGCAGCTCAGCGCCATCTGGGTGCGGTCAAAGGATGGCGGGCAGCGTCACCTTCGGCCGGACATGCGCCATCCGCTCTGCCTCAGGCGATGTCGGCGGCGGCCTGCGCGGGTAGGGGAATGGACCTCTTGGTCGGGGGACGTGGCTATCGTAGACTGACCCGGTGATTGACGAGCAATCCGCCAGTCGGACCGGGCGGCGGGAACGGCTCCAGGAAGAGCAGTACGACTTCCCCTACCACTACATTCCCGTGTTGCGCGGCAACGACTATTCCCAGACCCAGTACTACCCTTGGGGGCATCGCTATCTCGGCCGGTTGCAGATCGTGTTCGAGATCCTCGATGGCCTGCCGTTTCGCTCGCTGGTCGACGTGGGCTGTGGCGACGGCCGCTTCCTGCGCGATGTCGACCGGCGCTATTCCGGGCGCACCTTGCTGGGCATCGACCTTTCGGCCCGTGCCATCGCCTGGGCCAGGGGCATGAATCCCAACCTGGCGTTCGAAGAGCGGGACATCACGGCGGCACCGCTGGAGGGGGAACACGACGTGGTCACCCTGCTGGACGTGATTGAACACGTGCCGCCTGCGTCGCTGCCAGCACTTCTGGCCGCGGCTGCCGTCGCGCTCCGGCCGGACGGCCACCTGATCATCACCGTGCCTTCCACCCGCATGCCCTTGGACGCCAAACACTACCAGCACTTCGACAGGCACACGCTGGATGCCCTTCTGGCCGGCACCTTTTCAGACCGGCGCTACATTCCCTTCGACGGCAAGCGCCTCCTGCCGTGGCTCCTTTGGGCGGCGATGGGCGGCAGCGGCCGGCATTACGTCGTCACCTCACGCCTGGTCTCCAATCTTCTCATGCGCTGCTATCGCAGGTGGTCGCTTCACGACACGCAGGAATCGCGCTGCCAGCGCCTGGCCTGTGTGGCACGCCGGGCGTGCGCCTGAGAGGGATCCACACGCATGCTCGATGGGATGTCAGCGAAGGCCAGGCTGCTTCTGGGGCTGCTAGACGGAGAAATCGCCCGTGGTGGCCCGCTCTATGTCAACGTCGATGCCACCCATCGTTGCAACCTGCGCTGCCACTACTGCCGCTGGCACTCGCCGCTGCTGGCAGAGACGCTGCTCGACCGGAACGCGCGCAAAGACCTCGATCCGGCGATCTTCGATGGACTGTGTGAAGATTTGGCGGCGCTGGGGACACGGAAAGTCCATTTCGTGGGGGCGGGCGAGCCCATGCTTCACCCAGCCTTCTTCGATCTGGTGCGCAGCGCGAACCGGCGCGGTCTGCAGTTGGTGGTGTACACCAACGGCACCCGCTTGGCGCAGGATGAACCCCGTCAGTTGGTGGACTCGGGTCTCGACCTCTTGCGCATCAGCCTGGCTGATCCGACGGCCGGCGCCTACGCTGCCCGGCATCCCTATCTCAAGCCCGGCGCCTTTGACAATCTTGTCCAGGGCGTCACCCGGCTGTCGCAAGAAAGAAACGCCCGACCGTCGCGCACGCCGGTCCTGGAACTGTGCGTTCCCATCGACCGGGAGAACATGGGCAGGCTCGACGACATGGTCGAGCTGGCGCGCGCCACGGGTGTGGATCGAATCCACTTCTCGGTGGTGCTCGACTTCAATCAGAAGGAGCTGACCGCTTTCATGCTGGACGATGGCGAGGTGGTTCGCGCGCGCGAGCATCTGCGCCAGGTGCGGCCTGTCGTCGAGGCGTCGGGATTGGGCCACAACATCGACGATGTCCTGCTGCGCTACCAGGCACAGCGCCAGGTCCTGGACTCGGTACCGTGCTACAGCGCCTGGTTCTACAGCATGGTGGACACGGACGGCCGGGTGCGCGTCTGCCAGCGGGCCAAGGCGGTCATGGGCGATCTGGGGCGCGAATCGTTCCGTGCCATCTGGAATGGTCCGGCCTACCGTGGCTTTCGCAAGGCGACTCGCGGAGGCGACACCACCCTCGGGCCTGACTACGACTGTGACTTCTGTCCGCATCTGGCGAACAACCATCGTGTGCACACACGTTTTCGCGGGTTGGCCGCGCTGCCGTCGGCGGTCGCGTGGCTGCGGGATGGTCGACGATGACGTCGGAGGAAGCGTGCGACCTGTCGGTGATCATCACGGCCTACAACGCCCGCCATACCGTGCGTGCCTGCCTGGCGTCGCTGGATGCGCAGCGCACGGCCCGCAGGTTCGAGGTGTTGTTCGTGGACAGCGGTGGTGACGGCACGGCCGAGCTGGTGGCCGCCGAATTCCCCCATGTGCGATTGATGCGTTCTCAAGAACGCCTCTACGCCGGGGACGGACGCAATCTGGCCATCCCCCAGGCAAGCGCCCCGTTGATTGCGTTCCTGGATGCGGATTGTCACGTGCAACCCGATTGGGTTGATGCCGTGCTGGCCGCCCAGCAGCGCCCGAACCTGGTGGCCGCCGGCGCCGTTCACAACGGCTCGACCGGATCGCTGACAGGGTGGGCGTACTACTTCTGCGAGTTCAATCTATGGGTAGCCGATGCGGGCGCGCCCGCGCGCGAGATCGACGAGGCCGCGGGCTGCAGCCTGTCGATGAAGCGTGAGGCGTTCGAGCGCTTCGGTCCCTTTCCCGGGGGCAGCTACTCGTCGGACAGCGCCTTCGCCCGGCGGATGCAGGCGGCCGGCCACCGCGTGCTGTTCTGGCCCGACGCTCGCGTATACCACCACTACGACAGGGGCCTGTGGGATTTTCTTGGCCATCAAGCGCGGCACCGCCGCGGCTATGCGGCGGTGTTGTGCCGTCAGCGCGGTCTTTCGCGGCTGGGGCGGCTGGGCCGAATCCTGGGCTTGCCGTGGCTGCCCGGTTTGCTGTCGGCCGCGCTGGTCTGCCGCCTGGGCCGGGCGCCGGGGCTTTTCCGTCCACTGGCCACCGCGGCGCCGCTGGTGTGGCTCGGCTTCTGCGCACGCGCCTGGGGGGAATTCACCGGCTACCTTCGGCCCGGGGATGGAGGGGCGCCTTAGTGGCGCAGCCGCCGGCCAGCGGCGGTCAGCACGGCGGTCATGCCCGGGTTGACCAGCGGGACGAAGACCTGGTCCAGCATGGGGCAGAAGCGGCAGTGCGCTGGTGGCTGGCGGCGGTAGTCCTCCCAGGCGGTGCCGTGCCACAACGACGGCAGTGACTGCTCAAGAAGATTGCCCATGACCGGCTCGTGCGTGTACTCGACGATGTTGCACGGGTGCACGTCACCGTTGGCCAGCACCAGCGCCATCCTGGCGGGAACGGGGCATCGGACGGGGCCGTCGTGGTAGCGCGCCGTCGACCAGTCCTCGAGCGACCGGCGCCGGTGCGCGAAGAGGCTCAGCACGTGCCGGCGTGCCAGCCATCGGACCGGGAAGGGCAGCCGGGCGGTGAAGTCCAGCAAGCGGGGCTGGACTTCGCGCTGGAAGATCTCCAGCAGCTCTCGCGGAAGCAAGGCTTCGCCGGTCAGGTTGCCTTCCAGATACGACAGGACCGTTCCCTGGGATCCGAGGTCGCGTTCCAGAGTCAGGATCTCGGGAAGCTCGCGCAGATTCTCTGCACACAGCAACGTCTGGGTGATGATCTCGAAGCGGGGAAAGCGGTCGCGCAGCTCGGCGGCTTGCCGGATGCTCGCGGTGGCCTTGCCCCACAAACCGGGCAGGCCGCGCATGGCATCGTGCGTGTCGGGCCGAGCGCTGTAGAGCGAAATCATCACCCGGTCGAGTCCCGCGGACACCAGCCCTGCGAAGTCAATCCGGCCGAGGAGGCTTCCGTTCGTGTTCAGCTGCGTCTGCATGCCGTGGCGCTTGCCCAGGCGCACGAGGTCCACCAGTTGGGGATACAGCGTGGGTTCGCCGCCGCTGATGTCGAACTGGCGGGCGCCCAGGGCGGCGGCTTCGGTCAGAACGCGAGCCCAGTCGCCGAGGGATAGTCGCCGCGTGGTTCTGGGGCTGTGGTGCAGTTCGCGGCGCAAGCTGCAGGTCGGACACCGGGCCGTACAGCGCAGGTCGGGTTTGACGACCAGATGGCGAAGCGGTACGGTCACCTCAGCTCCCAGTCACTGCGGAATGCGGTAGAGAACCTTGATCCAACGCCGAAGCTGGACCCGGCTCCTGGCACCGGACGGCTTCCCCCTCAGGGCCGTGTAGACGAGGCGAGATCCAAGACGTGATTCTACAAGAACCACCGCCGTTTCCCGTACCGCCGGCCAGCGGCACCCGTCTCTGCTTGAGAGGCCTGGCGCACCCGGCACCCCTTGACGATGCTCGGGGTGCCCTGAGCTGAGTCGGGGACTTCGCCGGCCGGAGGCGGTGAAGGCCGAGCCGGTCACACGGCTCGCGACCGCTCCGACGATCATCGAGCTCAACGCCGCCGTCTCGTGCGTGGGACCCGAGCAGGTCGAGAAGAGCTTCAGCGCGGAGGTGGCCTCGAGCGGGCACGAGGATCTCGTGGCCCTTCGGCGTAGCTCAGGGCCATCCTGAGTACGGTCGAAGGATGCACGCCCAGGACATCGCTGTATTCGACTCGCACGCGTGCGCGGTGTGCGCACGGGCGCTTCGCCGGAGGTCCGCCCGATCGGCGTGTCGGCAACCGCCGGCCGCACCGTACGCGCTGCTGGTGCGGCGTGATCCGCGCGAATCGCTCTGCGCGCAGTGCTAGAGTCGTCGTGTCGCCTGCCGCCTGTTCAAGGAGGTCCGGCCATGGGCCGCCGACCGCTTCACCGTGCCCTCACCACCGCGCTCGTCGTCGCAGCCGCCGCCGCTTCGGCTGGGCAGGCGCCGTCGCCCAGGCAGGTGCCTCCAACCGACCAGCGCCGGTTCCAGTCGGGCATCGACCTCGTCCTCGTGGACGTGACCGTGCTGGGCCGCGACGGCGCGCCCCTGGCGACGCTCGATCCCGCCGATTTCACGCTCATGGTCGATGGGCAGGCGCGGCTCATCCACTCCGTGCGCCTCGTCCGTGCCGCCGAGGCCGCGCCGCGGGCCTCCGCCGCGGGCGCCGGCATGGCCACGGCCGCACTGCCGGCCGAGGGGCGCAGTTTCGTCCTCGTGATCGACCGCGAGCACATCCCGGTGGGGGAGGGCCAGCAGATGCTCGCCGCTGCCGCGCGATTCGTGGACAGCCTGGCGCCCGGCGATCGCGTCGCGCTGTGGACGTCCGCGCTGACCGCCTCGACGCTCAGCTTCTCCGAGGGCCGCGACGCCATCACGGAGCGGATCCGCCTCGCCGTTGGCACTTATCGAGCGTCGTTCGGGCCGTGGAACATCGGCCGCGACGAGGCGGTCCAGGTGAACACGAACCCCGGCGGCGTCTACGCGGTCGTCGACCGGCTGGGCATGTCCTCGACGTTTCCGCTCGCGCTGAAGCCGGTCATCGAGCGCGAGTGTTTCCGGCAGCCGGACAGCTGCCCCCAGCAGGTCCACGCGCAGGCACAGGAGATCGCGCGCGACGCGCGAGCGCGCGCGAACATGGCGCTGGCGAACCTCGGCAGCCTGGTGGACGCGCTGGTACCGCTCGACGGCCCGAAGCACATCGTCCTCGTCACCGGCGGGCCCGTGCTGACCACGGACAGTTTCCCTCTGATCGCGGCGCTCGGGGCCCGGGCGGCGCTCGCGCGCGTCACAATCCATGCCCTGCAAGTCCGCGATCCCGGCTACCAGGCGCGTCCCGACCAGATGCGGGCGGCGCCCGAGGAAATCGATCAGTCCCAGTCGGTGGCGTACGCGCTGGCGGGCATGACCGGCGGCGATCGCTGGGCTCCGAGCGGCGCGGCGGTGGCCGAGTTCGTGCCGCCGCAGGGGACGCAGGCTCCGGCCTCGCAGGCCCCGGCACA
>JALOKU010000249.1 GCA_025456345.1 Vicinamibacterales bacterium | reverse complement strand
CGCCGTGAAGAAGCTGCCCTTGATGTTGTTCGTGCCGCTCTTGGTGACGATGTTCATCACGCCGCCGTTGCTGCGGCCGTACTCGGCCTTGTAGCGCTGGGTGATGAAGTTGAACTCCTGGATGGCCTCGAGCGGGAACAGCTGCAGCAGCCCGCCGACGGTGTCGTCGTTGTTGTCGCCGCCGTCAATCTGGTAGTTGACGTTGCGGCCGTTGCCGCCGGCAATCTGGGGCGACTGCTGCGTGCTCTTGGTCGGGTCCGAGTGGAACCCCATCGCGACGCCGGCGACCGTCATCGCCAGGTTCGCGAACTGCCGGCCGTTGAGCGGCAGCGCCTCGATCTTGTTCACGTCGACCACGCCGCCCACCGACGACGAGGTGGTTTCGAGCAGCGGCGTCTCGCCCGACACCGTCACCGTCTCGGACATCGTCGCGACCGTGAGCTGGACGTCGAGGTTCAGCGTCTGGGCGACGTTCAGCACCAGGTCCTTGCGCTCCAGCTTGGCGAACCCGGTGAGCTCCAACGTCAGGTCGGTCTTGCCGATGGGCAGCGCGGTGAGGCGGAACAGGCCCTCCCCGTCGGTGACGACCGTCCGGCTGAAGCCCGTGATGGCCTGCGTCGCCGTGACCGTGACTCCAGGGAGCGCCCCGCCCTGCTGGTCGGTGACGCGTCCGGTGATATTCCCAGTGGTCTGCGCGAACGCAGGCGCGGAGAGGATTCCGCAAAGGACGAGGACGAATGAAACGAACACACACCTACGCATCCGGTTGCCTCCTGCCTTGGGGGACGTGAGAAACTCCGAACGGAGTCGCGATCGTCACGGACTGAGTGTTGGATGGTCTGCAAGCGGCGTGCCCGACGGCTCACGGTGCCAGGACGCGAAAAGTCCTTCAAGAGCTCGCAAAACGGCGGCAGGCGTTGCCGTCGATCCGAGAGACGCCAGAAGTTCCTTGGCAGCCTGGCGCTCGCGGCTGAAGCGTGGCGGCGCAGTCAGCACGGCGCGATAGGCCACCGCCGCCGCGTCGAGGTTTCCGGCCGTCTGGTGGGCGATCCCGAGGTTGAGGCGGGCTTCCCAGAGGCTCGCGTCTGATGCCGCCGCCCGCTCGAGGAGGGGAATCGCCTCGGCCGGCTTCCCCGTCTCGACAAGCAACGCCCCGAGTCCGTTCAACGCATCGGCGGCCTGCGGATCGGACGCGATGGCCGAGCGGTATGCGGCCTCCGCCCCGGCCCGGTCGCCCGATGCGCGCCTGGCGTTGCCGAGGTTGGCGAGGTACTCGGCGCTTGAGAGCAGCAGGCCCAGCCCGTTGTGTGCGGCCCCATTTTTCGCGTCCAGCGCAATCGCGGCCTGCTCGGCGCGCGCGGCTTCGCCGCCAAGTCCGGCGCGCTGGGCGGCAACGGCGAGATCGTGAAAGAGCATGCTGTCGCCAGGCCACGACCGGACGGCGTTCCGGTAGATCGCGAGCGCCTCGCGGTGGCGGCCCTCTTCGGACAAGGCCTTCGCATATGTGGCCGCGATCACCTGCGCGCCTGGATTCACGGCGTGCAGCGCACCGAGCTTCGCGAGCGCCACGCCGGCCGCGCCGCCATTCATCTGCTCGAGCGCCTCCTCGAACGCGACCCAGGTGCCGATCTGGGCGGCCGGGTTGACGCCCGCGCGGCCGGCGGGCCGCAACGGCGGCGCCGTGCCGATGTAGCCGAGCGCGCGCAGGCGTTCTCGCGTCTCGGCCCCCGAGGCCGCCGGCGCGGGGGCAGCCTCGCCCTGACGGATCGCGGCAAGCCGCGCGGCCGCGGCCTGCACGACGTCGGGCTTCCGCGCCGACGCATCGTCCCGTTCCGCGGGATCGTGCTCGAGGTCATAGAGTTCGCTGGCGGCGCCCTCCGGCGCAATCACCTTCCACCGCTCTTCGACAAGCGCCGAGAGCGCCGACCATCCCAGCGTCCGGGGATACAACGTCTCCGCGTACACCTCGTGGGCGCCGCCAGGCGCCGCCAGAAGGTCGCGGCCCTGCATTCCCCCGGGGGGGACGCCGAGCCCGGCCAGGCGCAGCACGGTGGGCGCCACATCGACGATGCTGACCGGCTGGCGATGCTCTCCCGCAGACACGCCCGGACCGGCGATCACGAGCGGTATCCGCAGTGCGCCGTCGTAGAGGAGCATCCCGTGCGTTCGCTCGCCGTGCTCGCCGAGGCTCTCGCCGTGGTCGCCGAGGATCAGGACAAGCGTGGGCCGGCCGGCAGTCGTTGCCGCCACCGCCGCGAGCAGCCGGCCAATCTCCGCGTCGGCGTACGCCACTTCGCCGTTGTAGGCATCCCCGCCCGCGCGCGCCCGTGCGTCGGCAGGCGGCGTGTAGGGCGCGTGCGGATCGTAGAAATGCGCCCACACGAAGTACGGCCGGCGCGGCGTCCCGCCCGTCTGCTGTCGCCCCCGCAGCCAGGCGATGGCGCGATCGGCCACGGCCGACGCCGGACGCTCCGCTTCGAGGTTGAGCGGTGCGCCCGGGGTTCTGGCGATCTGATCGTCGTAGGTGTCGAACCCTGCCGCCAGTCCGAACTGGCGATCGAGCACGAACGCACCGATGAAGGCGGCCGTCTCGAAGCCGGCGTCCTTGAACAGCGTCGCGAGCGTCGGGCGGGAGCCGTCGAAACGGTGTGCGCCGTTGAGGCGGACGCCCGTCGACGGGGGGATGGCGCCCGTCATCAGGCTGACGTGCGCCGGAAGCGTCAGCGGCGCGGTCGTGCGCGCGGCGAGGAACCGCGCGCCGCGTGCACCGACGGCATTGATGGCGGGCGTCAGTGCGCCGCCGACGCGATCGGCCCGGAGCGTGTCGACCGTGATCAGGACGACGTCGGGAGCCGCCGATACAGCACCCGTCTCTCTGGCTGGGTTTGCGCACGCGGCGGACAGCAGCAGGGTGAGCAGCAGGAGGCTGCGGCTGGGGCCGGCGATGAGGCGTGAGCCTGACTTCATCGGGTCAGTGCGGCAAGCCGAACAGGAAGTAGGTGAGGCACAGGAGCCCGAGGACGATGCTGCCCCAGTTCAGTTCGCGCGCGCGGCCCGCCACGAT
>JALOKU010000158.1 GCA_025456345.1 Vicinamibacterales bacterium | reverse complement strand
GACGACCGTGTCGCCGTTGACGGCCTCGATGGTGGCAACCAGCGCGCCCTGATCGAGGATCGCCTTGGACGCGACCAGGTTCGGCGGTGTCGCGCCGCCCCCGGTCATGGTCGCGCGCGCCCAGTAGAGGGTGCTCTCCCACCGGCACCCGGGGGTTCCGTTGCACGTGTCGATGTCACCCGAGGCGTAGGCGAACGCTGTCGTGCCGCTGAATCCCGGCGCCGGGGTGAACGTCAGCGGGTTGAACGTGGGGGCGTATCCGAGACTGAAGGCGCCGGCCGTCGGGACGCAGGCTGCGGAGTCGAAGAGCACCTCGATGGGATTTGTGCACTGGTAACCCATGCCCGCCGCCAGCGGCTGCAGCGTTGCGCTCATATCGTTCTGGAGCACATCGATGGTGACGGGCGTGTCCACCGCGAACTGGCCTTGGTCGTCCACGGCGCGGACCTGGCCGCTCACCGGGTCGGCGCTCACGCCAACGACCACGACCGTCCCTGCATCAGTTCCGCCAGCTTCGACGAACCGTGCGCGGATGATCGAGACGCGGCCGACGCTGGCGTGCGCGCGGTAGTTGATCGAGGCGGGATTGAGCGTGTTCCACGGCGAGCCCCTGAAGTCGTCGGGAGCGGAGACGGCCGCGGCGGGATCGTACGGCAAACCGTTGGCACTGATGATCTGCGTGATCTCGGTCGACGACAGGGCCTCGAGCACGGTGGTGCCCGCCGCGGTCCCGGGCCCATAGATGCTCAGCCGCGCCGTGGCCATCTCGCCGGCGCGGAGTTGCCCAACATCGATGAGGGTTTTCGAAAGCGTGAAGCCCTGGGGCGGATTCAGCGTGACCGTTGCGATGTCCGACGCGCCGAAGGTGTCGGTCAGCCGATACTGGAACGTGTCAGGGCCTGTGAGCGGAGCGTAGGGGGTGTAGTCGATCGTCAGGTTGCCGCCCGGCGAGGCGTAGCCCTGGGAGGGCTGCGTGATGATCTCGATCGACAGGAAGTCGTTCTCGGCCGGGCTGCTGGAGTCGTTATCGAGAACCCGGATATTGACGGCATCGGCTCCCATGACGGTCATGCTGTCATCGTTCGCGACCGGCACCGTGTTGGGCAATCCCGTGTTCGGATGGATCACGGTCACGGCTGTCGTGGCCGTGGTGCTGGCGACGACCGTGCCCGCCGACACCAGGTCAGCCCGGAACGTCACGCATGGGGTGGGCGCCGCGCCGCAGGCTGGCGCGAAAGACCCGTGGGGGCTCACGAGGAAGTTCATCGTCGCGGCCGCCTCATCGCCGGGAGACAGGGATCCAGCCCAGGAACAGGTGTACTGCGTGAACGCGGGGTCGGGCTGCACGCACGACCAACCGCTGCCCGATGTCTGTCCGGTGAACTGCAACGCAGAGGATGTCTCGACGTACACCTGGAGGCTGGTGAGCGGATGGGTGGAGCCGTTCCGGTTCGCGACGCTGAACGAGTAGGCGGCGTTCCCGTAGGCTTGCAAGGTCGTCTGCACGGACGCCGGTCCGCTCAACTGCAGTGGAAGGGTGGCGGCATCGTTCACCGCGTAGATCGTGCCCATGCCGTGCGGGCCGCCTCCATTCGTCAAGACGAACAGCCGGCCATCGGGGGCCTGGGCGATGGCGCCTTGCGGGGAGATGCCGTCGCCGCCGCTGTTCTGGAACACGTGCAACGGGTAGGGGTTCGGACCAACGGCCCGGTAGACGCTGCCGCAGCCTTCGCCACTGAGGCAGGCGCCACCGGCGTACGAGGTGAGGCCATAGACGCCGGCCTGCCTCGGGATGCGCACCAGGCGCCCCGTCGGCGGCGCCCCGAGGTCGAGGATGGTGGGATCGAACGTATGCAGGCGTTCGGAAGATGACCCGTCCGCGAGCACTCGAAAGATGCTGCCGTTCGGCGCGCCGGCTGGAAACACGCCCGGACCGTCAGCGGCGAGGACGTAGATCCACCGGTCGCCGCCACTCTCGATCTCGAGAGGCGGTGCGATGATCTGGCCCGGCGCCTCGGCCAGCACCTGGAACTGGGTGCCGTCCTTCGCCATCTTGAACACCTTGCCGCGGAGCAGATCCGGACCGTTGAAGGTGGTGCCGTAGAGGAACCCGTCGCTGCCCTCGATGACGCCCCGAGGCGACCGGCCAGGGTCCGTCGGGTCGGTGTCGCTGCCGGGGAACCTGTAGAGCTGCTCGTATTGCGTGCCGTCTGTAGCGATGCGGTAAACCACGTCTGGCGTGGCATACGCGCTGCCGGCCGTGCCGTACAGCATGCCGTCGCTTGCGAGCGTGACGCCGTCGTGCGGGACTCCCTGGTCGGCGCTGAAGGAACGGACGGCCGTCACCACGGGCGGCGTGACCGTGGTGTCCACTTGGAAGATGCCGCCCCAGCCATCGGTGCCGCCCTCCCGGGTGGTGCCATAGAAGACGCCCGTGACTCCCTCGACCAGCGGGCCTGAGGGGTTGAAGCCGACATCACTCGTTGCTGGGTCGCCGAGATGGTGCAGGACCTCGAAACCGGCGCCGGTGACCTGGACCCGAAAGACCGTGCCGCCGCCGTAGTCGCCGTCCTGGGCGCGCGTGCCGTACAACCACCCGTCCCGCCCGACGACCAGGCCCGCGTTCGCCACCGTTCCGACGGTATCGAAACTGTGGATCACCTGAGCGTTCGCGCTCGACGCGAGGGCGACACCGAGGACGACACCGATGACCAGCAGGACCACTCGTGCTAAACCGCAGAGGCGTGACACCATTGCCGGCTCCAGATCTGAAATGGCCCCAGGGGAGAGGGGCCCCATACCTGGACAAGCGGAAAAAAGGCGCGGGGTGGGTCAGGAGCAGGCGCGGCCGCCCCGTGGGGGGCGCCGGGCGGACGGGCGGGGGCCTACCGGAGGCGCCGGAGCCGCGCGCGCTGCGCGTCGAACAACGCCGATAATCCCAGGTCGGCCGCGCGCCGCGCGGCCAGGTCGCGGACCGAGGGCTCGGCCCCTTGGAGCAGCTTGGACGCCTCGTCGAGCAGCACCGGCCGGTCTGCTGCCGGACGGCGCTCGGCGAGGTCCATCAGGGCCCCCGCCAGGTAGATCTGCCACCAGGTCCGCCGGGAGATGTCCTCCGCTTGGGGCTCCCGGACGGCCATCACCGCCTCGATCAGGCGAAGTGCTTCGCGGCGGTGCGTGACTTGCTCGTCGAACTGCTTCAAGTCCGCCGCGCAGCTGCCGAGGTAGTTGTACAGGTTGGCGACCCCCAGCATCGCGCGCACGTTCTTCGGGTCGGCGTCGAGTGCCGCCTTTCGAATCTCGAGTGCGCGGAGGTACAGCGCCGTCGCGGCGGCGGGGTCGCCCCGTTTCCGGGCAGTCAATGCGAGGTCCGACAGCGAGAACGTCATGTCGTACCGGTAGGTCGCGTTATCCGGGTAGCGCGCCACCAGTGCCTCGTCGAGCGCGAGGGCCTCCCGGTACCGTCGCTCGGCCTCGTCCAGCTTCCCGTCCACGTGCAGCAGTGCGCCCGCGCGTTTCAGCGCCACGGAGTAGCCGCTCCGGACCGAGTCGCGCCCGCGTTCGTCCGGCGGCAGTCCCTCATAGATCTGGATCGCCCTGCCGTAGAAGTCCTGCGCAGTGGTACGGTCACCCCGATTCGAACGGAACCGTCCCATATTGACGTAGCTGGCCGCGATCGACGCGCGCGCGCCCGGCACGGCGCCCGCCGGGCTTTGTGCGATCCGCTCCACGAGCGCGAGGTGCTGCTTGAAGGCCGCTTCGGCCGCTTCGATGTTTCCCTGGTCCCCCAGCGCGCCCGACAGATCGTCGAGGGCGCCGGTGGCCACATCAAACGCGCCCAGCGAGTCAGGCCGGCTCGCCAACACCTCGCTGCTGAGACGCGCCGCCTTCTGCAGGCTGACGACGGCGCCTGAGGTATCGCCGAGGTTTTCGGTGACGTTGCTGCCTTGCACCTGCCCGAGCCGCCGATACCCCTGCGCCAGTTCGAGCTTCAGCTCCACATCGTCGCCCGCGTCGGACGCGAGGCCGTCGAGGAACTGCACGGCTCGCTGGAGCAGCAGGCGGCGCGGTTCGGTCGCGCCGGGCAGGCCGCGTAGCGACTCGTGCACTTCGAAAAGAAGCGACCGCGAGAACTGCCGCACCTCATCGAAGCGGTGCTGGGCCCGATCGCGCTCGATCCGAGCCAGGCGGGCCTGCCACGCGGTGGCGGCGCCGCCGCCAACGAGCGCCAGCGTCACAACCGCGGCGGCCGCCACCCCCGTCCGGTTGCGCCCGACAAACTTGCGGGCGCGGTATCCGAGTGTCGCGGGCGTGGCCGAGACGAGTCGCCCCTCCATCCATGCGGCGAGATCTGCCGAGAGGCCGAACACGGACGGGTAACGATCCGCCGGATCCTTGCGGAGCGCCTTCAGCACGACCTGGTCAAGGTCGCCCCGGAGCACGCCCGCTGACGCCGGCGGCGCGACGCTGCTGGGCGCCGGCGGATCGACCTCGCAGATGACCCGCATCGCTTCGAGCGCGGACAGTCCCTGTGGCGCCTGCAGGACGTACGGGGCGCGCTCGGCCAGCAGCCGGTAAGCCAGGACACCAAGCGAGTACACGTCGGTGGCCGTCGTGACGGCCTCGCCGCGCACCTGCTCGGGGCTCGCGTACTCCGGTGTGAAGCTGCTCTGCCCGGTGCGGGTGAGTCCGGCGCTGGCCCCGCTCTCCTCGGACACCAGCGTGGCGATGCCGAAGTCCAGCAGCTTCGGCACGCCCGCCCTGGTCACGAGGATGTTGGCCGGCTTCAGATCGCGATGCACGACGAGGTGCTGGTGCGCGTGCGCCACGGCCGCGCACACGGCCTGCAGCACCTCCACGCGCTGCCTGATGGTGAGCGCCTGCTCACGGCACCACACATCGATTCGCGCGCCATCGACGTACTCCATGACGAAGTACGGTACGCCGTCCTCCGTCGTCCCTGCATCCAGGAGGCGTGCGATGTTCGGATGGTCCAGACCGGCCAGCACCTGGCGTTCGAAGCGGAAGCGCTCTGCCAGCGCCGGGGCCGCCCACGCCGCAGGCAGCACCTTGATCGCCACGCGCCGCTCGAATTCCGCATCGTCGCGTTCCGCGTCGTAGACCACGCCCATGCCGCCGCGGCCGATCTCGCGGACAATCCGGTACGCGCCGAGGCGAAGGTCCCGAGCCGGCTGGCCGGTCCGGCCCTCGATGGCCTGGACCACGACGGCCGCATCCGCGGGTGCCTCGAGGAACTCGGGGTCCTCGTCGTAGGCGGCGAGCATGGCCAGCACCTCGGCGCGCATGTCCTCGTCGTCGCACGCCTCGCGGAGGAAGGCGTCGCGCTGGGCGGCCGGGCGTTCGTGCGCCGCGTGGAACAGATCGGCGACGCGGGCCCAGTTCCCGGTGCTCATGACGCCCCGGCCTGGCCGCCCATGTGGCGGCGGATCCAGGTCTTGGCGATCACCCAGTCGCGCTTGACCGTCGACGGCGAGACGTTCAGCACGCTGGCAGTCTCCTCGATGGAGAGGCCGGCGAAGTGGCGCAGCTCGACGATGCGGCTCTGCTGCGCATCACGCTGCTCGAGGGCGGTGAGCGCCGCGTCGAGGTCCAGGAGATCGACGAGCGGGGCGGGAGCCTCGACGGCGGCGTCCTCGGAGAACTCGACGGCCTGCGCATCCGCGCCGCGCTTCACGGAGTGGCGGGCACGCGCGTGATCCACCAGGACCGCCCGCACGATGCGCGCGGAGACGGCGAAGAAATGCGTGCGGTCGGCCCACTGTTTCCCCGGTGCATGCTGGGCCAGGCGCAGGTACGCTTCGCTGACGAGCGCGGTCGGTTGCAGGGTGTGGCCCTGCCGTTCCCGCGACAGGTAATGCGCCGCAATCCTGTGCAGCTCCGGGTAGACGATCTCCATCAGGCGCGGAAGCGCCTGCGGCTGTCCGTTCGACCATTCGTGCAGAAGGCGGGTCAGCTCCGCCCCAGTGGCGTTGTTCATTGCGGCCGGCACCGTATCTCATCATATCGGACCCTCGGGCGCGGAGCATGCGCCCGCGTGGGTCGGGGAAACGGCTGAGGGACGCCCCATGGGTCATGCCGGTCCACTGTTCTCTACTGAACACTCCCGCCCGGCGGCGGGTTGTACGCTGGTGTCCTGAGGCGTGAGTGAGACCGCGACTGGTTGGGTCGTGTTTGTGATGACGGAAGGATGTGCCTATGTTCGGACGTGCGACGTTGTCGAAGTAGACATCAATGCGTCCGGCGCCGCGGATTTCAGTTGGTCCCCGATGGAACTTTCCTTGTAGTTGAACGCGCCATCGAACCGGCATTCCTCGAGCAGGAACCGCACCTTCGCCGCCGA
>JALOKU010000157.1 GCA_025456345.1 Vicinamibacterales bacterium | reverse complement strand
GCCACAGCCCTCCTTCTCGTGCTCCTCCTCGGCATCGCTGTCGCCGCCGCGTCGTGGCCGCGGGACGAACAGGCACCGGCCACCGGGCAGGCACCGCCGCCAGCCGCCGCGCACGCCGACGACGACCCGGGCGTCCTGACGCCGCCCGCGCCGCGCGAGCCCCGCATCAACGGACCGTCGGTCTACGGCGTGCGGCCCGGGCACCCGTTCCTGTATCGCGTTCCCGCGACCGGTGACCGCCCGATGCAGTTCACTGTGCAGGGCCTCCCGGCTGGTCTCAACCTCGACGCGGCCACCGGTATCATCCGCGGCGAAGTTGCCGACAAGACGCCGCGTTCCCACCAAACGACCATCGTGGCGACGAACGGCCGCGGCCGCGCCGAGCGCGCGTTCCGGATCGTCGTCGGCGACACGCTGGCGCTCACGCCTCCCATGGGCTGGAACGACTGGTACACCTTCTACGAAAAGCCGAGCGATGCCCTGATGCGCAAGGCGGCCGACATCATGATCGAGTCAGGCCTCGCAGATCACGGCTACCAGTACGTGAACATCGACGATGCGTGGATGGGCAGGCCGAGGACGGAGGATCCGGACGAGGAGATCCCGCCGCGGGACGAACGCGGCATGATCAACGCGAACCGCCGCTTCCCCGACATGAAAGCGTTGACCGACTACATCCATGGCCTGGGGCTGAAAGCGGGCATCTACACGTCGCCGGGCGCCCTCACGTGCGCGGGCTTTCACGGGTCCTGGCAGCACGAGGCGCAGGACGCGGCGCGCTTCGTCGAGTGGGGTTTCGACTTCCTCAAGTACGACTGGTGCTCCTACAGCGAAACGCCGCGCCCGAGGCCCGATCCCGAGATGGCGCGCCGACAGCGACCCTACCGCCTGATGGGCGGCATCCTCAAGCAGCAGCCGCGCGACATCGTATTCAACCTCTGCCAGTACGGGATGGGCGAGGTCTGGAAGTGGGGTGCGGAGGTGGGCGGGCACTCGTGGCGCACCACGGGCGACCTCGGCCTGGAGAAGAACGAGCGGCTTCCCGGCTTCTACTCGATTGGGTTCAAGAACGCCGAACACGCCGAGTACGCAGGGCCCGGGCGCTGGAACGACCCCGACTACATCCTGATCGGCTACGTGGGGAACGCCCACAACATCGAAGAGCCGCCGAAGCCAACGGCGCTGACCCGGCACGAGCAGTACTCCTACATGTCGATGTGGGCGCTCATGGCCGCGCCGCTCTTCTACTCGGGCGACATCACGCGCCTCGACCCGTTCACGCTCAACGTGCTCAACAACGCCGAGGTGATCGCCGTCGACCAGGACGTGCTCGGCCGCCAGGGCAGGATCGTCCGGAAGACCGACGACGAGTTCGTGCTCGTGAAGCCGCTGGAGGACGGGTCGATCGCGGTGGGCCTGTTCAACCTGTCGGAGGCGCCTCGGGCGATCACGGTGACGGCAGCCGACCTCGGCACGAGCGGGCCGCAGCGCGTGCGCGACCTCTGGCGATGGAAAGACGTCGGCACGATCGCGGACGCCTACACGGCGAGCGTCGCGCGTCACGGCGTGATGCTGGTGCGGATGTGGCCGGCTTCATCGGGAACTCCGCGATGACCTCGCGCGAACGCATCGCGGCAGCGTGCGCCCACACCGAGCCGGATCGCCTGCCGGTCGACTTCGGCGGCGGCTTCCAGACCGGCATCCACGTCAGCATGGTCTACAAGCTCCGGCAGGCGTTGGGGCTCGATCTTCCGGGCGCGCCGGTCAAGGTCGTCGAGGTCTACCAGATGCTCGGCGAGATCGCGCCGGACCTTGCAGCCGCGCTGGGCGTGGACACCGTCAGCCTGCACGGGACGGGCACGATGTTCGGGTTCCCGCAGATGGCGTTCAAGCCATGGACGCTGGCCGACGGTACGCCCGTGCTGGTGCCGGTGGACTTCAACACCGTTTACGAGGCGAGCGGCGAGCTGAAACAGTGGCCCGAGAACGATAGAAGCGTGCCGGCGAGCGGGCTGATGCCAGCCGGCGGACACTTCTTCGACGCCATCATCCGCCAGGAGCCGATCGACGAGTCACGCCTGGACCCGGCGGATAACACCGAGGAGTTCACGCCGGTTGGAGACGACGAACTGCGGTACTACGCGGCGCTGGCCGACCGCCTGTCAACAACCAATGACCGCGCGCTCTTCTGCAGCTTCGGCGGCCTGACCTTCGGCGATATCGCGCTCGTGCCCGGCGTCGGCCTCACGCGCCCGCGCGGGATCCGCGACATCGAGGAGTGGTACGTCAGCACGGCCACGCGCGCGCGTTTCATCCACGCCGTGTTCGAGCGGCAGGCCGAGGTGGCGATCCAGAACCTCGAGCGCCTCCACGCCGCCGTCGGCGACCGCGCCGCGATCATCCAGACCAACGGCACGGACTTCGGCACGCAGAACGGACCGTTCTGCAGCCCGAAGAAGTACCGCGAGCTCTATCTGCCGTACCAGCGGCGCGTGAACGGCTGGATCCACGCGCACACGCCGTGGAAGACCTTCATGCACTGCTGCGGCGGCATCGAGCCGCTGCTCGAGTTCATCGTCGAGGCAGGGTTCGACATCCTGAACCCCGTGCAGTGCTCGGCGCGCGGGATGGACCCTGTGGACCTGAAGCGGCGGTTCGGCAGCCGGCTGGTCTTCTGGGGCGGGGGAGTGGACACCCAGAAGACGCTCCCGTTCGGCAGGCCGCAGGACGTGCGTGACGAGGTGCGCCAGCGGATCGAGACGTTCGCGCCCGGCGGCGGCTTCGTGTTCAGCGCGATTCACAACGTCCAGGCGCTGACGCCGATCGAGAACCTGATGGCCATGTTCGAGACAGTGGCGGAGTACCAGTGACGACGCGCTACAACCTCGGCTACGTGTGGACGATTTCGCTCGTCGCCGCGATGGGCGGCCTGCTGTTCGGCTACGACTGGGTCGTGATCGGCGGCGCGAAGCCGTTCTTCGAGAAGAGCTTCGGCCTCACGAGCGCGTTCGAAATCGGGTGGGCGAACTCGTGCGCGCTCGTAGGTTGCCTCGTCGGCTCGATGATCACCGGGGCGCTCAGCGACCGCTTCGGCCGGAAGAAGCTGCTCATCGCCGCGGCGCTGCTGTTCGCGGGGTCGTCGGTGCTGACGGGCTGGGCCGGCTCGTTCCCGGCCTTCGTCACGTGGCGGATCGCCGGCGGCGTGGCGATCGGCATGGCGTCGAGTCTCTCGCCGATGTACATCGCGGAAGTCGCCCCGGCGCATCTGCGCGGCCGCCTGGTCGCCGTCAATCAGCTGACCATCGTGATCGGCATCCTCGCCGCGCAGATCGTCAACTGGATCATTGCCGCGAGACTGCCGTTCCTGGACGCCATCGACGTTGAGGCCGAGCGCGCCGCCTGGAACGTGGCCTATGGCTGGCGATGGATGTTCACCGCGGTGACCGTCCCGTCGGTCCTGTTTTTCGCGGGCGCCCTGTTCGTGCCCGAGAGCCCGCGGTGGCTGCACGCGTCAGGCGCGCGCGCGAGGGCGCGGCGCGTGCTCGCGCGGATCGGCGGCGAGGCCTACGCCGCCGCCGAATCGGCCGAGATCGAGCGCACGCTCGTGCAGCGGAACGGCGGATCGTCGGAGTGGAAGGCGCTGCTCGAGCCTCGAGTGCGGGCCATCGTGCTGATTGGCGTGACGCTGGCGGTGCTCCAGCAGTGGAGCGGCATCAACTCGATCTTCAACTACGCCGAGGAGATCTTCCGCTCGGCCGGCTACGGCATCGGCGACATCATGTTCAACATCGTGATCACCGGCACGATCAACCTGGTGTTCACGCTGGTCGCGATTGGCCTGATCGACCGCATCGGCAGGCGCACCTTGATGCTGGCGGGGTGCGCCGCCATCGGCGTGTCGCACCTGCTGCTCGGCGGCGCCTACGCGGCCGGACTGAAAGGCCTGCCGGTCCTCGTGCTCACGCTCTGCTCGCTCGGCGCCTACGCGCTGTCGCTGGCGCCGGTGACGTGGGTGCTCATCGCCGAGATCTTCCCGAACCGCGTCCGCGGCGCCGCCGTCTCGGTGGCCGTCTCGGCGCTCTGGGTGGCCTGCTTCATCCTGACGTTCGCGTTTCCGCTCCTGCAGCGCACCGCCGGCATCGCCGCCACGTTCTGGATCTATGCGGCCATCTGCTTCGCCGGGTTCTTCTTCGTGCGCGCGCGAGTGCCCGAAACCAAGGGCCGGAGCCTGGAGCAGATCGAGTCGGACCTCGGCCTGTAGGGGTTTCGCGCGCGGCCTGCGTCCGGCTACGCCAGCCAGGAGAACCAGTACGCGATGCCGGCCGCGCCGGCCGCGGCCAGCGTCAGCCAGGCGGCGAGGCGCTTGAGTCCCCCTGCATCGTGGCCGGCGGCGGCGCCCAGCCCTCCGAGCATCGCCATCGCAGGGTGCGCGGCGAGGTAGTAGCGCAGATCGATGGGCGACAGGAGCCCCAGCACCAGGAAGCCCGCGCATACAGCCGTCGTGCACAGCGCGAGGCTCGCCACTGGATCGACTCGCCGCCGCCGCCATGCGACCGGGAGCCCGACGGCCGCCAGCGCGAGGACTCCCGGTCCGTACGCACGCCAGGCGTAGACCGGCGCAGCGCCCGCCCGGCTGGCGAGCGCAGGCCACCCCGGCGCCCACTGGGTCTGGTGGGGCTCGTAGCGTTGCACGGGAATCCGCGGCGCCGGTCGTGCCGGCAGGAGAGGCGCCGCCTCGGCAGCGGCCTCGACTGCGGGAGCAGACGGCCGAGCCCGATACAGCCCGTCGAAGTGGCGGTAGTACATCGTCCAGCTCGCGCCCGCGGCGAGGACCATGGCTGCCAGCGCCCACACGCCCGCGCGCCGCCACGACGGCGGGTGGCCGGGCCAGATCCAGATCAACGCCAGAACGGCCACGCTTGCCGACAGTGTCACCGCGCTGCTGACATGCGAAAGCACGGCCAGCGCCGCGGTCGCTCCGAATCCCGTCACCCGTGCCGTTTCAACCAGGCCGGTCGCTGCCGGGCCGAACAGGCTCAGGCTGGCGGTGGCGGCGGCATGCGCGAACGCGTTGGTCAGATATGCGCGGGCCTGTGTCTGGAATCCGATTGGCGTCGCGAAGTACAGAACCAGGGTCGCCATCGCTGCCCCCGGCGACAGCGTCTGGCGCCGCACGAACAGAAACAGGAGCACCCCGGCGCAGGCGTCGGCGACGGCGACGATGGCGCGAAGCAGCAGGACCTGGTCACGCATCAACTCCCGCACCCACGACGCCAGCACGTAGAGGCCAACCGGATAGGGGAACTGCCCGCCAGGCGCTTCCGACAGGAAGAAGAACCGGCCCTCCAGCACACCCGCGAACCGGGTCAGGTGGAAGCCGCTGTCGCCTGCCTGGCTCGAAGGATGAACCAGGACGAGCAGCCTGATCACGACCACGACCGCGGTCACGGCCAGGGCCGTCAGCCACGTGCGGGCCTGCGGGCGCCGCCATGCCCGACTCAGGGCCGCCGCGGCGAGGAGCACGAGGGCTGCGGCGATGGCGAACGACTGAACGTGATCGGTAAATGGCGGAAACGCCCCGATCCCGTGGGTGGCAAGGACAGCGGAGGCGATGCCCTGCAGCAGCAGCAAGCCGGCGCTGAGGGTGAGACCAAGGCCGAGGAACCCCACGCCGAAGCCGGTAGCCAGACCGGCGGCAACGGCGGCGCGCATCGCCTGCCGGGCCGGCCAGGCGAACCCCTGCGGAGCGAGGTCGACGCGCAACACCTGCATCCCCACATCGAGGGGCACTTCGTTTCCGATGGTCTGCGCGGGATCGACCTTCAGCGCCAGCCACAGGCCGGGCCTCTTGCGCGGCGGCGCGGTCACGCTGAGCGCGTCGACCGACCCGGAGAGCTGATGCCGCCCGGCGATCACGCCGTCGCAGAACACCGTCAGTTCCTGGCCGCCGGCCTCCGGGGGCCTGGTCGCACGCCCGGTCACCGTAAAGGTCCAGGCCACGTTGCGATCCAGCCCCGGCAGGCGGATGTCGGCCGTGGGATGGGTGTACGCGAACCCCGCAGGCCCGCGGTAGGTTTCGATCCCGTAGAACCCGCGGAAGAGCACCCACGGCAGACTCCGGTCGACCACGATCGGGATCTCAACTCGCGGGCGAAACGCCTGGGCCGCGATCAATGCCGTGAACCCTGTCAGGCCGCCCAGGACGGCATAGCCCACCGCACGAGCGAGACTGCGCCGCGACGGCACCAAGGGCCAGCTCCTATTGCTGCCACGCCGTCACGGCGCGGTGCTCCTCGTTCGATGGCACGCCCGCGGGCCAGACGTCCGGCTGGCCTTCGAAGATGCGGCGGCCCCAGGCGGTGATCCGTGGGTCCGCCTGCAACGC
>JALOKU010000156.1 GCA_025456345.1 Vicinamibacterales bacterium | reverse complement strand
GGGCCCGCCGTAGCCAGCCGAGGATTCGGTGATGATCGCTGAATTGCTCGGACCGTATCGAATCCTCGGCAAGCTTGGCGAAGGCGGGATGGGCGAGGTCTACCGCGCGCGCGATGCGAAGCTGAACCGCGACGTCGCGATCAAGATCCTGCCAGACGTCGTCGCCCACGACGTCGACCGTGTGGCGCGGTTCACGCGGGAAGCCCAGACGCTCGCCTCGCTCAATCACCCGAACATCGCGCAGATCTACGGGATCCTCGAAGAGGACTCGCCCACGCACGTCCACGCCCTGGTCATGGAACTGGTCGAGGGCGACGACCTGTCGCAGGTCATTTCGCGCGGGCCCATCCCGCTCGCCGAGGCGCTCCCCATCGCGCGCCAGATCGCGGACGCCCTCGAAGCGGCGCACGAGCAGGGCATCATCCACCGCGACCTCAAACCCGCGAACATCAAGGTTCGCACCGACGGCGCGGTGAAGGTGCTCGACTTCGGACTCGCCAAAGCGCTGGATCCCCCCGTTGGCCGGGGCTTCCCTTCGGCTGCGCTCAGGGCAGGCAGCCCCGGCGTGCCCGCGGGCCCTGAAGGGCCGGCCTACATCGATTCAGCGAATTCCCCGACATTCACGACACCCGCCATGACCGCGATGGGCATGATCATCGGCACTGCCGCCTACATGGCGCCCGAGCAGGCCCGCGGCAAGACGGTCGACCGGCGCGCGGACATCTGGGCCTTCGGCGCCGTGCTCTTCGAAATGCTCACCGGCCGGCGGCCGTTCGGCGGAGACGAGGTGTCGGACACGCTGGCGAGCGTGCTCAAAGACGATGTGCCGTGGGACGCGCTGCCGGCGGCGCTCCCCGCGCACGTGCGTCGCCTGCTGCGCCGCTGCCTCGAGAAGGAACCCCGCCAGCGGTTGAGTTCGATCGGCGACGCGCGCCTCGAACTCGATGAGACCGAGTTGGCTGGCGCCGCGTCGGCTGGCGTCCCGATCGTCCGCGACCCCCGGGTCCGCCGCCGCGAGCTCGTCGCCTGGACCGCCGCGGCGCTCTCGCTGCTCGTCGCGGGTGCGGCGGTGCTGTGGCGGCCCGCAGCACCGGCGCCCCCGCCCCGGGTGGTGCGCGCCACGCTGCCGCTCCCGCCGGGAGTCTCGATTGAGCTCGACGGCGAGCGATCCGGAATGCCCGCGCTCTCTCCCGACGGCCGGCGCGTGGCGTTCGGCGCCCGGGAGGGTGCCGGACCGATGCAAGTCTGGGTGCTCGACCTCGCGTCGGGTGCTGCATCGCCCCTCCCTGGCACCGAGGGCGGGCACCGGCCGTTCTGGTCTCCTGACGGCAAGTCCATCGGCTTCTTCACCTGGGGCGCAATGTCGACGATCCCTGCGGAGGGAGGAGCCGTCCGCCGGCTGGCCGTGGCGCGCGACGCGCGCGGCGGCACCTGGAGCCCGAACGGCACGATTCTCTTTGCGCCATACCAGCGCGGCGCGCTGTGGACGGTCTCGGAGCATGGCGGCAAGGCGGTCGAGGTCACCACGACTGGCAAGGAACTGCTCGGCACGCACCGCTTCCCGCAGTTCCTGCCCGATGGTGAGCACTTCATCTATCTCGACCGGCCGGCGCCCTACGGACCCCGGACAGGCTCCTCGGCCGTGCTGGTGGGGCGCCTCGGCACGACGGAGCCGGTGGCCCGGCTCGTCGAATTCGCCACGAATGCGGTCTATGCCGACGGGCATCTGCTCTACGTGAGAGACGGGGCGCTGGTGGCTCAGCCATTCGATCCGGCTCGCCGGGACACGCGCGGTGAGCCGACGGCGCTGGTGGGCGACGTGCTGTACAACCGGCGGTTTTCGTACGGCGTCTTCTCGGCGGGCGGGTCGGGCGTCCTCGCGTTTCTCACCGGGCGCCAGCGGGACCTGTCGCAGCTTGTCTGGCGCGATCGTTCCGGGCGCAGTCTCGGCGAACTCGGCACGCCGGGCATCCTCTCCGGATACGGAGGGCTGGCATTGTCGCACGACGGGCGGCTGGCGGCCGTCGCACGCGTCGACGAGGGGACGAGCGAGGCCGACATCTGGCTTTACGATCTGGAGCGCGGCAGCGAAAGCCGCCTCGTGCGGCCAGGCGACGACGGCGATCCCGTGTTCGCTGCCGAGGGCGGCCAGATGTACTTCGGGTCCTCCAGCGGGAACGTCGGAGTCCTCATGAGACGGGACTTGAAGAGCGGGTCGGACACGCAGCTCTTCTCGGAAACGGCCGGGAGCTATATCGTCCCCCTGGCTTCCGTCCGCGACGGCGCGGCCGTGCTGTATACGGCGCCGAGGCTGGATGGAGGGAGCGATCTGCTCCTTCGGCCGACCGCAGGCGGAGAAGCGGCAAAGGCCATCGTCGGTACGCCGGCGGATGAACTCTACGGCCAGGTATCGCCCGATGGCCGCTGGCTGGCATGGGCGTCAAACGAGTCGGGGCGCTATGAAGTGTTCGTCGCGCCGTTCCCTGACGCTGGCGGCTCCCGGTTTCAGGTCTCGCGCGACGGCGGCACGCAGCCGCGATGGCATCCGAAGGGCGCCGAGCTGTTTTTCAAGACGGCGGACAACGTGCTCACCGCGGTTGCGATAGAGGCATCCTCCAGCACGTTTTCGGTCGGGATGCCGAAGGCGCTCTTCCGGATCGTCGAGTTCACGGGGTGGACCTACGCCATCGCGCCAGATGGCGAACGGTTTCTGGTTCGCGAACCGTTGGCCGAGCGCGACGCGTCGCCGATCACATTGCTGACCGACTGGGGAGCTTTGGTGAAACGCCGATGAGCCTCAACCAGGGAACCCGTGCCAATCCGCACGAAGTCGTGTCGGCAGCTGGCGAAGCCGGATAGACTTGTTTCGTCAGCGCCAAGCAGCAGCGCGTGCCAACCGGCCCGGGATGGCCAGGCGGAACGCAGGAACGGACGAACCGTGCACACCAGTCACGCATTGCCTGAAGACGCCGCCGCGCCGATCCAGTTCGAGTGCGACGACCTCATCGTGCGCCTCGACGTGGAGCTGCCGGGCGAGGCGGCGGCCATCACGCCCGTCGTCGACCGCGTGCTGGCCCTGGCCCGCGACGTGGGCTGCGCCCAGGGCAAGGAGTTCGAGATCGAAACCGCGCTGCGCGAGGCGCTGGCCAACGCGGTGAGATACGGCTGCGAGCATAACGCGGGCAAGACGGTGCAGCTCTCCGTGGCCTGCGATCAGAGCCGGGGCATGATCATCGTCGTCGCACCACGGCCGCGGCATCTTCCTGATCAGTCAGCTGATGGACCACGTAGAGTTCGGGCATGGCGGCCGGGAAATCCGCATGCACAAGCGGTAGGCACCTTTCGGCGGCCTCTCAGACGGTGGCCCGGGCCGGGTCGCCGGAGTAGACTGGTGCCCGTCATGTGTCGAATGAAGGGCCGCTCCGCCATCATCACCGGGGCCACCAGCGGCATGGGCCGCGCGGCGGCCCTGCTGTTCGCACGCGAGGGCGCATCGATCGTCGCCAGCGGCCGCGACGAGGCGCGCGGGCGATCACTTGTCGGCGCGATCCTTGCCGCGGGCGGCCGGGCCGAGTTCGTGCCCGGTGATGTCAGCCTGCCGGAGACGAACGCGCGGCTGGTCGAGAGGTGCTCCCGCGCGTTCGGAGACGTCGATACGATCGTCGCCTTCGCCGGGATGCTCGGCCTCGGTTCCATCACCGATGTGCCGCCCGACACGTGGCGGCAGACCATGGCCGTGAACCTGGATGCCGTGTTCTATCTGCTGCGGTCGGGCCTGCCCGCGATGAAGGCTCGGGGCGGCGGGTCGGTCGTGATCGGCGGGTCGATCGCCGCGCTCAAGGCGTTCCCGAATCATGCCGCGTATTGCGCGTCCAAGGGCGCACTGCTCGCCCTTGTCCGGCAGGCGGCCATCGACTACGGCCCGGACATTCGCATCAACGTGTTGTGCCCTGGCCCGGTGGACACGCCGCTCATCTGGGACTCGGCCTCGGCGTTCCCCGACCCGGCCCGGGCCGTCTCCGATGTCGCGCAGAAGACGCTCCTGAAGCGGCTCGGATCACCGGAGGACATCGCGCGGGCAGCACTGTACCTGGCTTCCGATGAATCCGGCTGGGTGACGGGCACCTCACTCACAATCGACGGCGGAATCATGACGGGGGCCTGAGTGCGCCGGGCCTACGCCGGCGCGTGGCTGGCCGAGGCGGGCCCGCCCGGCGTCTGCCTCACCTCCCCCGCGACCAGGTCCATCCGCTCGGCCTGCGGCGACACGGGCAGGCCGGGCATTCGCATGATGTCGCCGAGCAGCGGCACGACGTAGCCCGCGCCGGCGGCGAGGATCACGTCGCGGACGGTGATCTCGAAGTCCTCCGGCCGGCCGACGACCTGCGGATCATCCGACAGCGACTTCTGCGTCTTCGCGATGCAGAGCGGCAGCGCGCCGAACCCGAGTTTCTCGATCTGGGCGAGGGCGCGCTGCGCCTCCTTCGTCCACATCACCTCGCGCGCGCCGTACATGGCGTGCGCGACCTTCTGCATCTTGATCGCGATCGGCTCGCTCCACTCGTAGAGCGGGGTGAAAGGCCTCGACCGCCGCTCCGCGTGAGCCATCACGGTCTCGGCCAGCGCGACTCCGCCCTCGCCGCCCTTCGCGAAGACGTCTGACACGGCGAAAGGCACGCCCGCCGCCTCGCACCAGAGCGCGACCGCGTCGAGTTCCTCGGCCGTGTCGGTGGCGAACCGGTTCAGCGCCACCACCGGCGATTCGCCGAACATGCGGATGTTCTCGACGTGCTTCGCGAGGTTGCCCAGCCCGCGCTCGACGGCGCCGGGGTCGGGCCTGCCGAGGTCGGCCTTCACCACGCCGCCGTGCATCTTCAGCGCGCGCACGGTCGCCACGAGCACGACGGCTGCCGTGTCGAGCCCCGCCGACACGCACTTGATGTCGAAGAACTTCTCGGCGCCGAGATCGAAGCCGAATCCGGCCTCGGTGACGACCCAGTCGGCGCGGGCCAGCGCCAGTCTGGTGGCGACCACCGAGTTGCAGCCGTGGGCGATGTTCGCGAACGGCCCGCCGTGCACGAGCGCCGGCACGCCGTCGCAGGTCTGCACGAGGTTCGGCAGCATCGCGTCTTTCAGCAGCACCATCATCGCGCCCACCGCCTTCAGGTCGGCGGCGGTCACAGGCTGCTTCTCCACGTTCAGCGCCACGACGATGCGCGCGAGGCGGCGGCGGAGGTCGTCATGCCCTTCCGCCAGGCAGAGGGCGGCCATCACTTCAGAGGCCGGCGTGATGTCGAACCCGGTCTCTCGCGGCACGCCCTCCAGCACGCCGCCCAAACCGATCACCACGTGGCGCAGTGCGCGGTCGTTCATGTCGATGACGCGCCGCCAGGTGACGCGCCGCGCGTCGATGTCGAGCGCGTTGCCGTGGTGGATGTGGTTGTCGAGCATCGCGGCCAGCAGGTTGTGCGCCGACCCGATCGCGTGGAAGTCGCCGGTGAAATGCAGGTTGATGTCGTGCTCGGGCACCACGCGCGCCTGGCCGCCGCCGGTCGCGCCGCCCTTCTGCCCGAAGGTCGGGCCGAGCGACGGCTCCCGCAGCGTGAGGCACACGCGCTGGCCCAGGCGGGCAAGACCCTGCACGAGCCCGATCGACGTGGTCGTCTTGCCCTCGCCCGCGTCGGTTGGCGTGATGGCGGACACGAGGATGAGGCGCCCGACGGGCCGCCCAGACTCAAGGGCGTCGAGCGTGATCTTGGCCTTGTCGGAGCCGTACGGGATGACCTGAGCGGCCGTGAGATCGAGAGCGTTCGCCACGTCCGGGATGGGGCGGGCGGACAGGCTGCGTGCCATGGCAGATCCTCCGGAAACGGCGCCAGGGGGCACGGCGTGCTGATGCGATCATTATGCGCCCGCCGGCGGCCGCCGGGCGCGGGAACGGTTTATCTGACCGGCACAGGGACCCTTGAGCCCACTGGAGGGGGCAGGAGCTTCGGCGTCGTGTCGACGCGATGCGCCGTGAACCGGCCGTCCCGGATCTCGAGCGCGCTGCCCCGGCCCGAGTAGACTTCCCCGAGCATGCCCGTGTCGATCAGGAAGACCCGGCTGCCGAGCCGGGCCGTCACTACTTTGCTGACGACGACGCTGTGGCCGGCCACGACGTAGGCCGCCTTCAGCCGCTCCAGCATGGCCGCCAGGGGGGCGTCGAGCTTCGCCTCCGGCTCGGTGGCCAGGCCGCGGTACCAGAGCGGGCCGTCCGCTGAGATGGTGATCCAGGTCTTGTACCCGAGCAGGCGCACCACGGCCGGCCTGGCTTCGAACTCCCCGACAGGGCCCTCGGTCTGCCGCCAGGCCAGTTCCTCCCCGGCAAACCGCACGGCCTCGGCAAAGGTCATGTGACGCCAGATCACGCCGGCGTCGACCAGCGCCCTCCACGTTGCGTCAAAGGCGCGGACATCGTCGGCCACGCGATCGCTCAACTCCTGGACGCTCGCGAACTCGAGCGCGGGGTTGAGGCCGCCGTGCACGAAGAGGCCGTCACCCACCTGCACGACGGCTGCGTTCGAGCGGATCCACTTGCCGTACTTCCCGTCCGGCCCGAACGCCTCGCGGTGCTCGAAGAAGCCGAGGGGATGCTCGTCCATCCAGCGTTTGGCCGCCGCCTCGTCGGGCGGCGGGACGTCGCCGTGGCCGTGGCCCTTGTGGGCGGAGAGGAACTTCAGGTAGTCCTTGTACGCCTTGTCGCGCGCCTTTTCGGAAGCCTCGCCGGCGAACGTGGCGAAGATCGCGGGCGTGACGTACCGCAGATCCCCGATGACGTTCATGACCTCGTGGTTGCCGATGAGCGGGATGACCTTTCCCCCGGCGAGGGGCGCCTGGCGCTGGAGGTCCATCAGGAGATCGAGACACTCGCGCTGCTTCGCCCCGCGATCCACGACGTCCCCGGTCTGCACGAGCGTCGCCGCGCCGCCCGTCCACATGCGGCGGCTGTCGATGAGCCCCACGCTCTGGAGGATCGCCGTGAACTCATCGTAGGCGCCGTGAACGTCGCCGACAGCCACGACGCGCGTCGGCGCCTGGCCCGCGGCCATCGAGGCCAGCAGGAGTGTCACGGCGACGATCGTCGAGAGAAGTATCCGCGGAAAGAGGCCCCTGGATCTCATGTTCGTCCTGTTCGTCCGATGCGCCATCACGCTCGCGCGAGCTCGCCAATCGCCTTCACGAGGGCGTCGAGCTCCGCCGTCGTGGTGTACAGATGCGGCGTCACGCGAACGCCCTTCACCGGCACGGTGTCGATCGCCACCGTGAAGATCCGGTACTTCTCCAGCAGCGCCTCTGCTATGACGCCGGGCTTCCAGCCTTCGATCCCGACGTTGGCGATGCCGCAGGCGCGCGCGCCCGGCGGCGTGTTCAGGTACACCTTCGGCAGATCCCGCACGCGGTCGGTCCAGTACTGCTGCAGGTAGCGCAGCCGAGCCTCCTTGCGCGCACCGCCGACCAGGTTGTGGAACCTGATCGCGTCGGCGATGGCCATGACGGTCCACACGGGATGCGTCCCGATCCGCTCCAGCTTCCTGATGTCGTCGTCGGGCACGCTCGTGTCGCCGAACAGCGGCCAGATCGTGCGGATCTTGTCCTTCTTCACGTGGAGCAGGCCGGCGCCGAGCGGCGTGCAGAGCCACTTGTGGAGGCTGGCGCCCAGGTAGTCGCCGTCGAGCTCCGGCACGCTGAACACCACGTGCGCGAACGAGTGGGCGGCGTCGACGATGACCGCGACGCCGCGGGCGTGGGCCATGTCGGCGATCTTGCGCACGGGGAGAATCTGCCCGGTGATGTTGATCATGTGCGAGAGCAGCAGGAGCTTCGTGCGCGGGGTGATCGCGCGGGCGTACGTATCGACGATCTCCTGGTCGTCGCGCGGGTGGAGCGGCACCTGGATCTCCACGCACGTGAGGCCGCGCCGGCGCGACTGCTGGCGGAACTGCTCCAGCATCGTTCCGTAGTCCTGGTCGCACATGACGGCTTCGGCGCCCGGCTCGAGGTCGATGCCGTGGATCACCGTGCCCATCGACTCGGTGGTGTTGCGCGTGATGACGATTTCGTCGGCGGGGCACCCGGCCAGGGCGGCGAGTTGTTGCTTGACGGACGCGTAGTCAGCAGCCCTCCGGCGCCGCATGTAGAATGACAGGCCGTTGTTGACCGTCAACGCGTGGCGCTGGAAGGCGTCGAATGTCGGCATCGGCTGCGGGCTCGAGTAGCCGTTCTCGAGGTTGATGTAGTCCGGGTGCGGCGGGAAGGCCTTGCGGACCTCGCGCCAGAACGCCTCCTCGGTGGCGGCCGACGCGGGCGGCAGGCCCTGGTACGCCTCCAGCCGCCGCTCGAGCGTGTCGAGCAGCCGCGGACCGAAGACCGGCGCCGCGGCCCCGGCCACGGCGGTCCTGATGAAGGTTCGGCGTGATGTGCGCATCGGCCTCAGTTCCTTCTTCCCTGCTGAGCGGTGTCTGACCCCAATTGTAGCCTCTGGGAGCGCACCGGGAAGCCGCGAAGTGCCCGGCCGGCTGTGGTATCCTCGCGCCGCAGCCGGACGCCCTCCAGGGAGACTCTCATGAACCGATTCACCAGACGACTGGCCACGGCGGCGGTGGCGCTCGCCCTCGTGTTCGCGGCCGCCGGCATCACGGCGCGGGTCACGCAGGCCCAGGCGCCGATCACGTCGCCGGAGACGTTCTTCGGCTTCCAGATGGGCGCCGACCGGAAACTCGTCCGCTGGGACAAGGCGGTCGAGTACTACAAGCTGCTGGAGAAAGAGAGCGGCGGCAAGCTCAAGGTCGTCAACATGGGGCCCACCGAGATGGGCAACCCGTTCCTGCTGGTGATCATCACCTCGCCGGCCAACCAGGCCCGGCTCGAGGAGCTCCGGCAGATGAACCTCACGCTGAGCGACCCGCGGGGCGTGCCAGAGGCCGAGATCAAGCGGATCGTGGCCGAGGGCAAGGTGGTCATCTGCCAGACGATGAGCATGCACGCGAGCGAGGTGGGCGGCGTCAACATGGCGCCGGAGCTGACCTACGACCTCGTGTCGCGGACCGACGCGGAAACGCAGCGGATCCTCGACAACGTCGTGTACCTCGAGATCCCGTCCTTCAACCCGGACGGCGCGATCATGATCCACGACTATTACGTGAAGTACCTGGGCACCGAGTTCGAGGGCGGCGCGCTGCCGTGGCTCTACAACAAGTACATCGGCCACGACAACAACCGCGACGCCCTGACCATGAACATGAAGGACTCCCAGTACGTCGGGAAGCTGATGTTCGTGGACTGGAAGCCGCAGGCCTACGTGGACCATCACCACATGGGCCCGTACGGGGCCCGGATCTTCGTGCCGCCGTACGCCGAGCCCATCCGGCCGCTCGCCGACCCGCAGGTGTGGCGCGAGATGCAGTGGTACGGCGGCCACATCGCCTACAAGGAGGAAGAAGCGGGCCTCTCGGGCGTGTCGAACACCTCCCAGTACTCCGGCTGGGGCCATTTCGGGTTCCACTGGATCACGCCGTTCCACAACATCGCCGGCATGCTGACCGAATCGGCCAGCGCGCGCATCGCGACGCCGCTCTACATCGATCCGAGCCAGCTC
>JALOKU010000061.1 GCA_025456345.1 Vicinamibacterales bacterium | reverse complement strand
GATCAACCGCTTCGCCGAGGCGATGACGCTGTTCGCCGTGGCCTGCGCCGGCATGTTCCCGCTCATCCACGTCGGCCGGCCGTGGCTCGCCTACTGGCTCATGCCCATCCCCAACACGATGGGCATGTGGCCGCAGTTCCGCAGCCCGCTCATCTGGGACGTGTTCGCCGTCTCCACCTACGCCACCGTGTCGCTGCTCTTCTGGTACGTGGGCCTCATCCCCGACCTCGCGACCCTGCGCGACCGCACGACGTCGAAGATCGGCCGGGCCGTCTACGGGATCTTCGCCCTCGGCTGGCGCGGGTCCGCGATGCACTGGCACCGCTACGAGACGGCGTACCTGCTGCTCGCCGGCCTGGCGACGCCCCTGGTCGTCTCGGTCCACACCGTGGTGAGCTTCGACTTCGCCGTGTCGGTCCTGCCCGGCTGGCACACGACGATCTTCCCGCCGTACTTCGTCGCGGGAGCCATCTACTCGGGCTTCGCCATGGTGCTCACGCTGGCCATCCCCATCCGGGCCGCCTACGGCCTGCAGGACTTCATCACGATGAAGCACCTGAACGTGATGGCGAAGGTCATGCTCGCCACGGGCCTCATCGTGGCCTACGGGTACTCGATCGAAGCGTTCATGGCCTGGTACAGCGGCAACCACTTCGAGCGCTTCATGCTGCTCAACCGCATGACCGGGCCCTACTGGTGGTCCTACTGGGGCCTGATCCTCACCAACGTCCTCATCCCGCAGCTCCTGTGGTTCGAGCGGTTCCGGACGAACGTGTTCGTGCTCTGGGCCCTGTCGATTGTCATCAACGTCGGCATGTGGCTCGAGCGCTTCGTGATCATCGTCACCAGCCTCCACCGCGACTTCCTCCCGTCGTCGTGGGGCATGTATTCGCCGACGTTCTGGGATTGGTCGACCTACCTCGGGACGATCGGGCTGTTCCTGACGCTGCTGTTCCTGTTCATCCGCTTCCTGCCGATGATTGCGATCTTCGAGATGCGCACCATGGTGCCGGAGGCGCGGGTGGACAAAGACAGGCGCTAGGGGCTAGGGGCTGGTCGGACGCGGCTATCGCCGCGCGCGGGCAGCGGGATCTGGCAGGTTGAGTATTGGATGGGGCATTGTGACTAGCGCCCAGCGCCTAGTCCCTAGCCCCTAGTGAGAGCGAGCGGGTGGTGTATGGAGCGAGCGAGCATCTACGGCTTGGTGGCCGAGTTCGAGAGCCCGACGGCGCTGGTCCGCGCGGCCAACAGGGCGCGCGAGGCCGGCTACCGGAAGATGGACGCCTACTCGCCCATCCCCATCGAGGAGCTCCACCACGCCCTCGGCCTGAAGGACACCAAGCTGCCGTGGATTGTCCTCGGCGGCGGCCTGACGGGCGCCGTGGCCGGCTACGGCCTCCAGTTCTGGGCGTCGACCATCGCCTACCCGCTCAACATCGGCGGCCGGCCGCTGCACAGCTGGCCGTCGTTCATCGTCCCGGCCTTCGAGACCACCATCCTGTTCTCGGCCGCCGCGGCGGTGCTCGGCATGATCCTGCTGAACGGCCTCCCGATGCCGTACCACCCGATCTTCAACGCCAGGCGGTTCGCCATGGCCAGCCGCGACCGGTTCTTTCTCTGCATCGAAGCGAAGGACCCGAAGTTCGACCAGACGACGACGCGGCGGTTCCTCGAGAGCCTCGAGCCGCGAGAGGTGACCGACGTTGAACACTAAGGCCCGCGGACGGCTGTGCGCGTGCGGCCTCGCCGCCGTCCTGCTCGCGTCAGGCTGCCGGCAGGACATGCACGACCAGCCCAGGTACAAGCCGTTCGCGCAGAGCGACTTCTTCGCCGACCGGCGCTCCGCGCGCCCGCTGGTGGACGGGACCATCGCCCGCGGCCACCTGCGCGACGACGCGGTGCTGTACACCGGGAAGGCCGCCGGCACACCCGTGGACGCCTTCCCGCTGGCCGTCACGGCGGCGGTGATGGCCCGCGGCCAGGAACGCTTCGACATCTTCTGCTCGCCCTGCCACGGCCGGACGGGCGCCGGCGACGGCATGATCGTCCGCCGCGGCTATCGCAAGCCGCCGACGTTCCACCAGGATCGGCTGCGACAGGCCGCGCCGGGCTACACGTTCGACGTCATCACGAACGGCTTCGGGGCGATGCCCGATTACGCCCAGCAGATCCCCGTGCGGGACCGCTGGGCCATCGTGGCGTACATCAAGGCGCTGCAGCGCAGCCAGAACGCGGCCGCCGGCTCGGTGCCGGCCGGGGCGCGCGCCGCCCTCGACGCCGCCGGCAAGCGCTGACGAACCGACGGGACAGGCCAGAGATCACATGCACGACGCGACCTACTCACCGCCCGCCAGCCTGGACGCGCTGCGCCAGCGTTCGCTCGTCGTCGGCGTCATCGGCCTCCTCGCGGCCGCCGCGGGGGCCTTCGTGAGCCCCGGCCAGTTCTTCCATTCGTACCTGCTGGCCTATCTCTTCTGGCTCGCAGCCGCCCTCGGCGGTCTCGCCCTGACGATGCTGCAGCACCTGTCCGGCGGCGGCTGGGGCGTCGTCCTGCGCCGCATCTTCGAGGCGGCCGCGCGCACGCTGCCCTGGATGGCGCTGTTCTTCGTGCCGCTCGTGTTCGGCCTCCGCGACCTGTATCCCTGGACCGACACGGCCATGGTGGCCCAGGACCACATCCTGAAAGAGAAGGCGCTCTACCTCAACGTGCCCTTCTTCCTGGTCCGCGCCGCCATCTACTTCGTCGTGTGGATCGGCCTCGCCTTCGCGCTGACGAGGTGGTCGGCCGAGCAGGACCGCACCGGCGACCCTGCGCTCGCGGTCCGCATGCGGAACACAAGCGCCATCGGCCTGGTCCTCTACTTCATCACGATGACCTTCGCCGCGATCGACTGGGCCATGTCGCTCGAGCCCCACTGGTTCTCGACGATGTACGGGTTCCTGTTCATCATCGGCCACGCGATCATGGGGCTGGCGATCGCCGTCATCATGGCCAGGAGGCTGTCGGCCGAGGCGCCGATGTCGGGCGTCTACAACGCCGGCCACTTCCACGATTTCGGGAAACTGCTGTTCGCCTTCACGATGGTGTGGGCCTACCTGTCGTTCTCGCAGTTTCTGATCATCTGGTCGGCGAACCTGCCCGAAGAGATTCCGTGGTACCTGCACCGGCTGAACCACGGCTGGGAGCGCATCGGCATCGGGCTCGTGATCTTCCACTTCGCGGTGCCATTTGTCGTGCTGCTGTCGCGGCGCTCGAAGCGCAACGCGGCGCTCCTGGCCGGGATGGCGGTGTGGCTGATCGCGGCGCGGTTCCTCGACCTGTTCTTCATGATCGGGCCGGAAGCCTACCCCGACGGGCTGGGATTCCACTGGCTCGACCTCGCGGCGGCGATCGGCCTCGGCGGCGTCTGGGTGGCCCTCTTCACGTCGAACCTGAAGGGCCGTCCGCTGCTGCCGCTTGGCGACGCGGGCCTGGAGAGCGCGCTGCACGGGCAGCATCACTAGGGGCTAGGGGCTAGGGGCTAGGGGCTAGGAAGAGCTTAGACGCGGAGGGCGGAATCGAGTTCCGTTCCGCGGCAGTTGGAGATTGGGCTTTCGGGAGAACTAGCGCCCAGCGCCTAGTCCCTAGCCCCTGATCAATGGCGAGACGTGAGCATGGCGCACAAGCACAGACACGAAGCGGACGACGGGAAGTCGGAGAGCGCGGCCTACGAGACGCGAGACATCAAGCTCCGGCCCCTGGTGGTGTTCACCGCAGGCCTGGCGGTGGTCGGCATCGTCACGTACCTCGTCGTCTTCGTGATGCTCCGGCTGTTCGGCGGTCAGGCCGCCAGGGAGGACGCCCAGGTGGCGCCCTCATCGGTCTCGAGGCCCGCGCTCGCGCCGGGCGAAGAACGCCTGCCGCCCGAGCCGCGCATCCAGGCGGCCCCGGCCGCCGACATGAGTGCGCTCCGCCGCGAGGAGGACGCCATCCTCACGACCTACGGCTGGGTCGACCGCCAGGCCGGCGTCGTGCGCATCCCGATCGACGTCGCGATGCAGCAGGTGCTCGCAGAAGGGTTTCCCGTTCGCCAGCCCGACAGCGCCCCCCCGGCGGCGGGCACGCCGGCGCCCGGCGCCCTGACCACGCCGCAGGAACGTGTGTTGAAGACACATGCCGAGACGCCGCAAGGCGAGATGAAGAAGGCCGAGAAATGAAGACGTGGACAGCCGCGCTGGCAATGGCGCTGGCGCTGGCCTCGAACGCGCGGGCGCAGCCGCCTCGGTTCACGGGCGCGGATGTCGGAGGCCAGCCTCCGGGCACGTCGTCGGAGCTTGTGCCCGACGTGCTCGAGAAGGTCGGCATCGACCAGAAGCTGAACGCGCAGGTTCCGCTCGACGCGGAGTTCCGCGACGAGAACGGCCGGCCGGTGACGCTCGGCGAGTACTTCGGGAAGCGGCCTGTCGTGCTGTCGCTGGTCTACTACGAGTGCCCGATGCTGTGCACGCAGGTCCTCAACGGCGCCGTGGCGGCGTTCAAAGTGCTGAATTTCAACGTCGGCGACGAGTACGAGGTCGTCACGCTGAGCTTCAATCCGAAGGAAACGCCGGCGATGGCGTCGGCCAAGAAAGAGACCTACCTCAACAAGTACGGCCGTCCCGCAGGCGCGAAGGGCTGGCACTTCCTGACGGGCGATCAGGCGGCCATCGACGCGCTGACCTCCTCGGTCGGGTTCCGGTACACGTTCGACCAGGGGTCGCAGCAGTACGTGCACGCGAGCGCCCTGATGGTGCTCACGCCCGACGGCCGCGTGTCGAAGTACTTCTACGGCATCGACTACCCGCCGAAGGACCTGCGGCTCGGCCTCATCGAGGCCTCGGGCGGGAAGATCGGCACGCCGGTGGACCAGGTGCTGCTTTACTGCTACCACTATGATCCGCACTCCGGGAAGTACAGCATGGTGGTGATGAACGTCCTCCGGGTGGCGGGCGTCGCGACGGTGGCCCTGATCGGCGGGTTCATCGCGGCGATGTGGGGCCTCGACCGCCGGAAATCGAAGCGCGCGTCGGCGATGGCGCCGCCCGCGCCGCAAGTGTAGCGTATGCCTCAGACCCAGATACTGCCGACGCAGGCCTCCACCATGGCGCCCCAGGTGGACGCGCTCTACTTCTTCCTGGTCGCGCTGACGGCGTTCTTCACGCTGCTCATCTCGGGCTTCGTGGTGTACTTCGCGATCAAGTACCGCCGCCGCGCTGCGGACGAGACCGGGGTGCCCATCCACGGGAACCTGAAGCTCGAGATCACGTGGACCGTCATCCCGCTCATCATCGTCCTCTTCATTTTCGGGTGGAGCGCGAGGCTGTTCTACACGATGGCGAGGCCGCCCGCCGGGACGCTGGACGTCTACGTGGTCGGCAAGCAGTGGATGTGGAAGTTCCAGCACCCCGACGGCCACGCCGAGGTAAACGAGCTGCACGTCCCGGTGGGCACCTCGGTGAAGCTGACGATGACGTCGCAGGACGTCATCCACGACCTGTACGTCCCTGACTTCCGGGTGAAGGCCGACGTGCTGCCCGGGCGGTACACCCACCTGTGGTTCAAGGCCACCAAGCCCGGGCGGTACCGCCTCTTCTGCGCGGAGTACTGCGGGACGAACCACTCCGGGATGGTGGGCTGGGTCGTGGTCCTGGAGCGCGCCGAGTACCAGAAGTGGCTCGCCGGCGGCGCCGGAACGGGCACGATGGCGCAGACGGGCGAGAAGCTCTTCAAGGACCTCTCCTGCGTCACCTGCCACAAGGAAGATACGACGGGCCGCGGCCCGACGCTCATCGGCCTGTACGGCAAGGCCGTCACGCTCGACAACGGGAACGCCGTCGAGGCCGACGAGGCGTACCTGCGCGAGTCGATCGTGAATCCCCGGGCGAAGATGGTGTCGGGGTTCCAGCCGATCATGCCCACGTTCCAGGGCCTGGTCAGCGAGGAAGGCCTCCTGCAGCTCATCGAGTACATCAAGTCGCTGAAGGCCGTGCCGTCGAACGCGACGGGCGCGGCCGCGCCGCCGGCCGCGGCCGCGGCCGCCGCTACACCGGGGAAGAAGTAGGACCATGGACACCGCCGCGACGCCACACGCCAACTACCTGACGGACGGCTACGGCCTCAAGTCGTGGCTGCTGACGAAAGACCACAAGCGGATCGGGCTGCTGTACCTCATCAGCGTGTCCGCCTTTTTCGTGCTGGGCGCCGTCTTCGCCGGCCTCATCCGCCTGGAGCTGATGACCCCGGCCGGCGACCTGGTGGAGTCCGACGTCTACAACAAGATCTTCACGATGCACGGCGTGATCATGGTGTTCTTCTTCCTGATCCCCGCGATTCCCGCCGTGCTGGGCAACTTCCTGGTGCCCCTGATGATCGGGGCGAAGGACCTCGCGTTCCCGCGCCTCAACCTGCTGAGCTGGTATGTCTACACGATCGGCGGCGTCTTCACGCTGTGGGCCCTCGTGAACGGCGGCGTCGACACCGGCTGGACCTTCTACACGCCCTACAGCAGCGCGTTCTCGAACTCGAACGTCGCCCTGGTCGTCGTCGGGATCTTCATCAACGGCTTCTCGTCGATCCTGACCGGCCTCAACTTCATCGTCACGATCCACAAGATGCGCGCGCCCGGCATGACCTGGTTCCGCCTGCCCCTCTTCATCTGGGCGCACTACGCGACGGCGCTCATCATGGTGCTCGGCACCCCCGTCATCGCGATCACGCTGGTGATGGTGGCGGCCGAGCGCCTGCTGCACTTCGGGATCTTCGACCCCACGCTCGGCGGCGACCCGGTGCTCTTCCAGCACCTGTTCTGGTTCTACTCGCACCCGGCGGTCTACATCATGATCCTGCCGGCGATGGGCGTCATGTCGGAGCTGGTGGCGGCCTTCTCGCGGAAGCGGATCTTCGGGTACGAGGTCGTCGCCTTCTCGAGCCTGGCGATCGCGGTTGTGGGGTTCCTCGTGTGGGGCCACCACATGTTCGTCAGCAGCCAGTCGGTCTACGCGGCGATGGCCTTCTCGCTGCTGAGCTTTCTGGTCGCCATCCCGTCGGCCATCAAGGTGTTCAACTGGTCGGCGACGCTCTTCAAGGGCTCGATCTCCTTCGACTCGCCGATGGTGTACGTGTTCGGGTTCATCGGCCTGTTCCTCATCGGCGGCCTGACGGGCCTGTTCCTGGCCGCCCTGGCGGTGGACGTCCACGTCCACGACACCTACTTCGTGGTGGCGCACTTCCACTACATCATGGTGGGCGGCACCATCATGATGTACCTGGGCGGCCTCCACTACTGGTGGCCGAAGATCTTCGGGAAGCTCTACCACGAGGGCCTGGCGCGAGTGTCGGCCGTCGTGATCTTCATCGGTTTCAACCTGACGTTCTTCCCCCAGTTCATCGTGGGCTATCTCGGGATGCCGCGCCGCTACCACGCGTACCCGCCCGAGTTCCAGCTGTGGAACATCCTGTCGAGCGCCGGCGCCGTGATGCTCGCCGTCGGCTACGCGATGCCCACGTTCTATCTCCTCTACTCCCTGGTGAAGGGCAAGCCGGCGCCCGCCAACCCGTGGGGCGCCAAGGGCCTCGAGTGGGAGACCCCGTCGCCGCCGCCGACGCACAACTTCGACACGACGCCGGTGGTTACCGAGCCGCCCTACAACTACGCGAAGTGAGGACCTCCTGATGGCAGGCGCGCACGCGACGCAGCACCCGAAGCTGCAACACCACTTCGACAACCTCGACCAGCAGTTCGAGGCGTCGGCGCTGGGAATGTGGCTGTTCCTGGTCACCGAGATCCTGTTCTTCGGCGGCCTGTTCCTGGCCTATCTGGTTTACCGGATCGCCTACCCCGAGGCGTTCGCCGAGGCCAGCCACGAACTCGACGTCGTCCTCGGCGGCGTGAACACCGCCGTGCTGATCGGCAGCTCGCTGACGATGGCGATGGCCGTCTGGTCCGCACAGCTGGGCAAGCGGAGCGGCCAGATGCTGTTCCTCGCCCTGACGATTGGGCTGGGCCTGGTGTTCCTCGGCATCAAGGCAGTGGAGTACAGCCACAAGTTCGAGCACGGCCTGGTGCCGGGGCCGAACTTCCGCTTCGAGTCGGCCCGCAACCCGGTGCCCGCGCAGCTGTTCTTCTCGCTCTACTTCGTGATGACGGGCATCCATGCCCTGCACATGATCGTGGGGATCGGCATCATGACGGTGCTGTTCGTGATGGCCTTCAAGGGCCGGTTCACCAGGGCGTACCACACGCCGGTGGAAGTCAGCGGCCTCTACTGGCACTTCGTCGATATCGTCTGGATCTTCCTGTTCCCGCTGCTCTACCTGATCGACCGGCACGGGCCGGTGGGGCACTAGGGGGCAGGGACATGGGACATGGGACATGGGCATGGGAGGAGGGACGATGAGAGGTGCCCCTTGCCCCGTGCCCCTTGCCCCTGCACGAGGCTGATACATGACGCACGAGATGACGGCAGCGGCGGGGACGAACGGCGGGGAGATGCAGGGCGCGACGCACCTGGTCCCGATCCGGGTCTACCTCACGATCTTCTCCATCCTCATGATCCTGACCGCCGTCACCGTCGGCGTGTCGTTCGTCGACCTCGGCCCGGCCAACACGCTGGTCGCCATCGTCATCGCCGTGACGAAGATGATGCTGGTCATCCTGTACTTCATGCACGTCCGCTACAGCTCGCGCCTGACCTGGGCCGTCGTGGGCGGCGGGTTCTTCTGGCTGGCCCTCCTCCTGCTCCTCACCCTGGCCGACTACCTGACGCGCGGCCCCGGGTGGCTCCACTACGGGTGATGCCGCGCCGGTCCAGGCTCAGGGCGCAATTCCCGATCCGTGTGCTATAACGGTAGCGTTCCGGCGGCGGCCTGAGCGCGAGCAGGCGGCCGCGTCCCTGTCGATCTGCCTTCCCTGTCACGCCCGACGCCAGGAGGAGCGGTGCCATGGCCAGCAGCCTGCTCTTTCTCACCGAGTTGATGGGCATGAGGGTCTTCGACCTGAAGGGCCGCCGCATCGGCCGGGTCCGGGACGCCTGCGTTTCGCCGCGCGTCGACAGGATCCGGATCGACCAGTTCCTCGTGGGGGGCGAGTGGAACTGGTGGACCGTCCGCCACGACCAGGTGTCGTCGATCTCGCTCGACGGGATCTACCTCCGTGACGAGCAGCTCGTGCCCTACCACGACGACGTCTGGATGCTGCGCATGGTCCGGGACCTCCTCGACCAGCAGATCATCGACGCCAAGGGCCGCAAAGTTGTCCGGGTCAACGACGTCACCTTCGATCTGAAGCGCCTGAACGCCCACGACGAGCTGCACGTGCTCGAGGTGGACGTCGGCATGCGCAGCATCTTCCGGCGCCTGTGCCAGGGCATCGTGCCGCCGCGCGCCGTCCGCCGCCTGATGGCGGGGATCGCCCCCAACTCCATCCGCTGGGAGTTCTGCAACATCATCGAGCCGGATCCCCAGCGGCGGCTGCGCCTCAAGATCGACATGAAGGCGCTCGAGTCCATGCATCCCGCCGACCTGGCCGACATCGTCGAGGAGTTGAGCCACGAGGACCGCGAAGCGGTGTTCGAGTCCCTCGACAGCGAGGTGGCGGCCGAGGCCCTCTCCGAGGTCGACGACACGAAGACCCAGGCGGCCATCCTGGAGTCGCTCGACGCCGACCGCGCGGCCGACATCGTCGAAGAGATGTCCCCCGACGAGGCGGCCGACGTCCTGGCCGAGATGACGGAAGCCTCCTCGGAAGCCATCCTCGACGAGATGGAAGCGGCAGAGAAGACCGATGTCGAGGAGCTCCTCGAGTTCGACGAAGACTCGGCGGGCGGCTTGATGAACAGCGAGTACATCGCCGTGCCGGACACCGGCACGGTTGCCGACGCGATGCGGATCATCCGCGAGAACGAGGAGCAGGTCGACACGCTCACCACCGTGTTCCTCACCGACGGCGCCGGCCGCCTCACCGGCGCGCTGCCCGTCGGGCGCCTGTTCCTCGTGGATCAGACCGCGCTTGTCAAGCCCCTGGCGGGCGAGGACGAGGTGGTGGCCGTGCCGGTCACCGAGCGCCGCAAGCGCGTCGAGGAACTGGTCGACAAGTACAACCTCATGACGCTCCCGGTCGTCGACGAGACCGGCGTGCTCGTCGGCGCCGTCACGGCCGACGATGTCATCTCCATGTTGAGACAGGACTAGCCCGTGCGCCTGGTCGAACGCCTGCCCCGGCCGCTCATCGTCTTCTTCACGGTCATCGGCCCGGGCTTCATCACGGCGATGGTCGACAACGACGCGGGCGGCATCTACACCTACTCCCAGGCCGGCGCCCGCTTCGGCTACATGCTGCTGTGGACGCTGCCGCCCATCGCCCTGCTGCTCGTCATCACGCAGGAGATGAACGCCCGCATGGGCGCCGTGACCGGCAAGGGACTGTCGGATCTCATCCGCGAGGAGTTCGGGCTGCGCGCCACGTTCGGGCTGATGACGCTGCTGGTCGTGGCCAACCTGACCAACGTCATGGCCAACTTCGCCGGCGTGGCGAGCGCGCTCGAGCTGTTCCGGGTCAGCAAGTACGTGTCGGTCCCGCTGGCGGCGGCGGCGGTCTGGTTTCTCGTCGTCAAGGGGACGTACCACAGCGTCGAGAAGATCTTCCTGTTCGCCTGCGTGACCTACATCGCCTACATCGTCGCGGCGGTGCTCATCAGCCCGGACTGGGAAGCCTCGGCTCTCGCGTCGGTGCGGCCGGTGATCCGATGGGACCCGCTCTACCTCACGCTGATCGTGGGCCTGGTCGGCACCTCGGTGGCGCCGTGGATGCAGTTCTACCTCCAGGCGGCGGTCGTCGAGAAGGGCGTCACCGTCAAGGAGTACGCGGAGTCGCGCATCGAGGTCATCGTCGGGTGCATCGTGATGGTGGTGGTGGCGTTCTTCATCATCGTGGCCTGCGCGGCCGCCATCTGGCAGAAAGGGCCGCGGGACATCACCAGCGCAGCCGATGCCGCCCTGGCGCTCCGGCCGTTCGGCGAGTACGCCTATCTGCTTTTCTGCGCGGGGCTGCTCAACGCGTCCCTCTTCGCGGCGAGCATCCTGCCGCTCTCGACGGCCTATTCGGTGTGCGAGGGGCTGGGGTTCGAGTCGGGGGTGAACAAGCGCTTCCGGGAGGCGCCGGTCTTCTACTGGCTGTACACCGGGCTGATCGTGATTGGCGCCGCGGTGGTGCTCATCCCCGGGTTCCCGCTCGTCAGGATGATCCTGCTGTCCCAGGTCGTCAACGGCGTGCTGCTGCCGCTGGTGCTCGTCTTCACGCTCCGGCTGGTGAACAACGCCAACCTCATGCACGAGTGGACCAACTCGCGCTTCTACAACGCGGTGGCGTGGATCGCGGTGTTCATCCTGATCGCGATGACCGTGGTGCTCGTGGGCAGCAGCGTCAGAGAGATGTTCTTCCCGGGTCCCGCCTGACGTGAAGCGGGACCCGGGAACTCGGGGTTGTCAGAAGCAAGAAGCCAGAAGGGCCCACTGACGATTGTCAGAAGCAAGAAGGGATCCCGCTGCACCCGGGAGATCCCTTCTGTCTTCTGTCTTCTGTCTTCTTGCTTCTTCGTCTAGAACGGCCTCCCCACTGGCGCTCCACCAAAGCGACTGAGATTGTTCGGAGCCGGGGCTCCCGGCCCGCCCCGGCCGGCCGCCTGCCCCGCCGCCGCGAACAGTTCGTCCTTGGTCCAGCCGGCCTTCACCGCCGCCAGAAACAGCTTCTGGGTGGCCGCCGCGCGGTCCTTGCGCGCGCCCACCGACACAAGGACGTTGTTCTTGCCGACAACGTCCTTGAGGGCGTTCAGCTGCCGGACGCAGCCGTCCACGTCGGCCGGGTCGCACTCGAGCACCGCGAGGGCGTTGTTCTTCTTGAACTTCTCAACGAGGGCCGCGTCCATCGCCGGCAGGCCGGTCACCATGATCGGCTTCTTGGCCGAGTCGAGCACGTCGGCCAGCAGGCTCGCAGGCGGCCGCACCAGGTTGACGGCGATCGAGTTCGCTTCCATCGCGCCGAGAGCGATCTTGCCCTCTGGCGTCAGCCTGTCACCGAACCAGGCGCCGTCGGGTCCGAGCACGTCGACGCGGCCGAAGTTGAGCGCCGCCGCAGCCGCCTCGAGCGCGGCGACGCTGCCCTGGAAGATCCCGGCGCCGCGCACGCCCGTGGCCACGCGGCCGCCGCCGCCGCCGCCGCGCATTGCCATCGCCATGGTGACGGCGCCCGGCTGCGGCCCGCCCGACGCCGCCTTGAGGCGCTGCGTCATCAGGGCCATCAGCTCGTCGTTGGTCGATGCCCGCACGTGCTGCCAGCTGCGCTCGGTCGCGCCCGAGACGTCGGGCGGCGTGAAGCGCTGGGACTGGTACTGCACCAGGCGGTCGGGGATCAGCAGGTTGACCGAGGTTTCGTCGGCGAGGCTCAGCATGCCCTGCAGCACGAACTGGCCGGTCCAGCCGAGGATGTCGGCTTCCATCTTCGCCGGGTCGTCGCCGGAGTCGTGGTAGTCGGGGTGTCCGCCGCGGCCGCTGGTCATCAGCCCGAGCGCCTCGATCCCGCGCTCCATGAACGCCGAGTAGTCGCTGCCGCCCGGCCCGGCCTGGCTCGCGTCGACACGCTTCGCAATCTCCGGATCCTGGTCCCTCATGATCACGGCGAAGATCGACGGGAAGTTCAGCGCGCCTGGCGCGCCGATGCGGTCGCCGAGGCCCACCATGTCCATGTTGAAGTAGGCGGCGGTCTTGTCCATCGACACGCCGTCGGTCGGGTTGTCCG
The DNA here is from genome assembly GCA_025456345.1 of Vicinamibacterales bacterium. Classification (GTDB taxonomy): domain Bacteria; phylum Acidobacteriota; class Vicinamibacteria; order Vicinamibacterales; family JAKQTR01; genus JAKQTR01. Next base: position 8,230 of record JALOKU010000061.1, on the reverse strand, counting down.
AGTAGTACTGGGACCCGATGAGGCCCTGCTCCTCGCCGGTCCAGAGCGCGAAGATGAGCGTGCGCTTCGGCTTTGCCTGGCTCGCGGCCAGCGCGCGCGCGATCTCCATTGTCGTCGCCGCGCCGGATGCGTTGTCGTCGGCCCCGTTGAAGATCACGCCGTTGGTGACGCCGACGTGGTCGAGATGGCCGCCCGCGATGACGTATTCGGCCTTCAGGGACGGGTCCGTGCCCTCGATCTTCGCGATGACGTTGCGCCCGAAGTTGTTCTTGTACTGCTCGCCGTAGCGCGTCGCCGTGTCGTAGCTCTTGAGAGAAGCCGCCACGCCGGTGGCCGTCGAACGCGCCTTCTTGCCCTTGATGTCGGCGCGCATGCCGGCGAGGCGCGCCGAGAAGGCGCGCTGGGACTCTTGCGGGTCGCGCCACATGATCCAGCGGAACACGCTGTCGTCGACGTTCGAGACGTACACGAACGGGCGGGTGAACGCCCCAGCGTCGATGGGTTCGCCGCGCCCGCCCATGCCGCCCATCATGACCATCCCGGCGGCCGGCGCCAGGTCCGGATTGTAGAGCATCACGGCCGCCGCACCCTTCGCGTAGGCCGTCATGACCTTCGCCTTGTCAGTCGTCTCCTCCGCCCACTCGTCCTTGGCGCCGGCAGGGCGAGGCGCTTCGGGCGCGGGTGCCGGCGCGAACTGCACGCGAGGCGTGGGTGCCGTCGTCGGGGACCCCTTGAGCGCGAGCACGATCTTGCCCTTCACATCCACGCCGGCGTACTCGTCGAGGCCCTTTGCCGGTGCCGAGATGCCGTACCCGACGAACACGACGTCGCCGGTGACCTTCGCGCCTGGCGCGGACGCCGTATCCACGGAGAAACTGCCTTCACGATGGTAGAACGTTCGCCCATTGACCACGAGTGACGGGATGCCGGTCGTCCAGACGTAGGCTGAACGGGCACCGGCGATGGGCACCCTCTGAAAGTACGTGCCGTTCTCGCCGGCCGGCTTGAGGCCCCACTCCTTGAACTTCGCCGCAGCCCACTCGGCGGCCTTTTCATACCCCGGAGTCAGCGTGCGGCGGCCCTGGCTGGCGTCCGACGCGAGGTAGGTGATGTACCCCTTGATGACGGCGCCGTCCACCTTGATTTTCGTGGGCTCGGCGAACACGGGCAGGACGAGAACGGCCGCGAGGCTGGAGGCCAGCGCGAGTCGCGACAGGCGGTGACGGCTCATGCGAAATCCCTTTCAGCGGGGGCTGTCGGGTTGAGCGGGCAGGGTCGGGGACACGTGCCCTTGAAGGAGCAATACGACGGACGGGCGGCCCGTGTTTCTCCCGCCGGCCCCGGGGGCGGGAGTCAGGCGGTATTCAGTTCGAGGGCGACAAAGGCCGCGTCGAGCTCGCCCACCGGCTCGCCTGCGCAGTGCAGGAAGGCCTTCACGGAGACGCGGGCGAGCTTCCTCCGCCGGTACGTGGTGACGAACCTGTCCCACGCGCCGGGGTCGGCCAGAGACGAGGAGGCCGTGAAGGCGCCCGTGATCGGCCGGAGGTGGCGCATCGCGTGCCGCTGGATGACCACCGTGGCATTCGGATACTCGTCGCGCAGGCGGACGAAGAGCAGGCCCCAGGCGCTGAGGATGGCCACCGCCGCGGCGCTGCCGCCGAACACGGTGTCCCGATGGTTGATATTGGGCTCGAGCGGCGCCCGCAACGTGACGCCGTCGGGTTCCGCGGCCACCACGTCGACGGCCATCGCGGTCGACAAGGGGATCCGCTCCCGGAGGAACTGCTGGAGGGCGCTTCGATTCAACAATGTGGGTACTCCCGGACGCCTGCCGCCGGCGCCATCAGTCGACAATGAACAGCGTGGCGCCGATTTCTGTCCGCGACCGGTGCGGCTCCTCGCCGTCGGCCACCTGGTAGCTCTGCCCCGGCAGCAGCGTGAAGCTGCGGCCGTCTTTGAGCTCCGTCACGAGTTCCCCCTCCAGCACGTAGAGCACGTGGCCCCGGCTGCACCAGTGATCCGCCAGGTAGCCGGGGGAGTACTCCACGATGCGCACGCGGATGTTTCCCGTTTCGACCGTCTGCCAGTGCGCGGTGCCAGTCTCGCCTGGGTGTGCGGTCTTCGGCACCGCACTCCAATCGGTGACCCCGAACGGCACGTTCTCGATTCTCATTGGTTTTTGTCCATCTTTCAGGCTCTGCTAGGGACTAGGCGCTGGGCGCCAGTCAGTAGGACGATCACTCTGGACACCGTCTCCTCACTCACGCGGCGACAGCCGCGTCTGACTAGCCCCAGCCCCCAGCCCCTAGTCGATCCGATAATGCGCCCCCGCGCTCGTGCGCGCCTCGATGGCCGCCAGCAGCACGACCAGCGCGGCCTGGATCCCGTTGCGCAGGCCGATCAGCGCGTCGCCCAGCTCCGCCTGTGCGTAGAACCGCCCGATCTCGAGGTGCAGCTCGCGCAGGATCTGGTGGGCGCGATCGAGCCGCTTCCGGCTGCGCACCAGCCCGACGTAGTTCCACATGGTCTGGCGGATCGTGAGCCAGTCCTGCGCCACCAGCGCCGGGTCGACCGGCTCCGTTTCGTACTTCCACGGGTCGATGGCGGGCAGGTCGTATGCGCCCCCGCGCGCGATCGACGCGGCAGCGTCCTGCCCCGCGCGCGTGCCCCACACGAGGCACTCGAGCAGCGACGTGCTCGCGAGGCGGTTCGCCCCGTGAAGGCCCGTGCACGACACCTCGCCGACGGCCCGCAGGCGGCGCAGGCTCGATCGGCCCCACTCGTCCACCACCACGCCGCCGCAGCTGTAGTGCGCCGCGGGCACGACCGGGATCGGCTGCGCGGTGATGTCGATGCCGGCCTCGCGGCACTTCTCGTGGATGCGCGGGAACCTCGACCGGATCCAGCCGGCGCCCTTGTGGCTGATGTCGAGGAACGCGCACGCCGCGCCGGTCTCGTGCATCATCTGGTGGATGCCGCGCGCCACGACGTCGCGCGGCGCCAGCGACCCGTCGGGATGATAGTCGCGCATGAACTCCCGCCCGCGCTCGTCGACGAGCCGCGCGCCCTCGCCCCGCATCGACTCCGAGATCAGGAACCGCTCGTCGCCCACGTACAGCGTCGTCGGGTGGAACTGCACGTACTGCATGTTGATACAGCGGGCACCGGCCCGGTAGGCCATGGCCACGCCGTCTCCGCAGGCCCCGGCCGGGTTCGACGTGTGCAGGAAGATGCGCCCGAGGCCCCCCGTCGCCAGGATCGTCTCGCGCGCCATGATCGTGCCGATCCGCCGGGACGCCTGGTCGAAGACATAGGCCCCGACCGACGTCGGCGGGTCGTATACGTCGAGAGGGTTGCGCGAATGGTGGGAGAGCGTGAGCAGGTCGACGGCGGTCTGACTGGTGAGCAGCTCGATGCCGGGTTCGCGCCCGACGGCCGCCAGCATCGCCTCCTCGATCGATCGCCCGGTGGCGTCGGCGTGATGCACGATGCGCGCGGTCGAGTGCGCCGCCTCCGCCGTGAGGTCGAGGGCGCCGGTCCCGTCGTCGGTGTGATCGAACTCGACGTGCGCGTCGCGGATGAGCACCTCGTCGACGAGCCTCGGGCCTTCGCGTGCGAGCAGATCGACGGCGGCCGGGTTGCAGAGCCCATCGCCTGCCGCGATGATGTCGGCGGCGAGCTGCGCCGGCGAGTCCACCCTGCCGCGGTAGATGATGCCGCCCTGCGCATACAGGGTGTTGCTCTCCTCCGGCCGCGCCTGCTTGGTGAGCATCACCACCCGCGATCCGCCGCGCGCGGCCGCCAGCGCCGCCGCGCAGCCGGCCAGGCCGCTGCCGATCACGAGGACGTCGGTCTCCCGGCTGTTCATGGCTGGCTCGCGGCGCCGGGCGCGGCGATATCGAGGGCGATATCCACGGCCGGCGCCGAGTGCGTCAGGGCACCGACCGAGATGGTGTCCACGCCCGCGTCGGCATACGCGCGGATGGTCTCGAGCGTGATGCCCCCGGACGCCTCGATCCAGCAGTGGCCGCCGCGGGGATGCGCGCGGACGAGCGTCACGGCCTCGGCCACCTGCAGCGGCGTCATGTTGTCGAGCAGGACGGCCTCGACACCGAGATCGAGCACGCGCGGCAGGTCGGCGAGCGCGTCGACCTCGATCTGGATGGGCATGCGGCCGCCGTTCGCCTGGCGCGCCGCCGCCACGGCCGCCGCCGCGCCCCCGGCGATGGCGCGGTGATTGTCCTTGATGAGAATGGCGTCGTACAGGCCCATCCGGTGATTGCGGCCGCCGCCGACGTGCACGGCGTACTTCTCGAACGCGCGCAGCCCCGGCGTCGTCTTCCGCGTATCCGACACAGAGGCCCCGGTCCCCTCGATCGCGTCCGCGTACGCGCGCGTCAGCGTCGCGATGCCCGACAGCCGCTGCACCAGGTTCAGCGCCACGCGCTCCCCTGTCAGCATCGGCCCGGCCGGGCCCGCGACGTGGGTCAGCACGGCGCCGGCCGTCACCCGATCGCCATCCGACGCGCGATCCGAGACGGCGATCTCCGGATCGATCGCCAGGAACACCGCCCTTGCGAGCGGCAGCCCGGCCACCACGCACGCCTGCCTCGCCACCATCCCGGCGCTCGCCCGGGCGGCCTTCGGCACGACCCGCTCGCTGGTCACGTCGCCGCGGCCGACGTCCTCCGCGAGGAACCGCCGGATCTCGCGATCGACGTACGCCGCGTCGAGCCACGGCTGGCGGCGCAGGTCGAATGGATCACGGGTCATGGGGAGTTCTCCGCGTTACCCGCGGCTCAACGCCAGCATGCGGTCGAGCGGCACCTTCGCCCGCACGCGCAGCGGTTCGGGCAGCGTCACCGCTGGCGCCCGGTCCCGCATGCAGAGATACACCTTCTCGAGCGTGTTCAGCCGCATGTACGGGCACTCGTTGCACGCGCAGCCGTTGTCGGGCGGCGCCGGGATGAACGTCTTGCCCGGGCTCGCCTTCTTCATCTGGTGCAGGATCCCCGACTCGGTGGCGACGATGAAGCGCCCTGCCGGGCTGCTCTTCGTGTAGTTCAGGAGCGCTGTGGTCGAGCCGATGTAGTCGGCGAGCGTCAACACGCGCTCTTCGCACTCGGGGTGCGCGATGACCAGGGCGTCGGGGTGCTCGACCTTCAGCCGGACGATGTGCCGTTCGGAGAACAGCACGTGCACCGAGCACGACCCGGGCCAGAGCACCATGTCACGGCCGGTCTGTTCGATGACGTAGCGGCCCAGTTGCTGATCTGGCGCGAAGATGATGGGCGTCCCGGCAGGCACGCTGCCGACGACGCGCACGGCGTTGCTCGAGGTGCAGATGATGTCGCTCAGCGCCTTCACGGCCGCGCTGCAGTTGATGTAGCTGATCACCGTGTGGCCCGGGTGCGCCTGGACGAACCGCTCGAACTCGTGAGCAGGGCAGCTGTCCGACAGCGAGCACCCGGCCTCGAGGTCGGGCAGGAGCACCAGGCGGCCGGGGTTGAGGATGGCCGCCGTCTCGGCCATGAAGTGCACGCCGCAGAACACGATGACGTCGGCTGTTGTCTTCTCGGCCGCCTGCGCCAGCGCCAGGCTGTCGCCGATGACGTCGGCGATGTCCTGGATGTCCGGCTCCTGGTAGTAGTGGGCCAGGATCACGGCGTTCTGCTGCCGCTTCATGCGCGCGATCTCGGCAAACAGATCGAGCGCCGGGCTCACCGAGGCTGTCTCCATGAGATCGATGGTACGACAACTCTCCGCCTCAAACCAGCGCGGGGCGACAGATGAGCGTCAGCGCCCCCGGCAGCACCTCGACCTCGAACCGGGTGCCCCGGCACATGAGATCGCCGTCGGCCGAGAAGGGCACGCTGCGGGCGCAGTCGATCACGGCGCGCGTGGCGCGATGCACGGAGAGCGTGCCGCCGGGAACCGGCCGGCCGCGGGTGAAGCAGAGGAAGGCCCAGAGCAGCGTCAGCCTCGGCATGCGCGGCACGATGGCGATCTCGAGCCGGCCGTCGGCGTGATCGGCCTCGATGGGCAGCACGAGTCCGCCGCCGAGGATCCTCGTGTTGGCGGCAAAGACCGCGAACACCGGACCCGCGGCGTGCAGCAGCTCGCCGGACGCGCCCGTCACGCCCACCTCTTCCGTGATCCCTCGGGGCGACAGCAGGTGCGCCAGCCCGACGAGGCGGTACGACCAGTCGCCGAAGAACCGCATCGCGCCGCGTGCTGGCGAGCCGGGTGCCGTGAGGCGGGCCACCGTCTGCGCGCTTTGCGACCCGACCCCGATCAGGCCCACGGTGGCGTAGAGGCGATCGTTGACGCGGACAAGGTCGACCCGGCGCGTGCGCCCGTTCAGGATGAGGCGCACCGCGTCGCCCGGCGACGTGGGGATCCCGCACCCGCGGGCAAAATCGTTGCCGGTCCCCATCGGGACTACGCCGAGCGGCGTGGGCGATCCATCGAGGCCGCAGACGGCACGGTGGACGGTTCCATCGCCTCCGGCCACCACGATCGCGTCGTGGGCAGTCGACGACGCTCTCACGGTTCGCTCGACATCGTCGGCCGACGCCGGCACGACCAGATCGACGGCGAAGCGCGACTGGAGGCCGCCAACGACGGCGTCGATCGTGCGGCGATCGTGGCCCTGCCGGGCGGCAGGATTCACGACGAAGGCGATGCGCGCGCCGTCGTGAAGCACCCGGGCGGCTTCCGGGGAGCCGCTCACGCCGCCGCCTCGAGCCCGATGGCATCCAGGAACGCGGAGGCCGGCCCCCGCTCCACGTCTGCAAGGCTTCTCACAAGACCGGGCGCGTCCGAGAGGTGGTGCAGCAGGAGATCGGCCGACCGGATCGCGGCGTGGAGCAGCGCGGCGTCGAGCGGGCGCAACGCCCGCGCGGTCTCGCGCACGGCCTCGATGCGGACCGCCGCGAGAGCGACGGCAAGCATGGCCACCTGCGTGCGAAGGCCTTCGCCAAGGTACGCGCTCCAGGCGCCGAACGCTCGGGCGGCAAGGTACCGCCGGATGGGCGCGGCGTGGTCGGCCCAGCGCGGTTTCACCCACACCGGGTCTCCGGCCTCCGCACCATCCGGCAGCTCGGGCCGTACCAGCCCGGGTTGAACCGAAGCCGCCGCCAGCACGAAGAGGCGCGAGGCGCCCGGCAGTGTCATGTGCCATCGCCCTCCAGGTCCCCGCGGTTCGGCCGCCGCGGCAAGGGCTGTCCTGGCGTGGGATTCCAATGCTCCCTGCCCGGCCGTCCAATTGCGGATCTCATCCGTCGTGAACGCCACGCTCGCCAGTGTTTCCTCCGGCATCTGGCCGGCCGAGTCCAGGGCGCCAATGACGTGCTGCTCCCACAGCCGGCACGTTTCCGCGTCCATCGCCACGCCGGGGCGCAGCAGCGGCGGGATCGTCTGCCGGGCGTCGAACCCGTCGTGCTCGCGGCGGTCGGCGATGCCCGCCGCGTCGCGCACGATCGCCAGTTTTCCCGCGTCCGGCGCGAAGAGCATCCAGGCGGCAGTCGGGCAGAAGTGCGACAGGGTGACGCGGGTCGCGTCGGCTTCGAGCAGCGCCACGCGCGGGAAGTGCCGGCACGACGCTGGCAGGTGCTCGTGGCCTAGTTCCTGTTGAATCGAGCACAGGCTGCCGCCGATTCTGTCCAGCGCCGGGCAGGCACCGCCCGGCAGCGGTTCGAGGACCGCAGCCGCCCCCTCCGGCAGTTGCCCTGCCGTGCTCAGGGCCGTGCCTGGCAGACAGGCGTGCGCCCGAACGGCGTCCGCGGCTGCCGCCTCCACCGGGATGGGCCAACCGGCCGTACAGCAGGCCCCCGAATGGCGGCATTCAAAGCCCGCGTGGAGGTTGAGGGCGAGGACGGGTGGGGCGGTCCCGGGCACACCGCATGATAGCGGGGTCAGGTTTCAAACTCACCCCATTGACGCCAGCGGCCAAGCGAGGAAGAATGGCGCCGTCCCTTCGGAGGTAGCCCATGACCGGACGCTCACGTTCTCTGATTCTCGCGCTGTTCGTTCTCCCCGTTGTGATCGCGTTGGGATGCGGCGGCGGCCAGCAGGCGCCAGCCGAGCAGGCGAAGCCTGCGGAAGCGGCGGCACCGGCGGCACCGGTGGTGGATGTCGCCAAGCACATGCACGAGCACCTGGCTCGCGTCGCGACCATGCAGGAGGCTGTCATCCGCGGCGACATCGAGGCGGCCGTCGAGCCCGCCCG
>JALOKU010000155.1 GCA_025456345.1 Vicinamibacterales bacterium | reverse complement strand
GACGCGCCACGACCGTCGCGTCGATGAACAACGAGGGCGTGAATGGCGACTACCTGACGAGCGAAGGCAAGACGGGCGATGCGGCGTGGGGCACGCGCGGCCGCTGGTGCACGCTCAGCGCGAAGATTGGCGACGAGCCGGTGACCGTCGCCATCCTCGACCATCCGGCGAACCCTGGCTTCCCGACCTACTGGCACGCGCGCGGGTACGGGCTGTTCGCCGCGAACAATCTCGGCCAGAAGGCGCTCAGCAACGGCAAAGACGAATTGAACTTCGCCCTCGACGCCGGGAAGAACGTCACCTTCCGCCACCGCGTTCTAATTCTGTCGGAACCGGCGGGCCCGGCGGGCGCGGAGCGTGCGGAGGCCGCCTTCAAGGACTTCGTGGCGGCCTATCGTTAGCGTCGCCTGACGATGATCGGCGGGAGGTCCGGATCGCGGGCCTCCGCCGAGGCTGCGTTCCGCACGACGAATTCGCGCGTATCGACATCGACGTTGCCGGCCTGGTCCACGGATTCAGCCCTGATGACGTGGCGGCCGTCGGCCAACGCCCAGGTCTTCAGCCGGCGCTCGAGCGAACCGGCGCCGGTGAGTGACAACCAGCCATCCAGGTAGACCCGGACTTCGCGCAGCGCGCGGTCGTCGGCGGCAACGACTCTGACAGGCGTCGCGCCGGACACCACTTCGTCGTTCCGCGGGGCGAGAATCAACGCGTGGGGCGGCACGAGATCCGCGTTGCCGGCCGGCGGGCCGTCGAGCCATTCGCGGATCTTGCGGCGGGTGACATCCAGGTAGTGCCACGGGTTCTCCGGGCCCCACGTGTCCGCAAACTCCAGCGGGTGACACGGCAGCGTCGCGCAGTGCGCCTCATCGGGCGTGCCGCTCCAATGGCCGTCGCCGGGGGCGTGGGTGACCGGCCACGACGGCATCAGATGACTGCCTTCCGTGACCTCGTTGTACGACTCGACGAGCACGATTGACGGCCGGGGCCTCGCGGCGATCACGGCGTCCCAGGCGGCGCTGTACGGGGCGCCGCCGTCGCGGGCTGCGAAGAGATCTCGCGAGTAGCCGTCAAGGCTCGGCGGCCAGAAAGCCACCAGGAGATCTACCGACGGGTGCTTCGTGCCGCGGCCCCGCTGCACCCGGGATGAACTGTTGAACAGGAAGTTCACGTCGTCCGGCCCGCCGAGCGACAGCCACTCGTGCACGCTCCAGTAGGCCCGGAACCCGAAGTCGCGCTCCAGCCGATCGCTCAGGGAGTCGAAGAACGAGGCGGGCAGGTCGTAGCTCTTCAGCGGCACCCACCACAGCGCTACGAACACACGTCCGTCGACTTTGGCCAGCAACTCCGCATCGAGCGGGCCCTTCTGCCCGGGTCGCGCCGGGAAGTACTCTGCGTACATCACGAAGAACGCGCGGATCGCCTGGTAGAAGCCTTTGAAGCCCTCAGGTGAGAGGACGTCCTTCGGGGTGGAGTACTCGGGAAAGGTCTCCGCCGCGAAGAACGGCACGATGCGCGGCGGAAGCGGGCTGGCCGGCTGGTTCAGCCGACGCAGCCGCATGGCGGCCAGATGATTGCGCTGGGACTGTTCGGCCCCGTACGCCACCTGGAAGAGCTGCCCGGTGAAGCCGGCCGATTCGAGCAGGGAGACCTGACGTCCCCAGAACGCCTGCGACGCGTCGCCGACGGCCCCGCCTTCCAGCGTCGGCCATGGGGTCCGCACCTGCGACCAGTGGAAGACAACGGGCGCGATGAGCGGGTCCGGATCGACCTGCGCGGATGCGGGCGAGCCGAGCATCATCGCGCACAGAGCGACGGCCGCCACGTGTCCCGCTCGCACGGCCCGATGATACACCCCGGCTCTCCGCCCCCGTGGAGCGGTGATCCGGTCACTCGCCCGGTGACGCGTCTTCAGTTTCGTCCCCGGCGTCGGACCAGAGCGCCCCAATCTCGATCTCGATGTCCTCGAACGGCTCGATTCTCACGACCGCCTCGCCCGCATGTGTGGCGACGATGGCCCACCGGCCGCCTTCGAGGCGCAACACCTCGACGGTACGAGCGAGCGGGTCGACCAGCCATGCGTGCTGAACGCTCTCGCGTGCGTAGATCCCGAGCTTCTTCGCGCGGTCGAGCCTTGCTGTCGAAGGCGAGATGACTTCGCACACCCAGTCAGGAGCGATCGCGATGTGGGCCGTGGCGGGCAACCTGGGCAATCTGCTGCGCCGCCAACCGGCCAGGTCCGGGACGAGCACCTGCTTTCCGAGGTGAATCTCGGGCTCGCCGAGGATGATCCACCCACCGGGGCCGTGGCGACCCTGGTCGTAGGGTGGTTCGATGAATCCCGTGAGCCGCGCCCACGCGCGTGAGTGGCGAGGGGCAGGCCTGGGACTGGCCCAGAGCTCGTCGTCCACGATCTCGGCCACCATGTTGGGCGGCAGCTGCTCGAGGTCCTGGTACGTCGCCGGACGGTCAAACGGTGGAACTCGTGGCATGGGTCGCATTCTACATCGTCGTCTTGCACGCGGCGTGCCGTGTTCGCCCCAGCGAAACGTCGAGAATGAGGCGCGTTTCCGCGTCGCGCAGGACGGGGTACGCAGAACCTGCGATCCCGCCGGCTCCGGACGTTGCAGATTCTGCCGTGATGAAGAGAGGGGAACCTGTTCGGCGCAGCTATCGCGCAGATTCCGGGAACTCGTCGAAGCGCCGCGCCACGTCCTTGCCGAAGAGCTGCTGGTCGGCGAAATCGAGCAGCGCGGCCCAGTCCTCGTCGGCGAGTGCGTGGCGGTGTGGTGCGTAGTGGACGCCAAGGCGTCGCGGCACACCGAGCAGTTCATACGCGGGCATGGCGCCGGCGATGGCCTGCTTCAGCGCGTTGGGCACGCAGTTCTGATCATCGGTGCCTTCGAGCGAGATGAACGCGCGAGGAGCGGCCAGCGCGACGAGCCAGTGCTGATCGAAGGGCAGCTTGTCGATGTCGGCGGCGAACTGGTACAGGTTCGGCGAGAACCAGTTCGGGTACTTGCGCATCATGTCGGCGAGGCCCTCGCGACCGCCGCCGCGCGCGCCGTTGAAGCGGTAGGCTCCGGTCCCGCCGGCGCCGCTGCCCGCGGGAGCCACCACGGCGATCCGGTCGTCGAACGCGCCGGCAATCAACACGGCTTTGCCGATCCTCGAGTGTCCGATGGCGAGGAACTTCTCGCGGTCAGCGAACGGTTGCGTTTCGAGATAGTCGATGCAGCGCGAGAGGCCCCACGCCCAGCCGGCCGCCAGGCCCCAGTCGTAATCGGGATGGGCGGGGTAGTAGCGCGTCGTGCGGAACGCCCAGTTTCCGTCTTTCATGCGGCCAATCGTGTCTTCGCCGGTGTCCTGATAATGATAGATGGCGAGGGCATATCCCCGCCGGAACAGTTCGGCGTGCGCCGCGGCGGCAGACTCAGGGTCCGACGCCGACGCGGCGGGCGGCGCAACGGGAGACGTCTGTGGCGTGGCAGCGGCGGCCTCCGCGGCGCGCGCGGTCTGATCTCCAAGCGGAATCACAAGCGCGTCCAGACCCTTGCCTTGCTCGGGTGGCCGGACCATTGTCGCAAGCGGCGTTCCACCCGGCGTCGGGCCGAACGTCGGGAAGACCACCACCGGAATCCGCCCCTTGGCCGATGTGGGTACGAAGAGGGCGACGTCGAACCCGTACTTCGAGCCCGGCCCGAACGACAGGTGCACGAGCCGATAGATCACCGCTCCGCTCAACACGGCCGACGACTTGAGGATTCGTCCCCGCACGTTGCCGGGCGCGGGGGGCATGAGTCCTGTCGCGTAGTAGGCCAGAATGCGCTTCATCTCCTCGCGGCGCTTCGTCCACTGCGCCGCTGTCGCCACCGGGTCGCCATTCTCGAACGTGAGGACGTCAGGCAGCGCCTGGCGCGATGGCAGTTCAGCGGCGCCGGGCATCAGCCCGAGCGACGTCTTGATCGGCGGAACGGGAACCCGGGGCGCCCCGGATTGCGCAAGCGCCGCGGCGGCGAGGCCGACAATCAGAGTGAGGATGTAGGGCCAGCGTTGCCGGTTTCTCACCGGCCCTGTATACCACGACGCCGTCTGCGCAGGGATCCCCGCGGCAGCCGACGCAGCGGCGGCGGCCGTGGAATTCCGGTAAGATACCCGGGCGGTTGCTGTCACCCGATGCGGGGCCCCGGCGCGCCTTAGTCCTTCGATGCACGAATACGGCGACGTAGTTGTGCCCTCAGGACTGAGTGCTGAGCGAGCGCAGCCGGCTACGTACGCCGAAACGGCATCGTGGCCGTCGTTGCGAGTCGAAGTACTTCGTCGCATGCGCATTCACCCACCCCGTCGCGCCGTTCCGGGCTTTGTTGTCGCCGCCTTCGCACTGGCCGGCGCGGGCGTTATCTCGCTCGGGGCAGACGGGATTCGCGGTGGATCCAGGCCAGCCCCCACGGATAGCCGTGTAGAGGCCGCCTCGCTGATGGCGCGTTCGCTGGCGAGCATCAAGGCGCTCCGCCTGGAGAAGGGTCTGCCGATCGATCCGGCGCTCGACCCCAACCAGACCGGCATCGTCGGCGACGAGTTCACGCCGCTGACAACCTCGCTGGGCGACGTCGCGGCGAAGCGCACCGCGGCCAACCCCGCCTTCGCCGGCGTGGTGGCCGCCTACTTCGAGCGCGCGGGCCTCAGGCCGGGGGATGCCGTCGCGATCGGCGGCAGCGGGTCTTTCCCGGCGTTCGTGCTCGCATCGCTGTGCGCCGCGCGTGTGATGGACCTCCGGCCGGTGTTGATCTACTCGGTCGGATCGTCGATGTACGGCGCGAACATCCCGGGGTTCACCTTCGTCGAGATGCTCGCGCGTCTTCGCGCGGACGGCCTGCTGCCGTACTCGGTCACCGCCGTCGCGCCGGGCGGCGAACACGATGGCGGCCGCGGCGTGCTCTTCGACGAGGACGGCACGACGCTCATCGACGAAGCGCGGCGCAGCGGATTGCCGGTCGTGGAGGGCGCGACGCTCGCCGACCGCATCCGGCGGCGCCTCCAGATCTTCGACGCGGCGGCCGGAGAACGGCGGATCCGCTGCTTCGTCAACGTCGGCGGCGCCACGGCGAACTACGGCGACACGGCGGCGTCGCTGGACGTTCCGAACGGCCTGCTGCTAAAGGCGCCGTCGCTGCCCGAGTCGCCCTCGCGCGGCCTGCTGTTCGAGTTCGTGGCCCGGGGCGTCCCCGTGGTGCACCTGCTCTACGTGAAGGGCCTCGCGCGCGACAACGGCCTGCCATTCGACCCGGTGCCGTTCCCGCCGCTGCCGGCGGTTCCGCAGCCGCCGCGCGCGCCCTGAGTCTCGCGCCTCCGCCTCCTACCGATGCGTCTCGATCCAGTGCAGGATGTGCTGCCAGATCTCGGTCGCCGCATTGTTCGCCAGGAAGAAGTCGGCGTGGCCGTATAGCGACGGGTCGAGCGTCGGGTTGACGACGAGCTTGCTGACGTCGCTGCTGCTCGTCACCGTCGTTGAGTAGAAGTTGGATTCCTGCCTGGCGATGTAGAAGATCGGCGCCTCGATCTCGCCTGCGTGGTCGTCGAACGCCACGGGAAAGACATCGCTGTCACAGCGGGACGCTGCGCCTTCGTACCCGATCCGGTTCGGATAGTACGCGGGCGTGACCGACTGCAGCCTGACGATGCGCAACGCCTCTGCGAAGAAGAGCGTCACGGATGGCGGGCTGACTGTGTACGTTCCTCCCAGGGTCTTGTTGCGCACTGAATTCACCTGGCTGGCCTGGAAGTTGGTGAACGTGTACGCGGGGAACGCGGGGAACGTCCCGGAGGCGGCGCCGGAGATCGGTGACAGGTCATTGGGATAGTTGAGGGCCGCCAGGCCGCGAAGCCGGCTTGCGCTGGAGTCCACGTGATACACGCCGGCATCGAGGCTCGCCAGCGTCGCCTTCGCGGTGTTGCAGGAATTCAACTGGTCGGTCCCGCCGGGCGGGACTTTCACCGGCGTGCCGTCGACCGGGATGAGCCCCTTGATGTTCCGGAGGTTGCCTGGCCGCTGCGTGTCCGCGGACGCGGCCGCGTAGACCAAGAGGCCGCCGTAGCTGAACCCGAGGAGATGGATCGGGCCATTGCCCTGCTTCGAGGTCACGCGAAGCCATCGCGCAATCGACAACGCCGTCTGCACGTCCGCGGCGTCCCTCTCGACTCCCCAATTGCCGAAGAATCCGAACTCCGTGCTCGGGTAGGGCACGAACGAGTGCCCGTAGTCCATGCCCCACACGTCGATGTCGTTCAGCGCGAGGTACAACGCGACCGAACTCTGCCCCACGGGGTGGCCGGACAGCCGCGCCTGCAGGAAGATGGCCTCGAACATCTGGGGTATTCCGGGCAGCAGGAGGATCCCCTCCATCTTCTTCGCCGGCCGGCCGGGACTGACTTCCTTGACCACCCGGTGCATCCGGATCACGTCGAATGGTCCCGGACCGACCGGGACGTCGAACTGGTAGTGGACGACCTCCCCACGGACCTCGTCGTCGAGCAGGACGACGCGCTCCGCCTGCTTGTAGGCTTCACCGGCTTGCACGTGCTCCTTGCCCGGCAAGCCCCCGCTGTTCTGCGCCCACGCGGGAGTCACCGCGAGGACACAGACGCACGCGACAATGACGCATCGAAACAGCAGCCTCATGACACCCCTCCTGTCAGGATGCACCCGTCCCCCGGCCGGAACGGGCCGCGGAAACCTCCACCGACCAATGCGGGAACCGGCTTCCGACCGGGCCACATCTCGTAAGTCGCTCAGGGTGTTCGGGATATAATCTGCACCGCCGCACGACAGCAGGCCACCGGAGGGACGCTCCGTGAGCC
>JALOKU010000060.1 GCA_025456345.1 Vicinamibacterales bacterium | reverse complement strand
AGCAGCTGGCGTCCGACGACGGTCCCGGCATCGGCCAGCCCGCCCCACAGCGCGAGCCCGCCGGATACCCATGCCCGCCCGCCAACGATGATCCGGCTGACGCCCACGGCCACCGCCTGCACCGAGGCCAGCAACGCCTCCACCCAGACGTGCAGCGGCACGAGAGCCGCGGCACCGCCCACCAGCACGACGCTGGCGGCCACCGCGACGCGGACCCAGCGTCTCGCGTAGGCATCCCCGATGGCGCGCGCGGCACCGAGCCTGGCGATGACCGCATCCGCAAACCCCGCGGGCACGGCCATCTGCTCCACCCCCAGGCTGGCGGAGCGGAACAGGCGGTCGGCCTCATCGGCGCGTCCCGCCGCCTCCGCCTCGAGCCACTCCCTGACTTCCCTGTCCACGTGCGTCGTCATGGCCGTCCAGTCCTTCCTACGCGACCGACCCCTCCCCGGGTTGCACTCATCGTTCCTCCGCCGGGGGGGCCGGGCCCCATCCCGATTCCGCCAGCAGCCGGCCGAGCGCGGCCCTGGCCCGATGGAGGTGGCTCTTGACCGTGCCGAGGGGCAGCCCCACGACCTCCGCGATGTCCTCGTAGGACATGTCTTCGAGGTAGCGCAGCACGACAAGCCGGCGGAACTCCGGGCGGAGCGTCGCGAGGGCCGCCTCGAGGTCGTCCCGGAAGTCCCGCTGGACGGCCCGGTCGAACGCCGATGGCTCCCGCCGGTCTGCCAGCACGTCGGCCATCTCCCGCCCCGAGGCGTCGTCGTCAATCGGCAGGATCGTGGGCCTGGCCTTGCGCAGGTGGTCGATGGCCACGTTGTGCGCGATGCGGAGGATCCAGTTCGAGAACTTGTAGGCGGGATCGAACGACCGCAGGGCCCCGAACGCTTTCACGAACGCGTCCTGGGCCAGTTCCTCGGCCACGCCCTGGTCGCGCACCATCCGGGCCACGAGGGTGAGCACTCCGCGGCTGTACCGCTCGACCAGCGCCCGGTAGGCGTCCTGAGAGCCGGCGAGCGCCTGCTCGACAAGGGCGGCGTCTGTCGGGTTCACCGGCTCATCCCGGCCGGCACACGGCGTCATCGGGCGCCACTGGACCGCGGCCTCAAAACACTCCGAGAGGATGGTCGACGATGAGCGCAGGCTCAGTTGCCGCCCGCACGGCGTCGACCGTCGTGTCCTCGGCGATCTCGGTGAGGCGGAGGCCTTCAGGCGTCACCTCGATGACCGCCAGTTCGGTGACGATGAGATCGACCACGCCGACGCCGGTGAGCGGCAGCGTGCAGGCGCGGAGGATCTTCGGCGCACCCTCGCGCGTGGTGTGCTCCATGGCGACGATCACGCGGCGCGCGCCAGCCACCAGGTCCATCGCGCCCCCCATGCCCTTGACCATCTTGCCGGGGATCATCCAGTTCGCCAGGCTGCCGCGCTCGTCCACCTGGAGGGCGCCGAGGACCGTGAGGTCGATGTGGCCGCCGCGCACCATCGCGAACGAGTCGGCGCTGCTGAAATACGCACTGCCGGCCAGTTCCGAGATCGTCTCCTTGCCGGCATTGATGAGATCCGCATCGACATCCTCGTCCCGCGGATAGGGCCCGACGCCGAGCATGCCGTTCTCCGAATGCAGGGTGATGTGCACGCCCGGCGGAACGACGTTCGCCACGAGCGTCGGCATGCCGATGCCCAGGTTCACGTAGTCGCCGTCGCGCAGTTCGCGGGCCACACGCCGGACGATCCGCTCACGCTTGTCCACCGTCTCGCTCCTCGCCGATCCCGTGATCAGCCCTTGCGGGTCGTCCGCCGCTCGATGCGCTTCTGGTAGCCGGCGCCCTCGAAGAGGTGCCGCACGAAGATCCCGGGCGTGTGCACGTGATCCGGGTCGATGGCGCCGGTCTCGACCAGGTGTTCGACTTCCGCGATCGTCACCCGCGCGGCGGTGGCCATCATCGGGTTGAAGTTCCGGGCCGTCTTCCGGTAGACGAGGTTGCCCTCGGCATCTCCGCGCCAGGCCTTGACCAGCGCGAAGTCCGCGGCGAGCGGCGCCTCGAGCACGTGCGGCACGCCGCCGATCATCCGCGTCTCCTTGCCGTCGGCGACGACGGTGCCGTAGCCGGTCGGCGTGAAGAACCCGCCGATGCCGGCGCCGCCGGCCCTGATGCGCTCCGCGAACGTGCCTTGCGGCACCAGCTCGACCTCGAGCTCGCCGCTCAGGCACTGCCGCTCGAACTCCTGGTTCTCGCCCACGTAGGTCGCCACGATCTTCCGCACCTGGCGGGATTCGAGCAGCACGCCCAGGCCGAACCCGTCCACGCCGGCGTTGTTGCTGATGATCGTGAGATGGCGGGTGCCGTGCTCGCGGAGGGCGGCAATCAGGTTCTCGGGAATGCCGCACAGGCCGAAGCCGCCGACCATCACCGACGCGCCCTCGGGGATGAGCGACACCGCCTCGCGGGCGCCGCTGATGACTTTTCGCACCATGCGCTGATTATACGGCCTCAGGCCGGCGCCTTGATGACCCCTCGCGCCGATCAGGTCGCGGGCGCCTCCACGTCCGGTCCGCCGCTGATGGCGCGAATCAGGCCGTCGATCCGCTCCACGGCTTCGCGGCCTGCGGTGACAGGCGCGATCGTCCAGGCCCGGCCGTGAAACAGATCCGCGCGTGCCGCGTGAAGTCCGCTTCCCGGCGCCGCGATGGACGGCAGCCCCGCGACGACCTGCAGCCGGACGGGGAGCGACCGCGCCGCCTCCGCCACCTCGTCGGCGCCGCCAAGCGCCAGCACGATCGCCTCTCCGGCGATCGCATCGGGCAGGTACGGCAGCACGCGAGCGTTCTCCGCAGGTCCGCCCGCCAGCACCACCAGGTCGGCGTCACCGGCAATCATCAGGTCGCCGGACCCGACGTCGATCGCGTGCAGCCGCATGGCCGCCTCGATCGCGCCGGGCGTGTCGACGCCGATGACCAGCGACTGCGGCCAGACGCGCCTCGCGGCCATGGCCAGCGAGCCGCCGAGTGCCCCGATCCCGATGATCGCGATGCGTGGAAACCCGGGGGGCGCCCCTGGCGGCCGCGCGCCGCCGATGACGGGCAGGCGCGTCCCTCCTCCGCTCACTGCACGCCCCACCCTCGCCGCACCACCGGCTCGACGCAGATCGAGCGCCCGATCGCGGGGGCGATGATCCGCAGCTCGGCCATCAGGCGATCGAACTGCGAGGGAAACATCGTCTGCGCGCCGTCGCTCAGCGCCCGATCCGGATCGACGTGCACTTCGATGATCAACCCGTCGGCGCCCGCCGCCACGGCGGCCCGCGCCATCGGCGCCACCTTGTCGCGCCGCCCGGTCCCGTGGCTGGGGTCCACGAAGATGGGCAGATGGCTGAGTTTCTTGACGATGGGAATCGCCGAGATGTCGAGGGTGTTGCGCGTATACGTCTCGAACGTGCGAATGCCGCGCTCGCAGAGGATCACGTCCATGTTGCCGCCGCCGAGCACGTACTCGGCGGAGAGCAGCCACTCCTCGATCGTCGCCGAGATGCCGCGCTTGAGCAGCACCGGCTTGCGCGCCCGGCCCAGTTCCCGCAGCAGCGAGAAATTCTGCATGTTGCGCGCGCCGACCTGGAAGATGTCCGCGTAGCGGCCGACCACCTCGATTTGCGACGCGTCCATGACCTCGGACACCAGCTTCAGGTTGTGCGCGTCCGCGCCGTCGCGCAGCATCCGCAGGCCGTCCTCGCCGAGGCCCTGGAACGCGTAGGGAGAGCTGCGCGGCTTGAAGGCGCCGCCGCGCAGCACCTTGGCGCCGGCCCGCTTCACCGCGCCGGCCGTCGCGTGCACCTGTTCGTCGCTCTCCGCCGAACAGGGCCCGGCCATGACGATCACCTCGTCGCCGCCGATGCGGACGTCTCCGACGATGATGATCGTGCCGCTGGGGCGAAAGGCCCGGCTGGCGAGCTTGTAGGGCTCGGAGATGTGGACGACCTCCTGCACGCCCTCGAGCGTCTCCACCAGGCGCGGATCGCCCTTGACGTCGGTGCCGACAACGCCCAGGATCGTGCGGTTCGCTCCGATCGACCGGTGCACGGCGAATCCCATCACTTCCAGGCGCGCGACCGCACGGTCGACGGCTTCCGCCGAGGCGCCCTCCTGCATGACCACAACCACGTCAGCACTCCCTCTCTTGCAGCGTATCGCCCCCTGGTCCGCCCGGCAACCCGCCGCCGGTCCCGTCGCCGCGCAACCAGCGGACGTAGTGTTCGACCCGCGGCACCAGATCGGGCGTGTCGCCCGCATCCGCAATCACCGACACGAGGGCGCTGCCGACAACCGCCGCGTCGGCCACGTCAGCCACCGCGCGGACGTGCTCGGGCCGCGAGAGGCCGAAGCCGACCGCGAGCGGGAGACGGCTTGCCTCTCGCACCCGGGCCGCCATGGCCGGGAGCCCGGCTGCCAGGCTGTCTCTGGCTCCGGTGACGCCAGCCCGGGAGATCAGGTAGAGGAACCCGCGCCCAAGCTCGCCCGCCTGCCGCGCGCGTGCAGGCGTCGTGGTCGGGCTCAGCAGGTAGATGGGGTCCAGGCCGTGATCGAGCAGCGCGGCCCGGATCGGCCCGGCTTCCTCGACGGGGATGTCCAGCGTGAGCAGGCCGTCGACGCCGGCCGCCGCCGCCCGGGCCGCGAACGTCGCGAAGCCCATCCGGTAGATCGGGTTCGCGTACGAGAACAGGACGATTGGCGCGCGCACCGACGGCCGCGCCTCGCGGATCACCTCGAGAATGCGGTCCAGCGTCGCGCCGCCCGCCAGGGCCCGTTCGCAAGCCCGCTGGATGACGGGGCCATCGGCCAGCGGATCCGAAAACGGCACGCCCACTTCGATCACGTCGGCGCCCGCGCGGTCGAGGGCGCGAAGGATGTCGGCGGTCCGCGCGAGCGCGGGATCGCCGGCGGTCACGTACGTGACAAGGCCGACGCGACGCTCCTCACGCATCCGGCCGAACGCGGCGTCTATTCGCGACATGCGGCCTACTCCTCTTCGATGCCGAGCTGCTGCGTGGCCGTTTGCACGTCCTTGTCGCCGCGGCCGGACAGGTTCACGAGAATGCGGCGCCCCGGTCCCATCTGCGTGGCCAGGCGGCGTGCCCAGGCCACCGCGTGCGCCGATTCGAGCGCAGGCAGAATGCCCTCGAGGCGGGACAACGCGCTGAACGCGTCGAGCGCCTCGGCATCGGACGCGCTGACATACTCGGCCCGCCCCGTCTCGCGCAGCCATGCGTGCTCGGGCCCGACGGCCGCGTAGTCCAGCCCGGCGGAAATCGAGTGGGTGCCCGCGATGTTGCCGTCAGTGCCCTGGAGCACGGCCGTGTGCGTCCCCTGGAAGATCCCCGGCGAGCCGCCCGCGAAACGGGCCGCGTGCCGGCCCAGTTCGGGCCCGGTCCCGCCGGCCTCGACGCCGACGAGCCGCACGCCAGTCATCTCGATGAAGGCGTCGAAGATGCCCATCGCGTTGCTGCCGCCGCCCACCGACGCCACCACCGCGTCGGGCGCGCCTCCCGCGGCGGCTTCGAACTGCAGGCGGGCTTCCGCGCCAATCACCGACTGGAACTCGCGGACCATCAGCGGGTACGGGTGCGGGCCCAGCACGGACCCGAGCAGGTAGTGCGTGGTCGCGATGTTGGTCACCCAGTCGCGCATGGCCTCATTGATGGCGTCCTTGAGCGTGCGGCTCCCGGCGAGCACGCGGGTGACGGTGGCCCCGAGCAGGCGCATGCGCACGACATTGAGCGCCTGGCGCGCCATGTCGTCAGCGCCCATGTAGACCTCGCACTGCAGGCCGAGCAGCGCGCAGGCCGCGGCGGTGGCCACGCCGTGCTGGCCCGCACCGGTCTCCGCGACGACGCGCGACTTCCCCATCCGCGCCGCGAGCAGCGCCTGCCCCAGGGCGTTGTTGATCTTGTGCGCGCCGGTGTGGGTGAGGTCCTCGCGTTTGAGGAAGATGCGCGCGCCGCCGGCCTCGGCCGTGAGCCGCCGCGCCTCGTAGAGCGGCGTGGGCCGGCCCGCGAACGTGGTCAGCAGCCCGACCAGTTCCGCCCGGAACGCTTCGTCATCCCGCAGCGCAAAGTACGCGTCGCGCAGCTCGTCGAGCGGCGCCATCAGCGTTTCAGGCGCGAACCTCCCGCCGTACGGGCCGAAGTATCCGCGGCTGTCGGGGTCGCGCCGTCCGAAGACGGGCCCGGTGATGGGCAGTGTGGCGTTCATGGCACCAGTCCGGCGTCGGCAGCGGCGACGCGCTCGACAAAGGCGCGAAGGCGGTCCGGATCCTTGATCCCGGGTTCGCGCTCGACTCCCGACGCGACGTCCACCGCGAACGGGCGCACCCGCGCGATCGCCTCGCCGATGTTCGACGCATCGAGTCCCCCGGCGAGGATGATGCGCCGCGTGCGGGACACCGCCGCCGCGATGTCCCAGTCGACGGCCCGCCCGGTCCCGCCGCGGCGCGCCGGGTCGTGGGCGTCAAGCAGCGGCCAGACGCCAGCCGGCCAGGCGGCAACGGCGGCCGCGTCGAACCCGGTCCCCACGCCGACGGCCTTGATGCACCGGCCCGGCACGCTGCCCCAGGCGGCGGGCGGTTCGTCGCCGTGCAACTGGATCGCGCTGAGCCCGACGCCCGCCGCTACGGTTCTGATGTCGTCGAGGGGCTGATTGACGAACACCCCGACGGTCGCGACAAACGGCGGAAGGTCGCGGGCGATCGTCGCCGCCTGGCGCAGCGACACGCATCGGGGACTGCCGGGCCAGAAGACGAAGCCCAGGGCGTCCACGCCCAGCTCCACGGCCAGCCCCGCGTCGTCGGAGCGGGTGATGCCGCACACTTTGATCCTCGTTCGCATCACGCCTCCACGCCCTGGGCGGCCAGTTCGCCTCCGCCCGTCGTACCGACCAGGGCAGCCAGCGCCCCGGCCGGATCGGGCGCCGTCATCAGGCGCTCTCCGACCAGAAAGGCGGGGTACCCTGACGCCGCGAGGCGGTCCACGTCCTCGCGGCTCCGGATGCCGCTCTCGGCCACCATCACGCAGCCGGGCGGCGCCTCCTGGATGAGCGCCTCACAGATCCTCACGTCGACGGCCAGCGTACGCAGGTCGCGGCTGTTGACGCCGATGATCTCCGCACCGGCGTCCCGGGCCGACTCGAGCTCCCGGCTCGAGTGCACCTCCACGAGCGCCGCCAAACCGAGGTCGCCCGCCGCGCGGGCCAGGCGGCACAGCGCCCCGTCGTCCAGCATCGCCACGATCAGCAGGACCGCGTCGGCTCCTGCCGCGCGGGCCTCGTAGAGCTGATACTCGTCGAGGATGAAGTCCTTGCGGAGCAGGGGCAGCGACGTCGCCCCGCGCACGGCCTCGAGGTGCGCGAGCGCGCCGTCGAAGAACGTGGGTTCGGTGAGCACCGAGATCGCGGCCGCTCCGGCCCGTTCGTAGACCCGCGCGATCGCCGCGGGCGCGTAGGCCCGCGCGAGCACGCCGCGCGCCGGCGATCGCCGCTTGCACTCGGCGATGATGTTGACGCGCCCGTCTTGCGCGAGGGCGTCGCGGAAGCGGCCGCCCTCAGGCTGCCTCTGCTCCGCGGCGCGCGCCAGCGTCTCGATCGGCAGGCTCGCGCGCCTCGACGCGACCGTCGTCCGCACCGACGCCGCAATCGCCTCGAGCAGCCCGCCCGGCAGCGCACGATCACGCGGCGTCACGGCGCCACCTCCAGGCGCGTGGCCGGCGGCGCCGCGGACCACCGCACCAGCGCGTCGAGCGTCCGCCGTGCGGTGCCGCCGTCAATCGCCGCGGCCGCCGCCGCCAGGCCGTCGGCGAGCCGGGACACGCGCCCCGCCACGAACAGCGCGGCGCCGGCATTGAGCAGCACCACGTCGCGCGCAGGTCCGCGGCCGCCGGCCAGCACGTGCCGCACGACGTCCGCGTTCACGGCCGCGTCGCCGCCCGCCAGCGCCGAGGGCTGCGCCTTCGGCAGCCCGACGTCCGACGGGTGCACGTAGAAGGTCTTCACCGCGCCGTCCCGGCATTCCGAGACTTTCGAGTATCCCGTGGTTGACAACTCGTCCAGACCGTCGGCTCCGTGCACCACCCAGGCGCGGCGGGAGCCGAGCAAGTCGAGCGCCCGCGCCATCAGCTCCGTCAGCTCCGGGCGGGGCACTCCCACGATCTGATACGCGGGGCGCGTGGGGTTGGTGAGAGGGCCGAGGAGGTTGAAGGCCGTGCGCACCGCCAGGTCCTTGCGTACCGACACCACGTTGCGCATCGACGGATGCATGGCCGGCGCGAACAGAAAGGCGATGCCCGCCTGCGTGAGGCACCGCGCCAGCACCTCGGGGCTCGCCGAGAGGGTGACGCCGAGCGCCTCGAACACGTCCGCGCTCCCGCATCGGCTCGAGACGGAACGGTTCCCGTGCTTCGCGACCGTCGCGCCGCAGGCGGCCGCCACGAGGGCCGCCGCCGACGAGATGTTGAAGCTCCCGCTGCCGTCGCCGCCGGTGCCGCACAGATCGACCGTCGTGCCCGGCTCCACCGGGATCCGGACCGCCCGATGGCGCATGGCGGCCGCGAAACCGACGATCTCGGCCGGCCGCTCGCCCTTCATCGCCAGGCCCACCAGAAGCCCGGCCACCTGCGCCGGGGCCGCACGCCCCTCGACAATGTCGTCCATCGCCTCGGCGGCCTCGGCCGCCGAGAGGTCTTCCTTGCCCATCACTTTCGCCAGCGCATCGCGGAACATCTCAGCGCCCCTCCCGTGCGAGTGCGAGGAAGTTGCGCAGCAGGTGGCGGCCCTCTCCGGTCAGCACCGACTCCGGGTGGAACTGCACGCCGTGCAGCGGCCACGCGCGATGCCGGAGCGCCATGACCACGCCGTCGTCCGCCGCCCGCGCGGCGATCTCGAGGCCGTCGGGCCACGCGTCTTCGCTGACGGCCAGCGAATGATACCGGCCGGCGGCAAACGCCCCGGTCAGGCCCGCGAACACGCCCCGGCCGTCGTGATCGATGAGCGACGTCTTGCCGTGCACCGGGCGAGGCGCGCGGATGACGGCCGCCCCGAACACCTGGCCGATGGCCTGGTGGCCCAGGCACACGCCGAGCGTCGGGATCCGCGGGCCGAACACCCGGATGACCTCGGCGGAAATGCCCGCGTCCTCGGGCCGTCCGGGGCCCGGCGAGATCAGGATCCGCTCGGGCGCCAGCGCCTCGATCGCGCCGACGCTAATCGCATCGTTGCGGTACACGGCAGGCTTCGCGCCCAGCTCGCCGAGGTACTGGACGAGGTTGTAGGTGAACGAGTCGTAGTTGTCGATGACGAGCACCATGGATCTCGCCTCCCGTTCCCTACAGTCCCCGTTCCGCCAGCTCCAGGGCGTGCAGCAATGCGCGCGCCTTGTCCCGCGTTTCGTCGTACTCCGCGGCGGGATTGGAATCGGCCACGATGCCGGCCCCCGCCTGGACGCGCGCGCGCTGGCCCTCGATGACGATCGTGCGGATCGCGATGCAGAAGTCCAGGTTGCCGGCGAAGTCGAGGTAGCCGACCGCCCCGGCGTAGATCCCGCGGCGACTCGGCTCGAGCGACGCGATGATCTCCATCGCGCGGACCTTGGGCGCGCCCGACACGGTGCCGGCCGGGAAACAGGCCGCCAGGGCATCGAGGCGATCGCGGTCTTCGGCCAGGCGGCCCTCGACAATCGACACCAGGTGCATCACGTGCGAATACCGCTCGAGGGCCATGTACTGCGGGACGCGCACGCTGCCGTACTCCGCCACGCGGCCGATGTCGTTGCGCCCCAGGTCGACCAGCATCACGTGCTCGGCCCGCTCTTTCTCGCTCGCCTTCAACTCCTCCGCCAGGCGCAGGTCCTCGTCGGGACCGGCGCCGCGCGGGCGCGTCCCCGCGATCGGGTGCGTTTCGACGCGCCGGCCCTCGACGCGCACCAGCATTTCAGGCGACGCGCCGACGATGGAGGTGGCGCCCATGCGGATGAAGAACATGTAGGGCGACGGGTTCACGTGGCGCAGGGCCCGATACACCGTGAACGGGTCGGCCGACAGCGTGGTCTCGAAGCGCTGCGACAGCACGACCTGGTAGATGTCGCCGGCCGCAATCGCGGCCTTCGCGGCGACGACGTGCCCCTCGAAGGCCTCCCGGCTCAGGTTCGAACGGACCTCGCCGGGCCCGGCCTGGCGCCGCGCGCCCAGCGAGAGGCTGCGTTCGAGCTCGCCCTCGAGGAACGCGATCTTGGCGCAGGCGAACTGGTACAGCGCGCGAAGGTCGTCGTCGGCCCCGACCCGCGCGTTGGCCATCAGCAGGATGCGGTGCTGGACGTGGTCGAACGCCAGCACGGTGTCGAACACCATGAATCCGGCCTCGTCGGCCGGCGCTTCCCCGTCGGCGAGGGGCGGCAGCGGCACGGCTTCAAACCAGGGGACGGCGTCGTAGCCGAGGTAACCCACGGCTCCCCCGGTGAAGCGCGGCAGCCCCGGCACGTGCGGCGACTGGAATCCCGCCATGGTGGTGCGCAGCGCCTCGAGGAAGGGCTCCTCCGACGCCGCGCTCTCGCCGTCCCGCTCGATCAGCGTGCGGCCGTCCCGGGCGCGCAGGATGAGGAACGGGTCCTTGCCCAGGAACGAGTAGCGCGCCACCTGCTCGCCGCCCTCCACGCTCTCCAGCAGGAACGCGTAGTCGGAGTGCTCCGCGATCTTCAGGAAGGCCGACACCGGTGTCAGCAGGTCGGCCATGATCTGCTTGCAGACCGGCACGAACGTGCCGCGGCGGGCCAGTGCCTCGAACTCCTCGAACGATGTCAGTGTCATGCTCACTCCACCTGGCGCGACAGCGTCGATTCGGCCGCCTTGCGCATCGGCTCCGGGTCCGGCCGGAGGCCCGTCCACAGTTCGATCTGCCGCCTCGCCTGTGCCACGAGCATCTCGAGGCCGCCGATGGTCCGGCACCCGCGGGCGGCCGCGTCACGAAGGAACCGCGTGTGCGCCGGGTTGTAGACAAGGTCGTACGCCACGCCGCCGCCGTAGTCGGACTCGGGGAACGACGACTGTCCTCCGTCGGGGTGCGTGCCGACGGGCGTGGCATTCACCAGCACGTCCCAGGAACCTGGCGGCACCGGGCGAAGGCCCGCGCCGACGCCGAGGGCCGCAGAGAGCGCCGTGGCGTTCGCCAGGTCGCGCCCATAACACGTCACCGCGGCCCCGGCGCGCCGCGCGGCCAGCGCCACCGCCCGTGCGGCTCCTCCTGTTCCAAGCACCGCGACGCGCTGCCGGCCGAGATCGAGACCGGCGCACCCGGCGAGGAATCCTTCGAGGTCGGTGTTGTGCCCGCGCCATCCGCCGCCGTCGCGCACGAGCGTGTTGACGGCACCTGTCTCACGCGCATCCGGGTCGAGCGACGCGAGGCCCGTCATCACGCCGACCTTGAACGGGGCCGTCACGCTCAGGCCCGCGACGCCGAGCACCCGCACGCCCTCGAAGAGGTCGTCGATATCGGCGGCCGCGATCGGCACGTACGCCGCGTCGAGGCCCAGCTGCTCGAAGGCGGCGTTGTGCATCGCGGGCGAGAGTGAATGCGCGACGGGGCGGCCGGCGATGCCGTAGAGCTCGGTGTGCGGGCCGATCCTGCGGAACCTGAATTCACCGAGCAGGCGCTCGATGTCGATCTGGCCCGGTGCGACCCCGTGTCCCGCGTACGTCCAGCACGATCCGAAGCGCCCGGGCAGGATGCGGGTGGCCAGGCCGGCCTCCCCCATCGCAATCAGCACCAGGCGGCGGCCCGCATGGCGCCGGGCGATGCCCGCGAGGCGGCCGCACCCGGCGAGGCGCGAGACGGTGATCGCCACTTTCAGCACCTCGGGGTTCAGCGCGGCCATCGCGTCCACGCGCGCCTCGAGGTCCGCCGGGCAGCCGGTGAAGTCGTGCAGCGACAGGACGATGTTGCGCCCGTGCCGGCTTCGGACGACATCGTCGAACCCTCGCGCCCACTCGAGGTCGACGTAGTCGGCGCCGCGTTCGAGCGCGGCGAGCAGCAGCCCGCGCCGCTCCTGCTCGCCGCCGCGGAACCAGCCTCCCTCGTCGTCGCGCCGGCACGTGACGACCACCGGAAGCGCCCGCCCGCCGATGGCGCCGTCGACATCCGGATCCTTGACCGAGTCGATGCGCGCCTCGACCAGATCGGCGCCGCTCACGGCGTCCCGGCGCGCCCGGAGTTCCGCGGTGTCGCGTCCGGTCACTGTCGCGCAGACAAGCGGCGGTGACGTGTCCATCTGGCCCTGCCACAAAAAAAGCCTCTTCAACTCGCGTTGAAGAGGCTTGGTTGGTCCTGCCGGAACGGGTCGACCCTGGTGGCCTCCTCAGCGCATGGGCGCACACCACCACCAAAAGGCGGCGGTCTGGACGCGAATGCTCGTGGAAGGCCTCATGGGTCGAAGTGATTCGAGGGTAGCAGAGGAGGCAGGCACTGTCAAACCGGACACGCCCGGCGCGCGTTCACCTTGACCGGCCGCCCGATGTGTGCCTATAACGGGATCCAGTGACTGTCCGGCATCTCCCCGTCATCGTTCTGGCCTGGATCGTGCTCGCGTTCCCCGCGCCGGCCTCCACGCGCTACATGCCCATCGAGGAGGTGCGGCCCGGCATGACCGGCGTGGGCCGCACGGTCTTCCAGGGCGCGGCGATCGAGGAGTTCCAGGCCCAGATCCTGGGCGTGGTCCGCTCCAACATCGGTCCGCAGCGCGATCTCATCATCGCCAAGCTCAGCGGCGGCCCGCTGGCCAGGACCGGCGTCATCGCCGGCATGAGCGGCAGCCCGGTCTACCTGGACGGCCGCCTCATCGGCGCCGTCTCGTATGCCCTCGGGTCGTTTGCGACGGAACCCATTGCCGGCATCACGCCGATTGGCGAGATGGTGGAAGCCACCACGCGAGGCAAGGCGGCCGCGCAGGCGCGGATCACGCCCATCCCGATCGGCGCGGACATCGCGGTGCTGGCGGCCGCCTTTGCGGGCACGCTCCGCCCCGTCCGGACGTTCGTGCCGCTCGCCTGGCCGGCCGGCGCGGACCCGTCCGCCCCCGGCAGCGTGGCGGCGCTCCGGCCCATCGCGCTTCCGCTCACCGTCGGCGGGTTCGATGGCGCGGCGGCGGCGGGCGCCCTCTCCGCATTCGGCGGCGGCGGCTTCGTGCTCTCGCCGCCAGGGGCGGGCGCCGGCCCGCCGCGCGCGCCGGCAACCGCCGAACCGCTCCGCCCCGGCGATCCCGTCGGCATCGGCCTCATCACGGGCGACCTCCAGTTCGGCGCCACCGGTACCGTCACCGACGTGGACGGCACCCGCGTCCTGGCCTTCGGCCACCCGCTCTACAACGTCGGGCCCGCCAGTTTCGCGATGACGCGCGCGTACGTGCACGCGGTGCTGCCGAGCCTCAACTCGTCGATGAAACTCGCCTCGATTGGCGACGTCGTCGGCACGATGCAGCAGGACCGATCGACCGCCGTCGCCGGCACCTTCGGCGTGCCCCCGCGCACGATCAACATGACGGTGTCGCTCAAACGCGAGGGCGCGCCGGACCGGCGCTTCGCGTTCTTCGTGGCCGATCACCCGCTGCTGACGCCCCTGCTCGCCTACACGGCCATGGTCGGCATTGTCTCCGAGCACGAGCGCGACCTCGGCCCGGCCACGTATGCCCTGCGGGGCCGTGCCGTCATCGCCGGCCACCCCGCCGTCGAGTTCGACGACGTCTTCACCGGTGACCAGCCCGGCGTGGCCGCCGCGGCGGCCATCGCCATGCCGCTCGGCGCCCTGCTGACGAACGGCATCGAGCCGGTGCGCCTCGAGTCGCTGCAGATCGAGATGGAAGGCGCCGAGCGCATCCGGAGCGCGACGATCGAGCGGGTGTGGATCGCGACGACCGACGTGCAGCCCGGGAAGGCCGTGCCCCTGAAGATCCTGCTGAATTCGTGGCGCGGCGAGCCGTTTGTCCGCACCCTGAACGTGGACATCCCGCTGAGCGCCGAGGGCCCGCTGACGCTGGTGGTGGCCGACGGCACGCGCTTCGGCCAGTGGGAGCAACGCGAACACCGTGCCTCGCTCAAGCCGGCCTCCGTCGGCCAGATGGTCAAGGCGCTGAACGCGGCGCGGCGCGGCAACCGCATCTACGTCCGGCTGGTCGGACGCGACACCGGATCCGTTGTCAACGGCGAGGTCATGCCATCGCTCCCGTCGTCAGTTCTCAGCGTGATGCAGGGCGACCGCGGGGCCGCGTCCAACCCGCCGCTGCAGTCCTCCATCCTCGGCGCGTGGGAGATCCCGATGGACCACGCCGTCGATGGCCTCCGGACGCTGACACTCCAGCTGGCGAACCGCCGCCCATGATGCACCGCTCGAAAGGGACCAGCGCATGAACCGTCGCGTGCTTCGCCCGCTTGCCGTCAGACTGTTCGTCACCGCGCTGCTCGCCGCAGGCGTGCTCATCGTCGCGGACGCGTCAACCGCCAGGTTCTGGCGGGTGTCCACCCAGGCGGACCTGCTCAAGGGCCAGTCCGAGCGGCTCTCGATCGACTACGACGGCCGCCTCGTCCTCGGGCCCTCCACGCGCGCCGTGTTCGCGCCGACCTCGCCCTTCGTGTGGTGCCTCGCGGCGGGCCCCGACGGTTCCGTCTACGCTGGCGGAGGCAATGACGGGCTGGTCTGGCACGTCGATCGCGACGGCAAGACCCGCGTGGCGTTCGACGCGCAGGAACTGGAGGTCCATGCCCTCGCGACGGCGGCCGATGGGGCGCTGCTGGTCGGGACGTCTCCCGACGGCAAGGTCTACCGCGTCCCCGCGGGTGGCTCGCCGGCGGTGTTCTTCGATCCGGAGGACAAGTACATCTGGGCGATCGCGGTGGACGCCCAGAGCCGCGTCTACGTGGCGACCGGAGACAAGGGTGTCATCTACCGCGTGTCGGCCGACGGCAAGGGCGAGGTGTTCTACCGGACCCAGACCACCAACGTCACCTCGCTGCTCATCGGCCGCGACGGCCAGATCGTGGCGGGCACCGAGTCGCCCGGACGGGTCCTGAGGATCACCCAGGCGGGCAAAGCGTTCGTCGTGCTCGAATCGCCGTACCGCGAAATCCGCGGGCTGCGGGCCGACGGCACGGGGACGATCTATGCCGCCGCCGTCAACGGGAAGCCCAGCGCGCCCGAGTCCCCGGCCGCGGCGGCGCCCGCCGAACCGCCGCGCAACGCCCCGGTGGCGTCGGTCTCGGCGGAGATCATGGCCATGACGGTCATCGACACGTCGTCGGCCGCAACCGGCGCGGTGCCGGCCCAGCGGCCGCAGGCCGAGCCGTCGGCCAAGGGTGCCGTGTACCGGATCGACCCGGGCGGCGGCAGCGACATCATCTGGGAGTTCCGCGACGACCAGCCCTTCGACCTGCTCGTCGAGGACGGGGGCAGCCTGCTCGTGGCCACCGGCAGTGCCGGCAAGATCTACCGCCTGGCCGGCGAACCCTGGCGGGCGATGCTGCTGACGCGGTTCGACGCCCAGCAGATCACCGCGATGCTGGGCGCCGGTTCGCTGCGCTACTTCGCCACGTCGAATCCCGGTCACGTGGTTCGCGTCGACGCGGGCCGGGCGGCCGACGGGCAATTCCTGTCGGAGGTCAGGGACGCCGGCACCGTGGCGTCGTGGGGCACGCTCACGTGGCGGGCCATCGAGGCGGCGCCGGGTGCCGTGCAGATCTCGACGCGCTCGGGCAACACGCCCGTTCCCGACGACACCTGGAGCGAGTGGGCCGGTCCGTACCAGCGCGCCGACGGCGACGCGATCACGAGCCCGCCGGCGCGTCATCTGCAGTGGAAGGCGGTGCTGAAGGGCCAGGCGGGCGACGTGTCCGGACCCGCGCTGGTCTCGATGAGCATCGCGTATTTCCAGCAGAACCGGCGGCCGCGCGTCACCGCGATCACGGTCTACCCGCCGGGCATCGTCTTCCAGAAACCCTACCCGACAGGCGAACCCGACATCGCCGGCCTGGGCGAGGTTCCGCCGGAGGCGCGCGTGCCGGTCTTCTCCGCGCCGCTCGGCGGTGCCGCGACGTCGCCCTCGGCGGGCCCGCCGCTCGGACGCCGCATGTACCAGAAGGGGCTGCAGGCGTTCGCGTGGAAGGCCGACGACGAGAACGACGATCGCCTGCAGTATGACCTCTCCTACCGGCAGGCCGGCGACGCCGAATGGAAGCTCCTGCGGCGCAACGCGACGGATCAGATCGCGGTCTGGGACACGATGTCGGTCCCCGACGGGACATACGTGCTGAAGATTGCCGCCACCGACGCGGCGAACAACCCCCCGGGAACGGCCCTGGTCGGTGAACTGCTCAGCGAGGCCTTCGACGTCGACAACAGCGCGCCGGTCATCACGGTGCAGCGGGTCGTCCGGGAGGGCGCCGCCACGAAGGTGGCCTTCGAGGTGACCGACTCGTTCTCGCCGATCTCGACCGTCGAGTACTCGCTCGACACGGGCCGATGGCAGCCGGCGTACCCCGTGGACGGCGCGGCGGACTCGCGCCAGGAGCGTTTCGAGATCCGCGTGGACGGGGATGCGGCCGGGAGGGTCGTGATCCGGGCCGCCGATACGATGAACAACGCCGGGACGGCCAGGGTGACAACTCCTGGCGCGCCAGGGGGCCGGTAACGGGGACGTCAGCCGCGGGTGACTTCAGGCCCGCGCGGGATCGCGCTCTGCTTCGGCGTGACGGGCATCTTGCCCCGGACCGTCGTGCTGGCGAGCACGAACACCGTCTTGACGGAGACGGCGGCCCTGCCCATCCGCGCCGGCTCGAACCGCGCTCGCGAAATCCCGTCGAGCAGCCGGTTGACGCGCACGCGCTCGGCTTCGGACAACTGCGTCGACAGGACCTCCGGGCTGGCGATCCGGCCGTTCCGCGTGACCACCGCCGCGAGGGCGAACACCTCGTCTTCCTCGCTGACCAGGCCGTCCGTCAGCGCACCGGTCTCCGACGACCGCGGCGACAGGATGCGGCTGTCGGTCCCGATGGCGGGCGCGCCGAGCGTTTCCATCATCCCCGCGAGCGAATCCGGGCGCTCCGACAGCGGCGCGAAATAGAAGATGCCCATCACCAGCAGCACCGACACCATCGTGGCGCCGGCCGAGCAGAGCGCCGCCAGGCCGAGGCGCATGTCCTGGAACGCGCGGGACACCTGGGCCGAGACGGACTCCTCGCGCTCCGCCGCCAGGCGGCTCATGATGTCTTTCTCCAGGTCGTCCAGATCGGACGCGCAGTTCGCGGCGGCGGCCACGGACCTGGTCCGCAGCATTTCCCCGACGCCGCGCATCGCGGTCAGTTCGTCCGCGCAGGCGCGGCAGCGGCGCACATGGCCGTCAACGGCCACCGCGTCGGCCACCGGCAACTCGCCGTCCAGAAAGGCCGACAATCGACGCCGGGTGGCGACGCACGACAGCGGCTTCATACAGCCCTCTCTTCGCGGAGCGTCGCGCGCAACGCTTCGCGCGCGCGCGTCAGCCGCGACTTCACCGTCCCGATCGCGATCCCCAGCGAGAACGCGATCTCTTCGTAGCTGAGCCCGTCGATTTCTCTCAACACGATCGCGGTGCGCTGATCGAAGGGCAGCGATTCCAGCGCGCCCCAGACCCGATCCGCGGTCTCTTTCCGGCGCAGCGCGAGTTCGGGCGTCGACCCGGCATCCGTCAGCACGTCGTCGCCGTGCTGTTCGACGTGCGCGTCGAGCGACACCTGGTCCGACTTGAACCGGCGCCGCCACCACCGCTGCCTGTTGCGGGCCAGGTTGATCGCGATGCGGTAGATCCACGTGCGGAGCGCGGACTGGGCGCGAAACCGATCGAGCGTGCGGAAGACCTGGAGGAAGACGTCCTGCGAGAGGTCGCGCGCTTCCTCGTAGTCGCCGAGCAGGTGGAACGCCAGCTGGAAGACCATCCGCTGGTGGTCGGCCACCAGTTGGCTGCAGGCGGCTTCGTCTCCGGCCACGCAGCGATGCACGAGCATCGCCTCGCGGTCCGCTACGTCGGGCCAACTCAGGGCGGGCGCGTCTTTCACCAGCAGCTCCTCGGCCACGAGACTGTCTCCTTGAACTATAACAAGTTCCTCGCGGGCTGTCAGCGCCGGAGACGCCGGCCGGCCAGGCCCGGCGCCTGGTCTGCACGACTCCTTCCATCCTGTTAGACACGAAGATGCGGCAAAAGTTCCGTCTGCTGCTACGATAAGGGCCTGATGACTCGCACGCTTTCCGCGGCCCTCCTGATGACGGCCGTCGTGGCCGGCATCGTCATCGCCGGCCTCTCGGTCCAGCGGGACGCGCGCTACCAGAATCTCGTCGCGGCCGGCAACCGCGCGCTCGCCACCGACCACACGTTTGCCGCCATCGAGGCCTTCAGCGGCGCGATCGCCATCAAGGACGACTCCATGGTCGCCTATCTGCGGCGGGGCGAAGCCTACCGCAAGCGTGGCGAGCCCGAGTCCGCCATCCGCGATTTCCGCGCGGCATCGCGGATCGATCGCAACGCCGTCAAACCGGCCGAGCTGATGGGCGACGTGGAGTACGACCTCGGCCGGTTCGCCAAGGCGGTCGACGCCTACCGCAGGGGCGCCGCGATTGACGATGACAATGGCCGTCTCCAGTACAAGCTCGGGCTCGCGCTGTTTCGCTCCGGCGACGCGGCGGGCGCCGCCGTGCCCCTTCAGCGGGCCGCCAGCCTCGACCCGCGCATGGCGGAGGCGCGCTACGCGCTCGGCTTGAGCCTGCGCCACTCCGGCCAGCGCGACGAGGCGATCCAGGCGCTCGAGCTGGCGGTGCAGGTGTCTCCCGCGCTGTCGGCCGCGCGCGAGGAACTCGCCGCGCTGTACGCCGAGGCCGGGCGGGCACCGGACGGCGTCGTGCAGCTCGAAGCGATCGCGGCCCTCGAACCCGACCGGCCGGAGCGGCAGGCAGCCGTTGGCCTTGCCCAGGCGAGGGCGGGCCGAACGGACCTCGCGGTGGGCGTCCTCGGCCGCGCGGCCGAGCGCTATCCGGACAACACGGTGATCTACGTGGCCCTCGGGCGGGTCTGGTTCGAGTCCGCTGAACGTACCCGGGATCGCGTGGGCTTGCGCAAAGCGCTGGAGGCGCTCGAACCGTTCACGCGCGGTCCTTCCCCGTCCGGCGAGGCGGTGGCGCTGTACGGCCGCGCGCTGGTGCTGTCGGGCGAGCTGACGCGCGGGGAGCTGGTGCTTCGCGAGGCGGCCAGCATCCTGCCCGTGGTGCCGGACACCCTCCTCTGGCTTGCCGATGCCGCCGACCGCCTCGGCCACTACGCGCTCGTGCGCTCGGCCCTCGAGCGGTGGGCGGCCATCGCGCCCGAGTCCGACACGAACCTGCCCGCCGTCCACGAGCGGATCGGTGACCTCGCCACCCGCCTCGGCGACCCGGCCGCCGCTGCACGGGCATGGCAGCTGGCGGCGGGCCCGGCGGCGTCGGCCGGGTTGCTCGCGAGGCTCGCGGAAGCCGAGCTCGCCACCGGCGACATCGACGCCGCGAAGGCCGCGGTGGCCCGGGGCCTCGACCGCGACCCCCGCCACCCGGTTCTGCTGGCGCTCCAGCGCAAGCTGCAATAGGGGCGAAGTCGAAGGCAGCCGGCGTGAGCCCGGAGCGAACGGCCTCGACCGACGTGAGCTCCAGGGTCAGTGCGGCGCGCCGTCGGCCCCGCCGATCCCCAGGCGTGAAATCACTTTCGCCAGTCCCTGCCTCGACAGACCGAGGGCGCAGGCGGCGTCGGTCCGGTGCCCGCCTGCGCGTGCGAGCGTGGCGCGGACGAACCGCTCTTCGAACCGGCGGCGCGCCTCGGCCAGCGTGAGCGGCTCTCCGCTGGCGTGCAGGCCGGCGCCGGCAATCGCCGCCGGCAGGCGCGACGGCGGCACGCGGCCGCGTGGCGGCGCGCCGACGGCGAGGGCGGCCAGCGTGTTCTGCAGCTCCCGGACGTTGCCGGGCCAGCTGTACCGTGCCAGGGCGGCCAGCGTGCCGGGACTCAGTTCCGCCTGCCCTCCCGTGCGGCGCATCGCCTCGCGCCAGAACTCCCTGGCG
The DNA here is from genome assembly GCA_025456345.1 of Vicinamibacterales bacterium. Classification (GTDB taxonomy): domain Bacteria; phylum Acidobacteriota; class Vicinamibacteria; order Vicinamibacterales; family JAKQTR01; genus JAKQTR01. The sequence goes on along the minus strand of JALOKU010000060.1, from coordinate 20,233 downwards.
AGCGGACCCACGTCCTCGGGGCGTTCGCGCAGCGGCGGCACCGTGATGCGCACGACGTCGAGCCGGTAGAGCAGATCGTGACGGAACCGTCCGGCCTTGACCTCGTCGCCAAGCGGCCGGTTGGTGGCCGCCACGATGCGGGTATCGACCCGCCTGGGGTGGTTCTCGCCGACGCGCCGGATTTCTCCTTCCTGTATCGCGCGCAGCAACTTGGCTTGCGCACGCGGCGAGAGCTCGCCGACCTCATCGAGAAACAGCGTGCCGCCATCCGCCTCCTCGAACAGGCCGGGGCGGTCGGATGCCGCGCCGGTGAAGGAGCCGCGCGCATGTCCGAACAGCTCCGTTTCGAAGAGGTCGTCGCTGAGCGCGGCGCAGTTGACGGCGCAGAATCGGCGCACCCTTCTGGCGGACCCGGCGTGAATCGCCTTGGCGATCAGTTCCTTGCCGGTCCCGCTCTCTCCGAGGACGAGCACCGGGTAGGGCGCGGCGGCGGCGCGGCGAACCTGCCGCCGGACGTCGGCCATGGCGGCGCTTGGCCCGCCGAGATCGCCAAGGCTGGATTCGGCCGCGCACGTCGCCGGCGCGCTCGAACCCAGCGCGGCCATCGCCGGCCCGATGGCCGCGGCGGCGGCGGCCAGGATGCCGCGCGCCCGCGACTCGGCCGCGCCGGGCGCGCCGGGTGGCCACCGGATTGCGAGCGAGCCCACCGCCGCGCCGCCGTAGCGGACCGGCGCCGCAAGCTCCCGGCCCAGGGCGGATTCCTCCGGGCCGACGATGAGCAGGGAGGCGGCCGAGCGCTCGGCCAGCCCGGGCGCGCACGCCCGCTGGCCGGCGCTGGCCGCCAGGTGCATGCTGCCCTCAACCAGCGCGAACGCACTCACGGCGCCGGCCCCAAGGGCGGCCCTCACCGTGTGGCAGACGCCGCCAACGGCGTCCGCCTCGCTCTCGGCCTCGTGGCAGCGCTGCAGAATCCGCACGACCGCCCTGGTCTCGACCGTGCCGTCACCCTCGCCGGCGCGGCGCGGGTCATCGCTCTCGAGCGCCTTCAGGCGCGCCGCCAGCGCGGTCAGGCGCAGGCGCGCGAGGCCGGAGACGGTCGACGCGGGCCGGCTCTCGAGCCGGCGCAGACTCGTGGATGCCTGCACGCGGGCGCCCGCGTCGATGAGCGCCTCGAGGTGGGCGAGGCGCACCTCTCCCCTGCACGAGGAGCCGCAGCGCGATCAGCGTGCCCGCATGCGCGGGCCCTTGATCCGGCTGCGCCTCGCCGGCAGCCGACAGCCTCCGCGCCGCGAGCCCCGCGTCCCCTCGGGCGAGCGCCGTCCGTACGCCTATCTCTGCCGCCACCGCCGACAGCCCGGGCGGGCTGGGGTACGCCTGTGCGGATGCCCCCCATCGCGAACCGCTCCCCGTCGGTGCACCTCGCTCCGCGACGGCGGCTGCTTCCTGGAAGCGGCCGTCGCCGCATGTCTCCAGCCGCTCGATCTGCCGCCACGCGTCGTCGTGCCGTCCCTGCCAGTAGAGACAGCGCGCCAGCAGGAGTCCGGCTGCGCGGCGCAGCTCTGCCAACCTTGCGTGCGTGGCCCCGACCTCCGCGGTTCGCAGGACGGATTCGGCAGCCGGCAGCGCGCCGTCCTCGATGTGGAGGGCCCCTAGATGGACCAGCGCGAGCAGCACGCCCGGCGCATCCCCCGCGCCGTCGAAGAGCCGCCGGCTGGCGTCGAACGCGTCATGGGCGGCTGGACGGCGGCCCCTCGCACAAAGCAAGCGGCCCAGCGCGAGCAGCGCCTGAGCCTGGCCCGCTGCTCGCTGGCGCCGCTGCAGGTAGCCGGCGGTCCGCCGGAGGAGGCGCTCGGCGGCCGCGTGGCGGCCGCGCGCGGCGAGTTCGGCGGCCCGGCCCAGCACGGCCGACGTCTGGTCGCCGCCGGGCCGCGCAGACTCGACGGGCAGGCAGGGCTGCGGGGCGGACTCCCGCACGGCGGCATCGGCCGCCGGCGAGAATCGATAGGGCGCGTCCGCGGAGCGGAGGCCGAGCAGCTCCCTGACGAGGACGGCAAACGCACCGGGCCAGCCGGCCGACTGCCGCACCGCCTTGTCAATCGCCCGTTCAGCCCGGACCGTGTCGATGCCGACGTACACGACACTTCGCCGCAGTTGTGCGGGCCGCATCGGTCCGAGTGCGAGCGTCTCCTCGGCGGCGGGCGCGAGGCAGCGGCACACGACGGCGTGCGGACGCCCCCCCTCTGTGTCGAGACGCGAGAGGAATCGTACGACACCGGCCCGATGAGCCGGCGTCCCGTGCACGCCGGGCGCATCGAGGATGACCACATGGCGGCCCCGAAGCGCGGCGCACAGCGCGGCATCGTCGACGCCGGCCATCGGGGAGGGCGCGTGGCTGCACAACAGGCTCGACACCGGGACGAACCCGGCCAGCCGTGCCTCACGCGCGATGGCATCGAAGAAGGTGCGCAGCCCGGCGCCAGATGGGGCTTCGATCCGGACGATCCGCGCGCCTGATTCCGCCGGCCCGGCAATCCACTCCATCACCGGATCCAGCTCGTCGCGCCGCTCGATGATCGTGCCTGCAGCCGGCCGGTCTGCGGAGGCGACCGGCGGCAGAGGAGCCTGCCCTCCCTGGCTGGCGAGAACACGCTCGAGCGGTTCCGGGATGAACAGCCCGGGCGGTTCGGGCGCTGCGCGGCAGCCCTTCGGATCCTCACTCACGGCACATCCGGCGCGTGCGAGCAGCGCCGCGATGGTGCGGGCCGGCAACGGGCGATCGCCGGCGGAGCCGGCATCGGCGCCGAGCGGGCCGAGCCGGTATGCCTCGAGCCACTCGTTGCGGCGGCTGAGCCCGTAGTCCACCAGCGGCGCCATGCCGGGGATGCGCAGCGCGGACACGCGCGCTGCCGTCTCGGCGCGCCGGCGATGGCCGCACTCGTCAAGGGAGGCACCCGTCCGAAGCCACACCAGGTCGCCGTTGGCGAGGTCGATCGCCCGGCCGCCGCCCACTGCGACGAACCGATCCAGCACGAGTTCGAGTCGAGTACTCACGCCGCCTCCCCCGCAGCCCAGCTGCGCGCCGGGAACGTTGCAAGATCGACGCCGACAGCCTCGCGGCGGAACGCCCCGGAAACACTGGTGTTTCGGCGACGCTCCCGGCGGACTGCTGCAGAAACTTCGTATAGAATGGCTTCGCGATGCTGCGATTTCTCACAGCCGGCGAGTCCCACGGGCGCACGCTCACCGTCATTGTCGATGGGCTCCCGGCCGGACTCCTGATCGATGGCGATGCCGTGACCCGCGATCTGCGGCGGCGTCAGCAGGGCTACGGCCGCGGCCGCAGGATGGCGATCGAAGCCGACGCCGCCGTCGTCGCCGCCGGCGTCCGCCACGGCCGGACCACCGGGGCGCCGGTCGCGATGACGATCGAGAATCGCGACTGGGTCAACTGGGCGTTCACGATGCACCCGGAGGTGGACCCTCCCGCCGATGCCGGCGGCGCGCACCGCGCGCCGGTCACGCGGCCGCGTCCCGGCCACGCGGATCTGGCCGGCGCGATCAAGTACGGGCACGCCGACATCCGGGACGTCCTGGAGCGCGCGAGCGCCAGGGAAACGGCGGCGCGCGTCGCGGCGGGCGCGCTCGCGCGGCAGCTGCTCGCCCAGCTGGCCATCGACGTGGCCAGCCACGTGATCGCCATCGGCGGCGCGTCGGCGGAGGTCTGCGGCGCGCCGTTCGAGGCCATCCTCGCGCTGCCCGACGACAGCCCGACGCGCTGCGTGGACGCGGCGGCGGCCGCGCGCATGATCGCCGCCATTGACGCCGCGCGCGAGGCCGGCGACACACTCGGCGGCGTGTTCGAGGTGGCGGCCCGCGGCGTGCCGGCCGGACTCGGCAGCTACGCGCAGTGGGATCGCCGGCTCGACGGGCGCCTCGCCCAGGCGCTGATGTCCATCCCGGCGATCAAGGCCGTCAGCATCGGGATCGGCGCCGACGCCGCGCGGCTGAGAGGGTCGCAGGTGCACGACGAAATCCTGCCTCGTGCCGGCGGCACGATGGGTCCGGAACCGGCGTTCCCCGCCGTGCGGCCGACCAATCGCGCCGGCGGCCTCGAGGGCGGCGTCACCAATGGACAGGAACTGCGCGTCAGCGCGTCGATGAAACCGATCGCGACGCTGATGACGCCGTTGCGATCCATCGATCTCGAGACTGGGGCCGGGACGGCGGCCGCCATCGAACGCAGCGATGTCTGCGCGGTGCCGGCTGCGTCGGCGGTCGGCGAAGCGATGGTCGCCCTGGTCCTGGCCGACGCCGTGCTCGAGCGGTTCGGGGGCGATTCGGTCGACGAGCTGCGGCACCGGCATGCGGACTGGCAGCGCCAGGTCGAGCAGCGTTTCGCACGCCCGCGGGACCCGGAGGCGTCATGATTCGCCCCATCGTGAAGTTCGGCGATCAGGTGCTGCACCGCGAGGCCGCGAAGGTGACCGACATCAGCGCTGACATCGCGGCGCTCGTGCAGGACATGATCGAGACCATGTACGCGGCGCCAGGCGTCGGACTGGCCGCACCGCAGATCGGGGTGCCGCTGCGGGTGTTCGTGGTCGATGTCACCGGCGGCCGCTCCAGAGACAGCCTGCTGGCGTTCATCAACCCCGAGTTCGTCGAGCGCGAGGGCATGCAGCTGGAGGAAGAAGGCTGCCTGTCGGTGCCGGGGTTCAACGCCACCGTGGCCCGGCCGTCGCGCGCGGCGGTGAAAGGGATCGATCTCGAAGGGCGCGAGCGCACCGTCGAGGGCACCGGCCTGCTGGCCAGGGCGTTCCAGCACGAGATGGACCATCTCGACGGGCGGGTCTTCGTCGATCGGCTTCGCGGCATCCAGCGGGACCTGATTGTCCGGCGGATTCGCAAGCTGACCCGATCGGGGAAATGGTCGTGACCGGCCGCCCCCTCCGCGTGGTGTTCTTCGGCACGCCGGACTTCGCCGTGCCCAGCCTCGAGGCCCTGCTCGCCTCGCACCATGCCGTGGTCGGCCTCGTGACCCAGCCGGATCGGCCCCGCGGCCGCGGGCAGCGGGTCAGCGAGAGCCCGGCCAAGCGCGTGGCCCTCGCCAGTGGCGTCCCGGTGCTTCAGCCGGACCGGCTCAAAGACGAGTCGTTTCTCGCCAGCCTCCGGGCGTGGAGGGCTGATGCCGGCGTGGTGGCCGCGTACGGCAAGATCCTGCCCGCCGCCGTGCTCGAGGCGCCGCCGCTGGGCCTCATCAACGTCCACGCCTCACTCCTCCCCCGCCACCGCGGCGCCGCGCCGGTGCATCGCGCCGTCATCGCCGGCGATGCCGAGACCGGCGTCAGCATCATGCGCGTGGTCCAGGCGCTCGACGCCGGCGGCGTCTTCCGCACGGCCGTCCGCCCGATCGGGCCCGACGACACGAGCGCGGACGTCGAACACGACCTCGCCCGCCTGGGAGCGGCACTGCTCCTGGACGTGCTCGGCCAGCTGGCCTCCGGCACCGCCGTCGAGGTCCCGCAGGACGACACCGCCGCCACCTACGCGCACCGGCTCCGCAAGGAGGAAGGCCTCATCGACTGGCGGGCCCCGGCCGCCGCCATCCACAACCAGGTGCGGGGCCTGCAGCCGTGGCCGATGGCCTGGACCTCGCTCGGCGGGCGCCGGCTCATCGTCATCCGGACGCGGGCGGTGCCCGGGGCGGCACAGAGCGGCCTGGCGCCGGGCTCGATGGTGCACCTCGCGACGGACGCGTTCCGCGTCCAGACCGGCGCGGGGCTGCTCGACGTGCTCACGGTGCAGCCCGAAGGGCGCCGGGCGATGGCGGCCCGGGACTTCGCGGCCGGGCACCTGGGCGGGGGCCACGTGCGGTTCGACCTGCCCCCGGACGCCTCTTTGCCCGCCCCGCCGGCCGGCGCCGCCTGACGCCCATGGCGGCGATCGCGCGCGTGGTGGCCCTCGACACGCTGCAGCGCGTGCACGCGGGACGCGCCGACCTCGCCTCCGCACTCGAACTCGGGCGCACGCGCCTCGCCGACGAGCGCGACCAGGCGCTCGCCGCGGAGATGGCGATCGGGACGCTGCGGTGGCGCGCGGCGCTCGACCATGCCATCGCGTGGGCGGGCAACCGGGCCATCGGCGCCTTCGACGCGGACGTGCTCGACATCCTCAGGCTGTCGGCGTACCAACTGCTCCATCTCGATCGCGTTCCGGCCGCCGCCGTTGTCAACGACGGCGTCGGGCTGACCCGCCAGCGCGGCCGCGCCAGCGCGGCCGGCGCCGTCAATGCGATCCTCCGCCGAATCAGCCGGGAGCGGTCCCGGCTGCCGATGCCCGCGGCGTCCGATCCTCTCGCCTATCTGAGCGTCACGTGGTCTCACCCGGCCTGGCTCGTGACCAGGTGGCTCGATCGGTACGGCTTCGACGCCGCACTCGAGTGGGTGCGCCTCAACAACGCGGCGGCGCCGGTCACGCTGCGGGCGAACACGCTCCTCACCTCGCGCGACGCGCTGGCCGGGCGCCTCGAGGTGCAGGGCGTGCGGACCCGCGCCTGCGCCTACGCGCCTGACGGGCTGGTGGTCGAATCCGGAAGGCCGTTCGCCACGTCCATCTCGGGTACCGGGCAGTTCCTCGCGCAGGACGAAGCGTCGCAGCTGGTCGGGGCGTTTGCGGCTCCGCCGCCCGGAAGCCGCGTGGCCGACGCGTGCGCGGCCCCGGGCGGCAAGACCGCTCAACTCGCTGCCGCAATCGGGGACCGCGGGCTGCTCGTCGCGGGAGACCTCCGCAGCCGGCGCATCCGCCTGCTCCGGCAGACGCTCGCCGCGGCGCGCATCGCGTCCGCTCACGTCGTGTGCCACGACCTGCTCGGCGGACTCCCGTTCGGCCCCGTGTTCGACTGCGTCTTTGTCGATGCGCCGTGCTCGAGCCTGGGCACCATCCGGCGCGATCCCGACATCCGATGGTCCAGACGCGAAGACGATCTTGCTGCGCTGGCCGGACGTCAGCGCCGGATGCTCGAAGCGGCCGCCCGCGGCGTCCGGACGGGCGGGATGCTCGTGTACGCCACCTGCTCCAGTGAGCCCGAAGAGAACGAGGCGGTGGTTGGCGCCTTCCTCGACCGGTGCCCGGAGTTCGCGCTCGAGGACCCGCGCGAAACGGGCCCGGGCCTGCCTCCGGGGGTGGCCGCGTGCCTCGACGAACGCGGCTGCCTGCGGACGCTGCCCCACCGGCACGCGCTCGAGGCCTTCTTCGCCGCGCGCCTGCGGCGGCGCCGATGACGGCCGGCGGACCCGTTCGTCACGAACGCATCGTGTAGTACAGTTCTCGCAGGCATGGCCAGGAATCGGCGCGTCCGCAACGTCGGCCGTCTCATCATCCTCATCACGGCGCTCGCGGCGACGTACGGCGTGTTCGCCGTGGCCGCGATGCGCGTGGCGCTTCGCGCCCGCGAGGTGCCGGTGCCAAAGGTGGTCGGGCTCGAGTTCAGCGAGGCCGGCGTGGCCATGGAGGCGGCGGGCCTGACGCTGAAGGTCGACGACGACCACCCCTTCAGCGACACGGTTGCCGCCGGCCGGATAGCCGCGCAGGATCCGGCGGCCGGGCTCGTGGTCCGCCGGGGCCGTGGCGTCAGGGTCTGGATGAGCGCTGGCTCCCGCTCGTCGGTCGTGCCGACGCTGGTCGGCGAGAGCGAGCGGTCCGCCCAGGCGCGGTCGAGCCAGGACGGGCTCGAGATTTCGGCGGCCGCGGACATCCGCTCCTCCGACTTCCCTGCCGATGCCGTCGTCGCGCAGGATTCGCCGCCCGGCAGCCGTGCCGCGCGGGTGGGCGTCGTCGTCAACCGGGGCGAGCGCGCCGCGGGCTACGTGATGCCCGACCTGATCGGCGCGTCGAGCGAGGCGTCGCTCGATGTGCTGCGCAGCCGCGGCCTCCGCGTGTCCGTCGTCGCCCAGCAGCCGTACCCCGGGGTACCCTCGGGCATCATCCTCAGGCAGTCTCCGGCGGCCGGATTCCAGGTGACGCCGGACGAGCCCATCTCGCTGGAGATCAGCCGATGAGCGTGCGCATCGCCCCATCCATCCTGGCGGCGGATTTCGCCGCCCTCGGTGCGTGCATCGCCGCCGCGGAGCGCGGCGGGGCCGACCTCGTGCACGTGGACGTCATGGACGGCCACTTCGTGCCGAACCTCACCGTCGGCCCGCCGGTGGTGCGCTCGATCCACCGGGTGACGCGGGTGCCGCTGGACGTCCACCTCATGATCGAGGATCCGGATCGCTACATTCCGGCGTTTGTCGACGCCGGCGCCGGGCTCGTCTCGGTGCACGTCGAAGTGCTGCCCCACCTGCACCGGACGCTCTCGCTCATCAAGAGCCTCGGCGCGCAGGCGGGGGCCGTGCTGAACCCCTCGACGCCGGTCGGCTGCCTCGAGGAGGTGGCGGCCGACGTCGACTTCGTGCTCCTCATGACGGTGAACCCCGGATTCGGCGGCCAGACCTTTATCCCGCGCAGCGCGTCCAAAATACGAGCCATGCGCGCCCTGCTCGACGAAGCGGGCAACGCGGCCCCCATCGAGGTGGACGGCGGCATCGACGAGCGCAACATCGCGCAGGTGGTGGAGGCTGGCGCGGACTGGATTGTCGCCGGCTCCTCCATCTTCGGGACCGACGATGCCGAAGCGGCCACGCGGCGGCTGAAGGCGCTGGCCGTGGCGGCGGCGCAGGCGCGGCTCGCCGGGCACCGGGGCCCGCGGTGAGCACATACGTGTGCGACGCGCCCGTGCGGGTCCGTTACGCCGAGACGGATCAGATGGGATTCGCGTACTACGCCAACTACCTCGCCTGGTTCGAAGTCGGGCGGTGCGAGTGGCTGCGGAGCCTCGGGTGGTCGTACCGCGACCTCGAGGCGCGCGACGCGATCATGCTGCCCGTCATCGAGGCGCACTGCGAGTACCGCCAGCCCGCCCGGTACGATGACGAGCTCCTCATCCGGTCCCGGGGCGAACTGGCCTCCCCGGTGAGGATTCGGTTCACGTACGACGTGGTCCGGGCCGGCGACGGTGCGGTCCTGGCCAGCGGGCACACGGTGCACGCGTCGACGGATCTGGCCGGGCGCCCGAAGCGGCTGCCGGCGCGTGTCCGGGCGTTTTTCGCCCAGGCCGGGCGCGGAGCGGGAGATTCGGCGGGGCCGGCGGGTCGCGTTGTAGAATAGCAAGTTGGTTCGTCGTCGGTCCCCGCGTCGGGGCCCGGGTTGGCGCGGCAGGGTCGCCTGGCCCGCCCGCGCACAGAAGGTGGAATGCCTGCATGATTCGTCGTGTCCCCCGGGCGGTCCTCGCCGCCAGCCTGCTCGCTGCTTTCGCCACCTCCTCCGCCTGCTCGCGGGAGAAGAACATCGTCCCCACGGGCATTCTCGAAGGGGACAAGTACCTGATGGACCGCGCGACCGAACTGGTCGGCAAGAAGAAGTGGTTCCAGGCGCGCGAGTATTACCGGCAGCTCGTCGACAACTACCCCCAGAGCAACTACCGGCCCGACGCGAAGCTCGGGCTCGGCGACACGTACCTGGGCGAGAAGTCGGCGGAGGCGCTCGTGCTGGCCGAGAACGAGTTCCGCGAATTCCTCACGTTCTACCCGACGAACGCGAGGGCCGACTACGCGCAGTACAAGCTCGGGATGTGCCATTTCCAGCAGATGCTGGCCCCCGATCGCGACCAGACCGCGACCAAGGAGGCCATCGCCGAGCTGGCGCTCTTCGTGCAGCGGTATCCGCAGAGCGCGCTCCTCGAGGAGGGGCGCCAGAAGCTGCGGGCGGCCCAGAACCGGCTGACCGAGTCCGAGTACAAGGTCGGCTACTTCTACTGGCGCAACAAGTGGTACCCGGGGGCGATTGATCGCTTCAAAGCGGTGCTGAAGAACGACCCGGAATACCCGATGCGGGATGCGGTCTATTACTACCTCGGCGATTCGCTGGTGAAGATGGGCCGGCGCGCCGAAGCCGTGCCCTACTTCGATCGGCTGACGAAGGAGTTCGAGAAGAGCGAGTTCCTGGACAAGGCCCAGCTGGCCCTGAAGGAACAGCCCGCGGAGCCCCCGCCGCCCGTGAAGAAGTAGGCGCCCGCCGGATCGGCTGTCAGAGGGGCGACGCGGCCCGCGTGAACTTGCGGTAGTAATCGACGGCCGACACGACCGACAGGATCACCACCACCCACAGCGCGGCCTGCCCGAGCAGGTAGAAGGGCCGGTACCCTTCGTGCCCCAGGATGAGGAGCAGGATGGCGACGACCTGGCTCGTCATCTTGGCCTTGCCCATCGGCGACGAGGCGATGACGGTCCCCCGCGAGTAGGCGATGCTGCGCAGGCCCGTGACGGCGAACTCGCGGCCGATGATCACGGCCACCATCCACGCCGGCGCCGCGCCCATCTGGACCAGCGAAATGAAGGCCGCGGCGGTGAGCAGCTTGTCGGCGATGGGATCCATCAGCTGGCCGAGCGTCGTCACCTGCTGCCGCCGGCGCGCGACGTAGCCGTCGAGCCAGTCGGTGAGGGAGGCGACGGCGAAGATGGCCGCACCGAGCACCTGGCTGGACACCCCCATGACGGGCCACTCCACCTTCGTCAGGAGCACCACGACGAGGAGCGGGACCAGGAAAATCCTGATCAGCGTGAGGCTGTTGGGCAGGTTCATTCCCGCCCCATTGTAGCGCGCTTGCGATAAGATGGAAGGGTTGTCATGAAGGCCATCCTGCTAGCCGGGGGCAAGGGCACGCGACTGCGCCCGCTGACCCTCCACACGCCGAAACCCATCGTCCCCGTCTTCGGCCGGGCGTTTCTCAACTACCAGATCGATCTCGTCCGCACCGTGCCGGAGATCGACGAGGTGATCCTGAGCCTCAACTACCAGCCCCGGCGCATCCAGGACGTGTTCGGGGACGGCCGCGAGGCGGGCATCAGGATGTCCTACGTCGTCGAGCCAACCCCCCTCGGGACCGGCGGCGCGGTGAAGTACGCGACCGGCGCCTACAAGGACACCATCGTGGTGTTCAACGGCGACGTGATGACCCAGATCAACCTGGCCGAGGTGCTCCGCCTGCACCGGGAGCGCAGGGCCAGGGCCACCATCGTGCTCACGCCGGTGACCAACCCGTCGGACTACGGGCTGGTGGAAACCGACGCGGACGGGAACGTGCGGCGGTTCCTCGAGAAGCCCACGGCGGACGAAATCACGTGCGACACGATCAACGCGGGCGTGTACGTGCTCGAGCCCGACACCTTCGACCGGATCCCGGCCGACACGGCGTACTCGATTGAGCGGGCCTTCTTTCCGTCGCTCGTGGAGCGCCAGGAGACGTTCGTCGCGTACGTCTATCGCGGCTACTGGATCGACATCGGGACCCCGGAGAAGTACATGCAGGTCCACCGGGACATCATGGACCGCCGGTTCCTGGCCGAGCCGTTCGGCGCGGAAGCCCGGGGATTCACCTGCCTCGGCTCCGAGGTCCGGATCGAGGACGGCGCGGCCGTGTCGGGCCCGTGCTTCATCGACGCCGGCGCGGTCGTCAAGGCGGGCGCCCGCATCCATCCGTACAGCGTCATCGGCCGCAACAGCGTGATCGAGGAGGACGCGGTCATCGACGGCGCCATCATCTGGCCGAACGGCCGGGTGTCGCGCGACGCCGTGGTCCGCCAGGCCATCCTCGGCCGCCACTGCCATGTCGGCCGCAACGTCGTGATCGACCGCGGCGTCATCCTCGGCGACAAGTCGGCGGTGACCGACCATTCGCGCCTCGCGGCGGGCGAGTGACCGTAGGAGCAGCGATGAGCGTCAATACCGGGATCTTCAAGGCGTACGACATCCGAGGCATCTATCCGGGAGAGCTCGACGAAGCGACGGCGAGGCAGATCGGCCGGGCGTTTGTCGCCTACCTCGGCGCGAAGCGGATCGCCGTCGGCCGCGACATGCGCGTGTCGGCGCCCTCCATCGCGGGCGCGTTCATCGCGGGCGCGCGCGAGCAGGGCGCCGATGTCGTCGACTACGGGATGATCGCCACCGACATGCTCTACTTCGCGGTGGCCCGCGACGGCCACCAGGGCGGGGCGATGGTGACCGCCTCGCACAACCCGAAGGATTACATCGGGATGAAGCTGGTCCGCGCCGAGGCGTTTCCCCTGAGCGGCGAGGCCGGCATCTCGCAGATCCGCGACCTGGTGGCGGGCGGCTCCATCCCTCCCGCGGCGGCCGCGCCGGGATCCCTCACCGCGCACACCGCCTTGCTCGACGACTACGTGGCGCACGTGCTGACGTTCATCGACCCGGCCCTCATCAAGCCGTTCAGCGTCGTGCTCGACGCCGGCAGCGGAATGGGCGGCCTGGTCGCGCCGAAGCTGTTCGACAAGCTCCCCTGCCGCACGACGCGGCTGTGCTTCGACATCGACGGCACCTTCCCGAACCACGAGGCCAACCCGCTCATCGAGGAGAACCGGCGGGACCTGGTCGCTCGCGTCGTTGCCGAGCGCGCGGACATTGGCATCGCCTGGGACGGCGACGCCGACCGCTGCTTCTTCGTCGATCGCGACGGCGCGTTCATCCCGGGCGACTTCGTCACGGCGCTGCTCGCCGAGGCCTTCCTGATGAAGGAGCGCGGCGCCGGCATCGTCTACGACGTGCGCGCCAGCTACGCCGTCAAGGACACCATCGCGAAATACGACGGCCGGCCCTTGATGAACCGCGTCGGGCACGCGTTCTTCAAGACGCGGATGCGCGAGGAGAACGCCGTGTTCGGCGGCGAAGTGACCGGGCACTACTACTTCCGCGACAACTTCTACGCCGACAATGGCTTCATTCCGGCGCTGCTGATGCTCGAGCTGATGTCGATCAAGGGCCAGGCCCTTCACCAGCTCCTCGAGCCGCTGCGCGCCAAGTACTTCCTCTCGGGCGAGATCAACACCAAGGTCTCCTCGATGGCGCTGGTCGACGAGAAACTCGCCGGCCTCGAGCAGATGGGGAACCGGGTGCCCGGCGCCAGGGTCTACCGGATGGACGGGGTGTCGGTGGAGGCGCCGGACTGGCACTGCAACGTCCGCGCCTCGAACACCGAGCCGCTCCTGCGCCTCAACCTCGAAGCGACCTCGCAGGCCGTGATGGAAGCCCGGCGCGACGAGGTGATCGGGTACATCAGGGGATAGGCCGCGCGTGTTAGAATAGGGCGCTATTCGCGGGCGGGCTTAGCATAGTGGTAATGCTCTGGCTTCCCAAGCCAGCTAGACGGGTTCGATTCCCGTAGCCCGCTCCACCGTTCCGCGTCCCCTACTTGTTGCCCGCTTTCCGGCGCGCGTCCCAATAGCGCTTCAGGCGATCGGAGACGGTCTTGCGCTCCGCCGCGCTCATCGGCGTGCGGCGGCCGGGGGAAGGCCGCGGCGGACCAGGCGCGTCGCGGGCGGCTCCGTCGGACGGCAGCGCGGCCACCGGGGCCGCCTGCGGCGTGAGCCCCGGAAACGCCCGCTTCAGCGCCGCGATCTCGCGCTCCAGCTGGGCCAGCTTGGCCGCCGCGCCGAGGCGGGCCAGCCGGTGCATCTCGGCTGCCGTCAGCTTCTTGGCCACACGCCCTCCACCTCTCCGGATCCTACTTCCTTTTGTGTTAGGCTTGCTCCCCTATGGCCTACGAAGCTCCCGCCAACGTCATGATTTCGGCTGAGGAAATCCAGCAGCGCGTCAGGGAACTGGCCGTCGAGATCCAGCGCGACTATGCCGCCGACGAGCAGCTGCACCTGGTCAGCGTGCTGAAGGGCGGGTTCATCTTCCTCGGCGATCTCGTCCGCGCGATGCACAGGCCTGTCTCCATCGATTTCATGGCCGTGTCCAGCTATGCCAAGGGCACGACCTCGTCGGGCGAGGTGCGGGTGCTGAAGGACCTCGATTCGGGCCTCGACGGCAGGAACGTCATCATCGTCGAGGACATCGTCGACACCGGGCTGACGCTCTCCTACCTGCAGGAGATTCTCCACGCCCGGTCGCCGAAGTCGCTGCGCACGGCCTGCCTGCTCAGCAAGCCCTCGCGCAGGGCCGTCGAGGTGAAGGTGGATTACATCGGCTTCACGATCGAGGACCGTTTCGTCGTGGGGTACGGGCTCGACTACGCGGAGCAGTACCGCAACCTCCCCTACCTCGCCACGCTGGACTGAGGCGCCGCCGGTTCCACCGCAGCCCGGACCTTCGCGGCGAGCCTCCTGGCGTCGGCGAGCACGGCCGCCTGGTTCAACGTCAGCACGCGCCGCTCACGCATCAGGATCTTGCCGTTGACGATGGTCGTGCGGACGTCGTCTCCGCGGGTCGCATAGACCAGGTGCGACACCGCGTTGTACATGGGCGTCTGGCGCGCCGACCGCATCGACACCACGATGAGATCCGCGAGCTTTCCCGGCTCGAGCGCGCCGAGGCGATCGGCCATGCCCAGCGCGGCCGCCCCGCCGAGTGTGGCCATCTCGAGCACCGCCTGCGCGGAGGCGACAGTGGGGTCCCCCTCGGTGAGCTTGTGCAGGAAGGCCGCCTGGCGCATCGCCTCGAACATGTCGAGGTCGTTGTTGCTCGCCGCCCCGTCGGTCCCCAGGGCCACGATGAGGCCGGCCTTCAGCGCGGCCGCCACCGGCGCGGCGCCGCTGGCCAGCTTCATGTTGCTCTCGGGGTTGTGAGACAGCGCCACGCCGTGCTTCTTGAGGATCGCGATGTCCGCGCCGGTCAGGTGCACGCCGTGCGCCGCCACGGCGGGCGTGTCCCAGAACCCCAGGGATTCGAAGTACGCCGCCGGCGAGAGATGGTGCGTCGCCATCGACTCGGCGACTTCGTCGCGGGTCTCGGCCAGGTGCGTCAGCAGGGGGACGCCGTAGGTGCGCGCGAGGTCCCGCGTCGCCTTCAACGTGGCCGCGTCGACGGTGTACATCGAATGCGGCGCCACCGTGGCGACCACGAGCGGGTCGCCCTTGAACGCCTGCATGAAGCGCTCCGCGCGCGCGAGGCCCTCGGCGGGCGTCTGTGCGTCGGCAACCGGGAACCCGATGATCGTCTGGCCCAGCACGCCGCGCATGCCGGCCTCCTTCGTGGCCTTCGCGACCTCTTCCTCGAAGTAGTACATGTCCGTGTGCAGCGTCGTGCCCGACTGCAGCATCTCGAGCGCCGCGAGGCGGGTGCCGACGCGCACCATCTCCGGCGACACCGTCTTCGCCTCGGCCGGGAAGATGTACTTCTGCAGCCAGTCCTTGAGCGCCAGGTCGTCGGCCAGGCCGCGGTACATGACCATGGCCGCGTGGCCATGCGTGTTGATGAGGCCGGGCAGCACGACCGCGCCGTCGGCGCGGATGACGTCGGCGGCGGCGTAGCGGGCCGCGATCGCCGCGGGCGTGTCCACCGCGACGATCGTCGTCCCGTTGATGGCGACCGCTCCCGGCGAGATGACGCGACGCGCGGCGTCCATCGTGATCACCGTCCCGCCGGTCACCACCAGCGTGGCGCGGCGCTTCGCCGGCGGCGCGGCGCCGAGCGCGGCCACGGCCAGGGCGAGCGTGAGGACGAGCACCGTTGTGCGGCGCGCGGCGCCGGGCGGGTCGGGATACACTCTCATACCTGGAATTGTACTCCACGCCGCGCGCCTTTCATGGTGGCGCAAAGCCTCTGCGCCCGCTCGCTGGCCCGGTTCGCGCCCCTTCGTGTATAGTCTGCGCGTGGCCGTGATCCTCGTTCGTCACCCGCTCGTCCAGGACATCCTCCTCTCCCTCCGCGACGTCTCCACGGGGCCGGACGCGTTCAGGCGCCTGGCCGTGAGGATCAGCGTCCTGCTGGCCGCCGAAGCCCTGCGGGAGCTGCCGGCCAGAACCGCCACGGTGATGACGCCGCTCGGCGAAGCCACCGGCCAGCGCGTGGACGCCGACGTGGTGGTGGTGCCGGTGCTCCGCGCCGGCCTCGGCATGCTGGATGCCGTGCTGGAGCTGGTGCCCGGCGCGCGGGTCGGCCACATCGGGCTCCAGCGGGACGAGATGACCGCCATCGCCTCCCGCTACTACGCCAAGCTTCCCCCGCGCATGGCCGACAGCCACGTCCTGATGATCGACCCGATGCTGGCCACCGGCGGCAGCGCGGTCGACGCGGTGGACCTGCTCAAGGAAGCCGGGGCGCGCCGGATCCAGATTCTCTGCATCGTCGCGGCCCCTGAAGGCATCGCGTTCGTCGAACAGCATCATCCGGACGTCGACATCTATACGCCGGTGATCGACGCGGGACTGGACGCCCGGAAGTACATCCTGCCCGGGCTCGGCGATTTCGGCGACCGGCTCTACGGCACGCTCTGAGACCGGTTTCACAGCCTGCGTGCGGCGGCCCGCTCACGCCGCACGAACGGGTTCCGCAACCGCCTTCACGTTCGGCTCGAGGCCCCTTCGGCTCTGCGATGTGCGTCCCGGACTGGTGACGCCAAAGGAAGCACGATGAACGACAACCCCGCGACGCCAGACAGGGCCACGGGCGGAACGAACCGGCGTCACCGCACACCGGCCCCCAACGAGTGGCCGACGTCCCTGACGCGCATCGCGCCGAACGAGATCGAGATCCGCGGCTACCCGGTCGATGAACTGATGGGGCGGCTGACCTTCAGCGAGGGGATCTATCTCCTCTTGCGCGGAGAGCTGCCGACGCCGTCGATCGGCAAGTTGTTCACGGCGGTGCTGCTGTCGTCGCTCGACCACGGGGTGACACCGCCCTCGACGCTGGCGGCCCGCCACGTGGCCTCGTCGGGATCGCCGCTCTCCAGCGCCGTCGCCGCCGGCGTCCTCGCGCTGGGCACCTACCACGGCGGTGACATCGAGGACGTCATGCGCTGCCTGCGGGAGGGCATCTCGCTCCACCACGCCGGCATGCCGTACGAGGATGCGGCGAAGCAGCTCCTGGAGAAGCACTGCAGAGTCCGTCCGACGCCCCCGGGGTTCGGGCACCGCATCCACGCGCGCGACCCGCGGGCGGCGCGCCTGCTGCAGCTGGCCCACGAGTTCGAGCTCGACGGGGAGCACTGCCGGCTGCTGCGGGTGGTCGAGCGGGTGCTGAATTCGATGCCCGGGCGTGCCCAGCATCCGCTTCCGCTGAACATCGACGGGGCCATTGCCGCCGTGTGCGGCGACCTCGGATTCGGCCCCGAGATCGGGAACGGCCTGTTCATCATTTCGCGGGTGCCCGGCCTGCTGGCGCACGCCGTCGAAGAGAAGGTGCGACAGACGCCGATGCGGCGGATCGATCGCGACGAGGCGTACTATGACGGGCCGGCGCGCCGCCGGCTGCCGGAAACGCGGAAGTAGTCGCGGCGGACCGGGCGCGGGTTCCGCGACCGGCCTGCGGGTTGCGAGCGCGCGATGGTTTTCGGTAAGATTATGAGTCTGCACTCCTTGAGTGGGCGCTTGGCTCAGCGGTAGAGCACCGCCTTCACACGGCGGGGGTCAGTGGTTCGAATCCACTAGCGCCCACCACTCAAACCCCGAAATGAAGGGCACTTCTGACGATAGGCCCGCCAGAGGGCTGCGCTTCAGACGCTCATTTCCGCGGCGGTGTTTCGTTGTAGTAGAACGTGATCGTGATCAAAGCCTTTTCGTCCGGATACTCCGCCGGAAGGGGCTGGACGGGGCTCGACGCGGTGATCGCGTTCAACGACGATCTATTGAAATCCTCGATCTTGCTCGGGCCGACCACGACGATCTCGGTGATGGTGCCGTCCTTGTGCACGTTGAACGACACCGAGACACGCCCCCTCAGGGACATTGCCGCCTGGGGAACGAGCCAATTCCTCCTGACCTGAGCGAGGAACCGCCTGACCCAGGGGCTGAACTCGACGCCCTTTGTGTCGAATTGAAGGGTGTCTCCGAACTGGCCCTCGCCAGCCCCGACCGACGGGGGTAGATTCCCAGGTTCGCTCTGGGCCGGTGCGCTCGGCTCCGGCAGTCCCAGCTCTGCGCGGCGCTGCTTGGCGAGTACCGGATAGGCGAGCCGCATCGCGCCATCAAGGTCGCGCGCCATCCACTGCACCGACCTCAGGGTGTCGAACGCGTCTGCTCGAGCCTCCTCGTGACGATGCAGGTATTGGAACAGCCGCTCGGTCATCAACTCGGGAGGAGTGTCCCGCCGGTCTCGGGCTGCAATGTTCGCCATCGTGTTCTGGTAGATACGTCGCTCCAGATCACCGTCCAGAACCGATTCCGTCGACGCGGTCCAGTCGGCCAGGAGGTTGGACTCGAAGGTCACAGGAATCCCGGCATCGAGGACCAACCTCGACGCGGCGGCCACGAATCGTGTCTGCAGCGCCTTCAGTGCGCCGGGTTCGCCGATCACGAAAGTGACGAGCTTGACGAAGTGGCGGAGCTCCGACTGGGCGCCGAGCAGGTCTTGTTCGGTCTGCGCGCTGTCGATCAGACGGCCGATCTTCTCAACTCCAGCCTGCTGAATCTGCGGATACTTCGCGAAGACGGCCCTGAGCTGAGTAATGCCATCCAGAGTCGGCGCCACAACGACAACCGCACGACTCTGCGTGAACGCCTGCTGGAAGTTGCCGTTCCTGGCCGAGGCCTCGACGTCCGCCACGCCCTGGCCGGCGGCTACGAGCGGATGGGCCGTGAGGACGAAAAGGCAACACAGGAGGCGCAGCGTGTGCCGAACTCGGATCGAAATCATCGCGCCCTCCGGTTGCGCCCCGAGACTGCGGGACATGCCGACCGCCGTGCCCTGCGTCAGAACCAGTAGCTGATCTTCCCGCCTCCGGGGCAGTCTACACGCCTTCGCCGACGCTCGGAGCCAGCTCCGGGCCAAATTGTCTAGCGGAAACGCCACGGCTCACTCTGCCCAACCGCAGTGTACCGGGACGGTCGAGTGCTTATCTGGCCTGCGCGTTATGCGTTAGGTTCGGCAGACTGACGGGGATCTAGAGATCGTCGGGACGAAGGCCGGTGTGCGGTGAGACCCGGACTGACGCTTCACGGACCAGCCCAGACGAAGAAGGGCCGCCAGAACGCGGCGCGCCTTGGACGACGGCCAGTGACTCACGCGGCGCGGAAAGAGACTTCAAGGAACTCGGCGGGCGCTTCGGCCTGTTCAAGTCGCTCGGCCAGCACGCGGAGCGCTAGAGGTCTTCTATGCGCGTCGGCTCCCGCTGCCAGCAAGCTATCCCATGATGACGCTCGAGCTGCCGGTGGCATACGTGCCGGCGGTCAGGCCGGCACCGGGATCGGAAGTGTTCGATCCGGCGACCGGAGCATCCCTTGGTCCCGCGCCGGATTTCGCGGCCACGTACGTCGTGCCGCGCCTCAACGTCTGGATTCCGGCTTTCGGTCCCGTCAACTTTGTGGTCGGCCTGGGTTTCGGCGTCGCGCGCTTCTCCGAGACCCGGAACGGACAGCCCTTCACGGAGACGGGCTATCCGTTCTATTTCGCCATCGGCACATCGGTGGACCTTGGCCCGCACTGGGCGCTTCGTGCGAGCGCCGGAGGCTACGCTCACGGTGTCGCGACGCTGCGAAACGCCTACATGTACAACGCCGGCCTCGCCTTCGTGTTCTGAGGAACGACCCGACAGGCGCGGCCGCGACTACC
This sequence comes from Vicinamibacterales bacterium, assembly GCA_025456345.1. Classification (GTDB taxonomy): domain Bacteria; phylum Acidobacteriota; class Vicinamibacteria; order Vicinamibacterales; family JAKQTR01; genus JAKQTR01. Next base: position 628 of record JALOKU010000060.1, on the reverse strand, counting down.
GCCCCCGCCTGAAGTAGACTTCCCTGACGTAACACGAGGGACTTCATGCCCCACGCCCCCGAACCCCTGTGGCCACGCATCATCGCCGGCATTCGCCGCAACCGCTGGCTCCTTGCGGCCGCCCTGGCCGTTCCGCTGGTGGTCGCGGCGGCCGAGTTCGCCATGGGCCGCCTCCCCTTCGGGCCCGACGGCCGCATAGGCCTGTGGGAAGGCAACATCTGGAGCAGCCAGCAGTCGCAGCGCTTCGCCGACCCGTACACGTTTTCCCACACCATCCACGGGATGCTGTTCTACGGGATCTTGTGGCTGGTGGCGCCACGGACCTCCGTGCGCGCGCGCTTCATCGCCGCGATCGTGATGGAAGGCGCGTGGGAAATCCTCGAGAACTCCCCCATCATCATCAACCGGTACCGCGAAGCGACCATCGCGCTCGGCTACGTCGGCGACAGCGTGTTCAACTCGGTGAGCGACATCTTCTTCGCGGCGCTCGGCTTCCTGTTCGCCTGGCGGGCCCCCGTGTGGGTCACCTTCGCGGTGATCCTCGCGATGGAACTCGGCACCCTGGCGCTGATGCGCGACAACCTCACGCTCAACATCATCATGCTCGTCCACCCGATCGACGCCATCA
>JALOKU010000154.1 GCA_025456345.1 Vicinamibacterales bacterium | reverse complement strand
ATCTCCATCGGGTCGCTCTGGGTCTCGTAGAACTCGTTCGTGTACCAGATCCCGGTGTCGGTCACCCACGCCGGGATGTAGCTGGTGCCGCGCCAGAAGACCAGCCTGGTCGGCGTCTCGTCGAACCGGACGACGACGTCCGCGGCGTCGCCGACACGCCAGGGGTTCTCCCATTCTTCGGCGTACTTCAAGCGCGTGTAGTAAGCGCCGAAGCGGCCCGGCCCTGCGGGCCCGGACGGCATGACCGGCGGCGCCAGCGGAGTGGAGCCGGCGGGCGTGAGCCTGGCAAATGCCGCCTCGACGTCGGGCGCGGCCGCCGCGCCGTCGTGCACGCGCAACTCGTCGATGATGCCGTTGAAGGAGAACGCCACCGGCGCGACGATCTTGACCTCGTGGCTGAGGCCGAGCGGCGTGTGGTTGCGCCCGACCCAGCCGTCCACCGCCGGCGCGAAGGTCGGACGCCCGGTGGCGGCCTTGGACCCCACGAGCTTGCCGTTGCAGTACAGCTTGACGCCGGTGGCCGGGTCGAATACCGCCACCAGATGGTTCCACGCGTAGAGCGGCAGCTTGATGTCGGACTGGCTTTCCAGCCACCGGCCGTTCACGGCAAGCTGCAGGCCGAACCGGCCTTCGGGATCGATGCCGAAGAAATAGCCCGCCTTGTGCCCACGCTCCTGGTTGGCGATGGCGCACCAGGTCCACGGGTATTCCTGGATCGCGACCCAGGCCTCGATCCAGAAGGCCGGGCCGAGCCGGCCCATGCTGGCGGCCTTGCGGATCACCGTCGTGGTCTGCCCGTCGAAACGCAGGCCGGTGCCGGCAACCCCGGGAACGACGCTGCGGAAGCCCCGCACCTCGTCTCCGTCCCCGCCCTGCTCGAACGACCAACTCGTCACTGGCGCCCGTTGCGCGCCGAGCGGCGCCGACGCCAGCAGCAGCGCCAGAATGAGGAGCAACCTTCGCCGCATGGAACCTCCCAGAACGGATGGCGCACGAGGGGACGAGAACGGGCGACCTACGGAAGCGCCTGCTGTGTCGCGAACTGCCTCGCGGGCTGCCCGCCCACGCGACGGCATCTGGATCCTCCGCGCCTACTTCCGGATCGGAGGTTCGTTGAACCAGACGGCGTTGGGGGCGTCCGACCTCGCGGCGACGATGTCGAGCCATTCGTCTCCGTCGAGGTCGCCAATCGCCACGCCGTAGACGGAGCCCTTGCCGTCGTTCCAGGATGTTTCGCGGAACCGGGGCACCCGGCCGCCGCCCAGATGGAAGTAGACCGTCCCGCGCGCCTCCTGCCTCCCCACGACGATGTCGGGCTTGCCGTCGCGGTTGAGATCGGCCACGGCGATCGCATAGGGCGCGCCGGAACCGGCGCCAACGGCGACCGGCGCGTCGAAGGTGCGGCGTGCGCCACCGAGGTACAAGAAGATCCCCGCCCGCTCGTCACCGACGACGAGATCTGGAATGGCATCGCCGTTGATGTCAGCCGCCGCCGCGGCGCGAATCCACGAGCGCCCGGGCCCAACCCTCGCCGGCGCCGCCGCGAATCGCCCGGTGCCGTCGTTCCAGAAGATCAGGTTCTCGCCGCCGTCGCGATGAGGCACGAACAGGTCGCGTTGTCCATCGCCGTCCAGGTCGGCGGCGACAATGATCGTCGCCGACTCGGTCGCCAGCGGCGAGCACGAGGGGAAGCCGCCCTTCCCGTCGTTGAGGCACACGTAGCTCGGACGGGGGTTGGCCGCGTTCGAACTCCGATTGGCCACGAGGAGGTCGGGGCGCTTGTCGCCATTGAGGTCTGCGACTGTGACATAGCGCGTGGACCATTCCGGTTGGCCGAAGGTGCCCGCCACACGAAAACGCCCCGCGCCGTCGTTCAGGTAGATGAGCTTCCTGTCGGGCCGGTCGTTGCTCACGACGATGTCGAGATGGCCGTCGCCGTCGAGGTCGGCCAGCGCGGCCGAGTAGGTCCGATCGGGAGCCTCGCCGAGGACCGCGGCCGTGAAGTGCCCCTTGCCGTCGTTGCGCAGGACGATGTTGTTGAGCGGCCAGTGTCGCCCCTTGGCGAGCACGATGTCGAGGTGGCCGTCGCCAGAGACGTCGCCGAGGCTCACGCTCGCCGACGTCTCGCCCGTCGTCTCGAGGAGAAGCTCGCGATCGAACGAACGGAGCGCAGCATCCTGTCCGAGCGCTGCCCGCGGAGCCTGCGTCGAGAGGGCGAGGATCCCCAGCAACAGGCGCGCAAGTGTTCCGCGGATCGGGAAGAGCCCGGCGGACGCGAGCGGCGTCGACGGCGAAGCCTGCTCTGTGATGGCCATGCGAGAGTCTACCGCGCCGTCGACCGCCCCGCCAGCAGAGCCGCACCCCCCCTGGCCGCACAGACGCTGTTCGTCCGCACGGAGCACTCGGTCTGGGCGCTCGTCGACCGCACGACGTAGTGGTCAGGCTGAGCCCTACGCCCAGCCCTGCCTGCGCGGCGGCCATGCCGCCGCGGGTATGACGGAACGCGCACGCGGCCTCGCAGCGCCGCCAGCCATCAGCGCATCGGCGGCTCGTTTCGGGAAGCCGGCGCGGGCCGGACCTGCAGCCGGCGCTCGATCGCCAGCTCCCGGGGCGTGACCAGGTGGAGTTCGGCCCTGGCCGCGTCGAGGCCGTCTCCGAACAGCATCACGTAGAACTCCACGACCTTCCCCGCCCATTCTTCCCGCGCGGGAAGACGGAAGGTCAGTCCGCCCAGCTTCTCGGTCTTGAGCCAGGACGAGTTCCACTCGTAGTTGTGATACGGATAGGCCGGAACGCGGTGGCGAGGAACGACCACTTCTCCATCGACGACGGCCGCGACGTACACGCCGTCGACGGGATCGAATCTGGACGGCCCGGAGTGGACGGCGACGGCGAATTCCTGGCCCGGCCGGAAGTCGCCGAGAGCGAGTGTGTGTTCCGCCTTGAGGACGCGCCCGGGCCGCGGCGTCTCGCCGAAGAAGTTCGTCGCGTGCCACCGACTTCGGTCGACCGTGCGGCCCTGCGCGTCATAGCCCACGATCTCCGACACGCTGAAGTTCCGGCCTCGTATGCGGACGTACCGGCTCCGGCCCGGCGGCAGCGGCACGTCGATCCGGACGGGCGTGTTGTCACCAGCCTCGACATCGAAGATCTTGATGCGTCTTCCCCGCTGACGGAGCTCGGTGAAGAGCGGGATCCCCTGGGCCTTCTCGAGCGACAGGCCGTCCGCGCGGGCCCACGTCTTCAAGTCGGGAGACGTTTCCACCGCCTCGAGGAATCCATCTTCGGTCCTCCGGACGATGTGGAGGGCGAGCGTCCTCAGGTCGGTGAGCCCGCCAAGATCGATCCGCCACAGTGACGCGTCGCTGCGGTATGGCGCGGGGCTTCCTGTGAACTCGCTGCGCCTGGCGTAGCCATCGCTCCAGCGGGTCGCAGGGTCGTCGTCGAACGCGTTGCGGGCGCTCCCCTCGGCCGTGATGACCTTGCGCCGCATGTAGTCCCGGCAGGCCTCGATCTCCGGCAGCGCCGAGGGGGCACGTGCCAGGGCATTCATCTCCCTGAGCTCCAGCGCATCGTCATCCACCGTGAACTTCGCGAGCTCGGCCACGTAGGAGCCGTCAATCCCGCCGGGCGGGGCGTCGGCGAAATCCCGCGACCGGGTGAACGGCTTCCCGCCGGGAAGCCGGCCTGGAAAGCGGACCCGCCAGGGCTGCCCTTCAGCCGCGTTCACGGAGCGGCCATCGGACACGACCGACTTTCCGCCGAAGCTGTGGAAGGAGATCTCGGCATCCCGGCCCGGGTCGCCCAGCAGCGTGACGTCGAACGATGCCGCATTCGGGCCCGGGACGATCTCGTACGGAACGCCACCGAGATACGGTTCGTCCGGAAGACCCACGTCGACCTGGATCATCTGAACCGCGAAGGGCTCCAGTTCGACGCGCAGGGACTCCCCCGCTTTGGTCCCCAGGTTCGAGATGAGGAACTCGTGCGGGTAACGCTGCCGGATGGTGAGTGGACTGCCTGCTGCCGCGGCCAGGCCGATGCTGCCATCCAGATGAACGACCTTGGTCTGGTAGCCCCACGAGGAATTGCGCAGGACGAGCAGCGACGAGCGGCCGTCTCCGTGGGCAACGTCGCCGTCGGCGAGCGGGAAGGCCTGCTTGAGCATCGACTGGGATCGTTTGTGGAGCTGGAGCAACCGGGCCAGCCTCGGGTAGTCCTCGTCGGGCAGGAAGAAGAAGGTCCCGTAGAGCTCGGGGGAGAGGACCGACGCCCGTCCGAACGCCTGGGCGACCAGGTCGTCTGCCCACTTCTCGATGGAGCTGTTGAAGCAGATCCCGTGGTCCTCGAACTGCCGGAACGGCGTCTTGAAGAACTCGGAGGTCAGCTCGCGGCCGATCGACGCGGACCGGTTGTAGAGGGCGGCCGTCGTGTTGGCGATGTGGACGTCGATGTAGGTCTCCTCCCCTTTCCAGAGGAGACAGTCCGTGATGGTCAGCATGTACGGCGAGTCGTTGATGCGATGGTTGATGGCGACAAACGACGGGTCGATCCGGCGTGCCTCGGCGAGCGCATCGGCCAGGCTCTGGTACTTCTTCTCGAGGATGTACTTGTCCTCGTGCGCGAGCGCGGACACCACCGTGTCCAGCTTGAAGAGGCCGACGTTGAAGTCTCTGACCCAGGCGAGCAGCTGGTTGCGGCGGGCCGCCATTGACGCGGGCGTCTCGCCGAACCCGTCCGGCCCGATCCAGAGCCCCAGCTTCATCCCGAGGCGCGCCGAGGCGTCGGCGATGGTCCGCAGGCCGTTGGGGAACCGCTGGTCGAAGCGGGCCTTGAACTGCGGGAAATACGTCCCCTGGGATTCGACCAGCCCGGCATCCGAGTTGTAGATGTCGAACTGCAGGCCGTACATCTCCCGGAGCCGCTTCAGGGCCGCGAAGTTGGCCAGGATCTCGGACTCGAGCGGCCCTGAGTTGTCGTGGCAGAGCCAGTCGAAGTAGAAGGTGGCGAAATCGACGCGGTTGGCCCGGATGACCTGAATGTAGCGGCCGAACGCTTCTTCGATCCGGCCGGACGCCGACACCCCGAAGCCGGTGGTCTTGCTCGTCCAAGACCCGCCAGGAGCCACCGCGGCGTCCGGGAAGTGCGTCAGGCGGAATCGGCCGTCCTCAACCGCCGCCTCGGCGATCGGCCACTCCATGCCCCAGAACACCTGGCCGTCCAGGAACACGGGATTCTGGGCCTTGGCGGGGAACGCACTCTGCTCGAGACCGACATCATCGACTGTGGCGTCGTGGACGATGACGACCTCTCCGAGCCCGTTCGAGACCGTCACGCGCTTGCGGACGTACCAGGCGTCATCCGCAAGCTCGTAGTCGACGTGAACGGCGAGCCCTCTCCTGCCGCCGACCTCGTCGTAGCGAAACCGGAGCAAGGCCGGAGAGACGTTCTCTGTCTCGACCAGGACGGAATCCCCGGCCGCCGCCCGAAACCGGTTCCCGGCAATCTCGAGCAGGAGCACGAACGGCTCCGCGCCGAGCGCATACGACTTCCCCGTCAGCTTGTTCGTCAGGATGACCGATCCGGGCTCCGGGAAGCGAAGGGACAACGTCCCGTTCTCGAGCGCGGCCGTCGCCGCGCCCGACCCGGCGGCCCTGGCCCCGGCGAGTGACAGAACCAAGAAGGACGGCGCGGACAGGGACAACACCAGCAGCCCAATCGCGGTTGTGTGCTTCATGTGCGGAGCATCCAATGCCGAAGAGCTCGCCGCCGGCCGTCGCGTCCATCGTGCGGCGGCGCCAGTGTATCCCGAGCAGCCTGTGGCAACCGAACGACTCCGCCGGGGAGCCAGAGACACCGCCGGCGCTGCGTGTGGCCCCGCAGTCTGCGATAAACTTTCGGGACGGCCAGCCGAAACTACGGCGGGACCGCGCCTCTCGTCGGCGAAGGAGAATACGATCATGCGCCCCGGAACTCACCGCCTCTCGCTTCTTTGGGCCACGGCCCTCCTCCTGCTCGCCGGACACGCAGGCGCGCAGACGAAGCCGGCCGGCCCCGAAATGCTCTCGCTGGACCGGGTCTTCGCCTCGCGGGATTTCGCGGCCGAGCGTTTCGGCCCGGCACGTTGGATGGCGGACGGCGATTCGTACACGACCTTGGAGCCGGCCGACGGCGGCGGAGCCGGCCGCGATCTCGTCCTCTACAGGGCCGAGAGCGGCAGGCGCGAGATCCTCGTGGCGGCGGCGAAGCTCATGCCGCCGGGAGCATCCGAGCCAATCGCCATCGAGGATTACGCCTGGTCGCCCGACGGCAAGGTCCTGATCGTCATGACCAATTCCCGCCGGGTCTGGCGGCAGAACACCCGGGGCGATTTCTGGACCTACGACCTGGCCTCGGGCCGCCTCCGCAAGCTCGGTCCGGGCTTCGAGCCCTCGACGCTCATGTTCGCCAAGCTCTCGCCCGACGGCCGCATGGCCGCGTACGTCGTCAAGAACAACATCTACGTCGAGAACCTGGCCGACGGCGCGGTGCGCGCGCTGACCACGGACGGCACAGACGACGTCATCAACGGAACGTCCGACTGGGT
>JALOKU010000153.1 GCA_025456345.1 Vicinamibacterales bacterium | reverse complement strand
ACGTCTGGAAGGTCTGGCAGCCGAAGATGGAGAAGTAGCGGCGCCTCGCGCTGACATCGCGATCGCTCGAGCGGAGGGCCGGCACCGGGCCGGCCCTTCTCGTGTCAGGATTGACCGCCGTCCGGGCCGTCGTCACGCGCCGGCCCGGTGGGTTGTGCCACAGGGCGCGGCGAGCCAGGCTGGCCCGGTTCGCCGCCCCTCCAGCGACGCCCGTGACGGCCCTGCACTCCGGCTTGTCCGCCCCATCCCATTCCGCGGCCCTGCCGGCCGGCGTTGCCCGCCGGCCCCAAGCCGCTTCCCGGCGCACAACGCCCCCGGCCGCGGCCCGCCCCGGGGCCGCTGCCTGCCGGACCCGTACCATCTCGTCCTGGCATCACGCACTCTCCTTTCCACCTTGACTGGCTGTCCGCGTGCCGGCAGCTCTGGCCGGCTCGCCGCACCCTAGAACCCCAGCAGCATCGCCGCATAGCCGAGGGCGAGCCCGGCGACGCGAGCAGCGGCAGCATGCCGTGGCCGTCCTGCACGGCCGACGAGGCGAGCAGCACCGAGAACGGGAGCACCCCGCCTGCGTAGAGCGTCGCGAAGATCAAGTGCGGGCCGGACTCCGGGACGACGCCGACCGCCGCGGCCACAAGCACCGCGAGCGCCGCGTGGTCCCGGATGAACGCCTCGAGGCCGAGACCGCTCCGCGTCACCCACTCGGTCAGCGCGAGCGCACCGAAGGTCCAGAGGAAGACCCGCGGCCCATGCTCACGCACGATGTGGCGCAGGAGGTGCTCGCGCACGAAGTGCTCCGGCGCCACGATGACGAGAGCGGCCAGCAGCACAACGACCGCCACCAGCACCACCCGCAGCCACACCGGCGCGTCGCCCGCCGCCACGCCGAGGCCGAGCGCCACGGCAAACGCCAGCAGGCCACCGGCCAGCAGCACACGGTCACGCGACCAGGAGACGCCGGCGAGGGGCGCCCGGAACGGATGGAACAACGCCACTTCCGTGTCGTGAACGGCGAGTCCCGAGGCGCAGTTGGATGGGTGGTAGAGGCGCATCCCGAACACCTTGTCGATGACCCAGGCCACGATCAGGCCGTACACGAATAGCGTGCCGAACAGAATCAGCGCGCGGCCGGGAAAGAGCGCGAGCATCACGAACGCCTCATCGCCGGAAGCCGCGATCATGCTGCCGGCCAGCGCTCCGAGCGAGATCGTGCCGTGCGCGTAGAGCGCAACGCTGGTGAACGCTCCGAAACACCCGGGCACGGTGCCGATCAGCACGGCGGGCAGCCGTCCGCCGGTTTGCTGGAGGCGCCGCTGGAGGGCGCCGCGGGTAATGACGTTCAGGTACTCGACCATGAGCATCATCACCAGGACGAATCCGGTGATCGTGATGGCGTGCTCAAGCAGCGAGACAACCACGGGAGGCCTTCTTTCGTGACCCATCCGCGCGGAGGATTGCGGCGCGTCATTGCAAGCATATGCTCATAACTATCACGCGTCAATACTCGTCGCACCTCGACCGGGTCCCTCCGTGCACACGGGTCGAATTCGTTCTTTTTGAATCTATATATTGCTGTTTCTGTGCGCGCCCGGCGCTCGAGATTGGCGATGGTTCCGGGCGTCGTTGACAAGCTCTCATTAGGAGCATATGCTCTTGGTCGTATGCCACGTCCGCCCCTTCCCCGCCGCGTCTGCTGCCAGTTGAGCGGCCGGGGCTTCCGCCCCATCGCCGGGTCGGCGTTCAAGGCCGACGCCCTCTGGATCGGGGCGGACGAACTCGAGGCCATCCGGCTCGCCGACATCGAGGGCCTCTACCAGGATGCGGCGGCAGTACGGATGGGGGTGTCGCGTCAGACCTACGCCCGCATCCTCAACCGGGCCAGAACGGCCGTCGCACGCAGCCTCGTCGAGCAGAAGATGCTGCTGGTGGGAGACGCGGCTTCCGAAGCGATCCTCGATCACGCGCCGGCACGGACCGATTGCCCGGTGCATGGCGGGCCCCGCCGGCACGGCCGAGCCTGCCATTGCCCTGCCGGTGACGCCGACGCACCGGTGCCGTACCTCGGATGCCGGCACGGCACGACATGAGCCACTGACATCGCACGTCATGGAGGAGAAACCCGTCATGCAAATCTGCATTCCCGTTCTCGACGATCGCGGCCTCGACAGCCAGGTCTGCGCCCACTTCGGCTCCGCTCCCGGATTCATGATGGTCGACACCGAGTCCGGCAACTGCCGCCTCATCGGCAACCGCAACCAGCACCACGCCCACGGTATGTGCCAGCCGCTGGCCGCCCTCGCGGGTGAACCGGTGGAAGGCATTGTCGTCGGCGGCATTGGCATGGGTGCCCTGATGAAGCTGCAGGCGGCCGGCATCACGGTGTACCGCGCGCTGCACCCGACAGTGGGAGAGACGCTGGCCGCCTACACGGCGGGTTCGCTGCAGCCGCTGGGCCACGATGAGGCGTGCGGCGGTCATCATGGCCATCACGACGCCTGACGACGACGTGCCGTTGCCAGCCGACGCGCTTCAGCGCGCGAAGGACCACTTCTGGAGCCGTACGGCGTACTACGCGAGCCTGGGCTACGACAGGCTCGCGGCCGTGTCTTTCATCCTCGACGAGGCCGGGCCGCTCGACGGACCCGTGCTGGACGTCGGCACGGGCATGGGCATCACGGCGCGGGCACTCGCCACGCGCCGTCTGGACGTGGTCACGGTCGACACGAATGCGCACGACCAGGAGGTGGCGGCGTTCCTCACCGACCAGCCGGAGCACGCGCGGCGCATCCGCTTCATGGTGACGAGCGCCGCGAGCCTGCCGTTTCCCGATGGCCATTTCGGCGCAGCGGTCGCCGTCGACGTGCTGCATCACCTCGAGGCCGGGCGTCCCGCCCTCGTGGAGCTTGCGCGCGTCGTCAAGCCGGGAGGCGCCGTGGTGCTTGCCGACTTCTCTCGGGAGGGCTTCGAGCTGGTGGCGCGGGTGCACGAGTCGGAGGGCCGCGTGCACCCGGAAGGTCCCGTGACGATGGACTGGGCGCGAGGGTTCCTCGGCGGCGGCCTGGGCTTGACGGAGGAGAAAGCGTCGACGGGCCAGTTGCACCGGGTCAGCGTGCTGCGGGTTCCGGCGGCCGGCCCGATCTCGCCGGCATTCGCCTTGCTCGATCGGGCGGGCCTGCTGCGGTCGCTCGAGGTGTTCGCAAGCAACTGGCTCGCCCACGACGGCTGCTGGTTCCTCGCGGCGGAGGAGCGCTTCGGCATGGAGGCGGCCATCGATCTCGACGCCGCCTCGTGGCGGCGGTTCGCGGCCGCCGAAGCCCGGCGCCTCATGAGCGCGTTCGCCATCCCGCCCGGCGGAGGCCTCGAGTCCCTCCGGCTGGCCCTCGCGTACCGCATGTACAGCTTCATCAACCCGTGGCGGGCTGAGGTCTCGGCAGACGGCGCGCACCTGCGGTTCTTCATGGAGTCGTGCCGCGTGCAGGACACCCGCCGTCGCAAGGGCCTCCCGGACTTCCCGTGCAAGCGCGTGGGCCAGGTCGAATTCGAAACGTTCGCCCAGACCGTGGACCCGCGGATCCAGACAACCTGCCTGCACTGCCCTCCCGACCCCGAGGCCGGCGGCCACTGCGGGTGGGAATTCCGCGTCGCCGGTGACGAGCCGTCGCCGGGCGCGAAGGAACAGGAGCAACAATGAGCGCGAAGGGTCTTGGGATCAACAGCAAGCTCGTGCATGGCGGCTATCACCCGGACGCCACGGGCGCGGTCAACGTCCCGATCTACCAGAGTTCGACCTTCGCGTTCCGTGACGCGGCCCACGGGGCCACACTCTTCGCGGGGAAGGAGAAGGGGTACATCTACACGCGGATTGGCAATCCCACCATCGCGGCCTTCGAAGAGAGCGTCGCGTCGCTGGAGAACGGCGCGGGAGGCATCGCCACGAGTTCGGGGCTCGGCGCGGTCAACACGCTCTACATGGCGCTGCTCGGGCAAGGCGCGCACATGGTGAGCACCGCGGCGGTGTACGGGCCCAGCCGGGGCCTCATGGAGAAGCACTTCGCGCGATTCGGGGCCGAGGCCTCGTTTGTCGACACGTCGGATCTCGAGAACCTGCGGCGGGCCATGCGCCCCGCGACCCGCCTGGTCTACGTCGAATCGCCGTCCAATCCCGCGATGCAGGTGACGGACATTCAAGGCGCCGCGGCGATCGCCCACGCGCACGGCAGCCTGCTGGCTGTCGACAACACGTTCGCGAGCCCGTACCTCCAGCGGCCCCTGGACCTGGGCGCGGACGTGGTGCTGCACTCCATCACCAAGTTCATCAACGGTCATGCCGACGTCGTGGGCGGGGTCCTGGTCGCGAAGGATGCCGGGGTCCACGCGCGGCTGCGGGACGTCATGGTCACGACCGGATGCAACATGGACCCGCACCAGGCGTACCTGGTGATCCGCGGCCTCAAGACCCTCGGGCTGCGCGTGGAGCGCGCCCAGCAGAGCGCGCTCGTGATCGCCCGGTGGCTGGAGTCCCATCCGAAGATCCAGAGCGTCCGGTACATCGGCCTGCCGTCACATCCCCAGCACGAACTGGCCAAGCGCCAGATGAGCGGGTTCGGGTCCATGATCGGCTTCGAGCTCACGGGCGGCCTGGAGGCCGGTCGCATCGTGATGGATCGCGTGCGGCTCGCGACCCTCGCGGTCTCACTTGGCGGCGTGGAGACCCTCATCGAGCACCCCGCGTCGATGACCCATGCCGCCATGTCGAAGGCGGCACGCGAGGCGGCAGGTTTCACCGACGGACTCGTGCGCTACTCGGTGGGCATCGAGGACGTCGAGGACCTCATCGCCGATCTCGATCAGGCGCTGAGCGCCATTCCCTGACACGCGGCGGGCAGCGGCGGGCACGGGGCCTTCACAGCCGGGAGGAGCACGGGTCATGACGATCCTCGACGAACTGCTTGACAGCGTGCGTGAGGATGCGCCGGTGCGGTCGGTACTCGTCGGCGCGCATTACACGGCGGTGTGCAGCCGCCGGTGCGGCCTGGCGTCGACGCTCATCGGGTGCCTGCCGCACGGAGAAGATCCGGTGCGCGACGTGGGGCGACTGCATCTGAAGCGCGCCCGGGAACTGGCCGAGTACGCGCGGTCGGCAAACCTGCTCGAGGCCAGCATCGGCATGGCGGCACTGAACTCCCTGCTCCCGCCCGACGGGGGACGTGCCGCCGACCTGAACGCCCTCGCCGTGCTGGCCGGGAAGGGCGCCGGGAAGAAGGTCGCGCTGGTCGGCCACTTCCCCTTCGTGCCGGAGCTTGAACGCACGGTCGGCTCGCTCTGGGTGCTGGAGCTCTGCCCGGCCGACGGAGATTGGCCCGCCGCCGCCGCCGCCGATCTCATCCCGCAGGCAGACGTCGTGGGCCTGACCTCGAGCGCGTTCATCAACCACACGTTCGACGGCCTGCTGGCCCTGTGCCGGCCTGATGCCTTCGTCGTCGCGCTCGGCCCGACGACGCCCCTGTCTCCCGTGCTGTTCGAGCACGGCGTGCACGTGCTGGCCGGGTCGGACGTCACCGACGAGACGCTCGTCCTGCAGACGCTCGGCCAGGGCGCGTCGTTCCGGGAGGTCAAGGGCGTGCGTCGCATCGCACTCACGGCTCCGGGGACGACGCGGTGAAGGGCGCCGCTGCTGGGCATGGGCCCGCCGAGGGGACCGCGGTCGATCGCGCGCGGCTCCATCCTCGCTGCGTCGTGTGCGGAAGCGGGAACGCACACGGACTGGGCCTGGTGTTCGCCCCGGCGGCGGATGGCCGCGGCGTGGCGGCCGTCTTCGACTGCCGCGAGAGCGTCGAGGGATACGAGGGCCTCGTACACGGCGGCGTGATCACGATGCTGCTGGATGGCGCGATGGCCCACTGCCTGTTCCGCCTCGGCCACATCGCGCACACGGGAGAACTGACCGTCCGATTCCGGCATCCCGTCGTGGTGGGCCGGGAAGCCCGCGTGCGGGCCTGGCAGGAGCGATCTCGGGGCCGCCTCCATGTGCTCGCCGCCGACTTGTGGCAGGATGGGCGCGTGAAGGCGGTGGCGACGGCAAAGTTTCTGGAGGCCCGATGAGCACACCAATACGCATTGGCATCATCATCTGCGATCGGTATCACACATGCGCGGGGGGCAAGTGCCTGCGCGCCGTCCGCGCGCGCGAGGGGGCCTTTGCGGCGTACAAGGACCGCGACGTGGAACTGGTCGGCTACACGACCTGCGGCGGCTGCCCGGGCGGCAACATCGAATACGCGCCCGAAGAGATGAAGAAGAACGGCGCGGAGGTGGTGCACCTGGCGACGGGGATGGTGGTCGGCTATCCGCCCTGCCCGCACATCGAGGCGTTCCGCCGCTTCATTCCGGAGAAGTACGGGATGGAAGTCGTCGTCGGCACCCACCCCATTCCACAAAAGTACTATCTGACGCACGCGCAACTCGGCAGTTGGCACGGCGCGGAGTGGGCGCCGCTCCTGGAGCCGACGCTGGCCGACGAACGCACCCGTCTGGCCTACGACTGACGGCCGGAGCCGCTGCAGGATGGAGCCCCGGGTCTTCAGACCCGGGGTACACAAAACGGCCGGGGCGGAGGCGAGCACGCCAATGCTCCCCCGCCCCGGCACTGCGTTGATGCGCGCGTGCGCTAGAAGATCCAGCTCATCCCGATGTAGAAGCCCACGCGGCTGCCCGTGGTGTCGTAGAGAAACGGCTGCGCGTCGTTCAGGTCGCCGAACGACAGCGTCGAATTGACCAGGATATTGTTGGTCGCCCGGAAATTCGCCCCCACGGTCTGCGTGATCGTGCGGTAGTCGAGATCGGAGAACCCGGCGAACGACGACGACATCAGGGGGAAGTCCAGGGCGCCGGCGGGCAGCGCCGTTCCCGGGATGATGTTGGACGCGTCGTAGGCGAAGTCCTTGACCGTCGCCCTGGCGCTGTTGTACATCGTCGTCGCGAACACGTCGACGCGAGCACGGACCCCAACTGGGTCCCGGTGACGCCGCCCGCTCAACCACCGAAGTTGAGCGTGCTGAACACCGTGTCCAGCGTGTCCTTCTGGTAGCCCCATCCGGCGGCCATGGTGAACCGGGGGCTCGGGGCCACGTAGACCTCGACGCCCGGCATGTGGAGGTCGTGCCCCCAGGTCGAGTAGTTCAGCTCGTCGTTCTGCTGATCGCGGTAGCGGTAGTGGGCCGACACCGTGAACATCTGCGACGGCGACCAGGTGGCCGTTCCCTCCAGGAACAGGGTGTCGGTCGGATGCGCCGCGAGGTTGGCCATCCGCGAGTCGTACATCTCGAAGTACTGGAGCGACAGCGGCCCGAACGGCATTCCGCCGGGCGTCGGCACCAGCTGCAGGGCGGCCGGCTTGGCCGCGTGGATGTTGGTGAACGGGTCGGAGATCATCGCCTGTTCGTACCGGGCGCGCAGGCTGAGCGTCTTGTCCGGGCGCCAGTAGGCCGCCGCCTTGAACAGGCTGGTTGTGGTCTTCTCGACGTGGAACGACTCGCGGGTGACCTCCTCGTACTCGTAGCCGAGGTTGATCGACGACCGTTTGCCAGGCTTGAACGCCAGCTCGAGGGCCATCTCGGTCGGCGAGCGCGAGGCCGCCGACTCGGTGATGTAGTCCAGCGGCAGCATCGCCGGGTACAGCTGCGCGTAGGTCAGGCCCGCGCCGGGCCCCGCCGGCGTGGTCTGTTCCACCACGTCCACGAACACGCTTTCCGTCTCGATTTCGTACTTGCGGAACAGGCCCTTGAGGTACGCCCGCTTGCCGAGCGGGATGGTCACCCTGGCGTGGCCGCCCGTGAAGGTCGATCCGAAGTCCGAGTAGTCGTTGTTCGAGGACGAGTGGGTGAAGTTGCCGGAAACCGCGCCGTCACCGGGCAGGGCGTAGGCCGCCCGCACGGTGTTGGTCTGCTTGGTGAACTTCGGGAACAGGTCGAACGTCAGCGGCCCGTTGCCATCGTCGTACTGGACGCGGTTCAGGAAGATGTCGAGCAGCGACACCGGGTGCACGGCATTGTCGTACGTGTTGGTCGGCGTCGGCGCGTTCTCTTCGAAGGTCCGGTTCTCGTAGGTGTAGTCCGCCGTGAACCGGCCGGCGTTGACCCGCGCGCCGGCCGCCAGCGTGTTCGTCGTCTGGTCCAGCTTGCGGCCGAACGACTCGACGTGGCAGTTCGCGCAGTGCGACATCGTCAGGCCCTGGTGGATGCCGTCGCGCATCACCATCTTGTGGCCGACGAAGAACTCCACGTTCTTGTTGACCGCGAAGCTGACGTCGGTCGTCAGCAGGCCGTTGGTGGTCGAGTACTCCGTGCCCGGGTCGTGGTCGGTGGAGCGCACCACGAAGTTGCCGATGCCGGCCCCCATGTAGTCGAGTGGGTCGTGGTCCAGCCGGTGCAGGAAGCGGTCGAAGGCCACCGACGCCTTCAGGCGGCCGCCGAAGGCGGCGAAGTACGCGCCGTACTTCTGGTCGCGGCTGTCGCCGCTGTAGTTCGCCAGCAGGTCGTATTTGAACGCGGCGTTGCCGCCCCAGAGCTGGGCGCCGAACTGTCCGAGCGCGCCGTCCTTGGCGATCTCGTACTCGTTGAGGCGGTTCTGGTTGCCGTCGTTGCTGCCGGCGAGGACGCCGGCGCTGACGATGCCTTCCGGCTTGGGCTGAGGCGCTTGTGCAAGGACGCGGCCCGACAGGGCGGCGACCAGCACGAGGCTCAGCGTCACGTTCAGGATGAGACGCATGCGCATGGCGGTCACCTCGTTATCGGGAGAAGGCCTTGCCCTTGCCGGTCACACCCTGTGACGGCAGGTCGGACCCGTGGACCTTGACGTGGCAGTTCGTGCAGCGCGTGTTGTACCCCTGCATGAACCCCGTGGCGCCGCCCTTGTTCGCGATGAGGCCCGCCGACGGGCTGAGGTACGGCGTGGTCTGCCCGGCGCGGGCCGCGTGGAAGTGCATCTCGTGGCACTGCAGGCAGAGGAACGGCTCGTTCTGCTTCAGCATGTTGTTCGCCATCGCCCCGTGCGGGTCGTGGCAGGTCATGCAGCTTTCCTCGACCGGCGCGTGCTCGAACACGAACGGGCCCTGGTGCTGCGCGTGGCACGAGAGGCACAGGTCGTTGATCCGCTGGGTCGTCTTCACGCCCTTGATGCCGGCCCCGTGCGAGTCGTGGCACGAGCTGCAGGTCATCCGGCCCTCGCGGATCGGGTGCCGCGATTGCTGCATGATCTTGGTCCGGATCTGCTGGTGGCAGCCCAGGCAGAGCTCGACCTGCGGCTTGGAGAGCGAGCCCCGGGCCGCCGGCGCGGTGGCGTGCGACACCGCCATGCCCTCGACGCCGGTCAGCTTCCCGATCACCGTCCGCGACTGGTGGATCGTGTGGCAATCGAGGCACGAGACACCGGCCATCTGGTGCGGGCCGCCAGCCCACTCCATCGCGTGTCCCGTGCGATGGCACGTGAGGCACGCCTGCGCCTCGTCGGCGCTCGAGAGGTTCTTGAACGAGCGAATCGTGCCGGCGCCGCCGCCGGCCTCGGCGTGCTTCGCGCCGTTGCCGTGGCAGGCTTCGCAACCGGCCACCTGGGTGCCGCCCTCTTTCAGCACCACCGCCGCATGGGCCGAGCGGTCGAACTGGGCCACCACCGTGTCGTGGCAGCCAGCGCAGACCTCCTTGCCGGCCGGCGCGGCCGGCTGCTGGGGCGCCGCCGCCCCAACGACCACCGAGGCCGCGATCATGAAACCGTGAATGAATGCCATCTGCTGCCCCTCCGGGCCTTCAACGAATGTAAGAGCGCTGAACCCAACGGCGTACACGGGTCCGGGCGGAATGGCTGCAAGAGGAGTACCGATCTCCGGCGGCGCGAGCGAATGACGCAGATGACTCGTAAGATGTTGCACTGTATGATTTTATGACCCAAGTCGAATTGTGCGAACTCGGGTGGAATCCTGCGGTTTTGACAATCTGTCACGGCTCCGAGAGCACAGCCCCAACCACCCGTGACAATTTGGCAAAGCGGCAGCTACGGGCACCGCCGGCGCGACAGATTGTCAACGCCGTCGCGGCCTCGGATCTGAGACCGTCGAACGCGCCGACGCAGAGACTGAGCGCGAACCCATGCGTCGTCGTCCACGCGGGAATCGCGTGATCCATCGCGCGAGCGATTGGAGTATCATCGGGCGCGCTCGCGAAGTTCTTTTCATCCCCTAATCCAGCCTGGAGGAGAGACGGAGCATGGCCCTGAAAGACACCCTCAAACAGAAGATCGAAGAGTTTCGTCCTCGCACCACCAGACTCACCAAAGAGTTTGGCAAGATCGTCATCGACCAGGTCACGATCGACCAGGCCATTGGCGGCGCCCGCGACATCCGTTGCCTCGTGACGGACATCTCCTACCTCGACCCGCAGGAAGGGATCCGCTTCAGGGGCAAGACCATTCCCGAGACCTTCGAGGCGCTGCCGAAGGCGCCCGGTTCGAAGTATCCGACCGTCGAGTCGTTCTGGTACTTCCTGCTCACCGGCGAGGTGCCGACCGCGGCGCAGGTCGACGAAGTGGTGGCCGAGTGGAAGACGCGGCAGGCCGTGCCCCAGTACGTGTTCGACGCGCTCCGTGCGCTGCCGCGCGAAACGCATCCGATGACGATGCTCTCGATCGGGCTTCTGGCCCTGCAGAAGGACTCGAAGTTCCTCGCGTACTACAACTCGGGCAAGTTCAACAAGATGGCCGCCTGGGAGTACGTCTATGAAGACGCCAGCGACATCGTGGCCCGCATCAGTGTCCTCGCGGCCTTCATCTACAACCTGAAGTTCCGGGGCGACAAGCAGATCGCGATCGATCCGAAGCTCGACATGGGCGCCAACTTCGCGCACATGATCGGCCAGAGCGAGGAGTACAAGGACGTCGCGCGGATGTACTTCATCCTGCACTCGGACCACGAGTCGGGCAACGTCTCGGCTCACACGACGCACCTGGTGCACTCGGCGCTGTCGGACCCCTACTACGCGTACTCGGCCGGCCTGAACGGCCTGGCGGGACCGCTGCACGGCCTCGCGAACCAGGAGGTGCTGAGCTGGACGATGGAGTTCCAGAAGAAGTACTGCGCAAACCAGGAGCCGACGAAGGAACTGATCACGAAGGCGCTCTGGGACACGCTCAATGCCGGCCAGGTCATCGCGCCGGGCGTGCTCACCGAGCACGGCAAGACGAAGAACCCGTGGCCGAACGTCGACGCGCAGTCGGGCGTCATCCAGTGGTACTACGGCCTGAAGGAATGGGACTTCTACACGGTCCTGTTCGGCGTCGGCCGCGCGCTCGGCTGCATGGCCAACATCACCTGGGACCGCGGCCTCGGCTACGCGATCGAACGGCCGAAGTCGGTCACCACGGCGATGCTCGAGAAGTGGGCTGAAGAGGGCGGCCGCAAGCTGGCGTAGGCCGCTTCGACACGCACATCGGACGTGCGAAGGGGGGGATGCCCGGCCGGGCATCCCCCCTTTTCTTATCCGCTTGGCACCCGCCGGGGCGGGCTCGTCCGCCGTCTATTCCGCCGACATCGCGGTAATGGCCGCCACGTTGACGATCTCCGCCACGGTCATGCCGTGCTGCAGCACGTTCACCGGCTTGCGCACGCCCAGCAGAATAGGGCCGAGCGCGTCGGCGTTGCCCAGGCGCTGCACCAGCTTGTAGCCGATGTTGCCCGAGGTCAGATCCGGGAAGATCAGCACGTTCGCGTCGCCCTTGATGCGCGAGTGCGGGTAGTTCTTCGTGACAATCTCCTCGACCACGGCCGTGTCGAGGTGCATTTCGCCGTCGACCACGATCTTCGGGTTCTTCTTCCGCACAATCTCGACGGCGTCGGCCACCTTCTTCGAAATCGGGTGCGGCACTGACCCGAAGCTCGAGAACGCCAGCATGCCCACCTTCGGCTCAGCGCCGAAATTGGTCGCCAGGTCCGCGGCCAGCAGCGCAATCTCGGCCAACTCCTCGGCATTCGGCGAGATGTTCACCATCGTGTCGGCGCAGAAGAAGATCCGGTCCTTCAGGACGAGGATGTGCGCCGCCGACGCGCGCGACACGCCGGGTTTGAGGCCCAGGATCTGGATGGCCGGCCTGATCGTTTCCGGGTAGGCGCGGTACATCCCGCCCACGAATCCATCGGCGTCCCCGGTCTGCACCATCATCAGCGCGTAGACCGTAGGGTCTTTCACCATGTCTTCCGCGGCCGGAATCGTGACGCCCTTGCGCTGCCGCAGGTCGTAGAGCGCCTGGGCGTAGGCGGGGCCTTTCTTGGGATTCGGAAGGTCGACGATCTCGAACTCGAGCTGCTCCACCCCGAGCTTCGCGGCCGTCTCCCGGATCACCGCCTCGTTCCCGAGCAGCACCGGCATCGCGATCTTCTGATCGACGATGTCGCGGGCCGCGCGGATGATGGAGTCGTGCTCGCCCTCGGGGAACACGATGCGCTTCGGCTTCTCCGTGCGCGCCTTGCGCATGACGAAGTGCATCACCTTGCGCGACGGGCCGAGCATCCGCTCGAGCTGCTCGCGGTAGCCGTCCCAGTCCGTGATCGGCTTGCGCGCCACGCCCGTGTCGCATGCCGCCTTGGCCACCGCCGGCGCCTCCCACGTGAGGACCCGCGGATCGAACGGCTTCGGAATGAGGTACTCCCGGCCGAACGACATGCTGTTCACGCCGTAGGCTTTCAGCACGACCTCGGGCACGTCCTCCTTCGCGAGCTTCGCGAGGGCGTGCGACGCGGCCATCTTCATCTCGTTGTTGATCGCCTTGGATCGCACGTCGAGGGCGCCGCGGAAAATGAACGGGAAGCCGAGGACGTTGTTCACCTGGTTCGGGTAGTCGGAGCGGCCCGTCGCCATGATGACGTCCTTGCGCGTCGCCACGGCCAGCGGGTACGGAATCTCCGGATCGGGGTTCGCCATCGCGAACACGATCGGGTTCGCGGCCATCGTCTTCAGCATGTCCGGCGTGACGAGGTCCTTCGCCGAGACCCCGACGAACACGTCGGCGCCCTTCAGCGCGTCGGCGAGCGTGCGCTCCTTCGTGTCGACGGCGTAGCGCTCCTTGTACGGGTTCATCTTCTCGGTGCGGCCCTTGTAGATGACGCCCACCGTGTCGACGAAGTGGATGTTCTCCCGTTTCACGCCCAGGTTCAGGTAGAGATCCGCGCACGCGATGCCCGCCGCGCCGGCGCCCGCGAACACCACCCGCACCTCGCCGATCTTCTTGTTCACCAGCTCGAGGGCGTTCACCAGCGCCGCGCCCGAGATGATGGCCGTGCCGTGCTGGTCGTCGTGGAAGATCGGGATGTCGCACATCTCCTTGAGCGTTTCCTCGATGTAGAAACACTCAGGCGCCTTGATGTCTTCCAGGTTGATGCCGCCAAAGGTCGGCTCGAGGGCCTTCACGATCGCGATGATCTTGTCGGGGTCTTTCTCGTTCAGCTCGATGTCGAAGACGTCGATGCCCGCGAACCTCTTGAAGAGGACGCCCTTCCCTTCCATGACCGGCTTGCCGCCCAGCGCCCCGATGTCGCCGAGCCCCAGCACCGCGGTGCCGTTCGACACCACCGCCACGAGGTTGCCCTTGCCCGTGTACTTGTACGCGAGCTCCGGGTCCTTCTCGATGGCCAGGCAGGGCCGCGCGACGCCAGGCGTGTACGCCAGCGAGAGGTCGCGCTGCGTCATGCAGGGCTTCGAGGTGATGACCTCGAGCTTTCCCGGCCGCGGTTTCTCGTGGTAGTCATAGACATCTTCGTCGGTGATCTTGATCATGGCTGTGCCTCACGGGTATGAGTGGCGGTGCGACTGCCGCGGGGGACGGGACTACGGCGTCCGGACGGCCACCAGTGAAGCCGTCCTTCAGCGCCCTCTAGCCTACTCGATTTCCGCGTCGCCAGGAGCCTGTTTTCGGTAGATCGTGCGCGCCGAAATGCCCAGCAGCGAGGCGGCCTGGGCCTTGTTCCCGCCGGTGTGCCGGAGGGTCTCGGCAATCACCAGTTTCTCGACGTCGTCGAGGGGCGTGCCGACGGGCACGGCGATGATCTGGCTGTCCGGCAGGGGTACCGGTTCTGGCCCCGCGGCCTGCCGGATGGCCTCGGGCAGGCACTCCCGCGTGATGGTGCGGCCTGTGGCCAGCACGACCGCCCGCTCGACGGCATGCGAAAGCTCCCGGACGTTGCCCGGCCAGTCGTAGGCCCGGAGCGCATTGAGCGCTCCGGCATCGAACCCGTCGATGGACCGGCTGTTCCGGGCCGCGTGATGCGCGAGGAAGTGGCCGAGGAGGAGCGGGATGTCGTCCGGCCGCTCCTTGAGGGGCGGCATCGCGATCCTGATCACGTTCAGGCGGTAGTAGAGGTCCTCCCGGAAGAGCCCCTCCTTGACCGCCTGGCCGAGGTCCGTGTTGGTGGCCGCGATGATCCGGCAGTCCGACTGCAGCGTCCGCGTGCTGCCGAGCGGCTCGAACGTGCCGTCCTGGAGCGTCCGGAGGAGCTTGGCCTGGATCGGCAGGCCGAGCGTCCCGATCTCGTCCAGGAAGAGCGTGCCGCCGTCGGCGCGGGCGAACCGGCCGTCCTTCCTCGCGAGCGCCCCGGTGAACGCGCCCTTCTCGTGGCCGAAGAGCTCCGCTTCGAGGAGCGTCTCGGGGATGGCGCTGCAGTTCACCTTGACGAGGGGCCGATCCCGGCGCGGACTGAGCGCGTGCAGCGCGTCGGCCACCAGTTCCTTGCCCGTGCCGCTCGGCCCCTCGATGAGCACGGTGGCGGTGCTCGGCGCCACCTGTTCCACCACGCGCAGCACGGCCCTGATGGACTCGCTCTGACCGATGATGCGGCCGAGAGGCGTGTCGGGCCGGTCGTCGAGCTGCTGGCGCAGCCGGCGGGCCAGCGGGATGCTCCCGAAGCCGGTGAACAGGACGATCTCCGCCTCCGGCCGAAGCTGACGGGCGCGCTCGATCACCTCCAGGCCGTCGAGGTCGGGCAGCCTGAAGTCGGTGAGCACCAGCTCATACGGCTGCTTTGCCAGGCGCGCCAGTCCCTCGGTGGCGTTCCCGGCCGTGTCGACGCTGTGGCCCAGGCGCGACACGATCTTCGCCACCGACACGCGCAGCGCTTCCTCATCGTCGATGACGAGGACCCTCGCGCTCACCTGGTCACGACCTCCAGGGGCGCGGAGGGCTGCGGCGAGCATGCGCAGGGCCCTGACTGCTCCCGCGACGGCGGCAGCGTGATGGTGAACCTGGTGCCGCCGCCCGGCACCGCGCCGAAGTCCAGCTCACCGTCGTGATCGCGGACGATGTGCGCGGCGAGCGGCAGGCCGAGCCCGGTGCCCTGTGGCTTGCTGGTGAAGAACGGCTCGAAGATCTGGCAGCGGAGATCCTCGGGAATCCCCGGGCCGGTGTCGCCCACGCTCAGCGTCACGGTGCC
>JALOKU010000059.1 GCA_025456345.1 Vicinamibacterales bacterium | reverse complement strand
GCCCTGGCCGGCTCGGTCTCCAGGTACGCCAGCGCCAGGAACCTGTGCATCGGCGAGAAGGTGGGGTCGATGGACAAGGCGCGGCGAGCGACAACGGCGGCGTCCGGGGCCTTGCCGGCGGCGAGATAGGCCTGCGCGAGCATCGCGTGCGCCGACAGGGAGTGGGGAGCGAGTGCGAGTGTGGCCCGCGTGAAGGCGACCGACTCCTCGTACCGGCCGAGGGCGGTGAGGTACTCGGAGTAGTAGTTGCGCGCGAACGGCTGGCTGGGATGGAGCGGCAGCGCCCGTGCGAACGCCTGGTCCGCGGCCACCCAGTTCCACTTGTAGAACGACTCGAGGCGGCCCACCGCCAGGTGGCCGTCGGACAGGCCGGGGTCGAGCCCCACCGCCCGGTGCGCCGCCTCCGACGCCTCGCGCAGGTACCGGGCGGGCTCCGACTCGTACATCATCTTCTGCATGTAGGCGATCGCGATTCCAGCCTGCGCTGGCGCGAACCGAGAGTCACGTCCGGTCGCGGCCCGGTAGTGCTGCAGCGCCCGTTCGACGGCCCGCAGGTCTCCGTATCGTTCGATCTCGATGTTGCCCTTGACGTACTCCTCGTATGCCGCAGCGTCCACCCCGCCGGCCGTCCGGGCGCCCGCTCCTCGCGACGTGAGGAGCCAGACGGCCGATGCCAGCACCGCGAGGCCAACGGCCGCGAGGCCAAGGATTCGCGGGTGAGCGCGTGGCGGTTCGGGAGGATCGGGGAGGCCGGCAGGCGGAACCTCCGGCAGTACCGCCGGAATTGGAGCAACCGGTGCGATGAGGCGATAGCCGCGCCGGGGAACGGTCTCGATGTAGCTGGGGCTCCGGGCGGCGTCGCCGAACGCCTCGCGCAGGCGGGCGACCGCGTGGTTCAAGCCATCGTCGAACCCGACAAACGTGTCCACCTTCCACAGCGACTTGTGCAGATCCTCCCGTGTGAGAACTTCGCCGGCGTGCTCCACGAGCTGCAGGAGCAGGGCGACGGTCTGAGGCTGCAGGCGACAGGCGACGTCACCGCGTCGCAGTTCTCCGGCTCCCGGGTGGAAGTCGAACTCGCCGATACGGATCGACTGGGTTGTGCCGGCAGCAATCATGGTCGCAGGGGAAGCGATTTCCCGCATCTTACCCCCGGCCGACGTGGTCCGGTACGTTGCAAAACTCGACACCCCCTTCCTCGGTTTCGCCGGCGCTGTTCCTCGCGGGGCTGGCCAGAACTTGGTCAGCACTTCGTCATCCTGCCGTCATTGCCTCCCGGACGCCGGACCCCGTATCTTCTCAGTCCTCGCGACCACGCGCTCTGGGGAATCGCCCGTTCCGGAGTGATTGCTCGGAGACGCTCTATTTAGAGGGGAGAGACAACCATGCGCGTCAAGTCGGCACTGGTGGGAAGTTTCTTGTTCTTGGGTGTCGCGGCCCCGGGTTTCGCACAACAGGGAGCGGGCAACGGCTGCACGCCGGCGGGCGTGTGGTACGGAGGCAGCGTCGTGTCCTACCAGTTGACCATCGTTCCGGCTGTTCCGGCCGGAGAGTACACGGTGTTCTTTGAAGGGATGTACAAGACCAGCGTCATGAATACGGCTTACTCAGGTCGCGTGGCGAAGAAGGGGGACGTGTACGAAGGCAGCATCATGCAGTTGATCACGCAGGATGACGCCTTCCTGGACCCGCCGCCGATCTTCAAGATGCCCGATCTCAACGTCGCGTGGATTTCGATTCGGATGCCGGACTGCAACAGTCTGACGAACACGATTCCGTTCTTCGGGCTGTACTTCGCAAGCGGGATCTGGGACGCGACACCCGGGATCGTGTGGCTCAACACCAAGGTGCCGCTGAAGGACGAGCCCGACGTCGACCTGCTCGATGTCCTTTCGGGGGGACAGCCGGTGCTTGAGACGTACCGCCGGTTACCGAGCACTGTGAGCCCATCGCTCCTGCATAAGTAGCATCAGTCCGCCGGCCGCCGACGCGACAATCGGGTGTGGCGTGCGGCTCGGTCATGGGTAGTGTCACTCGGATCGGAAGAACAGGGGGGCGACCTGCCGGCCCGAATGATGCCACTCGTGATCCGTTGCCGTCACAGCCGCACCCGCTGTCGCCCGGCGTGCACCCGCGCCGCGGTCCACGCCAGGATCGACGCCTCCCCAGCTCGCGTGTCCGGCGCGTTCACGCCGTCGCCGCCGTCCCCCAGTCCGTGGCGCGCTCGCCGGAGCGCCACGCGCGAAGGCGGCCTGCTCGATGAATCGGGGCACGCACGACTTAAGGGCCTCGCGTGCCGGCCGTCCCGGCACGGGCTCACGTGTCGCTGCCGTAGGAGATCTGCATGCGCCGGACGGCGCGGCCGGCGATCCACAGGACGGCCGCCGAGATGACGAGGACGCCGAGAATCGCCGCGGGGCGCGACGCCGGCGCGGCCGGCGCGGCCAGCATCCGCACCAGCATCGGCGTGTCGCCGTCCATCGGCGCCGGCACCGGGCAGAGCGACTGCAGGTAATACAGCACGCTCATCTTCTGCAGCGCGTGCGGGAGGATGCCGTTGACGCCCTCCCACGCGAGCAGCACTGCGGC
This sequence comes from Vicinamibacterales bacterium, assembly GCA_025456345.1. Taxonomy (GTDB): domain Bacteria; phylum Acidobacteriota; class Vicinamibacteria; order Vicinamibacterales; family JAKQTR01; genus JAKQTR01. The sequence goes on along the minus strand of JALOKU010000059.1, from coordinate 29,355 downwards.
CGGCACGATGGGGTTGCGGACATAGAGACCGACGGCCAGAAACACGCTTCCGTAGCCGATGCAGCCGAGCACGGCCGCCGCCGCGTACCAGAACGCGTGCGCCATGCCTCCGGCGTTCCAGTAGGCCTGGATCTCCACCGCGTCGTGCGGCCAGATCATCGCTGCGAACGCGAGCAGGGCGCCGCCGCCGAAGATCGCGGCCGCCGCGACGAGGCCGGCGGCGTACTTGCCGGCGAGCAGCACGTCGCGCCGCGCCGGCGCGAGGAACCAGTAATGCAGCGTGCGGTTGCTCATCTCGCCGCGGAAGAGGTACATGAACATGCCGAGGCAGCCGAAGAAGATCGCCAGCCGCAGGTAGAAGTACTGGAAGATCCCGGCGAAGATCATCCGGTCTTCCTCGAGATTCAACAGGCGGTCGATGTGGCTGCTCTCGAGCTTGCCGTCGACAAACAGCAGCCGCGCGTCCCGCCGGCCGTCGAAGTAGGTCAGTGTGCGGTACTCCGTGCGCTCCTCGACGAACGCCGCGCCCGACGAGGTCTCCACCGTGGCGAAGAGCTTGCCGTCCCCGCTCACCTGGATATTGAACTCGCGGGTGTCGGCCTCCTCGTCCTCGCCGCCCGCGCTGGCGTGCTTCACCGCGAAGCGCTTCACCTGGCGCGGCGTGCCGAGGTCCACCTGAAGGAAGAGCGGGCGGTCCCCGGAGCACCAAAGATCCCCCCCCCCCTTGCCCACGCTGCCATTCACCGCCCTCTCGGGCCCCTGCTCCGTGCCGCACGGTTCGCTGCCCGTGGCAGGACGGCCGAGGGCCAGGTTCTCCCGGCCGTCGGGCCCGTAAATCTCGAACTCGTAGATCCTGGCTATCGGCTCGCCGCTGTAGGTGGGGCGGATGATGTTGAGGCGGACGAACCTCGCCTCCATCGCCGTCTCGATCGTGTGCGTGGTCGTGCCCGTGTTCTCGCCGCCTTTCCGGACGCGCCGGCTTCGCACCCACGAGCGGTCCTCGGCCGGCTTCCCGAGCCGCTGCGTCACGTCGGCGATCGCCTCGCCGTCACGCACGCTGTCGAGCAGCACCGCCTGCGTCACGCCGCGGCGCCCGAGCTGGTCGCCCCGGTACTTCATCGCCACGCCGTGCCCGAAGAACATGAGCGTCGGCAGGAGCGCGAGCCCGTACACCCACAGCGCGCGCTTCGCGAAGAACGCGCGGCGCAGTTCCACGGCCGCGATCGTCCACGCCTGCCTGGCCCGAGGGAAATCGAGGGCCCTGGCCCGAGCCGACACGGAGGGGGTCGCCACGCTACTCGCCTCCTATCAGGTACTCGTACAGCGCGTCCACGTTCTCGTCGGCCGGCACGACGCCATCGATGCGGTGGCCGTCGAGGGCGATGCGCCCGATCGCGCGGGCGAACCGCTCCCGGTCGCGTGTCATCACCAGCAGGCCCCTGCGGTCGTCGTGCAGCCTGATCTCGGCGATGTGATCCTCGCCGAACAGCAGCGCCGCCACGCCAGAGGCATCCTGGCAGTGAACGAAGTACTGGCTCGGGTGCTCGTCGATCTCGTCGCGCACGTCCCGAATCTTGCCCTCGGCCATGATCATCCCGTTGGCGATGAGGACGACCTGGTCGCTGATGAGGTCCACCTCCTGCAGTACGTGGCTCGAAAGAATGACGTGCTTGCCGTCGGCCGCCCAGGCCCGGAACAGGTCGATGGTCTCGGCCCGCACGAGCGGGTCGAGGCCGTTCAGCGGCTCGTCGAGCACGAGCAGTTCGGGGTCGTGCGCGACGGCCTGCGCCAGCCGCACCCGTTGCCGCATGCCCTTCGAGTAGGCCGCCACCTTTCGGTTCGCCGCCTCGGTCAGCCCCAGGCGCTCGAGCGCCTTCCACGCTTTCTCTTCCGCCTCCGCCCGACCATACCCGAACAGCCGCAGCCCGGTCGTGATGAACGTGAACCCGGTGGCCCAGCGCGGCGCCGTGTCGTACTGCGTGGCGTAGCCGGTGATCCGCATCAGGGCTTCCGGGTCGCGCGGCGAGATGCCGCGCATGAGGATGCGGCCGTGGTCCGGGTGAATGAGGCCGGGTGAATGAGGCCGGTCATGAGGTTCATGAGCGTGGTCTTGCCCGAGCCGTTCGGCCCGACCAGGCTCGTGATCCCCGGCGGGATGTTCAGCGTGACGCGGTTCACGCCGAGCACCTCGCCGTAGAACTTCGACACCTCCTCGAAGACGACGGCGGGTGCGCTCATCTGACGATCTCCACCGGCCGAAGCCGTCGTTCGATGACCGCCGCCAGCAGCACCATGATCGCGGCGAGCGCCAGCGCCGACGGCACCGCGCCCGGGCCCTCAGGAGGCGCGACGCCGAGCAGTGCGCACCACACCTGGTTGACCGCCCAGGCCGGGTCGATCACGTGCCCCCAGTTCACCCGGAACACGTTGTTGATCATCTCGGCCACGCCGGTCAGGATGAAGAAGAACGCCAGGCTCACCGCCCCGGCGACCACCCGCCACCTCACGTACGCGGAGCTCGCCATCGCCACCAGGCTCAGCACCAGCAGCCACAGCACGAACCCCGCCACCATGCCCGCGCCGAGCGTCCAGTTGGACCAGAACCACCACCCGCCCGCCAGCCCCACCTGCAGCCCGAAGAGGATGAGGCCGGGGACCCAGGTGACGACCGACAGCATGCCCACGAGCACCATCAGCCTGGCCAGGGCGTAACTCCACCGCGTGAGCGGCCGGCTGAAGTAGAGCGGCAGCGCGTTGTTCGCGAGATCCGGCGCGATGAGGCCTGGCCCGGCCAGCGCAGCGAGGAACACGGCAAAACCGGCCTGGACGTACATGAAGATCGAGAAGAACCGCCCGTCCACCTGGATGAACTGGCGGAACTCCGGCTCGAGACCCTGCAGCAGCTCCACGTGGTTCGTCAGGTAGATGAACCCGGCGCACAGCAGCGGCCACACCATCGCCAGCATCGTGAGCATGAGGACGAGGCGCTGCTGATAGAGCCGTCCCCAGGCGTGGCGAGGCAGCACCATGAACCGCGTCCAGCTCCCCGTGAGGGGCCCGCGGTAGCGCCGGTAGCCGCGCTTGTAGACTGCCATGGCGCTTACGTCCCCAACTGCTCTCCCGGCGTGTGCGCCAGGTGCCCCATCGCCTTCAGGAAGATCTCCTCGAGGGTGTCCCTGCGATGCGTGAGCTTCCGCACCAGGAGGTTCTGCCGCGCCGCCAGCGCCCAGACCGCTTCGAACTCAACCCCCAGGGGCAGGACGATGCGCCAGCGCCCGCCGCCCTCGGACACGCCCTCGGCGCCAATCTCCGGCAGCGCCGCGCGCAGGTTCCCGTCGTCGCCCGTCACTTCGAGCTCGACGAACCGCCTGTTCGACCGCCGCTCTTCTTCCAGGTTGCACTGGTGGACGATCGCGCCGTCTTTCATGATCACCGCTTCATCGCACACCTGCTCGATGTCGCGCAGCAGGTGCGAGCAGATGAGCACGCTCATCCCCTGCTCGTTCTTCATCTCGCCGACCAGCTTGAGCATGCGCCGGCGCGCCGCCGGATCGAGGCCGTTGGTTGGCTCGTCGAGCACGACCAGCTCCGGCCCATGCACGATCGCCTGGGCCAGCTTGGCCATCTGCTTCATCCCGTACGAGTAGGTGCGCAGCTCGCGGTAGCGCGCCTCGCCGAGTCCCACGTGGAAGAGCACCTCGTGGGCCTTCTCGAGCGCGGCTTTCGGCGGAAGGCCGGAGAGCTCGGCCATCTGGCGCAAAAACGCGACCGCCGTCATGTCGCCGATGAACGCGTCGTTCTCGGGCATGTAGCCGATGCGCGACCGGGCCGCGCCCATGCCGCGGCGGCAATCGAGGCCGAGAATGCGGGCGCTGCCGGCGCTCGGCCGCAGGAAGCCGAGCAGCGTCAGGATCAGGGTGGACTTACCCGCCCCGTTGGGCCCCAGCAGACCCACCGCCTTGCCCGTGCCGGACACACCGAGACGGCAGGAGATCCCGTGCAGGATCTCCCGCCGTCCCAGCCGGACCTTCAGGTTCTCGAGTTCGACGACCGGTTTGGTGTTCAAGGCGTCCGGCTCACACCCTCGAGCAGCATCACGTCCATGATCAATCCTGTTAGACGAGTACGGCTGGCCGCACGGATCTGGTCCGCCTTCCCGTCGACGACCACGAGCACCGCCTCGCGCTCGCCCAGCAGCTTCGTCAACGCCGGGTTCGGGGCCAGCGCCGTAAAGATCCCGAGCGCCCCCTTCGTGTTCAGCCAGGCGAACGCCGATGGGTGCATCCCGGCCGACGAGGGTAGCTGGGCCAGGAACGCCGGCGACCAGACCAGCGGCGATCCGCCGTTCCGGGTTGCGATCGCCCGCTCCGCCGAACCGCGATCCGATGCCGCCACCAGATAGCCTTGATCGTAGGTCCACGTGACCCCGAACGGAACCCCTCCCGCCTTCATCGTCGTCCAGGTGCGCCCGCCGGCGATTTCCTGGCCGATGGCAATCCGGTGAACCTGCTCCTCGGCTGACAGCTCGGCGTTGAACGCGTCGGCCAGTTTCCGGAGCGAGTTGTCGATGACCGACGAGTCGTTGGCCAGCACGGCCATGGTCCACGTGGGGCCGTTGACGGAGAACCCGTGCAGCGCGAAGGCCGATTCGGTCCCCACGGCCGCCGTCAGGTTCTCGAGGAAGCCCGCGCCGAGCTTGTCGTTGGCCTCGGCCAGGCCGCCGGTAAGCGTCTCGTTCTCTTTCGTCATCAGCGCGCTGAGTTCCTGGAAAAGCTGCCAGGGCTCGCGCGTCGACACGTAGCCGGCCACGAGCGCGTCGGCCGGCAGATACTCCGCCGCACCGCCCGAGCCCGAGTCGGCCAGCCACGAGGCCATGCCCTTGCGTTCGCCGGGGAACACGAACGTGATCTCGTTCTCCTCCGCGCCCGCCGGGGCCCGCTGCTCCAGGAACAGGTACTTCAGTCCGACCATGCCCGCCAGCTCCACCGGCGGCGCATCGTCGCCCTTGGCCATCGCGACGACCGGCGCGGCGTCGATGCCCACCAGCCAGCCGACGCCGCGCTGGTACCGTTCCTTGATCGCGGCCGCGAACGGCGAACCGGCGCCCTGGCCCAGGTGGCCGAGGGCCCACGCCAGGTTCTCCGCCGAGTTCGACACGACCATCAGATCGTCGGTCACCGAATACGGCAGGGTGGGCTCGCCCGTCTCCGCGAACAGCCCATCGAGCGTGCTCGCCAGCGCCGCCCGCCTCCCGGGCTGCACGCGCGCGATGACCATCGGCGCTTCCTGGCCGGGCGCCTGCATGCCCACGCTGAACGCGACTTCGTCGCCCAGCAGCGAACTCACCGACTGGACGCGGTCGACCATCTGTCTCAACTGCCGCCCTGTCTCGGAGTTCCACCAGGCGCTGAACGCGGCGTTCTCGGACGACTGCTCGTCGGCCAGCGCCAGCGCCTGGCCGATTCTTCCGCCGAGATTCGGAACGGCACCGTAGACGAACGCCCCCGCGGGAAGATACGAGAGAAGTGTCGAGCTGGTGCGCAACTCGGCGGGGTTCATGTCGGCCAGCTGACGCTCAATCTTCACGAACGACGCGAGCAGCTCCAGGTAGTCGGCCGCTTCGGGGCTCCACGCGACGGCATCCTCGACCGACGAAGCCAGTGCCGGGTTCGACGTGGCCTGCTCGCCGGGGCTGAGCACCACGTCCCTGCCGGGCTGGTTCACCGCCACCGAGCCTTCCACGACCGAGACGACCGACCCGCCCATGCCGGCCGACACCGCGAAGACCGTTCCCTTCACGGAGGCGATCGAATCGCGCGTCAGCACCTGCAGGTGGCCGCGCCGCTGCTTCGCGGCCGAGACGATGATGTCGCCGCGCTGGAGGTGGATGGCGCGTCCGCTCCAGGCGGCGGTGACGAACAGTTCGGTCCGCTCGTTGACGTCGATCATCGAGCCGTCGGCGAGCCGCAGCACAGCGTGCGCTCCCGGGCCCGTGCGGACCACTTCCTTCTCGCTGATGGCGGCGCCGGCTTTCAGCGCTCCACCGGGCAGGCGGTACAAGCCGCCGTCGGCGGAGACGACCGTCGCGCGAGGGCCGCCGGGAGCCATCATCGCGTCGATGGCGTCGCGGCTCAGATAAAGGACCGAGAGGACCAGGACGGCCGCCGCGGCCAGCGATCCCCATCGCATCCAGCGCGAGGACGACCGCTGCGGCATGGCGATCACGCGCCGTTCGCCCTTCTGCCCGGCCATCGCGGTGCGGCACGCGGGGCAGCGGCTGAGGTGGTCTTCAATCAGCACGCGACGGCTGTCGGCGAGCTCGCCGCCCAGGTAGGCCCGGAAGTCGGCCCGGAACTCGGCGCAGCCGGCGGCGCCAGCAACCTTGTTCCACACGCGCGCCCGCGCGGCGTCGACCGTCGCCGCGTCGACGTCTTCCTGCTTCATTTCCTGCAGTGCCTGTTCGAGTCGATCCTCTGACATCGCCCGCCTCCTGCCCGCCCCCGCTCCGCTTGCGACTCCGGAGCTTCGGCGCGGCTATCGTTCCATCTCCGCCTGCAGCCGGCGCCGGATCCGATGGAGCCGGACGGCTACGTTGTTCTTCTCGAGCTGGAACATCCCAGCCAGCTCTTCAATCGACAGCCCTTCCACGTGACGCAGCAGGAACAGTGCCGCATCGTCGCGCTCGAGGGTGGCGATGGCACGCCGGAGCTGTTCCTTCAGCAGCGACGGGGGCTCGACGGCGGCATGCGGCGCCTGCTCGTCGTACACCGACTCGGCGTGAACCGCCCGGCGGCGCAGCACATCGACGGCCGCGTTGACGGCCGCGCGCCGGAAGTACGCCACCGGCGGCGGAGCGGCCTCGACTTCGCCGCCCTGGGCCAGGAGGCGCAGGAAGACCGTCTGCAGGACGTCCTCCGCGTCGGCCGGATTGCCGGTGACGCGCAGGGCCGCGCGGAAGACCGCGTCGTAGTGGCGGTTGTAAGCTTCGGCAAACCCAGCCCGTGCAGTCGTGGGAGTCATGGCGATCGGCTGATCGTAGACGATTGTCAGGCTGGCCGTGGTCACGTCTCGTGCCTCACCAGCCTAGACGCACCAGGTGGCGAGTTATTACAGGGAGGGGGGCGTCATCTGCCCCCGGTCCCCGACCGATCAGGCAAACCCGAACACCACCGGGAAGAGCAGGGCGACCACGGCCGCCCAGGCGGCGAGGACGTACAGGTAGAACTGCTGCCAGTCGCACAGTCGCGAGAACGCGTCGCGGCCCCTGATGAACCCGGCATAGAGGACCGCCGAACCGCCCAGATTGACCAGGAGGACGATGTTCTCGCCCAGGGCCGCGACGCGGTTGGGCGTGAACCCGAATTCGAATATCCGGCTCCCGATGGCCCAGAGCGCCAGGACGTCCACCACGAGCGCCGTCCCGACCAGCGTCAGTTGGATCCAGTCCATGAGGCCCGGCGGCGCGATCGCGTCGCGGGCCGAGGCCGATCGCCCGTCCCGTTGTCGCCATCGTCACGATGAAGGCGATGAGCAGCAGGGCGAACAGCGGCGCGAAGATCCGCGTGAGGACCGGCGCCATGTTCTCGATGACGCTCTGCTTCGCTTCCACGAGCCAGGAGGCCACGACGGCTGCGCCGACGGCGCCGCACGGCACGATCCAGTGCTGGAGGTACGGCTCCATCTTGATGCCGATCGCCTCGAAGATGCCCACGGACAGGGCCATGAGCACGCCGCCGCCGAGCGCGATGAGCACGTAGTAGATGAACAGCTCGCCGGTGAAGCGGATGAAGTCCATCCGCCTGTCGCTGCCCACCCACCGTCCGCCGACGTACGCGAAGCCCACGCCGATCCAGAGGGCGATGGGCAGGTGGAGCATGGTGAGAATGAAGGTGTGCCCCGGTTCGCCTTTCGGCGAGAAGGCGAAGGGGTACGCGTTCACGGCGACGGCCGCCGCAGCGAAGACGGCAGCCAGCGCCAGCCGGCCGCGCAGCGGGAGCGGCCGCTCCCACGCGAAGTACGCGGCGATGAATGGGAACGCGAAGAAGCTGAGGTTGCGCGCGTAGAACGCGGTGCCAAGTTCGGTGTGGAACGTGATCCCGAACAGGGCCGGGATCTTGATCGCCACGGCCGCCGCGAGGGCCAGGCCGAGGGCGACCCACATTCTGAGGGACCAGCCCGCGTTGGCCGATCCGGCGCCGCCGTGGCCTTCGTCGCCCGAGAGGACGAGCTGTTTCCAGAGGCGGTCCGAATGTTCGCGGGCGAACTCCCGAGTCAAGGCATCGATGGCTCCAAGCCGCTTCACCGCCACGAGGAAGGCCTCATCCTCCGACAGCCCGTCGTTTCGGAGAGATCCGATCTGTTCGCGGAGGTGGTCTTCCAGCTCGGCCGCGTCCTGAACCGTGATGGCCCGGCTCTTGCGCAGGTGGGCCCGCCACGCCTCGACCTGCTTTTCGAGCGAGTCCGCCGCCGGGTTGTTGGCGTGTGTCTGGTCCATGGCGTCAGCTCCAGATCTTCCCGAGTGTCTTGTCGACGGTCTGCCACTGGCGGCGCTCGTCGGCCAGCTGCCCGCGCCCCGCATCCGTGATCCGGTAGTACTTTCGCTGCCTTCCCGACTCCGCCTTCGCCCATCGGGCTTCGACGAGCGCGGAGCGTTCCAGCCGATGTAGGACCGGGTAGAGCATGCCGTCGGTCCACTCCAACTCGCCCCCGGAGAGATCGCGAACCCGCTTGAGGATGGCGTAGCCGTAGCTGTCCCCCTCGGCCAGGATGGCCAGCACCAGGGCCGTCGACGAGGCCGCGACGAGGTCTTTGTTGATGCTCATCGAATCGGCGGCGTCTGCTGCTGCCCGGGACCGCCGCCAGAGTAGTTGGGCGGCTGTGCCAGGGAGCTCGCGGGGCACGGGCTGACATACATAGATAAAGTATGCATAGAACATCTATGTAGTTCAAGAAGGACCGTGCGGACGTGGACATCGCATCAGCCCTGCACGCCGGAATGTCGCGCGACTTGCGGGGTTGCCCTACCGTCCGACGACGGCGTCCAGCGCGAGATACCGGCTGCGGTGCGGTTCCGGCTCCGCCTGCGAAGTCACGTCGATCCGCATGCGCTGGTAGCCGGTCTCCGGCCTGTAGGCCGGCCAGGGCGGAAGCCCCGGACCGTCGGGCTTGCCCGTCTTGATGAAGTTCACGAAGTAGGCCTGCATCGCCTTCGAGACGTCGTAGTCAGCAGGCTCCCACGTATAACGCTTGTCGAGATCCAGGTTGCCCATGGCGTACTGAATCTCGGCGGAGTGCACCGCGCCGCGCGGCGCTTGCGGCGGTTGCGCGCTGCCCGGTGCGGGCGCGGGAGGTGCCGGCGGGGGCTGGCCTGGCATCCCGAGATACGGGGGGCGCACTTTGGCGTACAGGTAGCGGTACACCGGCTTGCCGCCCGTCTGCATGTGCAACTCGGTCCATTTCCAGGTGCCGTACGAGATGAAGCGGGCGCTGGCCAGGTGCATGGCAGCCTCGAAGACCTCGTCGGTCGTCGTGGCGGCATACGCCTTCAGCACGGGCTCGGCCTTCTCGCCGTAGAACTTCCTGATTGCCGCGGCGAGCGTCTCCGGCGTGGGGTCGCCGGCTGCCAGCACCGCACGCGCGCCCTGCTCCTCGGTGTTCGAGCCCGCCAGCAGCGGGACTTTGGCCTGCTCGCCGGCCAGCGCGATCTCGGTCAGCGTCTTCGACAGGAAGTACCCGTCCATGACCGTGCTGAAACGCACGCCCTGCGCCCTGGCCGCGGCGTCCTGGAGTTGTTGCGCGCTCATCGCCCGGAGGGCGGCGAGCGACTCCGCCCCCGCGGCGGCGGCGAATTTCACGCCGTTCTGCTCCGCTTCAGCGAGCGGCCGGGGAGGCAAGCTGGCAATCGCCGCGCCGCTTTCGCAGATCGCGCCAGCCATCAGGCTTCTGGAGAGCGGAGAGGCCATCAGCGCGCTGACCGAAATCGACCCCGCCGATTCGCCGGCGATGGTCACCCGCGTTGGATCGCCGCCGAACGCGGCGATGTTCTGCTGCACCCACCGAAGCGCCGCCACCTGGTCGAGCAGGCCGTAGTTGCCCGAGGCGTGGTGCGGCGACTCCTTGGTGAGGTCCGGATGCACGAAGAAGCCGAAGACGTTCGTGCGGTAGTTCACCGACACGGTGACGATTCCCTTACGGGCCATGCTCTCGCCGTCATAGCGCGGCTCGGAGCCGTCGCCGTTCTGGAATCCGCCGCCGAAGATATAGACGAGCACCGGCAGCTTCTCACGGCCCGACTTCGCGGGCGTCCAGACGTTCAGGTACAGACAGTCCTCGCTCATGCCGTCGCCGCGCAGCCAGTAGTCCGCGTTCGGGGAGAGCCGTTGCATGCAGGTGGGGCCGAACTTGTCGGCACTGCGCGCCCCGGGCCAGTCCTTCACCGGCTGCGGTTCGCGCCAGCGCAGGTCGCCCACGGGCGGCTGCGCGAATGGAAGTCCCTTGAAGCTGCGGACGCCGTTCCTGGGCGGCACGGTGGATTCGACAATGCCGTTCGCCGTCTTCACGCGGTCGGCGCCGGAGGCCGGCAGCGCCGAAGCGGCGCAAAGGGCGATGGCGGGCAGCAGCATGCGCATGGAAGCTCTCATGGGTCCCTCGATTCCGGTGGATCTTAGCACCGGCGGCGGTGGTGGCTGCAGCTACGACGGCCACATCACCGCTGCCGCTGCCCCGGGGCGCGTCGCCTTTCCCGTGCCCTTTCCGATTCCCGGTGGAGAGCGCGCTATGATGGGTCCACCCTGGCATGCGCAAGAGGAGCGGCCCGTGTTCAAGAGCAACGCCGTCCGCAGTTGCGTCGAGACATCGGATCCAGCTCGAGCGATTGATGGCGGCGGGCGCGCGGCCGCCAAAGCCCTCGGTCAGGCGCGCCGGGCACGCGTGTTTCAATCGATCGATGGAAGCCCCTGGCGTTGGCCTCTTGCCGGGGGCGTCGAAAGGACCCCATGACGCTCGCGAAGTCGTTCGTACGGCTGTCCGTGCTGCTCGGAGTGTCCCTGCTGGCATCGGCGGGGAGCGCCGCCGCCCCGGACCGGCCGAACATCCTGCTCATCGTGGTCGACGATCTCCGGTTCGACGACTTCGGCGCGGCCGGGCACCCCTTCGCTCGGACGCCCAACATCGACCGACTGGCCCGTGAAGGCGCGCAGTTCAGGAACATGTTCGCGGTGACGCCGCTGTGCTCTCCCAGCCGCGCCAGCATCGTGACCGGGTTGTACACCCGCCACCACGGCATCCTCGACAACACCGAGCGCAGCGCGCGGAGCCACGAGCTGCAGACCTTCGCGCGCGTGCTCCACGCCAACGGGTACCGCACCGGCTTCATCGGCAAGTGGCACATGGGGAACGACCCCACGCCGAGGCCGGGGTTCGACGACTGGTCCGGGATGAAAGGCCAGGGCGAGGCGATCGACCCGGAGCTCTACGAGAATGGCCGCCTGGCCCGGGTAACCGGCTACGTCACCGACATCTTCACCGAGCGTGCGCTGCGCTTCATCGGCGGAGAACGCGCCCGCCCGTTTCTGCTGATGCTCTCGCACAAGGCGCTCCATCCCAACATCGTCCAGCAGGCAGACGGCAGCACCGTCCCGATTGGCGAAGGGGGGTTCATTCCCGCGGAACGTCACAAGAACCTCTATGCCGGCGTGCCCATCCCTCGCCGGGCGAACTACGGCGTGCCGCCGCGCGACAAGCCGGCGCTCGCACGCCGCATCGAGGGCCTGGCCCCGCTGGGCCCGGCGACGGTCACGCCCGACGAGACCATTCGCGACCGGCTGCGCATGCTGGCAGCGGTCGACGAGAGCCTCGGCAGGATCATGGAGGCGCTCGCGCAGCAAGGCGTCCTCGACAAGACCGTCATCATGCTGGTGGGCGACAACGGCTACTTCTATGGCGAGCACGGCCTGAGCGACGAGCGGCGCCTGGCCTACGAGGAGTCGATTCGGCTGCCCCTGCTCGTCCGGTACCCGCCGAAGGTCCGCGCGGGCGCGACACCGGCGGCCCTGGCGCTGACCATCGACATCGCGCCCACGATCCTGGACCTGGCCGCTGCAAAGCCGTTGCCGGGCATCGACGGCCGGTCCCTGGTGCCGCTCTTTGACGCCCAGGGCCCTCCTCCCGACTGGCGGCGTTCCTTCCTGATCGAGTACACGACGGACATCGTCTTTCCGCGCATCCTGAAGATGGGCTACGACGCCGTGCGTGACGAGCGCTACAAGTTCGTCCGCTACCGCGAGCTCGAGGGCATGAACGAGCTCTACGATCTTCAGCAGGACCCATTCGAGCTGAAGAACCTCGTCGGCTCGGCCTCGTCGAGTGAGCTGCGGCGCCGGATGGAAGGTGATCTGAACGCATTGCTGGCGTCGCCGCCCGGCGCGCCGGCTCCCCGGAGGTAGGCGGCACCTGGGCACCTTCTCCTCCGGCGCCAGAGTCACGACTGAAGGTAGAGCTCCGAACGGAAGTTCTCGCACAGGTTCGCACACGACGCCGTCGTCGGGGGCGTTGCGGAGCAGTCACTTGTCGGCGAGGCTACGCCTCCGGGAGGCCCAGCCCAGCGAGGCAGTCATAGGTCTGATCGTAGAAGGCTGGCTTTCAGGTCGGGTCCGATGACTCACCCGGCAAAACGAAGACGACCATCCCCTGCCGGGCTCTCGTCAGCAGCACACGGTACGCGTTCAACAGGTAGCGTTGTCGATAACCCTTCTCGCTGACGGCGTTCCACCTCCCACCACGGAACTCGTGATAGTGCCACGCACCTGAGTCCCGTCGCAGGTCCGCGTCCCATGTCACGCGGATCCAATCCAGAAGTCGTCAACTACGTTGCGGCCATGGCGTGCGGACTGCGCCGGCTCCATGAGTTGCCGCTGTCCGTTTGCTTGATTCGTGAAATCCACGCCGAGTTGCTCCGCGGGGTCCGTGGGGCGCACCTGACCCCGGGGCGAATGGCGGCGGAGCCCGATCTGGATTGACCCCGCGGGCTGCACGCTGGCGGAGATCGTCGTCTCCCTGCACGTCCTCCTCTTCCTCTCGGACGGCTCGGTGGTGGCGCTCGGCGAGAACCGATCCGGGCAACTGGTCCGGCCCAAGGCCATCCGCAGCTTCCTCCCGGCCGAGCGCGTGCCGGCGAAGGTGCCGATGGAGAAGCTCCTGCCCCGGTGAAGATCACCGAGGGGTCGTTGGAGCCGCCGCTGGCCCGCGAGAGTGATCCTGTCTATAATCCGGGCGGCAGGGTCGTTGCCTGCGGCCGTCGCTCTCGGCGTCACCCCCGGGAGGTGTTGTGGTCGGCCGGACGGTTTCCCATTACCGCATCCTGAAGCTGCTCGGACGCGGCGGAATGGGGACCGTCTATCAGGCCGAGGACACCCGCCTTGGCCGGCAGGTGGCGCTCAAGTTCCTGCCCGCCGATCTCGCCAGCGACCGGCACGCGCTCGATCGGTTCCAGCGCGAAGCCCGCGCCGCCTCGGCGCTGAACCATCCCCACATCTGCACCATCCACGACATCGACGAAGCCGCTGGTGAGCCGTTCATCGCGATGGAACTGCTCGAAGGCCAGACGCTGAAGGAGCACATTCAGGGCCGACCGTTGCCCGCGCCGGAGGTTGTGGAGCTTGCGCTGCAACTGGCTGACGCGCTGGAAGCAGCCCACGCGAAGGGGATCATCCACCGCGACATCAAACCCGCCAACGTCTTCGTGACCGCGCGCGGGTCGGCCAAGCTGCTCGACTTCGGGCTGGCAAAGGTGGCGGCGGACGCGCGTGCGGCCGCGGAGGCGCCGACCGTCCCTGCGGAGTGGATGACCGGCGCGGGCGTCGCGCTGGGGACGGTGGGGTACATGTCGCCGGAGCAGGTGCGGGGCGAGGGGCTGGACGGGCGCACTGACCTGTTCTCGTTTGGCGTGGTGCTCTATGAAATGGTCACGGGCCGCGCGCCGTTCCAGGGTGCGACGGCCGGGGCGGTGCTCGGCGCGATCCTCCACATGGCGCCGGCCGCGCCGTTGCGGCTGAACCCCGAGCTGCCAGCGGCGCTGGAGCGCATCGTCAACAGGCTTCTGGAAAAAGACCGCGCGTTGCGGTACCAGTCGGCTGCCGACCTGGTGGTGGATCTCCAGCGACTGAAGCGCGAGCGCGAGTCGGGCCGGGAGGCCGCTCCGGGTCTCGCGGAGCCCGCGCGCACGCCGTCGCTGGCGGTGCTGCCGTTTGCGAACCTGAGCGCAGACAAGGAGAACGAGTACTTCGGCGACGGCCTGGCCGAGGACATCATCGATGCGCTGGCGCACGTGCCCGGACTGCGGGTCATGGCGCGCACGTCGGCGTTCGCGTTCCGAGGCAGGGACGTGGATGTGCGCGAGATCGGCACGCGGCTCAACGTCGAGCACGTTCTCGAAGGCAGCGTGCGCCGGTCGGGCAACCGCATCCGGGTGACGGCGCAACTGGTCATGGCCGGCGACGGGTATCCCCTCTGGAGCCAGCGCTTCGACCGGGAGATGACGGACGTGTTCGCCATTCAGGACGAGATCTCGCAGGCCATCGTGGAGAAGTTGCGCGTGCGGCTCGTGGCGGACCGGCCGCTGGTGAAGCGGCACACGGAGAACGTGGAAGCCTACAACCTCTACTTGAAGGCGCGCTATCAGCTTTTCAGGTTTACGCCGGAAGGTCTTGCGAAAAGCAAAGAGTACTACGAGCAGGCCATCGCGCTGGATCCGGACTATGCGCTCGCCTGGCAGGGCCTGGCCGGGTTCTACACGATGCTGGGAACGTCCGGAGTCATGCCGCCGAAAGCCGCCATCGCGCAAGCCGATCGGGCTGCGAGGAGGGCGCTCCAACTCGATGACCAACTCGCGGAGGCCCACGCGATGATGGGCGCGCTCCGGGCCGGCGAGTTCGACTGGACGGGGGCGGAACTTGAATTCAACCGGGCATTGGAGATCGATCCGAGGTCAGAGGATGTCTTGATTTGGTACGACTTCTATTACCTTGACCCCATGAAGCGCCTGGATGAAGCAATCGCGGCATATCTGAAGGCCGTGGAGATGGATCCGCTGTCAGCCATACTGCAGTCGCGCCTCGGCTACAACTACCTCCTCAAGCGGGAGTGGGACCGGGCCATCACGCAGTGCCACGCTGCGCTCGAAATTGATCCGCAATCCTGGACTCATATTCTTCTCGGATCTTGCTCCTTCCACATGGGGAAGCATGACGAGGCGGTTCGAGCCATCGAAACGCTGGCGCAGCTGACGGGACGCAGTTCGTTCGCTTTGGGAAATCTCGGATGGGCTTATGCCCAGACGGGCCGGACAGGAGAGGCCCTGCAACTCCTCGAGGAATTGCGGGAACGCGCTCACACGCAGTACGTTCCATCCTGGAGTTTCGCGGTCATTCGTCTAGGCCTCGGAGAGATGGACGGAGCCTTCGACTGGTTCGAGAAGGCCGTCGACGAGCACGAGCCCCTGATGCTTCACTGCCATGTTCATCCCAATTACGATCCGCTGCATACCCATCCGCGCTACCCAGCCCTGCTGCGGAAGATGAACCTGGAGCCCTGACAGGACGACGGTCGCATGCGGGTGCTCGCGGCGACACGGATTCCGAGGGGCTGACGCCGCGCGTCGAGCGCGGGTCGGGAGCGTTCGAAGTGTGGCTGGGAGGCAGGGATTCGAACCCCGATAACGTGGTTCAGAGCCGCAAGAAGTGACTTGGGTGGCGTCGGGCTGCGTCGAGACTTGTGGGTTTCCCTGGGCCCCCCGCCTTTTCCCTCTCTCGCCTCTCGCCTTAGCCCTTGCCCCTCCCCCCCGATCCATTTCGCCTCCGTTTTGCGCATAAGCAAGTAGAGAGCACATTGCGGGCGGCGCGGGCTCGCGCGGGCGGTGCCTGCGTGCGCCGGCGGAACGCGCACACGTAGAGGATAGGGATGTGACCGCCAACAAGCTTCTCGACCGCGCCTGGCCGCGGTCACGGGGGCGAGCGGAGACCCCTCTCGTGCTTCCTATCGTCTGGCACACCCACCCGTTCACTCTGGAACCGTCAGTTGCTCGCTCGGGGTGCCCGGCCGCGAGGTCAGGCCGTGCGCCACGCGTGAATCTGCCGTCCATTCTCTGAAGGAGCACGCCATGAAACCGTCGCTGCGCGGTGCCACCCGCTTTGCCCCAGCGTATCCGGTAGCACGGGTCATCACGCGTCTGGCTCGGATGGCGCTCGTGCTCGCCCTGATCTTCGCCGCCACAGTGCCGTCCAGCGCGGGAGACCCACGAACGCCCCGGGTGATTGGGCAGGTCTTTGGATGGGGCTCGCTGATCTACGACGAACCAAACGTGCCCGCCGCCGTGAGCGGTCTAGGAGCCACGGTGGCGATAGCCGGCGGTGACTATCACCGATTGACGCTGAGTCCCGACGGCACAGTCTGGAGCTGGGGTTTGAACGACTCTGGACAGGTGGGCGACGGCACCATCGGCACCAGATACACACCCGTGCAGGTTCTCGGTCCAGGCGGTGTCGGTCATCTGTCTGGCGTCGTTGCCCTGGCTGGCGGCGGGAATTCCAGCTTTGCACTCAGGGGCGACGGCACGGTCTGGGCGTGGGGCGCGAACGCCTCCGGGCAGTTGGGCGATGGCAGTACAACGCCGAGTCCCACGCCGGTGCAGGTGATTGGTGTCGGTGGCGTGGGACACCTGTCGGGTGTGGTCGCGATCGCGGCGGGGAGTCTCCACAGCCTAGCGTTACTCAGTGACGGCACGGTACTGGCGTGGGGACGAAACAATTTCGGCCAATTGGGGAGCGTCGCCGGCGGATTCAGTGCTACCCCACAGATCGTGAGCGGAGTGTCGGCGGTGAAGGCCATTGCCGGAGGTGTCCTCCACAGCGTGGCGCTCAGGAGCGACGGCACGGTTTGGGCATGGGGATACAACCAGTACGGCACGCTGGGCGATGGAAGCTCCGTTTCGTACCGCAGCACGCCAGGGCCGGTGAGCGGTTTAAGCGAAGTAGCAGCCATCGCCTCCAGCAACTCCACTCACGTTCTGGCCCTCAAGAGCGACGGCACGGTTTGGGCCTGGGGGTCTAATCAGAGGGGTCAACTCGGCGATGGCTCCGAGACCGACCGCCTCACGCCGGTGCAGGTCAGCAATACCGACGGTTCCGACATGCTTTCCAACGTGAGTCTCATCGCCTGCGGCGGCAATCACAGTCTCGCGCTGACCACGGACGGTACGCTGCTGGCTTGGGGTTACGGCACCCAGGGTCAACGGGGCGACGGCACCAATACTCTGAGCGGCACACGGCCCGTGCCCGTGGCGAGCAGCGGCCTTTCGGATGTGGTGGCCATTGCAGGCGCTGGCAACGCCAGCCTCGCGATTCGAAGCCAGGCCATCGGCGCCGCCTGGGGAGACAACACGAACGGTTCCCTGGGAAACACGGGCGGGACCAGCAGCGTCCCAACGGCCGTGGACGCGCTCACCGGGCTCGCGGCAATCTCGGCGGGTGGCTTCCATAGCGTGGGCTTGCGAGCCGACGGCACCGTATGGACTTGGGGCAACAACGCCTATGGCGAGATGGGCATTGGCGAGGGGCAGGCAGGCACAAGCCTTCCCACTCAAGTGATGCAGAGTATTCTGGTGAAAGCGGTCGCCACCGGTGAGCACCATGCCTTGGCGCTTACGAGCAGGGGCGCGGTCCATGCGTGGGGCCAAAACGAGAATGGTCAGACCGGCGTGGGCACGGTGCTTCAATCGGGGTTCACGGATATTCCGGTCAGCTACCTGCCCCACCCGGTAGGCCACATCAGCGCCTCGGTGGTGGCCGTTGCCGCCGGGGCCTACCACAGCCTGGCTCTGGGCGGCGGCGGCACCGTGTGGGCTTGGGGCGCGAACGACTGGGGGCAGTTGGGAACTCCCCCGGACCCGTACACCAGCCGATCCGCGCCGGCGCAGGTCCCCAGCGGGGTAGGCGGCGGATACCTTTCCGGGGTCGTGGCGATTGCCGCAGGCGGGTTGCACAGCCTGGCGCTGAAGAGCGATGGGACTGTCTGGGCCTGGGGGCGCAACGCTGATGGGGAGTTAGGCAACAACCAGAGTGCCCCATCCCCGCTGCCGGATCCCGCGCCCGTACAGGTGGTCGATCCTTCCGACCCGGGCGGCTATCTCACCGGGGTGGTGGCTATTGCCGCCGGATCGAACTTCAGCCTGGCGCTGAAAGCCGACGGCACCGTCCGGGCTTGGGGAAACAACGGCATTGGCCAATTGGGCAACGGTACGACGGGCGCGAGCCTTGTTCCGGCGCCGGTGGTGGTGACCGACGCCGATCACTACTTGCCGGGAATTGTCGCCATTGCCGCCGGTTACAACCACGCTCTGGCGGTGAAGAGCAACGGCTTGCTGTTGGCCTGGGGCTGGAACAGCTTCGGGCAGTTGGGGAATGGCGCCACGACTGTTGAGGCCAATCCGACGCCCGTTCACGTCGTTGGACCGCAGGCTCCGGCGGCCATCTCCGCCGGCTACCGGCATTCGCTGGCTCTGGCGTTGACATATACGCCTGACCCCGCCATTGCGGGGTACATAACGATAACCGCCGACAACAAGACCGTGACCTACGGCGGGACCGTGCCCACGCTGACTTACAGCGTGACCCCCAGCCCTGACCTGGACACGCCGCCCACCTGCACCACGACAGCGACCTCGGCCAGCACAGTCGGAAGGTATCCGATCACCTGCTCCGGCGCCGCCAAGGGCGGGTACATTATCGATTACCTCCCCGGCACGCTGACCGTGACTGCGCCGGTGGGCACGTTGAACATCACCCCAATTAGTCAAACGATGCACTATGGCGGTGTGCCGACGTTTGCTTACACGGTCACTGGCCTGCCAGATGGCCAGAGCCTGGACACCGGCGCAACCTGCGGCGTACCCGGCATGGCGGCGCCGCCGGTCGGCACGCATGTAATCAGCTGCTCCGGTGCGGCAAAGGACGGATACCAAATCGCGTACGGTAGCGCTACGCTCACCGTGAACCCGGCGCCGTTGACCATCATCGCCGACAACAAGTCCATGGGCCTCGGGAGCACGGTGCCCCTGCTGACCGCCAGCTACTTCGGACTGGTGAACGGTGACACGCCGGCAATCGTCGGCGGCAGCCTGGGACTCACGACCGCGGATTTCGGCAGCCCCGCCGGCACGTATCCCATCACCTTCACAACCGTGCCGACTCTGACTAACTACACGGTAGTAACCGTACCCGGCACGCTCACCGTGAACGCGGGTCTGCTGACGTTCAATAACAACTACTTTGTAACCGGTGACTTTGCCGTCGGTTCTGTGCCTCTCGTGCCCCCAGGGGAAGGCAGCGACGGCTTGGCCACGGCGGAGATCAGCATCCCGAACGCCGGCACTCCCGATCCCGCCAACACCGTGCCCGCCGGCGCCGACATCGTGGCGGCGTACCTCTATTGGCAGGCGGTGGAATGGAGCGGGTACGTCCCCCAGGCGAACGGCTTCTTCCGCGATTACGCGATCACGGGTGAGCAACTGGGGAGCGACCTGCCCTTCAGTCCGGTTCCCGCGCCTGAACTTGTCAGCGGCGGTGGCTCCACGGTCATGCGCGTATACCGCGCGAACGTGCTGCCCTACCTGCCGCTGGATGCGGAAGGCAGGCGGTTGCCGGCCGGGCCGCACACGGTAAGGCTGCCCCACGGCGCTGCGTCCAATTCGGGAGCGAGCCTGGTCGTGATCTACCGCGTGCTGTCGAAGGACGTTCCGCTGAAGGCGGTCGTGCTTTGCGACGGCGCCTGGGCGGCTAAAGGCGGGCTGCAGTTGACGATCCGCGGCTTCTACGATGCGAGCGGGCAGGAAGCAGCAAGGCGTTTCAACATGGCCAGCACGGCCAGCGCGTTCATGCCGGCTCTGGCGCCGCTTCCGCCTCCTGAGGGATCCGCAGGTCAATACTCGGAGATCTTCTCGGCAACAGCGGGCACGGCTGGCGGCATGCTGGTGTTCAGCATCGCGGTGAACGACAGCGACGGCGACGGCCTGCTCGATGCCTGGGAGTCGGCTGGCGGCTACAACGAAGTCAGCGACGGCTCCTGGGTGCCATTGCCGGGCGCGGTCAACGGGCAGAAGGACATGTTCGCCCAACTCGATTACATGTGCAGCGCGGTGAAGCCGGACGGCACCTGCGATCCCGAGAATTCGCGTCTGCCGCAACCCGATCCCGCCACCGGGCAAGACCCGCTGCTCATGGTGCAGCAGGCCTTCGATGCCAGCGGCATCAAGCTGCATTACCTGATCGGCCACGCGATCCAGGAAGAGACTTGCCAGGACGACCTCACGGTCGACCCGCCGCGGCTCTGCCAGTTCCCCGGAGAACCCGGCGTGGTGGGATGGAAGACCGGGCTGGAGGTCTTCAAGGTGTGGGCGCGCGATCCGGCAGGCTGTGTCGCGGGCAACGCGGAGAGTTGTAGACCGCGGTTCGAGCGCGGGCAGAAGGACAGCTACCACTACGTCCTGTTCGGCCGCTCGCTGGCCGTGGCGGCCTGGAACACGCGCGCGCGGACCCTGGATTCCATCGTCGTCTCGGGCGGCAACGCAACGATCACGACCCCGGCCCGGGCGCCGCTGAACGGGAGCACTTGCCCCACGCGAGTGACGATTTCGGGCGCCCTCGGGGCTCCGGAGTTGAACGGGGTGTACAGCGTGTCAGGCTGCCAGGGCAATACCGGCATCACGATTGAGACGCCTGGAGTCGCCGACTGGACGTATAGCAAGCCCTTTTCACCAGCCGACGAGCGTGAGCCGATGCTGGCGGTCATCTCTGGCAATGTGTCCAGCATCTCCGGCTACTCCGACCTGGGCGGCGCCGACTCGGCGGTGACGCTGGGCAAGTGGGCGCCCAATCCAAACCAGCCTCAGAATACAAAGGCGAACGTGCAGGCCGGCACGCTGATGCACGAACTCGGCCACACCATCGGCCTCGCGCACGGCGGCGCCTATGAGGACACGGCTGGCAGCTATGCGCTGACCTACGGCGGCAATTGCAAGCCCAACTACCAGAGCATCATGAACTACCTGTTCCAGATCGACCTGCTTCCCGGAAACGTACTGGCGTTTTCGCGGCAGGCGCTGGACACGATGGACGAGAGCGCAGGATCCGTAACCTGGACGGGCAATCCCACTTTCCCCCAGACCCGTTGGTATGTTCCCTGGTCATCGACCGTTCCAGGCAGTCCCGCCACCCGGCACTGCGACGGCACCCCCATCCTGGATGGCGCCACGATGGTGCGCGAGGACCACAGTGTCAGCTCGATGACTTGGACTGCCCCCGCGGACATCAACTTCGACGGCCAGGTGAATATCGCACTGCGCGGCTACGACGATTTGCCCAATATCGATCTGCGGCAGGTCGGCGCCACCGGCGGCGAGTACGTCAGCATGGCCGGACTACTGGGCTTCGGCAGCGGGGGCACGCTGAAGATGGGCAGCGGCGGGACGCTCGCCATGGGCAGTGGCGGCACGTTGGCCATGGGCAGCGGCGGCACGCTGAAGATGGGCAGCGGCGGCACGTTGGCCATGGGCAGCGGCGGCACGTTGACCATGGGCAGCGGCGGTACGATCACGTTTGGTAGCGGTGGCACGTTGACCATGGGTAGCGGCGGCACGCTCGCGCTCGGCAGTGGCGGGGTAGTAACTTACAACCAGGGCGATACGATCACACCGGGCAGCGGCGGCACGCTCACGCTGGGCAGCGGCGGCACGTTGACCATGGGCAGCGGCGGGATGCTGTCCTTCGGCAGCGGCGGCACTCTGACGTTCGGCAGTGGCGGCACATACGCGATGGGCAGCGGCGGGACGCTCGCCATGGGAAGTGGCGGCACGCTCGCCTTGGGGAGTGGCGGCACGCTGATGATGGGCAGCGGCGGCACCTTGACTATGGGTAGTGGTGGCACGCTCGCCCTCGGCAGCGGCGGCCTGCTGACCATGGGTAGTGGTGGTACCTTCACTATGGGCAGCGGCGGCACCCTGACCATGGGCAGCGGCGGGACGCTGAAGATGGGCAGCGGAGGCACGCTCGCCATGGGCAGTGGCGGGACGCTGAAGATGGGCAGCGGGGGCACGTTCGCCATGGGCAGTGGCGGCGTCTTCACCATGGGCAGCGGCGGCACCTTTGCTCTGGGCAGCGGCGGGACCTTCCTCATGGGCAGCGGCGGGACGTTCACCATGGGCAGCGGCGGCCTGCTGACAATGGGCAGCGGCGGCACGCTCGCCCTCGGCAGCGGCGGCACGCTCGCCCTCGGCAGCGGCGGCACCCTCGCCTTGGGCAGTGGCGGCACGCTCGCCTTGGGGAGCGGCGGCACGCTGAAGATGGGGAGCGGCGGCGTCATGGAGGAGTTGACTTACGAAACCGCCAACTCCGTTGTGCGTCCGCCGAGCAAAGTCACGCAGACTCTGACCACCGGGGGCGGTCTCCGGATTGACTGGGAGCCGCCGAGTTTCGGCATCGTTTCCCAGTACCACGTCTATTACCGGGTGGGCACCGACGCGCCGGTGGCGGTCGGCACGGTGTCCGGCGACCCGCCCCAGACTACGTTCACGATCGCCAGTCCGGTCGCAAACGCGGTGTATTTCGTGACGACGACGGTGGCTGCGGACAGCGAATCGACGACGCCCCGCAGCAGTCCTCCCTCGGATCCGGCGGTCCTGAAGTACGACCAGACAATCACGTTCGGTGTGTTGCAGGACAGGTGGAACGGTGATCAACCGTTCACGGTCAGCGCGACGGCTAGTTCCAGCTTGCCGGTCAGCTTCAGCGCGGCGGGCAATTGCACGGTCAGCGGCGCTCTCGTGTCGCTGACGAGCGTGGGCAGTTGTACGATCACCGCGTGGCAACCCGGCAATCAGGGATACAATCCGGCACCGAGTGTGGCGCGGACGTTCGCGATTACGGAGTTCCAAGCTCAGACGATCAGCTTCTCCGCTCTGCCGAACAAGACGTATGGCGACCCCGACTTCACGGTGAGCGCCACCGCGAGTTCGGGGCTGCCTGTGAGCTTCAGCGCGGCAGGCAACTGTACCGTCGTGGCCGGCGCAACTGTTCACCTCACCGGCGCGGGCAGTTGCACGGTGACGGCATCACAGGAGGGCAACAACGTCTACAAGCCGGCGCCGCAGGTCCCCCAGACGTTCCCCATCATCGCGTGGACGATCCAGGGCTTCCACTCGCCGGTGAGCATGCCAGAAGGCGGGCAGCCCGTCTGGAACGTGGTCAAAGGCGGTTCCACGGTGCCGCTGAAGTTCAACATCTATGCGGGCGCGGTTGAACAGACCGCGCTATCGGCGGTAGATGGCGGTTCAGTCGCACTGTACACCGTGGGCTGCCAGCCCGGAGACGTCACCGAGTTGGCCGCCGAGATTGACAACACCGGCAGTACTTCCTTGCGCTACGACGGGACGCAGTTCATCCAGAACTGGAAGACGCCCAAGAAGGCGAACGTCTGCTACGCGGTGCGGATGACCGCCAGAGACGGCAGCGCAATTACCGGGTACTTCAGGACGAAGTGAGTTGCCGGGCGGCCCACAAGGCGGGGAGCAATCCCCGCCTTGTCGTTGAACAGCGGCGTCACTGACCCAGACGCCGTCGGATGTCGGGCAACAGCGGATCTTCGCCCGCCTGGCCGCGAATGCTCAGGTAGGTCCGATAGAACTGTGCGTACGCTTCACTCTTCAGCCCTTCCCGCGCGCGCCCTTCGTAGTAGTAGGCAGCCGGCAAGAAACGATAGGTCGGTGCATTGTCGAGGAACAGCTCCAGGGCTTCCCCCCGTCGCTTGATGCAGCGTTCGAATTCGGCATCGGCCTGCACGAATTCCCCGGCGGTCAGATAGGCGCGGCCGAGTTCGAAGCGGCCAATCCAGGTGTCCAGCAGCCTGTTGGCCTCGGTGAGCGCCTTGATGGCCTGGCCCGTGTCACCGCCTGCCAGGCCGGACATTCCGGCAATGATCCTCCCGTACGCCTGAGGTTCGGCCGTGCGCTTGGAGTCGAACTCCGCCGCCGTCGCCCGCGCCGGGGCCACTTCTCCTGCGTGCACCAACGTGCGCGCGGCCAGGAATCTCACGTTCACGGATTGGCTGCTCGCCAACGCCTTCCTGGCCGCAGCCACGGCCGCACGCGTCTGCCCGCGGACAAGCTGCACTTCGGCGAGGGCAGCCCACTTGCCGGCGGCATTTTCGGGCGCTTTCGCTGCCATATCCGCCGCGATGCCATCTTCCAGGATGCGAACCGCATCGGCATAGCGTCCTTGATACGCGGCCAGGTCCGCGAGGCCCACCGCGGCGATGGAAGGATCGCTCTTCTGGAGTTCGCGGTAGCTTCCGGCCGCTTGCTCCAACTGGTCTTGACCCAACTGCGCCTCGGCCAGCAGCAGGAACGTGAGACCGAGCGACGGCGCGAGCTTCAGCGTCTCGCGTGCTTCACGTTCGCCGGCATCGAAAGCACCTGCGAACGAACTGATGAACGCGAGATTGAAGCGCTGGCCGGCGCCCTTGGGAACCAGTGCGACCGCGCGGCGCGCAGCCTCGACCGCCTCGGGCGCGCGGCGCGCGCTGGCGAGGCAGCTGGCCAGGTTGTTCTGCCCCACCCTGTCCACGGGGTAGCGCTCCATCAGTTGGGTGTATTCCTCGACGCACTTCTGCCAGTCTCCCATGTTCATGTAGTACTGGCCACGGAACCGGTACCGTTCCCGCTCCGTCATCCGATCGACGTGCTTCATCGCCAGGTTGATGTACTGCTCTGCCTCCTGCGTTTTCCCCAGGTTCTGGGCCATGGCAGCCATGCCCGAGTACGCACGTGCGAAACTGGGGTCGATCTCCGCGGCCTTCTTGAACGACGCCAAGGCCTCTTCCATTTTCCCGGCGAACTGCAGTTCGACGCCCTTGGCATCGAGGCGCACCGCTTCCAGGGAGCCGGCCGTGAAAGCGCCGCTGACGGCCTTGAGCTGCGCTGATTCGGGTGTGCTGTCCCCGAGCGCTTTGCGGATCGGAGCCACCATCCTGGGGATCACGTGCAGGACTTCGTCCTTCGTTTTCACCGTGGCTTCCGGATCCGCGATGCTCTTGCCGGTCCTGCCATCCACCGCCTGGACGGAAACCCGGTAGCCGTCGGCGCCCCGGCTCAGCGATCCGGTCAACACGACGTCGATGCCTTCGCTGACGGCAATCAGTCGCGCTGCCTGTTTGTCGAGCTTGTTCGTGGGATTCGGCAGCTTCGCGGCGAGCGCGCGGGCCTGGCGACGGTTGAAGGTGTTCAGGAAGCTGGCCCCTTCCAGGGCGACGTTGAACATCGGCTCCAGCGTGTCGTCGAAGACCGCTTCGCCGGTGCGGTTGTCGAAGTCGGCCACCAGGACCGAGACGGGGTCGTGCGCCTTCGGCGGCGGGGTGGACCGGGTGAGCCAGATGATGCCACCGGTCAGCGCGCTCACGAAAACGACCGCCGCCGCAACGATCTTCCACGTGAATCGCTTTGGCTCCGGCAGCGGCACGCCGTCGTCGTCGAGCCGATTCAGGTCGGTGCACAGCTCTGAGGTCTGCTGGTAGCGGGCGCCGGGGTCCCCCTCGGTGCAGCGCGCGACGATGCGCTCGAGCGTCTCGGGCATGGAGGGATCGACGCTTCGAAGCGGCTGGACCCCCTTCTGGATGCGGGCCAGGAGATCGGCCAGCGCGTCGTGGCCGCGCTGCACGCCCACGAGCATCTCGCGCAGGATCAAACCGAACGCGTAGATGTCGGCGCGGTGATCGGCGGGCTGGCCCTGCGCCTGCTCCGGCGCCATGTAGTCCATGGTGCCGACAATGGCGCCCGCGATGGTGGCGCCGGAGAGGTTCTGGACCGCGGCCCCCGGCGTTCGCGCCCCGCCCGAGCGCCCTCCGGCCGTCCCCGTCCGCGTCCCCGTCGCCAGCGCCGGGGTCGTCCGCCGCCTTCCGGCCGCCGCGATGTCGATCGCCGGGCCACCGCCTTCGAGCCGCGCGATCCCGAAGTCCATGATGAGCGCGTGGCCGTCCTGGTCCACCATGACGTTGGCGGGCTTCAGATCGCGGTGCACGATGCCCGCCTCGTGCGCGGCCTCGAGGCCCGCCGCCATCTGCCGCGCGAGCGGCACCACCTCGCGGACCGGGAGCTTGCCGCGCGCCTTCAGGACGGACGCCAGGTCCTCCCCGTCCACGTACGTCATCGTGATGTACTTGATGCGGTCGATCTCGCCGAGGTCGTGGATCCGCACCACGTTCTTGTGCGTGACCTCGCGGGCGAGCAGCAGCTCGCGCTTGAAGCGCTGCTCGACCTGCTCCGCGGCGATCGGGTCGGCCATGGTCTCGGGCCGAATCACCTTGATGGCCACGGTCACGCCCAACTCGGCGTCTTCCGCCTCGTAGACCGCCCCCATGCCGCCGATGCCGAGAAGGCGGGTGATCCGGTAGCGCGGCCCGAATGCGGCGCCCGGCGTGAGCGGACTTCCGGGCAGCCGGCCTTCTCTGGGCGGGTGTCCTCCCGTTAGTCTCGTGAGATCGGGGTCCTCGACAAGAGGCGCTGGCGGTGGTGGCAGGGTCGCGGCCTCGGCTCCGAGGTCGGTGTGACCGCCAAGAGTCGCGCCACAGACGTCACATCGATCGCCGGAGGTCGTCTCCCGGCCGCACGTGGCACATCTCATCGCGGCTCCTCGATGCTCGCGGAGGGCGCTGGTTGCTTGATGTCCGCCGACTCGGCCAACGTGCCTGGAAAGGTGGCTGGTACGGGGCCATGTTAGCGGCAACCGGCCCGCTTCTGCAATCGCTTTCCCACGTCCGAACGGTACGGCGAGAAGCTGATCGGTTTTCGAGATGGTGGACGCCACGCGCACTTCATCCATCGATGGACTCTCAGTCTGCGAGCCTGCTGCCGCAGAAGTGTCGTTGCTCGAAGGCGCGGCCCGAGCCGGACTTCGGGTAGCGCTCGAAGCACAACGCCTGCTGCTCAGTCGGGAACTCGATGATGACCACCGGAAACCATGGGCGGTGTTCGACGGTGTGCCCGCGCGGGCCGTGGTTGTGTCACTGCAGACGACTGTCGACGTCACTCGTCAGGCCGACGTAGTGACGCTCGGGATCGACGTCACTGCGCAGGACGTAGACGAACCGCTTGCCGATGCCGAGCATGCGGTGACAACAGCAAACCTCGGGCCGATCAGGACCATTCTGACCCTGGCGGGATCGTGGGGAAGACGGCACTGCGCCAGATTGAGTACGCAGTGCTTGATGTCTCGGAACTCGAATCGGGTGGCAGATTTCGCCCTTGGGGACCCCGCTCGAGCAAGGCAGAGGGGCGGGACTCAGCGGTCACTTGCCTGCCGCAACGTAGCTCGCTGAAAGCGAGCGAAGTCGGGGGTTCGAATCCGGTGGGGGGGTCCGCCTTCGCCCGGCCTTCGAGAGCTTCGCTGACACCGGTTCGGGCTACGTCGAGGTCGGTCTTCACCTCACGGGGTCCGAATCCCTGCTGGGAGTCCGCCTTCACTTCGCCTTCGCAGACGTCGCTCACTCCGGCGAGGCTTCGGCGAGACAGCCTTCGCGCGCTCTGGGGTTCGCTGGCGCTAGGCAGGAGAGAAACTGACGCTGACTTGCCTGCCTAGCCGTAGCTCACGCGCAGCGTGAGCGAAGGCTGGCTGGGAGGCAGGGATTCGAACCCCGATAACGTGGTTCAGAGGCGCACACCTCGACGTCGACGGTGACGGACCGTGTCGGTGTTGTTAGGGTTTTCGGCGAGGACCTTTGGGTCGCGTGGGGTCGACAGCGGTGGTTTCGTGCGCAGTTTGTCAAGATTTTGTCAGGGTCTCCTCCCTCTTGCTTTTTTATATTCTAGATTCTAGAATATGGAATGCCACGGGGACTGCTTGGCCAAGACGTGGTGGTGTTGGCGAAACTGGTCAGCTATCGCGGAACTCGCCCACCCATCGCCCAGCTCGCGACGGACTTGTCACTCAGTCCATCGCAGGTGCACCTGGCCCTTAAACGTCTGGAGCGGTCACGTCTAATCGATGCCCAAGGCGGCCGACCGCTCCTGAGGGCCGTTGAGGAATTCCTGCTCCATGGCGTGAAATACGTATTCCCGGCACGGCGGGGGGAGGCCACTCGTGGCATCCCGACGGCGTACGCTGCTCCTCCGCTTAACGGTCAAATCGTCGAGAGCGGCGACCTGCCGCCGGTGTGGCCCGACCCCGAAGGTGACGTCCGAGGCGTTGGGCTCGAACCCCTTTGCAGGGCCGTGCCGAAGGCCGTGAGAAAGGACGCTGTCCTCTACGAGCTTCTCGCGCTCATCGACGCGCTGCGTGATGGCCGCGCGCGCGAGCGACAGATCGCCGAACGTGAGTTGAGCGCCCGGCTCAGGGGGTTACTGCGTGCCTGACCCGAATCGCGCGCTCTTCGAGTCCGTCGTCCGCCTGCTTGACCCCGTACTCGACGACCTCGTCTTCGTCGGCGGCTGTACGACCGGCCTCTTCGTCACGGACTCGGCTGCCGGTGGCATCCGTTCGACCAAGGATGTCGACGCCATCGTGAACGTGACTTCGTACGCAGAGTACACCTCGCTCGCAGAGCGCCTGCGCGCGCTGGGACTCGCTGAGGACAGCACGCCCGGTGCGCCGCTCTGCCGCTGGCGCCGTGAAGCGCTTATCGTAGACGTTATGCCGATCGACGCCAGTGTGCTCGGCTTCAGCAATCGATGGTATCCGGCCGCGATCGAAACGGCGCAGTTTTGGCGAATCGCCGGGCACGACGTGCGGATCGTCACGCCGGCGCTGTTCATTGCCACGAAACTGGAGGCCTTCCGCGGGCGTGGCCGTGGCGATATCTTCGCGAGTCACGACCTCGAGGACATCGTCACCGTCGTGGACGGTCGCCCGGAGATCGTTGCCGAGGTCGGTGGCGCGGATGCAGAGGTTCGTGCCTATATTGCGTCGGACGTCCGTTCGCTTCTCGACGACCCGGACTTCGGAGAGGCGCTACCCGGTTTCCTTTTGCCCGACGCGGCAAGCCAGGCACGGCGGGGCCTTGTGGAAGAGCGCCTCCGGGCCCTTTCTGAGTTGGAAGACCGTTGACTCCGTCCAGATTCAGGAATGCCAGGCCGTCGATTGTGACCCGATGAGCCGCAGCGTGCCAGCAAACCGCGCTCGCACCAGTGGGTTCCGCAACTTAAGGTGGATGCAGCCACTCGCATCGAGAACAAGCCCGTTCTGGCAAACACCGGCTTGTATAGACACCGCACACCACGCGTCGCACGACGCGGACCGCTTCTGAAGGCGCGGAGGCCACCGCCCG
>JALOKU010000011.1 GCA_025456345.1 Vicinamibacterales bacterium | reverse complement strand
GCGCCACATCGGGCGCATCGCTGTCCACCCCCGGAACCCCGACATCGTCTACGTGGCGGCGGTCGGCTACCACTTCTCGGACTCGCCCGACCGCGGCCTCTACAAGACGGCGGACGGCGGGAAGACGTGGGCGAAAGTGCTCGACAAGGGCGCCCGCGTGGGCGTGGTCGACGTGGTGATCGATCCGAAGAAGCCGTCCACCGTCTTCGCGGTCACCTACGACAAGACGCGCATCCCGTGGAACTTCGACGAGGGCGGGCCGGAGACCGGCATCTACAAGTCGACTGATGATGGAAAGACGTGGCGGCGGCTGGCGGGCGCGATCATGTACGCCGTCATCGACAACCTCAATCCGCGCCCGGCCGCCGCGGCCGCGCCCGGCCAGCCCGCGCCGGGCGCCCCGCAGGCAGGCGCGCGGGCCCAGGCCCCGCGCCCGATCGGCGGCGAGGTCTACCGCTCGGAGAACGGCGGCGAAACGTGGGTGAAGCGGAACGCCGAAGGCGAGAGCATCGGCGGCGGGAAGTGGTACGGCTGGATTTACGTGGACCCGAACAACGACCAGACGGTCTACGTGCCCAGCGTGAACTTCTACCGATCACTCGACGGCGGGAAGACGTGGGGGAAGAAAGGCCCCGAGAACCTGGCGCGCTCGTTCCACGTGGACTATCACGGGTTCTGGGTGGACCCGCGCGACTCGAATCACCTCATCCTCGCGAGCGACGGCGGCCTGGCCTTCTCGTGGGACTTCGGCGAGACGTGGGACGTCGTCGATCACCTGCCGCTGGCGCAGTACTACGCCGTCGGCGTCGACATGGAGGAGCCCTACAACGTCTACGGCGGCCTGCAGGACAACGGCTCGGTGAAGATCCCGTCGAACGGGCCGCGCGGCTCGATCACGCGCGACGACTGGACGATGACGGGCGGCGGCGACGGCATGTACAACGTCGTCGATCCGGAGGACAGCCGGTGGCTGTACAACGCGTCGCAGCTCGGCGCCATCCAGCGCGTGGACCAGCGCGCGGGCACGTCGCGGTCGATCCGGCCGCCGGCCCGCCGCGCGGGCGCCCCGTACCGCTTCCACTGGACGGCGCCCATCCACCTCTCGCCCCACAATCCGCGCATCGTGTACCTCGGCGCGCAGGTGCTGCTGCGCTCGGTGAACCGCGGCGACAGCTGGCAGGAGATCAGCCCCGATCTCACGACGAACGACCCCGAAAAGCTCAAGGGCAACATCGAGTTCTGCACGCTGACGACGATCGCCGAGTCGCCCGTCACGCCCGGCGTGATCTGGGTGGGCACCGATGACGGCAAGGTGCAGGTGAGCAGAGACAGCGGCGGCGCGTGGAAGGACGTCACCGCGAAGATCGCGGCGGCCGGGGGGCCGGCGGATCATTACGTGACGCGGGTGTTCGCGTCGCCGCACAAGGACGGCACCGCGTTTGCGACCAAGACCGGCTGGCACCGCGACGACTACACGCCGTTCGTGTTCCGGACCGACGACTTCGGCGAGACGTGGGCGTCGATTGGCGCGGGCCTGCCCGAGGGCACGGTCTATGCGTTCGCGCAGGACCGGAAGAACGCGGACCTGCTGTTCGTGGGGTCCGAGATCGGCGTGTTCGCCACGCTCGACGGCGGGAAGACGTGGGCGCCGTTCGGCACGGGGCTGCCGCCGTACCCGATCGTGCACGACCTGCTCATCCATCCGCGCGAGAACGACCTGGTCGTGGCGACGCACAGCCGCGGCATCTTCGTCGCCGACATCTCCATGCTCCAGGAGGCCGCCGCGGCCCTCGCGGCGGCCGACGCGCACCTGTTCGCCGTGGAGCCGAAGATCCAGTGGCCGCGGCGCGCCATCGGCGGCACCATCGGCGGCGACCGGCAGTTCGTGGCGCCGAACGAGCCGGCAGGGCTGGTGGTGAACTACCTGCTCAAGAGCGAGGTCAAGGACAAGGTCATCGTCAGGATCACAAACACGGCCGGCGACACGGTTGCCGTGATCGACGGCAAGGGCGCGGCCGGCCTGAACTCGGTCGTGTGGGACTTCAGGCGGACCGGCGCGCAGGCGCCGTCTCAGGCCGCGGCGGGGCAGGCGCCGGCGGCACCGGGCCCGCGCATGCAGGCCGCGCTCGCGCCGCCCGGAGAGTACGTCGTCTCGCTGGAGATCGGCGGCAAGAAGCTGAGCACGCGCGCCACGGTTCGCCCGCCGTCTTCGCACGACTGACGTAGATTCCGTATCGAGCCCGGGGATCTGGGCAGAAACTGCCACGCGGCTCCGCGCCGACAGTGGCAGTTTCTGCGATTCCCTGTTCGCGTGTTTCCCGAAACCCGCAAAATTCAGGCCGAAAACACGCAATTCGCATCTGTCGTCTGCCGGCACGCGGCGTGCGAGGGGACGATGTATGATGCCGTCCATGCCGAGGGTGCCGCCGTTCGATCGGCCCGCCACATATGCGGACCTCGAGAAGCTGCCCGACAACCTCGTGGCGGAGATCGTCAATGGCGAGTTGCACGCCTCACCCCGGCCGGCGCCGCCGCATGCGAGGGCAGGGGCGGCATTGGGCAGGAAGGTCGGCGCGCCGTACGACGACGGCATCGGCGGGCCCGGCGGCTGGTGGATCCTGTACGAGCCCGAGTTGCACCTCGGCGGCGACGTGCTCGTTCCCGACTGGGCCGGCTGGCGCCGAAGCCGCATGCCGCACCTGCCGACGACCGCGTACTTCCCGCTGGCCCCCGACTGGGTCTGCGAGATTCTGTCGCCGTCAACCTCGTCGCTGGACCGAAAGCAGAAGCTCTCCGTCTACGCGCGCGAAGGCGTCAGGCACGTCTGGCTGATCGATCCGCTGGCGCGCACACTGGAGGTGCTCCGCCTGGAGACCGGCCGCTGGACGATTCTGGCGACGCATGCCGGCGCAGACGTCGTGCGCGCCGAGCCGTTCACCGACATCGACCTCGAGTTGTCAGCGCTCTGGGCCGACTGAGCCGGTGAGGCGGGCGTGGCGCCGCGCCCGCGCGAACAACGCCAGGCCCACCGCGAGCGGCAGCAGCGAGCCTCCCAGCAGCTTCACCTCGTACCAGCCGGCGTTGGTCACATCGTTGCCCGGCACGAAGGCCGCGATCATGCCGGCCACGCTCACCAGCAGCCCGACCACGCCGGCCGCGCGTTTCCACGCGGGCTCGCCGTCCAGGCGAATCAGGCCGGCGAACATGTAGCTGAACGGGATGAGCGTGGTGACGACCGACGACTTGAGCAGGACCTGGTACCCCTCGCGCACGCTCGATCCCCACATCGTCACGGCGATGAACGCGATAGTGAGCGCGCCCTGCGTGAGCAGCGCGACGTAAGGGGATCCCCAGCGGGGATGGACGCGCCCGAGCGCCGCGGGCAGGGCGCCGTTGAACCCGGCGACGAACGGGATGCGCGTCGACCCCGCATACCAGGCCGCCAGCCCGCCGGCCAGCGACACGGCCATCACGATGGCGAGCGGTGTCGCGAGGCGCTCGAGGCCCAGGCGCCGCACGCCGAGATCCACGCCCTGCAGGATGCCCTCGATCACGCCGATGTCGCCCGGCGGCAGCAGTTGCTGCAGCGCCCAGGTCACCAGCACGTAGATGCCGAGCGTCAGCGCGCCGGCCGCCATCGCCGCGCGGGGAAGGTCGCGTTCGGGGCGCCTGATCTCGCCGCCCATCGTCGACGCGAGTTCGACGCCCATGAACGCGAACGACATCACGCTCAGGCCCGAGAGTATCTCGCCGGCCGAGGGCAGGTCCGGCCGCAGCGGCGCCGATGCGCCCGATTGCCACGCCGCCACGCCGGCGCCGGCGATGAGCAGCGCGGTGAACGCCGTGCACACCGCGCCCACGTTCGGCAGCCACTTGCCAACGCCCAGCCCCACGAAGTTGATCGCCGTCACCAGGGCGAGCCAGCCGAGCGCCACCAGCGCAACGAACGTCTTGTCGTCGACGAGCCCGTTGTTCGTGCCTTGCGCGGCGTAGGCGAGGACGCCGGCGAGATACACGAGCTGCATCGGAAAGTAGAACAGGTTGCCGGTCCAGTAGTACCAGCCTGAAATGAACCCGTGCGCAGGCCCGAACTGGCGGTCGGCCCACGTGTAGAGGCCGCCTTCCTCCGGAAACCGCTTCGCGAGCGTCAGCACCGCCACTACTTCCGGGACGAAGAAGAGCACGAACGCCACCGCCCACAGCCACAGCGCAGGCCGCCCGAGGCCCGCCGACGGCGTGAGCAGGCTGAGGTTGACGATGGCGACGAGCTTGAAGAGCAGCAGGTCGCGGAAGGTGAGCGTGCGGGGGAGTTCGGGGGGGAGCATCCTACGGAAGAGGAGGCCGCGTGCGCAGCGCCTCCGGGAGGTGCACGATGGAGATCTCCCAGCGCCGGCCGCCGTCCTTCCGCTCGGCGACGGCGATGGCGCGCCCGTCGTCCGACCAGGCCGGCAGGGTGTAGTCGCCGCGCAGGAGCCGCTGGGGCCTCCCGCCGTCGGCGCGCGCCACCCACAGATCGCCTTTGCCGTCGACGTAGGCGATGCGGTTCAGTTCGGCCGGCGACCAGGAGTACGACTCGCCGTCGTACGGGGGCTGGTCGCTGGTCCGCTCGAACAGCACCAGCGTGCCGAGCGTCAGCACGTGACGCTGCTGGACCCCACCCATGTCGGCCGCGTCCCGCAGCCGGCGGTCGAGGCTGCCGATGCCGACATAGGGCATTTTCGAGTCCGAGGCGGACGTGATGCGGCCGAGCCCGGTCGGGCTCACGCGGCCCGCCTTTCGCCGCCAGTACGCTTCGGCAGAGGTGCTCGGCCCGTCCAGCCGCCGGATCCCGGCCCCATCCGCGGGAACCACGTGGTACTCGGCCTTGATCTCGCCAGAGGGTGCGACGAAGGCGCCCTGCACGATCAGCTGTCCGTCGGCCCAGATCAGCTCGGCGACAATGCCGCGGCTGAGCTGCTCCGATGTGATCGACAGGATGCGCTGCTTCTCGGCCGCCTGGGCGGCGGCCACACGCAGACCCGGGCCCGCGCATAGGGCGGCGGCCAGCAGGAGCACCAGGGCAAGCACGCGGCGAGTGTAGCACCACGCGGGGGCCGCAGGGAGCCGCAGGGAGCTTGCCCGGGCCGCCCGCGGGGAGTAGCATCACGGATCGATTCCCGCCCCCGCGCGCCTCGTTCTCAACGGAGGACCTCATGACAAGACGGCTGATCCGCGCACTCCCGCTCGTCGGCGCCGGCCTGCTGGCCGCCGCGGGAGTCTCCCTGCTGGCGGCCGCGCCGCCGAAGGTGCAGTTTTCCGACACGCGCCTGAAGAACGGCCTGCGCGTCATCATCACCGAAGACCATTCCGCCCCGGTGTTCTCGATCGCCGTCACCTACAACGTCGGCTCGCGCAACGAGCGCGAGGGCCGCACGGGCTTCGCGCACCTCTTCGAACACATGATGTTCAAGGGGTCGCCCAACGTCGGCAGCGGCGAGCACTTCCTGCTGGTCTACAGCAACGGCGGCGACATGAACGGGTCGACCAACAAGGAGCGCACCAACTACTACGAGCGGCTGCCTGCCAACCAGCTCGACCTGGCCCTGTTCCTCGAATCCGACCGCATGCGCGCCCTCGACATCACCAAGGCCAGCCTCGACAACCAGATCGGCACCGTGTCCGAGGAGCGCAAGCAGGGGGTCGACAACCAGGCGTACGGCAGGACCTCCGAGGTCCTCGAGAGCCTGGCCTACAGGAACGCCGCGTACCGGCACTCGGTGATCGGTTCGCTCGACGACCTGCGCGCGGCGACGGTCGACGATGTGGCGGCGTTCTTCAAGATGTACTACGCGCCGAACAACGCCGTGCTGGCCATCGCGGGAGACGTGAAGACCGCCGAGTGCCTGGCGAAGGTCCGCCAGTACTTCGAGTCGATCCCCCGTCAGCCCGACCCGCCGGCGGTCGACATCACCGAGCCGCCCCAGACCGAGGAGCGGCGGCAGACGATTGACGATTCGCTGGCGAAGCTCGTGCGGATCGACATCGTCTACCACATCCCGCCGTCGATGACGCCCGACGCCGACGCGCTCTCGGTGGCCGCCACGGTCCTGTCGAGCGGGCGCAGTTCCCGCCTCTACGAGAACGTGGTCCGGCAGAAGCAGCTGTCGTCGAGCGTGATGGCGTCGGCCGGCGAGAGCCGCGGGCCGGGGCTGTTCCGCCTCGGCGGGATGGCGAACCCCGGCAAGCCGATCGCCGACCTCGAGCAGGCGATCTACGCCGAGGTCGAACGCCTCAAGAGCGGCCCGATCGAGGCGTGGGAGATCGAGAAGGCGCGCAACAGCGCGAAGCGCAGCCTCGTTGCCAGCCTCACCAGCTCGCTGTCGAAAGCGGTGATGCTCTCGCAACTCGCCGTGTACTACGACGATCCCAATCTCATCAACACGAGATACGAGCGGCTGTCGGCAATCACCGCAGCCGACGTCCAGCGCGTGGCGAGCCAGTACTTGACGCCACAGAACCGGACGGTCGTGATCACGAACCCCAAGCCGGCCACGCCCGCGCCCGTGCCCGGCGCCCCGAAGGGAGGCCTGTGATGAACGCCGCCAGCACGCTGACCGCCGCCGCCCTCGTCGCGCTGTGCGCCCTGCCGCCTGTCGGCGCGGCCGCGCAGGCCCCTCCCGGCCAGGCCTCCCCGAGCAAGGGTGTGGTCGTCAAGGGGAAGGCGCCGGTGTCGAACGAGATCCTGAAGGTGAAGCTGCCGCGGCCGCAGGAGGCAGACCTCGCCAACGGCATGCACGTGATGGTCATCGAGGACCATCGCGCCCCGCAGGTGTCGATGCAGATGATCATCCAGGGCGCCGGAGGCCTGTTCGATCCGGCCGACACGCCAGGCCTCGCGGTGTTCACCGCGGCGATGATGAGCGAGGGCACGGCGGCGCGCACCTCGCAGCAGATCGCGCAGGACCTGGAGGCGATGGCCTCGACCGTGTCGGTGAACACAGGCGCCACCAGCGAGTTCGCGGTCGTCATGGCGAGCAGCCTCACCGACAACCTCGATCGGACGCTCGACCTGGCGGCCGACATCGTGCTGAACCCGACGTTCCCCGAGGCTGAGCTGGCCCGCTACAAGACGCGCCAGAAGGCGCAGCTGGTGCAGGTGCGCGCGATGCCCCAGTTCCTGGCGGCCGAGCGCTACGGCCGCGTGGTGTACGGCGACCACCCGGCCAGCCGCGTGATGGCCACCTCGGACGCGATCGACAAGGCCACGCGCGATGCGCTGGCGGCGTTCCACAAGGCGCGGTTCGCGCCCGGCCAGACCATCGTGGCCATCGTCGGCGACATCACGCTGGCCGACGCGCGCGCGAAGCTGGAGGCCAGGTTCGGCGGCTGGAAGCAGGCCGGCGCCGCGCTGCCGGCCGTCGCCGACCCGGCGCCCATCGGGCCCGGCAAGGTGTACCTGGTCGACCGGGCCAACTCCGTGCAGACGAGCCTGGTCGTCGGCACGCAGGCGATCAACCGGACCAGCCCCGACTACGACGTCCTCTCGCTGCTGAACGCGATCATCGGCGGCGGGCCGACCGGGCGGCTGTTCCTCAACCTCCGCGAGGACAAGGGCTGGACCTACGGCGCGTACAGCGGCCTCTCGGCGCCGCGGTTCCGCGGCGACTGGTCCGCGCAGACCGAGATCAAGGGCGATGTCACCGACAGGGCCGTCGGCGAGATCCTCAGCGAGGTGAAGCGGACCCGCACCGAGCCGGTCCCCGACAAGGAGTTCCTCGACAAGAAACGGTCGCTCGTGGCGAACTTCGCGCTGTCGCTCGAGACGCCCGCGGCCATCCTGGGCAACTACGTCACGTCACGGCGCTTCAAGCTGCCGGCCGACTACTGGGACAAGTACCCGGAGCGGCTGATGGCGATCACCAAGGAACAGGTCCAGGCGGCCGCCGTGAAGTACCTGGACCCGGCGCGCCTCCAGATCGTGGCCGTGGGCGATGGGAAGAAGATCGGCGACGGGCTGAAGCAGTTCGGGACCGTGGAGGTCTACGACGCCGACGGCAAGCTCAAGACGCCCTGACGCGGAAAGGGCGAAGCCAAGCGGTGCCCTGGGGCCGTCCGCCGAGCGCGGACGGCCCTTCGTCTTCCGGCGGCCAATCCTCTCCGGCGATTACAGTATTGTCGCCCGTCGAGCTTCGTGTACGTAATTAGTCCCGACCCCTGGGCTGCGGGTCTATCGGGCTGACGGCAGAAGGACCTCGAACGCGGTGTCGCCGGGCTCGCTCGTCACGGTCACGCACCCGCCGTACTGGCTGACGATGGCGTAAACCGTGGCCAGGCCCATGCCGCTGCCGCCCTCGCCGGGCTTGGTGGAGAAGAACGGCTCGAACAGGTGCGGCAGGGCCTCCTTCGGGAGGCCCGAGCCGCTGTCGCGCACGATGAGCCTCGCGTACCGCCCGGGGCGCACGGCCAGCGCCATCGCGCCATCGCCGCCAATCTCCACCGTGTCGGTCTCGATGCGGCAGCGCCCGCCGTTCGGCATCGCGTCGTTGGCGTTGGCGGTGAGGTCGAGCAGGATGACCCGCAGGTGGGCCGGATCGGCCACGGTGACGCACGTCTCCGGCGCCTGGACGTTCTCGAACCGGACCAGCGGTCCGAGCACCCGGCGCAGTTCCGGCACCAGATCCGAGACGGCCGCGCGGACGTCGAGCACCACGGGCCGCCCGCGATCCTGCCGGCTGATCGCCCGCAAGCCGGTCGTGAACTCCACGGCGCGGTGCACGTGCTCGGCGGATCGTGCCACCTCGTCGCGCAGCGGATCGCCGGGTCCAAGGCTGTCCATGGCGCGATCGACGAAGGCATCCAGGCTCTTGAGCATGACGCCGTACTGGTCGGCCACCACGCCGGCCACCCGGCTGACGGCTTCGAGGGTCCGCGCGCGCTGGACGCGCTCATCGAGCGCGATGCGCCGGCGCTCGGCCTCCACGCGCTGGTGTTCGAGGTAGAGGAAGGCGACCGCCGCCAGCGCGCCGAGGGCCACCAGCTCGCCCACCACGATGGCACGCTGAGACGCCGCAAGCCGGCTGTTGAACGGCAGCCAGGCATGCACGGTGAAGTGCACCAGCGGGAAGCTGAACGCGCTGCCCACCAGGAAGCTGCCGAGGCGCACCGGGTCCAGCCCCGAACTGGCCGCCCGTTCGCCCGTGGCGCTGTCGATCGCCCTGGGCAGGTCGGCCTCGCGAAGCCGGAACGCCACCAGCAGGAAGAACGGCGGGATGGCCCAGAGCAGGTCGGTCTTGGCGCCGTCAGGCAGCGCGAACCACTTCAGCGCTTCGAGCGCGTCCAGCGCGTCGGTCAGCAGCAGCGACAGGCCCGCCAGGGCGATGGTGCCGTAGAGCACCCGCCAGCGGACCGACCCGGCCGAGAACGCCCGCCACACGAACCGGATGACGATGGCCGCGTCGATCGTGATGAACAGGAGCGACGACGGCAGCATCGTGCCGAACAGCGACGGGTCGGTGACCGCCGGGGCGACCACGAAGTAGAAGAACCAGCCGGCGACAAGCAGCGTGACCCCGGCCCAGCGCAGCTGGCGCTCGACGTCGCGGCGCGGGCCCACGCCGGCCAGGTGGGGCTTGCACTCGGCGGCGAACAGAATCGGCGAGTAGAAGAGCAGGTACGCCGCATCCACCCACACCTCATCCGTCAGGCGCCAGTGCGGAGCCGGGACCAGCGCGATGGCCACCAGCGTGGCCAGCCAGAAGACGCAGGCGAACGCCAGGCTGCGCCAGAAGATCCGCTCCTCGCTGTGCTCGATGCGGCCGAGGCCGTAGAAGCCGGCCATGGCCGTCGTCGCGACGAACGGGATTTGAAACGGCGAGGCGCCGAAGGCCGTCAGCGTGCCGGCATCCAGCATCGGCAGCGAGTAGATGAGCGCCTCGGTGGCGGCCACGGCGACGTAGAGCAGCACCAACGTGTCGCGCGTGAGCACGTTGATGATGATCGACCACACCCGGGGCGGAGACACGTGTCGCATGCGAATCTGCCGGAGAATCTATCGGCTCGGGAGGCTCCGCCCTTGAGGTTCCGCGGCCAAAGCGTGCAAGAATACGGCGGGCGCCCGCTCCCGGGCCACTGATGCTGAGATACCTCGCCAGGCGACTCGCCTTCTCGCTGCTGCTTGTGGCCGTCGTGTCGTCGTCGGCGCTGCTGCTGACGCTGGCCGCGCCGGGCGACATCACGTCCGAGCAGGTCGGCACCGGCGCCACGGCGCAGTCGATGGCGGCCGAGCGGGCGCGTCTCGGGCTGGATCGCTCGCCCCTCGAGCAGTACGGGGCGTGGCTGCGGCGCGCCGCGCGGCTGGATTTCGGCACCTCGCTGATGTACGGCCGGCCCGTGGCGGGACTGGTGGCGGAGCGCGCGCGCAACACCCTGCTGCTCGCCGTGGCCGCCCTCGCCGTGGCCCTGCTGGCGGGCGTGCCGCTCGGCGTCGTGTCGGGCAGCCGCCGGGGAATCGCGACGGGCGCGATCCGCGCCGTCTCGATCGCGGCCGTGTCGATGCCCACGCTGGTCAGTTCGCTCGTGCTGGTGCTCGTGGCGGCCCGCACCGGGTGGCTCCCGACCGGCGGCATGACGTCGGCCGGCGCGGCCGAGGCGCGCGGGTGGCTGGAGGCGGCCGCCGACCTGGCCCGCCACATGGTCCTGCCGACGCTCGCCATCGCCCTGCCCCTGGCGGCCACCATCGAGCGCCTGCAGTCGCAGGCCACGGCCGAGACGATGGGGGAGCGGTTCGTCACCGCCGCCGCGGCGAGAGGCGTGCCGCCGCGCCGCGTCCTGTGGCGCCACGTGCTGAAGCCGTCGCTGCGGCCCGTGGCGGCGGTGTTCGGCCTCATCTTCGGCAACCTGCTGAGCGGATCGTTCGTGGTCGAGATCGTGACGTCGTGGCCCGGCCTCGGGCGGCTGATGTTCGACGCGCTGCGATCGCGCGACCTGTACCTCGTGGCCGGCTGCGCGGCGGCGGGCGGCGTCTTCCTCGCCCTGGGCGCGCTGATCTCCGACGCGGCGCTGGCCCTGGTCGATCCGCGGCTGCGCGGGCGGCAGGAGGTGCGCTGGTGAGGCGCGCCGGGATCGCCATGGTCGCCGTCGTCGCGCTGGTCGCCGTACTCGCGCCCGCGCTCACGCCGAACCAGCCCGACTTCCGGTTTCCCGACCGCGCCTACGCGCCGCCGATGCCGGTCCGCGTGATTGACGGCGAGGGGCGCTGGCGCGCGCCGTTTGTCTATCCCCTCCGCCTCGCGGACAGGCTGGAGCGGCGGTACGAAGAAGACCGGACAAGTCCAGTTCCCATCTCGTGGCTCTCGCGCGGCGTGGTGGCGCAGGTGAGCGATGGCCGGCACGGGCCGTGGCTGCCGCTGGGCGCCGACGGATCGGGGCGCGACGTGTTCGCGCGCCTGGTGTACGGCGCCAGGCTGTCGCTGGCCGTCGCGCTCGCCGCCACGCTGGGCGCGATGCTCATCGGCACCCTCGTCGGCGGCATCGCCGGCGCGGCGGGCGGCGTGGTGGACGAGACGCTGATGCGGCTCTCAGACTTCGTGATCGTGCTGCCGGCCATGTACGTCGTGCTCTCGTTGCGCGCGGCGCTGCCGCTCGTGCTGCCGGCCGCGCAGGTGTTCGCGCTGGTTGCGGGCATCCTCGCGCTGGTCGGCTGGCCGATCGTGGCGCGTGGCGTGCGGGCCATTGTCGCCGCCGAGCGCGAGCGCGACTACGCCCAGGCCGCCCTCGCCCTCGGCGCCGGCCGCGCGCGGCTGCTGCTGCGCCACCTGCTGCCGGCGGCCCGCGGCTTCCTCGCGGCCCAGGCCGCGCTGCTCGTGGCGGCCTTCATCCTGGCCGAGGCCACGCTGTCGTTCGTGGGCCTCGGCTTCCCCGATCCGTCCGTGAGTTGGGGCGTGATGCTCCAGGACGCCGCCAACGTGTCGGCCATGGCCGACGCGCCATGGACACTCGCGCCCGCCGCCGGCATCTTCCTCCTGGTGCTCGGCGTCAACCTCGCCGCGCCGACAACGCTCTCCCGCTGACATCGGGACCAGGTCCCGTTTCGCGCCGGAACGGGACCTGGTCCCATTTCAGTTTCTGCACGCATGGAGAGCGGCTGATGTGGCAGGAACTGCAACCACCGATCCGCGGCGGCACGGGAGGCCCCGGTTCCGGCCCGTGTGTGCCGCGCTCTTTCTCAGCCTGCCGGATCGGCGCCTGTTGGCGCGCTTCTCGCATCAGTGATCCCCCGGAGGGACGCCGGCGACGATGGTAGAATCGCCGTGAGATGGCGCCCCGGAGAACCGGCATGAGTTCGGCGTTGCAGGCACGGCATCGGTGGACCTACAGCGACCTCGTCGCGCTCCCCGATGACCAGCTACGGCACGAACTCATCGATGGGGAGCATTTCGTGTCGCCATCACCCGCCACGACCCACCAGGAGATCTCCAAACGGCTGTTCCTCGCGCTCAACGCGCATGTCGAGCGCCACCGCCTCGGCGAGGTGCTCTACGCGCCGTTCGACATCAAGCTGTCGGCCTACACGGTGCTCGTGCCCGACCTGGTCTTCTTCACCACGGCCAGGTTCGCCGACGTGGTCAACGAGAAGCACGCGGTGGCCGCGCCGGACCTGGTGGTGGAGATCCTCTCGCCCGGCACGCGCCGCCGGGACCTGGGCCGCAAGCGCGCGGTGTACGATCGCGACGGCGCGCGCGAGTACTGGATCGTGGACCCGGACGCCCGATCGATCACCGTCCTGCGGAGGCCCCGTGCGGATGCCGGGCTCACCGACGTCACGGTGCACGCGCTCGCCGGCGACGACGCGCTCGAATCGCCGCTCTTCCCCGGCCTGAAACTCCGCCTGCGCGACGTCTTCCGCTCCGCCCGCGACCGGGCCCCTGCCCGGAGATAGGCGTCAGTACCGGAACGCGTACTGGTACTTGACGAGCAGCTGGTTCGAGTCGAGCTGCCAGCGGTCGGTGTAGTCGCGGACGTTGTGGTTGTAGATCACGAAGAGGTCGCTCGCGGGGCTCACCGTCCAGCGCAGGCGCGTGTTGGTGCCCACCGACTGGCTGATCGTGTCGTACTGCACGTAGCTGGAGATGGTGAGGTCCGGCGAGAGGTTCAGGCGCAGCCTGGCGCCCGCCACCGTATTGTCGAAGTTGCCGGCGTCGAGGCGGCCCGCGTCGTATTCGCCGGCCAGCTCGACGGTCACAATCGGCGCGGGGTTCCAGGCGGCCGTCCAGATGAGCTGGTGCAGCGTGCCCTCGTAGAAGCCGCCGAACCACCACGTGACCTGGCTGCTGAAGCGGCGCTTCGAGGCGGTGCCGGCTTCGAGGCGGTACCGCGTCCAGTGATACGAGCCGGGCGGGATGACCACGCCCGGCGACACGGTAAAGGGCGCCGTCAGGTGCTCGCCGGTGGGCGTCCAGTTGACTTCCACCCGGTCGCCGCTCTCGAACCGCCAGTTCACCGGCGCCGTCCAGATGCGGTAGCTCTCCCACTGGCCGTCGAGATCCGTGACCAGCGAGTTGCGGAACTCGAAGAACATCTGCCGGATGTTCCAGAAGTCCGGCCGCGGCTTGAACTCGGTGTTGACGGTGTACGCGTGCACGCCGGATCGGGCCACGAAGCCGAGCGACGGATCGAAGTCCTGCCCCACGCGCCAGTACTTCACCACCGTGTCCCACAAGTCGTTCGGGTAGTCGAGACTGACGCCGTAGGCGCTCGCATCGGGGCCGAGGCCGTCGCGGCCCATCGCGATGCCCCAGACGCCGAGGAGGAAGTTCTTGTCGCCCTTCATCCGCGACGTCTGATAGGTGGCGTCGCCGCCGACAAGCCAGCTCCCCGTGCGGCCGCGCGGATCGCCCGCGGTCGCGATCACGCCGACCGATGATTCGGCCAGCACGTTCTGCTTGACCCTGACCACGCCCATCGTGGCATCTGGCGCGACGGCGTCGACGTCGTTCGTCCGCACGATCTGCGCGCCGACGTTCGTGCCCGAGACGCGGCCGTTGACCTTGCCGCCCGCGAGAATCGGCACCTCGCGGCCCGCCACGAGCCCGATGCGCCGGCTGTAGTAGGGCAGCATCTCGGTCCCCAGCCCCAGGCCGAACGCGAAGATGTCGGAGCCCTCGAGGAAGAACGTGCGCTTCTCGGGGAAGAACAACGGGAAGCGCGTGAGGTTCGTGCGCCGGGTATCGACCTCTGTCTCGGCGAAGTCGGTGTTGATCGTCAGGGAGCCCAGGAGGTTGGATCCCAGGCGCTGGGTGACGTCCAGGCTCGGCTGGACCGAGCCCTCCACGCCGGCGTCCGGCGCGGGAATGCCGCCGCCCGTGGTGACAGCCGGCCTGACGGTCAGGCCGACTCCCAGATCGAACTCCGGCAGGCCGCCCAGCTCGCCGGCGTGGCTGGTCTGCGTGACCTTGTAGTCGCGGCTCCAGCCCGACCAGCGGGCGATTTCCTGCAGGCGCTGGATGCGCCGCTGCACGTTGAAGTACCAGGATGCGGCGCCTTTCCTGAACGACAGCGTCGTGATAGGGATGCGGATCTCGAGCGACCAGCCTCCCGCGTCCCGGCTGGTTGCGGCTTCCCAGAGGCCGTCCCAGTTCG
The DNA here is from genome assembly GCA_025456345.1 of Vicinamibacterales bacterium. Taxonomy (GTDB): domain Bacteria; phylum Acidobacteriota; class Vicinamibacteria; order Vicinamibacterales; family JAKQTR01; genus JAKQTR01. Next base: position 43,658 of record JALOKU010000011.1, on the reverse strand, counting down.
CGTTCTCGGTCTCGCCGCCGGGATCGACCAGCGCGTCGTAGCGCGCGCCGCCGGGGTTGACCGCGAACACGTACCCCGACCGGCCGTCCTGAAAGGTGTCGAGCACCACCTTGATATGATCCTCGTCCTGCAGCGATGCGTCGCGCGCCTTGGTGAACGACACGATGCCGGCGGGATCGGGATCCTCGCAGCGCACGCCGATGACCAGCGCCCTCCGATCCGCCAGCACGCGCACGATGGTGCGCCCGGTCGGCGCCGCCCCCGGCGTGGGCTCGCTCATCGTCAGGTTGTCGATGCGCGGAGCCTGCTGCCACAGGGCCTCGTCGAGGCGGCCGTCCAGGCGGATCGACCCGTCGAGCGCACCGGCGTCAACCGTGGCTCGCGGCGCGGCGGCCGAGGCAGGTGCCGCAGATGACGCGGAGCCCTGGCCAGCCGGCGGCGTCTGCGCGGAGGCCGCGACGCAGGCCGCCAGCACGAGGGCGACAGCCAGGAAGCACTTCAACTCGCAGGGTCGCAGGCGCATGGTGACCGGACAGCAGGCGGGGGGCTACGCGGCGTGCGCGTCCCGCGGCGCGTCCGGCAATTCTGACACAAGTGTGCTACAACTGCCGCTCCGCTTCTCACCGGGGGATACGCCGCTGGACCAGGAACGCACACCCGCCGCGCCCACCTTGCGCCGCGCGCTCGGCCGCTGGGACCTCGCCGCGATTGGCATCAACCAGACCATCGGCGGCGCGGTCTTCCTGATGCCCTCGCAGATCGCCGCCGCCGTGGGCGCGTGGAGCCCGATTGCCATCCTCGCCGGCACGCTGATGACGATGATCGTGGCCGTGTCGCTGGCGGAGGTGGGCAGCCGCTTCGAGGCGACCGGCGGGCCGTCGCTCTACGCCCGGGTGGCGTTCGGACGCTTCGCCGCCTTCGAGGTGGGCTGGATGATGTGGTTCACGCGCGTCACCAGCCATGCCTCGGTGGCCAACGGCCTCGCCCTCGCGCTCGGCTACTACTGGGCCGGCGCGGCGCAGGGCGCCGGCCGCGCCGCGGTCATCACCGCCATCACGGCCATCCTCACCCTGGTGAACGTCCTCGGCATCAGGCAGGGCGCCCGCACCGTGAACCTCCTCACGATCGCGAAACTGGTGCCCCTCGGCCTGTTCATCCTGGTCGGCGTCTTCTTCATCAGCCCGACGCGGTTCACCGCGCTGCCCGCCGTCTCGTTCGAGTCGGCGTCGACCGCGGCGCTGCTCACGATCTTCCTGTTCGGCGGCTACGAGGTGCTCACGGTGCCGGCGGGCGAGTCGACCGACCCGCGGCGGCAGGTGCCGTTCGCGCTGGTCACCACCGTGGTCGTCGTGGGCGCGGTGACGATCCTCGCGCAGATGGTGGCTGTTGGCACGCTCGACAACCTGGCCGCCTCGACCACCCCGCTGGCGGATGCGGCCGCGGGCTTCATGGGCGGGCCGGGCGCGCTGCTCGTCGGCATCGGCGCGCTGCTGTCGATGACGGGCAACCTCGCCGGGCAGATCCTGACCGGCTCGCGCATGATCTACGCGCTGGCCGAGCAGGGCGACCTGCCGCGCGCGCTCGGCCGCGTGCATCCGCGCTACCGGACGCCCGTGCACGCGATCCTCTTCACGGCGGGCGTGGCGCTGGCGCTCGCGCTCTCCGGCTCGTTCGCCTGGATGGCCATCGCGAGCGCCGTGTCGCGGCTGGTGACCTACGGCGCGTCGTGCGGCGCGGCGGTCGTGCTCGGGCGCCCCGGCCGCGCGGGCCTGGCCGGCACGGCGCTGTTCGTGTCGCCGCTCTCGCCGCTGCTGCCGGTGCTGGGGCTGCTCATCGCGGCGCTGCTCGTGGCGAGCGCGTCGCTCGAGCAATTAACCGCGGGGACGGCGGCGCTCGGCGCCGGTGCGCTGCTGTTCCTCGTGAGCCGGCGGCGCGGCACAGCCGCCCCTGCCGGGCGCTGACGGGCCGTTCGCCGGACGCTCTGTATTCTGTCGCCCGTCTTCTGTATTCTTACTTCTGGCGTCTGGCTTCTGACTTCCCGCCTCCGCCGAACGGCCTGCCGGCCGGCTTCGGCGAGGCAAGCTGGGTGTTGCTACTGGCGACTGACTACTGGCGACTGACATGAACCTGTCTGGCATCTACCCTCCCATCGCCACCCCGTTCAAGAACGACGAGGTCGACTACGCAGGGCTGTCCCACAACGTGCGGCGCTGGATGGGCACCGGCCTGCGCGGCCTGCTGGCGCTTGGCTCGAACGGCGAAGCGGCGTTTGTCGACGAGGACGAGGCCGAGCGCATCATCGCCACGGTGCGCGAGGGCGTGCCGGCGGACCGCGTGCTGCTCGCCGGCACGGGGCGCCAGTCCACCCGCGCCACCATCGCCGCCACGAAGCGGGCGGCCGGGGCCGGGGCGGACGCCGTGCTCGTGCTGACGCCGTTCTACTTCAAGGCCCAGATGACGCACGACGCGCTCGCGGATCACTACCGCGCGGTCGCCGACGCCTCGCCGGTGCCGGTGCTGCTGTACAATTTCACGAACGTGACGGGCATCAACATGACGCCCGACACGGTGGCCGCGCTCTCGGCCCACCCCAACATCGTCGGGCTGAAAGACTCGAACGGCGACGTCGCGCAGGTGGCGGCCGTGGTGGCGCGCGTGCCGGCGGGCTTCACGGTGCTCGTGGGATCCGCGGCCACGCTCTACCCGGCGATGGTGATGGGCGCAGCCGGCGGCATCGTTGCCGCCGCCAACGTGGTCCCCGACGTCTGCGTGAAGCTGTACGACCTTGTGCGAGCCGGCAAACACGACGAGGCGCGCGTGCTTCAACGGACGCTGACGCCGCTTGCGAACGCGGTGACGGGCGGCTACAGCATCCCGGGGCTGAAGGTCGCGATGGAGATCGCCGGCTACGTCGGCGGCGACGTGCGGCAACCGCTGCGCCCGGCGAAGCCCGAGGCGCGGGACGTGCTGCAGAGGCTGTATGAGGAGCTCGTCGGCTAGGCGCTAGGGACTAGGCGCTGGGCGCTAGTTCCGCTTGCTTCTGGCTTCAGTCTCTTGTCTTCTACTGACTACTGACTACTGACTGCTGACTACTGTCTTCGAGGGCCCAATGATTCCACTTCCCGAGCGTGAGCGAATCCTCCTCGGCCCCGGCCCCAGCATGGTCTCGCCCCGCGTGATGCGGACGATGGCCGCGCCGGTGCTGAGCCATCTGGACCCGGACCTGATGGCGATGATGGACGAGCTGCGCGGGCGGCTGACGGCCGCCTTCAGGGCGCCTGAGGGATCCTTCTCGTTCGCCGTGTCGGGCACGGGGACGTCGGCGATGGAGACAGCGGTGGCCAACCTCGTGGGCGAGGGCACGCGCGTGCTGTCGATTGTCGGCGGCTACTTTGCCGATCGCCTGGCCGGCATGAGCGAGCGCTATGGCGGCACGGTCACGCGCCTGTCGTACGAGTGGGGCAGAGCGGTCGACGTGGACGCCGTCCGCCGCGCGCTGACGGCAACGCCGGCGGACATCGTCACCATCGTCCATGCCGAGACGTCCACGGGCGTGCTGAACCCGGTGGAGCAGGTTGCGGCCGTCGCGGGCGAGCACGGCGCGCTCACCGTCGTCGACGCGGTGACGTCGCTCGGCGGGCATCCGCTCGAGGTGGGGAAGTGGGGCATCGGCGCGGCCTACAGTTGCGCGCAGAAGTGCGTGGGCGCGCCGTCGGGCGTGGCGCCGATCACGTTCTCGCCGGCCGCTCTCGAGCGGCGCGTGAAGGCGCGCAGCTTCTATTTCGACCTCGGGCTGCTCGAGGACTACTGGGTGCGCCGCAAGTACCACCACACGATCTGCGCGTCGCTGCTCTACGCGCTGCGCGAGGCGCTGCTGATGGTGGAGGAAGAGGGCCTCGAGGCGCGGTGGGCGCGCCACCGGCACCACCACCTGGCGCTGGCCGCCGGCGTGGGCGCGATGGGCCTCTCGTTGCTGCCGCCGGAACCGGAGCGGCTGTGGACGCTGAACGCCATCCGCGTCCCCGAGGGCGTTGACGAAGCCGCCGTGCGCAAGCGGATGCTTCAGCAATTCGACATCGAGGTGGGCGCCGGCCTCGGCCCCCTCGCCGGGAAGATCTGGCGCGTGGGCCTGATGGGCGCCAGTTCGACGCCCGCCATCATCCTGCTGTTCCTCGGCGCTTTCGAATCGGTGCTGCGCGCCCAGGGCGCCGCGGTGCCTCGCGGCGCGGGCACGGCCGCGGCGCTGGATGTGCTGGGGGGGAGGTAGGGACGGAAGAAGCCCTCCCTATCCCCTATCCCCTATCCCCTATCCCCTGTCCCCTATCCCCTGTCCCCTCCCGCCTCCGTTCCCTCTCGCCATACAATGGAGGGGTCCCCCGAGGTGCCCATGAAGAACGCACTCGCCGTCACATGCGTGGCCGTGCTCGCCGCTGGCGCGTGCGCCACCAATCCGGTCACCGGCCAGCGCGAGTACAACCTGATGAGCGAGGCTCAGGAGATCCAACTGGGCCAGGACATGGATCCGCAGGTGAGGGCCGAGATGGGCGTCTACCCGGACGCCGGGCTGCAGGAGTACGTGCAGGGTGTCGGCATGCGGCTGGCGAAGGCCTCGGAACGCCCGGACCTGCCCTGGCGCTTCGCGGTGGTCGACGTTCCCGCGGTGAATGCCTTCGCGCTGCCCGGCGGCTACATCTACATCACGCGCGGACTGCTCGCGCACCTCGACAACGAGGCCGAACTGGCCGGCGTGCTCGGCCATGAGATCGGACACGTCACCGCCCGCCACGCCGCCCGCGCCTACACGCGGCAGACGAGCGTGGGCATCGGCGCCGCCGTGACGAGCATCTTCTTCCCCGAGGCCGCCCCGTACGCCGCGGCGGCCCAGACCGGCCTTGGCGTGCTGTTCCTGAAGTACGACCGCAACCAGGAGGTGCAGTCCGACAGCCTCGGCGCGCGGTACGCCGCGAAGGAGGGCTGGCAGCCGGCGGGGATGGAGGGCGTGCTCGAGACGCTGGGCCGCATCAGCGTGACCGCCGACCGCCGCGGCGTGCCCAACTGGCTCGCCACCCACCCGCAGCCGGCGGACCGCGTGGCGAAGGTCTCGGCCGACGTCGAGGCCCTGGCGGCGACGCGCCCGGCGGCCGAGTGGACCGTGAATCGCGACGAGTACCTGAAGCGGCTCGACGGCCTCATGTTCGGCGACAACCCGCGCGAGGGACTCGTCCGCGGCCGCGAGTTCATCCACCCTGACATGCGCTTCCGGCTCGCGTTCCCGGAGGGCTGGAAGATCGAGAACGGAAAGGAACAGGTGTCGGCCAGGCCGGCCGAGATCCGCGACGCGATGATGACGCTCGAGCTCGTGCCGGACGCGCAAGGGTCGTCGCTCGAGGCCGTCGCGGCCAGCTCCATGCAGAAGGCCGGGTTCACGCGCCTCGGCGGAGAGAACACGCGAATCAACGGGATTCCGGCCTTCGTCGGCGTCTACGACGGCCGCACGAAAGACGGCCAGGCCGTGCGCGTCAGGGCGGCGCACATCCGCCTCGACGGGCGGGTCCTCCTGCTCGCGGGCATCGCCAGTGAGACGCGCTACCCTCAGGCCGAGCGCGCGTTCGACGCGTCGATCCGGTCGTTCGCGCCGCTGGACGCGGCCGAAGCGGCACGCATCAAGCCCAACCGCCTCGGCTTCACGACGGTCCGGCGCGGCGACACCTGGCAGGGACTCGCGGAACGGACCGGTGGCCTGATTCCTGCATCGGATCTTGCGGTGCTGAACGGTTCTGCGCCCGACACGACGCCCCCCGAGGGCCAGCGCGTCAAGATTGTCATCGCTGGTGAATAACCCGTCATGAAGCGACTCCTGCAGGGGACACTGGCGGTGGCGGCCGTAGGGTTCGCCGCCGGTGCGTTCCTCTACCTGTCGCTGCCCGACGTCAGGCCGCTCCGCAAGGAGAACCCGCAGACGACGGCGTTCATGGAGCTGCGAGCGAGAGAGGCCGATAAGGCCGGGAAGAAACCGCGAAAGGTCCAGCAGTGGGTGGCCTACGAGCGGATTTCGCCCTCGTTGAAGCGGGCCGTGATCGTGGCCGAGGACGCGGCGTTCTTTTCGCACGAGGGCGTCGATTACGACGAGCTCGAGAAATCGTTCGAGGACAGCTGGAAAACGGGCAAGCGGATGCGCGGAGGCAGCACCATCACGCAGCAGCTGGCCAAGAACCTCTACCTGTCGCCGTCGAGGAACCCGGTCAGGAAGATCGAGGAGCTGCTCATCGCCCGGCGCCTGGAGGTGGAGCTCTCGAAACGCCGCATCCTCGAGCTGTATCTGAATGTCATAGAGTGGGGTGACGGGATCTGGGGCGCCGAGGCCGCCGCGCAGGCGTATTTCAAGAAGCCGGCCTCCGCCCTCGACGCCGAGGAGTCGGCGCTGCTGGCCGCGTCGATCATCAATCCGAGGCGGTACAGCCCGGCCCGTCCGTCGAAGTTCCTGTTGCGCCGGCAGGAGTTGATCCGCCAGCGCATGGGAGATGTGGAGCCGCCGGCCCCGGCCGTTGCCGGGATGACGGGGCGTCTGGGAGGTCTGCCGTGAGCAGTCGCACGGGTGCCGGCCGCGCAGTGGCCGCCACGATCGTCTTCGGGATGCTGGCCACGACGCCGCGGGCCGCGTCGGTCATCGCACCCACGTTCGACGCGATGGTGACGCGCGCCCAAGCGGTGTTCGTCGGCCAGACGCTCGACGTCCACTCGCGCTGGGTCTCGACCTCGTCGGGCCGTGCCATCGTCACGGTGGTGACCTTCAAGGTCACCCGCACGCTCAAGGGCGAGCTCGGCGGCCAGACGCAGCTGGAGTTCCTCGGCGGCACCGTGGGCGAGTACCGGATGGAAGTGCCGGGCATCCCGCGCTTTCGCGTCGGCGACGAGGACGTGTTGTTCGTCGACGAGCGCGGGCAGCCGGTGAGCCCCGTCGTCGGTTTCATGCACGGGCGTTTCCGTGTGCTCGAGGAGCCGGGGAGCGGGCGCCGGCTCGTGGCCCGCCACGATTTCGAGCCTCTCGTCAGCGTGGCCGACATCGGGGCCGCCGCGCCGGCGCCGCGCGTGGCGTCGGCCCGGGCGCTGTCGCTGGCATCATTTGAAGACGAGATCGTGCGGGCGGTTCGCCGCCAGCGCGAGGCGCGGTAGGAGGTCCGTGATGCGCCGCGCCATCCTCCTGTCGTTTGCGCTCCTGGCCGCCGCCGTTGGCGCGTCGCAGTCGTACTGGATCAACGGTCCCACGTGGCCGTCCGGCGTCGTGCCGATGCAGATCGAGCTCGGAGCCTCTCCTGCGCTCACCGACGGGTGTGCAGACTGGTCGTGCGTCGCCTCGGGTGCCATCAACCGCTGGAACCTCTTCGTGGGCCGCATCCAGCTTCAGGCGGTAGAAAACTCGGCCCAGACCAAGGGCGAGCTCAACGGCAGGAACGACATGTTCTTCGCCGCCGACATGTATGGCAAGGCCTTCGGCCAGGACACCCTCGCGCTGACGACCTGGTGGTACCGCAACGACAAGCTGGTCGAGGCCGACATCGGCTTCAACCAGGGGAAGAAGTGGGATTCGTATCGCGGCACGACCAGGCCGGGCGCCGTCTACGACCTGCGCCGCGTCGCACTCCACGAGCTGGGCCACGTGCTCGGCCTCGGCCACCCGAACGACCACGGGCAGTCCGTTGTCGCCATGATGAACGGCACGATCGGCAACCTCGACAGCCTGACGGTGGACGACATCGCCGGCATCCAGGAACTCTACGGCTCGCCGGGCAGCGGCACGGGCGGTTCCACCGGCGGCAGCAGCGGCGCGGCGATCAACTTCCCGCCGCGCAACGAGACGTACGAGTTCCGCAACTGGCTCGAGTCGAAGTACGCCAGCACCCTCGGCCGCCCGGCCGGCCTCTCGTATTCGGACGTCGAGGGGTCGGTCGTGTGGGTGCAGGAGTACCTGCGGTACCGGCTCAACACGTGCAGCCACGAGCAGGCCGTCGAGCGCGTGCGCATCCAGATCGCCGGGGGCGGCGTGCCCGGCGTGTGCGGGACGCCGGCGTCGGCGTCCGTCGTCGAGTTCCCGCCCCGCGACCAGACGTACGGGTTCCGCCTCCAGCTCGAGGACTTCTACCGCGTCGACCTGGCCCGCGCGGCCGTGAAGACCAGCGTGGACGCCGAGGGCGACGTCGTCTGGATCCAGGAGTACCTGCGCTACCGGCTGAACGGCTGCACGCACGCCCAGTCGCTCGACAAGGTGACGCAGCAGATCGAAGGCCGGGGCGTCCCGCCCGTGTGCAAGTGAGCACGCGCGGGCAAGCCCGCGCTAAAGCCTGAGTTCTGCCGCGCCGACACACCTTCTCGGCGACCGCCGCGGCCCCCGGGGGCCGGCATGGCCGCCGGCCCTTCATGATCGACTACACGCTCGCCGTCCGCCTCCTGATGGAGGACATCGTTGCGCGGGTTCCCGCGCTGGACCACGTCGTCCCGCAGCAGGTGCTGGTCTTCGCCCGCCTCGGGCGCACCAGCGCGCACGGCGCCTACGCGGCGTGCCACTCGCTGATGCTGCCCGACAGCGAGCCGGCCTACTACTTCTGGCGCGACCGGCGGACCGGCGCCCTCTCGCGCCGATCGGAGTGGTTCGTCACCCGATCGCCCGAGGTCCGCGTGGGCGGCCGCCGCATCTCGCACCTGGTGTCGATCGCGCTGCCGCGCTTCTGCGACCAGACCCTGAACGACACCCACAAGGCCGGCGTCTACGAGCGCGGCAGGGAATGGATGGCGAAGCTCGACACGATCGTGCACGAGCTCTATCACGTGGACCCGCACCAGGGCGGCATCCGCCGGACCGCCAGGGTCGATGGCAGCCCCGCCGGGCAGGCGCACACGCCAGCGTTCTTTCGCGAGGTCCAGCGCATCGTGCGTGAATACGTTGGAAGCCGGCCCGACCCGGCCGTGTACGAATTCCTGACCCTGGATTTCGACGGCCTCGTGAAGCGTCACGGCGGCGTGGCCGGCACCACCTTTCGCGACTTCCCGGCGTTCCCGCAACGCTACCGCGAGCGCCTGGCCGACCAGCCGCGTGGGCCACGCGCGGCCCAGATCGTGCCGCTGCCGCCGCGCACCCGCAGGCGGCACTTCACCGAGGCCGACCTCGAGCTGCGCCAGTTCCTGCCGAATTCAACCCGACGCCTTGGCTAGTCGATCCGCCGCGCGGCCACGAACCTCGACGCCCAGTAGCTGGCCGACATCGACTCGATGCGCACGACGTCGCCGCTCTTCGGCGCGTGGATGAACCGGCCGCCGCCGGTGACGATGCCCACGTGCGTTGGGCCCGATCCCGTTGTGGCAAAGAACACGAGATCGCCCGGGGCGATGTCGCGTCGATCGATGGGCGAGCCCGCCGACGCCTGGCGTCTGACGTCGCGCGGCACGGCGATGCCGTGGCGGGCGAACACGTAGGTCACGAGGCCGCTGCAGTCGAAGCCGTCCGGGAGCGCGCCGCCCTCGCGGTACGGCAGCCCGAGCAGGGTCTCCGCGGTGCGGGCGATGGCCGAGCCGGCCGCGTACTCGCCCGACGCCGGCCGCGCCGCCTCAGCCGTCGGAGCCGCCGCCTCAGGTCCAGGCGCGGGACGGGGCGGCAGCACCCGGATTGTCGGCGGGCGCGACGCGCACGCCGAGGCGGCGACCACCACCGCCGCCATCACGAGCAACGATCGGGCCGGTTGCGGCGTAGGCATCCCTATCAGAATACCGGCAACCGCTTGACGGGCGAACAGCGAACGGGGTCAGATACCGGAATCCGGCACCCGATTCTCATCGGCTTCGGTGGCTGGCCCGCACAAAGAGAGGCGCGATGGCTCCCCCGGAATTCCTCGTCGACGCGTCACAATCCTGGGCCAGGCTGTACGCCGACAGCAGGCTCGTGTCCACGGGCGTGATGTACGTGCACCTCGCCGGTCTGCTGCTCGGCGGCGGCGCCGCGGTGGCCGCCGATCGCGAAACGCTCAAGGCCGCGCGCGAGCCCGAGCCGGTGCGTGCCGACCACCTCGCGTTCCTCGGCACCGTGCACGGCATCGCCATTACCGGCCTGGCGATGCTCGCCGCGTCGGGAGCGGCGATGCTGCTCGCCGACCTGGACACGTTCTGGAGCGCGAACGCGTTCTGGATCAAGATGAGCCTCATCGCGCTGCTGCTCGCCAACGGCCTCGTGATGCGGCGGGCGGAGCAACTGGCGCGCACGCTGCCCGCACGGGCGTGGCGCCGCCTGAAGGCCACGTCCATCCTGAGCCTCGCGCTGTGGTTCGCGATCCTGCTGGCCAGCACGATTCTCGCGAGCAGCTGAGGCAGAGGGACACACGATGCGCGACGTTCGACACCACCCTCCCTGCGCCGGCTGCGCGGACGCGGACAGCCGGCGCGGCTTCCTCAAACAGGCCGCGGCGCTCCTCTCGGGCGCGCTCGTGGTCGCCGCCGGGTCGCCCATCGCGGCGTCGGGCGGCGAGCTGACATTTCCGATCCCTGCCGCCGACGGCGCCACCGTCGATCGCGACAACGGCGTGATCCTCGTGCGCTATCAGGGCAGGGTGTTCGCCTTCAACCTCTCGTGCCCGCACGAAAACGCGGCCGTGCGCTGGAAGCCGGCGGTGAACCGGTTCGAGTGCAGCCGCCACGACTCGCGCTACGAGCCGAACGGCACCTACACGTCCGGCCGCGCCACGCGCAACATGGACCGCTTCGCCGTGCGCCGCGCCGGCGACACCGTGGTGGTGGACGTTGCCCGACTCATCCAGTCCGACACGAACAGGGCCGAGTGGGAGGCGGCCGCGGTCCTGTTGTAGAATGCCCCCATGGAGCAGACGCTCCTCCTCAACGCGTCGTTCGAGCCTCTCAAGGTTGTCCACTGGCAGAAGGCCATCACGCTCCTGTGCCAGGGGAAGGTGGAGGTCATCTCCGTCTACGACCGCGAAGTCCGCAGCGTCTCGATCACCTTCAAGCTGCCGTCGGTCATCCGCCTGCTCCGCTACGTCCGCATCAGGCACCGCTTCGACTACGTGCCGTTCTCGCGGGCGAACATCTACGCGCGTGACGACCACGCGTGCCAGTACTGCGGCCGCGCCTTCCCGACAAGCGAGCTGACGTTCGACCACGTGGTGCCGGTCGCGATGGGCGGCAGGAAGGACTGGGAGAACATCGTCACCTGCTGCGTCAGATGCAACCGCCGGAAGGGCGGGCGCACGCCGGCCGGCGCGGGCATGCACCTGGTCCGGCTGCCGAAGCGGCCCGAGTCGGCCCCCGCGCTGCGCATCACGATCGGGCTTCGTCAGGCCCCCGAGAGCTGGCGCGACTACCTCTACTGGAACGTCGAGCTCGAGGACGACTAGGCGCCGCCCGAAGCCACCGTGCCTGACCCCGTCACCTCCCGCGTCGATGCCGTCGTGCCGCCCGCGTCCCTGGCGGGCGCCCGCGTGACGGTGCACGGCCGGGGCCTGGCGCCCGCGGGCGGCGGCCTGCCCGTGCTGCGCGTGGGCGGCGTGCCGGCGCAGGTCGTGATGGCCTCGTCTGTGCGCGTCGCGGCCGTCGTGCCCGCGTCGGTCGCGCGCGGGCGCCATCCTGTGACCGTGGACGGCGCCGGCGGCAGCGCGGACCTCGACGTCGGCACGCCCGTGGTCGGCGGCGTGCACCAGGTGGACAACCCCGCGTTCGGCCCGGACGGGACGCTCTACGCCACCTTCAGCGGCACGCGCGGGCAGCGCGTGTCCGTGTCGGTGTTCCGCGTCGCGGGCGACGACGCGAAGACGCCGTTCCTGACGGACATCACCAACGCGACGTCGATGGCGTGCGACCCCGCCGGCGTGCTCCACGTCACCAGCCGGTACGACGGGACCGTGCGGAAGGTGCAGCCCGACGGCGCAGTTGAAATCGTCGCCCACGACCTGGGCGTGGCCTGCGGCATCGCGTTCGGCTCGGACGGGACGATGTTCGTCGGCGACCGCAGCGGCACCGTGTTCCGCATCGGCTCGTCGGCGCACGTGGTGCCGTTTGTGTCGCTGCCGCCGAGCCTGGCGGCGTTCCACCTGGCGATGGGCCCCGACGACACGCTGTACGTCACGGGGCCGACCATGGCGACCTACGATCACGTCTACCGGGTCGATCGCCAGGGTGCGGTGGCGGTCGTGTCCTCGGAATTCGGCCGGCCCCAGGGCCTGGCGGTGGACGAGGGCGGCACCCTGTACGTGGTGGACGCGCTCGCGGGAGGCGCCGGGCTGTACCGCGTGCGCCACGGCGCCGCGCGCGAGCTGGTCGTGGCGGCGACGTCGCTGGTGGGTGTCGCCTTCGACCCCCACGGCGGCCTCGTGGTCGCCTCCCACGACACGATCTACCGCCTCGACAACGGGCTGAGGCCCTGGAGAGCCTGATGAAGCACCTGTTTGCCGTCAAGTCGCTCGATCAAATCAAGAAGGACAGCGAGGCCGGGGGCCAGCAGCTGAAACGGACGCTCGGTCCCGTTCAGCTCACGGCGCTCGGCATCGGCGCCATCATGGGCGCGGGCATCTTCTCGACGATCGGGTCGGCGGCGGCCGGCGGAAGCGCCCACGTGGGCGCGGGGCCCGCCATCATCGCGTCGTTCATCCTGACGGCGATCGCGTGCGGGTTCGCCGCGCTGTGCTACGCGGAGTTCGCCGCGATGGTGCCGATCTCGGGCTCGGCTTACACCTACGCCTACGCGACGCTCGGCGAAGGGGTGGCCTGGATCATCGGCTGGGACCTCATCCTGGAGTACGCCGTCGGCAACGTCGCGGTGGCCATCTCGTGGTCGGGGTACTTCCGCGAGCTGCTCGCCGGCGTCGGCATTGTCATCCCCGGCTGGTTGTCCATCGACTATCCGACTGCCGCGAAGGCCGCGGCGGAGGTGGCCCAACTGCAGGCGCAGGGCGGGGACGTGGCGGGCCTGGGCATCGCCGTGACGCGCGCGGCCGAGGCGTTCGCGACGGCCCCGCACCTGGCCGGCATCCCGGTGATCCTGAACCTGCCGGCGTTCCTGATCGTGATGGCCATCACATGGGTGCTGGTGGTGGGCATCCGCGAGAGCGCCTGGCTGACCGGGGCGCTGGCGGCGATGAACGTCGCCATCCTGATCTTCTTCTGCGTCGTCGGCGCCTTCTACGTCGAGCCGTCCAACTGGGTGCCCTTCGCGCCCAACGGCTTCAAGGGCATCTCGAGCGCGGCGGCCATCATCTTCTTCGCCTACATCGGCTTCGACGCCGTGTCGACGGCCGCCGAGGAAACGAAGAACCCGCAGCGCGACATGCCCATCGCCATGATCGCGAGCCTCGCCATCTGCACGGTCATCTACATCGCGGTGGCGATGGTGCTCACGGGCATGCTGCCGTGGACGCAGCTCGGCACCGCCGAGCCGCTCGCGACGGCGTTCTCGGCGAACAACATCACCTGGGCGTCGGGCATCATCGCCTTCGGGGCCGTCTGCGCCACGAGCGGCGTGCTGCTGGTCTTCCAGCTCGGCCAGCCGCGCATCTTCTTCTCCATGGCGCGAGACGGCCTGCTCCCGGCGTGGGCGTCGAAGGTGCACCCGAAGTACCGCACGCCGCACGTGACGACCATTCTGACGGGCGTCGTCGTGGCGATCTGCGCCACGTTCCTCAACATCAACGAGGTCGTCGAGTTGACCAACATCGGCACGCTGTTCGCCTTCGTGCTCGTGTCGATCGGGATCCTGCTGCTGCGCAGGTCCGACCCGGACCGGCCGCGCCCGTTCCGCACGCCGCTGGTGCCGTGGGTGCCGCTCATCGCGATTGTCATGTGCGGCTACCTGATGATCCAGCTGCCGTGGATCACGTGGATCCGATTCGTGCTGTGGCTGGGGGTCGGGCTGCTCGTCTACCTCGTGTACGGCATGCGGCACAGCATCCTGCAGAAGCGCCTGGCCGGGCGGCTCTGACCGGTTCGGTCGTCCGCTTGCCTCGCCGGAGCTCGCCTCGCCGAAGCCCGCCGAGGAAGGCAGCAGGCCGGAGGCGGGCGAAGGCGGGCGGGCGGCCTTGACAAGCGAGGGGACGGAGGGGCATCGTTGAGCCCAGGACCGGGAACACTACCATGCGCAGCAACCGCGGCTTCACGCTCATCGAGCTCCTGATTGTGGTCGCCATCATTGGCGTCATCGCCGCCGTAGCGGTGCCCGGGCTGCAGCAGGCGCGCCGGTCGGGCAACGAGACGGCGGCCATCGGGTCGCTGCGCGCCATCACGGGCGCGCAGTCGCTCTATGCCGCCGCGTGCGGCAACGGCTTCTTCTCGCCGTCGCTGTCGAATCTGGGCACGCCGCCGGCGGGGGGGCAGGCGTTCATCAGCCCCGATCTCAGCACGGGCAACACGGTCTTCAAGAGCGGCTATCAGGTGACCATGAACAGTTCGAGCGGCGTGGCGCCGGATGCGCCGCCGACGTGCAACGGGCTCGCGGCGGGGGCCGCGATGCAGGGGTTCTTCGCCACCGCCACGCCGGCGTCGGGCGGCGGGTCGAAGGCCTTCGGCACGAACACGAATCACACCATCTACTGGGCGACGCAGCTGGCGCCGCTCGCCATGACCGACTCGACGGCCCCGGCCGGCACGTTCTCGATTCAGTAGCTCAACGCGCGGCCTGGATGCGCACGTAGTCGGCCGCGCCGCCCAGTTCGCGGGCGTCGTTGCCGATGCCCACCGCCGCCGGGACAGCCGCGCCCGTCCACACCAGCTGAATGCGATTCACGCCCGCGGTCCAGACGGAGGCGTCTGTCGGGAAGTCCACGCGCTGCCAGTCGGCGCCGAGCGGGAAGGGGCCGAAGCGGCGGCCGTTGATGCGCACGGCGAGATTGAGCGACGCTCCGGGATACGAGAAGGGCTTCACCCGGAGCTGGACGGTGAGCGGCGCCGCGTGATCGAGCGGCAGCAGCACCTCGGCCGTGGGCCCCGACCAGCGGGCGGTCGTGCCGTCAGGCAGGGTGTCGGCCTGGTACCAGCCGTCGCCGAGATAGGCCTCGTCGCGAAGTCCGATGTCGACACGGCCGTACGGCTGGCCGGGGTCGCCGAGCATCGGGAACGCGAAGGCGTCGTAGCGGAACGGCGCCACGCCCTCGCGGGCCGCGTAGATCAGGTTGGCCGGGTACGAAAATGGGTGCCCGAACCAGCGCGCGCGCACGCGGGCCTGGTCCACGGCGAGGTCGGTGAACGACTGCGGCACGCTGCCGCCGAAGCGGCCCGACACCGCGGTGGCCATGGCGGTGAGGTTCCACAGGACCAGGGCGCCCAGCAGCGCCGTGACGGCGGCGAGCGGCCGCTTCGCCACGAGGCGCCGCAGGCCGTCGGCGGCTGCGGCAAGCCCCGTCACCAGCAGCGGCACGGTCCCGTCGAAGCGGCGCGCGCCGTACGCCGCGCCGCCCCACCAGTCTTCGACCGACGCGTTCACGTACACGGCCAGAACGAACACGGCGAGGGCGAGCCGGCCGAATGCCCGGTCGCGGATCGCGAACACGACAAGGCCCAGCGCGGCCACGTAGGTGACGGGCGAGGTGGCGAACAGGCCGTTGCGCGACGACCAGAGCATGCGGACCGGGTCGGGGCTCAGCCAGAGCATCTTGGGCGAGAGGGGAGAAACGGCGATTGGCGACCCGTAAATCGCGTTCCACGCGATCAACTGGGGAAGAAACCCCACCAGCGCGCATGCCGCGAAGATCGCGCCGTGCAGCAGCGACCGGCGCCGCATGGCGAGGCCGGGGCCGGCGGCGACGGCCGACACGAACTCCCAGGCGGGGAACGCCATGAAGACGAGGTTCTGCCAGCGGATGGCCAGCATGAGGCCGCCGAGCAGCCCGAGCGCCGCCCATTGCCAGGCCGGGCGCCGGCCGCGGGTGACGTCCCAGGCGTAGATGAACGCGGCCACCGCCGACATCGACGTCGCGTGCGACATCGTGGGCTCCTTCACCACGTACCAGAGCATGAAGGAGCCGGACGCCAGCGCGGCCGTCGCCAGAGCGGCGAGGCCCGCGGCGAAATGGCGCGCGGCAAGCCGGTAGCAGAACCAGAACCCGAGCAGGCCGTAGAACAGGCCGGCAACGCAGATGGCCTGGCGGTAGGGATACGACGAGCCGTCCACGGCGACCTTCACGCCGCGGGCGGCCAGGTAGTTCGCGCCGAGATCGCCCACGGCATAGAACGGCATCCACGCGATGGCCGGGCCCACCGACCAGGCCGTTTGCGCGTAGCCGGTCGGCGTCGGCCGCATCAACTCCTCGCCGCCGATGCCGATGAGGCCGTAGTCGTTGGCGAGGTTCACGTCGCCATCGTTGACCATCGATCGGAGGAAGGCGAAGTAGAAGTACCCGTCGCTCTGAAGGCGGGCGCCCAGCCGTTGCTGCGCCGCCAGGCCCGCGACGAAGAGCGCGCAAAGCGCCAGCGCCACCGCCCGGTCCGCCGTCAGGGCGCGGCGCACCCGGAGCCACGCCGCCACGAGCAGAGCCGCCACCCCGGCAAGGATGACCAGCGACGCCGCCGACGGCGGCGCGGCGCCGGTCACGTTCTGCAGCAGCGACTGCCGGACAACCTGCCGCCCGCCAAGTTCGACGGCGCACGCCAGGATGCCGACCAGCGCCAGCCAGACGGGCCAGGCGGCCAGGACGCGCCGGACGCGGGAATCAGTCACCCGGAGATTATAGAGGTGACACTCCCCGAAGCGTGACAGGCCCGTTTCCCGCCTGCGGGAACGGAAACAGTACCTGTCACCTTTTTCGTATACTGTGCGGCGGAGGATTCGGGCGATGTCGGTGATGGACCACGACCAGCAGCCGCGTTCGGGGGGCATGGGCAGGTTCCTGGCGATCGGCGCCGCGGCGATCGCCGTGCTTGCCGCGGCCTACTTCGGCGTGACGATGATGATGACGCGGGAGGCGAAGCCCGAGCCCGCGCCGGCTGCGCGAGCCGAGCCGGCGCCTGCCCCGCCCGCCGCGACGCCGGCCGAGCCGGAGAAGCCCGCCGAGACGCCGGCGGCCCGAAGGCCGAGGCCTCGCAAGGAGGAGCCTCCCGCCCCGGAGCCCGCGGCCCCGCCGCCCGCCGGCCCGACGCTCATCGTCGAGAGCGACGTCCCCGGCGCCTCGGTGTTCATCGACCGCAAGTTCGTGGGCACCACGCCGCTTCGCACGACGGAGGTGACGGGCGGGCCCCACCAGCTGAACGCATCGGTGACGGGCGAAGAAGGCCTGGCGCAGACCATCGAGATTGCCGGAACCGGCGAGACGGCCATCACGCTGAAGTTCAAGGACGTGCGACTCGACGCGGCGGTGGCCGTCGTGCACAAGCACGGCATCGGGTCGTGCGAAGGGCGGCTTGTGGCGACCACCGACGGCCTGCGCTACGACACCGCCAACAAGAAGGACGCCTTCTCGATCGGGTTCGGCCAGCTGGAGTCGTTCGAGATCGACTACCTCAAGAAGGAGCTGAAGGTGAAGCAGAAGGGCGGGAAGAGCTGGAACTTCACCGACAAGTCCGACAACGCCGACAAGCTCTTCGTCTTCCACCGCGACGTGACGAAGGCGCGCGAGAAACTGGCCGCGCAGGGGAAGTAGGCAGGGACAGGGGAGAGGGGATAGGGGAGAGGGGATAGGGGACAGGGGAGAGGGGATAGGGGAGAGGGGATAGGGGACAGGGGATAGGGGATAGGGGCGGCCCGCTCACGCGCTATCGGGTTACGCTCCAGAACTGTGCGAGCAGCCGCGCGGCGACTTCGCGGCGGTAGGCGACGGTAGACCGGATGTCGTCGATTGGGCTGATTTCCTCCTGCAGCACTCGCTGCGCCTCCTCGACAGAGGCGCCTGCCGCGAGCGCGTCCTCCGTGCGCCGCACCCTGACGACGGTGGGCGCGACGCTGCCGAAGGCGATGCGCGGGCGGTCGGCGCGCACGGCGGCCATCACCACCTTCGAGATGGACTGTGCCGCGCGCGTGCCGACTTTGCGGAACCACTGCCTGCCCGCGACGCGCGGGAACTCGACGGCCGTGATGAGCTCGTCCGGCCTGCGCACGCTCGCGCGATAGCCCGTGTAGAAATCCGTGAACGGCACCCTGCGGGTCCACTCGATGCCGCGAAGCTCCACCAGGGCATCCGCGGCGGCGAGGACGGGCAGCGCGTCCCCGGCCGGCGATCCGTTCGCGATGTTGCCGCCGATGGTGCCGCGGTTCTGGATCTGCACCGCCCCAATCTCGCGCGACGCCGCGGCGAGCATCGGCAGGCGGCGCCGCACGTCGGCCGACCGGATGATCTCCGCGTAGGTGGTCAGGGCGCCAAGACGGAGCACGTCGCCGCGCACCTCGATGCCGCGCAGTTCGTCGAGGCCCCAGATGTCGAGAAAGCGCCGGTCGCCGAGCGTGCCGAAGTTGAGGCCGACGTAAAGGTCCGTGCAGCCGGCCATCGGGGTCAGCGGCCCGTCGTCGCGGAGCATCCGCAGCGCGTCGCGCACCGACCGCGGCTGCCGCATGACGAGCGGGGAGATCGCGGTCCTCACCGAGCCCTCTGAGTGCCCGCCTTCGGGATTCGGGATTCGGGATTCGGGGTTCGGGCTTTCGATGGCGCGATGGTCGGCGCCGTCTCCTGTCTTCTTGCTTCTGGCTTCTTGCTTCTTGATTCTGCCTTCTTGATCGCCCTGTAGATCCCCTCGTACCCCGTGCACCGGCAGATGTTGCCGGCAAGCCCGGTGCGGACCTGGCCGAGTGTCGGCCGCGGCCCCAGCGCGGCTGCCGCCATGATCATCCCGGGCGTGCAGATGCCGCACTGCGCGCCGCCGTGCTCCGCGAAGGCGCGCTGCAGCGGATGGCGGCCCTTCAACCCCTCGATCGTCACGACCTTCGCGCCGGCCACCTGGGCCACCGGCACGAGGCACGAGTTGACGGCCTGGCCGTCGACCAGGACCGTGCACGCGCCGCACTCGCCTTCCCCGCAGCCCTCCTTCGTGCCGGTCAGGCCGCACTCCTCGCGCAGCACGTCGAGCAGGCGCGTCATCGGGTGGACCCGCAGCGACACGCGCTTCCCGTTGAGCGTGAACGCGATGGGGCGCTGAGCGCGTTTCATCGTTTCCGAATCCCGAATCCCGCCTGCCTCGCCGAAGCCGGCCGGTCGGCCGCTTGGCGAAGGCGGGAGTCCCGAATCCTCGGCGCCGCCATCACCCGTTCCGGTGTGGCCGGAATCTGGCGGAGATCGATGCCCAGGCTCCTGATCGCATTCACGACCGCGGGGGCCACGCCGTCGAATGGCATCTCGCCCACGCCCTTGGCGCCGTAGGGGCCGTGCGCGTACGGCTTCTCCACCAGCACCACGTCCATCGGCGGCGTGTCGAGCGTGGTCGGCACGATGTAGTTGGTCAGCTGGGCGTTGGCCATCGCGCCGCCGCGCATCACGACCTCCTCGGTGAGCGCGTAGCCGAGCCCCTGGGCCGTGCCGCCCTCGATCTGGCCGCGCGCGCCGAGGGGAAAGATCGCCTTGCCGATCTCCTGGGCCGTGGTCACCCTGATGGGCCGGATCTCCTCCGTCACGGGGTCGCGCTCGACCTCGATCACGTCGCAGGCCCAGCCATACGAGCCGTAGGCGGACCCCCGATAGGTCTCGTCGTCCCACACCAGGCCGGGAGGCGGCTCGTACTGCTTCGTGACGACGAGCGGGCCGTGCGCGCGGAGGTACGCGGCGGGCGTCAGATGGCCGAGCATCGTGCGCATCTCGGCCGCGCCCTGCTTCAGCAGCCCGCCCACCACCATCGTCGTGCGGGAGGCGACGGTGGGCCCGCTGTCGGGCACCTGCGACGTATCGGCGACGGCCACCTCGACCGCGTCGTACGGGAGGCCGAGCGCGTCGGCCACGATCTGCGCGTGGGCAGTGCGCTGGCCCTGGCCGATCTCCGTGCTGGCCACGAGGACGCGCACGCCGGTGGCCGTCAATTCCAGCGAGGCCTTCGACTGGAGCTTCACCTCGCCGCTGCCGGTGAAGCCCGCGCCGTGGAAGAAGAGCGACAGGCCGATGCCGCGGTTCGTGCCGCGGTACGCGCGCCGCTTCCGGCGGTAGTCGCCGCGCGCCACCGCGGCCCGCAGCACGTCGAGGGCGGCGGCGTCGCGGCCCAGGACCTGGCCCGTGGCCGTCGTGTCGCCAGGCCGCAGGGCGTTGAGCTCGCGCAGGCGCGCCGGGTCCATGCCCAGCGCCTCGGCGATCCGATCCATGTGGACGTCGATCGCGAACAGCGTCTGCGGCGCGCCGAACCCGCGGAAGGCGCCGTTGGGCGGCGTGTTCGTCATGACGACGCGGCCGCCGACGCGGACGTGGTCGCAGCGGTACGGCCCGGTGGCGTGCAGGCAGCCGCGCGACAGGACGACGGGGCTGAGCGTGCAGTAGGCGCCGCCGTCCATCAGCACGTCGATGTCCATGGCCGTCAGGCGGCCGTCGCGCGCCACGCCGGTGCGGTGGCGCACGATGGCCGGGTGGCGCTTGGTCGTGGCGAGCATGTCTTCGACGCGGTCGTAGACGAGCTTGACCGGCCGGCCCGACTTCAGCGCCAGCAGGCACGCGTGCCCCGCGATCATCGACGGGTACTCTTCCTTGCCGCCGAAGCCGCCGCCGGTTTCGGCCTGCACCACGCGGACCTTGTCGTCCGGCAAGCCCAGCAGCACCGCGAGCGCCCGATGCACGTAGTAGGGGCACTGCAGCGAGCCCCACACGGTGACGCCGCCGTTCTCCGGGACGGCCAGCATGCCGTTCGGCTCGATGTAGAGGTGTTCCTGGTGCCCGGTCCGGTACTCGCCTTCGATCACGCGGTCCGCTCGCCGGAAGCCCTCGTCGACATCGCCCTTCGTGATGGCGACGTGCTTGAACACGCGGTCCGACCGTTCCGCGTCGAGGACGGGCGTTGCCGGCAGGTAGTCAACCTCCACGGCAGCCCCGAGCAATCGCTCCCGGTCTTCGTGGGCGAGCAGGAGGATCGGCTCCGCCATGTGGCGGATCTGGCGGTCGGCCAGGCACGGCTGGTCGTCGGTGATGAGCGACACCACGTTACGGCCGGGGATGTCGCGCGCATCGACGACCGTGAACCCCGAGGCATCGAAGGCAAGGCGAAGACGGGTGATCTCGCCGCAGGGGATGGACGAGCGGATGGTCCGGGCGTAGAGCAGGCCGGGCCGCGTCAGGTCGTCGACGTAACGCGCTCGGCCGGAAGCCTTTGCCGCCCCATCCTTGCGAACGACGTTGCGCCCGACGGCTCGGCTCATGCAGGTCCTCGGGGGCGGGCCCGCCCGGCCGCAGGGCCGGGATTGGGGGGATTATAGCGCCCCGCGTGGTAGAATTTCATGTTTGGGTAAGGCCCGAAGAGGGCCGCAGGGGCATGGGGCATGGGGCATGAGGCGAGCGGGCCGAATCCCAAACCCCGAGACCCGAATCCCCAGCGCCTAGCCCCTAGCCCCTAGTCCCTAGTTTCTCGCAGCATGATCCACCGCCAGATCTCCGTCCGCGGCGCGCGCGTCCACAACCTGAAAGGGATCGACGTGGACCTGCCGCGCAACCAGCTCGTGGTCATCACGGGGCTGTCGGGATCCGGGAAGTCGTCGCTGGCCTTCGACACGATCTATGCCGAGGGGCAGCGGCGCTACGTCGAGTCGCTCTCGGCCTACGCCCGGCAGTTCCTCGAGCAGATGGAGAAGCCGGACGTCGACTCGATCGAGGGGCTCTCGCCGGCCCTGTCCATCGAGCAGAAGACCACCGGCGCCAACCCGCGATCGACGGTCGGCACGGTGACCGAGATCTACGACTACCTCCGGCTGCTCTTCGCCAATATCGGCATCGCGCACTGCCCGCACTGCGGCCTGGCGATCACGTCGCAGGCGACCGACCAGATCGTGGCGCAGGTGATGACGTATCCGCACGAGACGCGGATCAACGTCCTCGCGCCTGTCGTGCGCGGCCGCAAGGGCGAGTTCAAGAAGGACTTCGCGGCGTGGCGGCAGCGGGGCTTCCTCAAGGCCCGCGTCGACGGCCAGCTGCGCTCCCTCGAGGACGACATCGCCCTCGAGCGGCGCCGCAATCACGCGATCGAGATCGTCGTCGACCGCCTGATCGTGAAGCCCGGCATCGAGCGGCGCCTGACCGATTCGATCGAGATCGCCCTGCGCCTCGCGGGCGACGTGGTGCTCATCAACAGCCTCGACGGCGGTGATCGCCTGTTCTCCCGGACGCTGGCCTGCGTCGGCTGCGGCCTGAGCATCCCGGAGCTGTCGCCGCGGGCGTTCTCGTTCAATTCGCCCCACGGCGGCTGCCCCGGCTGCCAGGGCCTGGGCGCGCTCTGGGATTTCGACCCCGAGCGCATCGTGCCCGACCCGTCGCGGTCGCTGCTGCAGGGCGCGATCGCCCCATGGGCGTCGGGCGACCAGCACCTCGTGACGGAGGCCGTCACGGCCCTGGGGCGCAACTTCGAGATCGACGTCAACGCGCCGTTCGGCAAGCTGCCGAAGCGGTCGAGGGACCTGCTGCTCTACGGGCCGCCGGCGGCGTCGCGGTCGAACGGGAACAGCGGCGGCCAGGGCAGCGCGACGGCCGCCGGCGCGGCTGCTGTCGCCGAGGGGCCGGCACCGACGAAGACAGCGCGGGCCGCCGCCTCCGCGCGCCAGAAGGACCCGTACGGCAAGGGGTTCGAAGGCATCATCCCGAACCTGCGCCGCCGCTACGAGCAGGCCACCTGGGTCGACCAGGCCGACATCGAGCGCTACCGATCGCTCGGGCCGTGCGACGGGTGTCACGGCGATCGGCTGCGCCCCGAGAGCCGCGCCGTCCAGGTGAAGGGGCGCACCATTCCGCAACTGGTGGCGCTGCCGATCTCGGATGCCCTTGGCGTGTTCGAGTCCACCGAGCTCTCGGCGCGCGAGGACCTGATTGCGGGCCGCATCCGCCGCGAAATCGTCGACCGCCTGCGCTTCCTGGTGGACGTGGGCGTGGGGTACCTGACGCTGGGCAGGAGCGCGGCCACCCTCTCCGGGGGCGAGGCCCAGCGCATCCGGCTCGCCACGCAAATCGGCGCGAACCTGCGCGGGGTGCTCTACGTGCTCGACGAGCCGTCCATCGGCCTCCACCAGCGCGACAACCGCCGGCTCCTGACCACGCTCCGGCGCCTCCGCGACCTCGGCAACACCGTCATTGTCGTCGAGCACGACGAGGAGACGATCCGGTCGGCGGACTACGTGATCGATCTCGGCCCGGGCGCGGGCGAGCACGGCGGGCGCGTGATCTTCCAGGGCACGCCCGACGACCTGCTGCGCCTCGACCGCGACTCGCTCACCGGCCAGTACCTGCGCGGCGAGCGGATGATCGACGTGCCGCCGGTCCGGCGCGCCCCGCTCCGGGGCGACATCGTCATCCGCGGCGCGCGGGCGAACAACCTCAAGAACCTCGACGTGCGCATCCCGCTGGGCCTGCTGACGGCCGTCACCGGCGTGAGCGGGTCGGGCAAGTCGACGCTCGTCAACGACATCCTCTACCGCGCGCTGGCGCGGACGCTGTACCGGGCGAGCGACGAGCCGGGCCCGCACGACCGCATCGAGGGCATCGAGCTCATCGACAAGGTGATCGAGATCGATCAGTCGCCCATCGGCCGCACACCCCGTTCGAACCCGGCCACCTACACGGGCCTGTTCACCTTCATCCGCGACCTGTTCGCGCTGGTTCCCGAGGCCCGCACCCGCGGCTTCAAGCCCGGCCGCTTCTCGTTCAACGTGAAGGGCGGGCGGTGTGAAACGTGCCAGGGCGACGGGGTGATCGCGATCGAGATGCACTTCCTGCCCGACGTCTACGTCACGTGCGAGGAGTGCAAGGGCCGCCGGTACAACCGCGAGACGCTCGAGATCCGATACCGCGGCCTGTCGATCGCCGAGATGCTCGAGCTCACCGTGGACCAGGCGCTGCCGCTTGTCGAGCACTTCCCGCCGGTGGCCAACAAGCTCCGCACGCTGCAGGACGTGGGCCTGGGGTACATCAAGCTCGGCCAGTCGGCCACCACCCTCAGCGGCGGCGAGGCCCAGCGCGTCAAGCTCGCGAAGGAGCTGTCGAAGCGCGGCACCGGCCGCACGCTCTACATCCTCGACGAGCCAACCACCGGGCTGCACTTCGACGATGTGAAGAAGCTGCTGGACGTGCTGAACAAGCTGGTGGACCAGGGCAACACCGTGGTGGTCATCGAGCACAACACCGATGTCATCAAGACGGCGGACCACCTGATCGATCTGGGACCCGACGGCGGCGAGGCCGGCGGGCGCATCGTCGCGCAGGGCTCGCCGGAAGAGGTGGCGGCGGTCCAGGCGTCGTACACCGGCCAGGTGCTGGCGGAGGTGCTCCCGGGCGCCGGGTCCTAGGAACCTGGTCCCTGCGTGCCCCGAATCGGGACCAGGTCCCGGCCGGCTGCGGATTGGGACCTGTCTCGCAGCGATCGAAGAGTGTGGCCATATTGCCACACTCTGGTGCGTTTCCGCCGTGGCTGACCAGCCACATAACGATCGTTCTGCGGGCCGTTTTCGCTGCATAGAGTTGCTGCAATTTGTTGATTGTGTTTAAGTTATATGTATCTTGGCCTTTCTGATGCCGCCGGTATGAGGATTGCTGTCATCCCGGTGGTTCTCCGCGCGGAACCGACGAGAGGAAGATGACCTTTCAACGGACACTTCGACGTCAGGTGGCTTGTGCCGGTATCGGCCTCCATTCTGGCAGCAAAGTCACGCTTACCCTGAAACCCGCGGCCGCCGACTCCGGGATCCGGTTCCGGCGCAGCGACCTTGGCATCGACATTCCGGCGTCGGTGGCGCATGTCGGCGGCACCAACCATGCCACCTGCCTGTCGCACCACGGGGCGGTGGTGGAGACGGTCGAGCACCTGCTCGCGGCGATTGCCTGCATGGGCGTCGACAACGCGGTGGTCGAGCTCGATCACCGCGAGGTGCCGGTGATGGACGGCAGTTCGGCGCCGTTCGTCTACCTGATCCAGGAAGCCGGCATCCGGACGCTGGCGGCGCCGCGGCGGTACCTCAAGGTGCTGCGCCCGATCACGCTGTCGCGCGGCGACAAGTTGATGTCGCTCTACCCGTCGGACTTTTTCAAGGTCACCTACAGCATCAGCTTCGATCACCCGCTGCTGCGGCACCAGTCGCATACGCTGCGGGTGGACGAGAACGCGTTCATCGACGACATCGCGCCCGCGCGGACGTTCGGGTTCCTGCACGAGGTGGAGCTGCTCCGCCAGCAGGGCCTCGCGCTGGGCGGGTCCCTCGAGAACGCGATCGTGTTGAGCGAGACCGGGGTGCTGAACAACCAGCTCCGGTACGACGACGAGTTCGTGCGCCACAAGATCCTGGATGCCATCGGGGACCTGTCCCTGGTCGGGTATCCGATCATCGGGCACCTGGTGGCCCACCGGGCCGGCCACGCGTTGCACACGGCCTTCGCGAAGCGGATTCTCGAGGAGCCTGACGCGTGGAAGGTGGTGGAACTGGTGCCTGAACAGGCGGCCGGGTTCGTGCCGGCGGCCGTACCGGTGAAAGCCGGGTAATCGTCTCTCCCTCCTCCCTCCTCCTTGAGGGCCCAGGGCCGCGGCGTGAGCAACCGCGGCCCTGAGTCTGTACGGCTGGTTCCGTCGCGGGCCACCAGCCTCTGACGTCCGGACCGTGGGCTATAATCGACCCGCGGCAGCGCGAGCGGCGCCCTTCCGCGAGAATCCAACATGATCGGCAGCCGGATTGGGCACTTCCGGGTCATCGACCGCATTGGCGCGGGTGGAATGGGCGAAGTCTACCTCGCGCGCGACGAGCATCTCGACCGGGACGTTGCCCTCAAGGTCCTGCCCGCGGGCCTGCTGGCCGACGAACGGGCACGCAGGCATTTCCGGCAGGAGGCCCTCGCCCTGTCGCGGCTGAACCACCCCAACATCGCGACCGTCCACGACTTTGCGACGTTCGACGGCACTGACGTGCTGGTGATGGAGCACGTCGCCGGCCAGACGATGAGCGACCGCCTCGTGGCCGGCGCGCTCCGCGAAGCGGACGCGGTGCGTCTGGCGGCACAGATGGCCGAGGGGCTGGCGGCGGCCCACGCGGCCGGTGTCGTCCACCGAGACCTGAAACCCGGAAACCTCCGCATCCTTCCGGACGGCCGACTGAAAATCCTCGACTTCGGTCTTGCCACGCTTCGCCGGCCGGCGGGCGAGGAGGAGGAAACCCGCACCCGGACGGCCGGAGTGGCCGCCGCAGGCACGCTGCCGTACATGGCCCCGGAACAGGTGCGCGGCGAACCGGCCGACGCGCGGACGGACCTCTACGCCTTCGGCGTGACGCTGTTCGAAATGGTGACCGGCGAGCGGCCGTTTCGCGACACCAACACGCTGCGCCTGGCAGAAGCGGTTCTTCACGAGGCGTGCCCCCCTCCCGGCCGCCTGGCACCGGCGCTGTCGCTGGCGCTCGAGCAGGCCATTCTCAAGTGCACGGAGAAGGACCCGGACCTGCGCTACCAGTCGGCGACGGACCTCCTGGTCGATCTGCGAAGGGCCTCGGCCTCCCGTTCGGCGTCGCTCACCGGCACGCCCGAGCATCCCGTGCCGCAGGGCCGACGTCCGCGCCGGTGGGCCGTGGCGGCCGGCGTGGGTATCATCGCCGTGGCCCTCGCCCTGGCTGCAGTGGCCTGGCGAGCGGGCCATCTCGGCCGCCCGGGAACGGCATCGTCTGGAGCCGCGCCGCGCGTGCGATCCATTGCCGTGCTGCCGCTGGCCAATCTCTCCGGGGACCCGCAACAGGAGTACTTCGCCGACGGGATGACGGAGGCCCTCACGACCGACCTCGCGAGAATCGGGGCGCTCAAAGTGATCTCGCGCACATCTGCGATGCACTACAAGGGCACGACGAAGGCCCTCCCGCAGATCGCCCGCGAGCTCGGCGTGGATGCCGTCGTGCAGGGTTCGGTCCTGCAAGCCGGTGGTCGCGTCCGCATTGCCGGGCAGCTCATCCTCGCCGCCACCGACGAGCACCTGTGGGCCCAACGCTACGATCGGGACGTGCGCGACGTGCTGGCCCTGCACGGCGAAGTGGCGCAGGCAATCGCGCGGGAGATCCAGGTCGCCCTCACGCCGGACGAGCGGCAGCGGCTGCAGCGCCGGCGCCGGGTGGACCCGGCGGCTCAGGAGGCCTATCTGCGGGGCCTGTTCGCGGCCAGCCGTTTCACTCCAGTCGACATGGAGCGGGCGATCGGCTTCTACCAGCAGGCGGTTGCGGAGGATCCGACCTGTGCCGAGGCCCACGCGATGATGGGGCATGCGTACCTGATGCGCGCGCTGCCGTTGGGAGGAAACCTCACGGCGGCCACGCGGCAGGACCTGCTCCTTAGAGCGCGGGCTGCGGCCGGACTCGCCATCCAGACGGACGAGACGGTGTCCAGCGCCCACGTCACCCTCGGCGCGATCGCGCTGATGCTCGACAGGGACTGGACCGGCGCGGCGCGGGAGCTTCGTCGCTCGCTCGACCTGGACGCGAACAACTCCCTGGCCCATATGTACCTGGCCCTGCTCTCCATCGTGCTTGATCGGCGGGACGACGCCAGGCGGGAGCTCGAGCGCGCCACCGGACTGAATCCGATGGCCGCAGTTCTGCGCGCCGAGGCTGGGGAGTTCTCCTTCTGGTCGCGCGACTACCACCGGGCCGTCGCCTTCGCCACGCAGGCCCTCGAACTCGCCCCCGCCTACCCGCGGGCCCATTTCGTCCTTGGGCGGATCCACGAGACGCAAGGCCGAATCGCCGACGCGATCAGTGAGTACGAGAAGGCCGGCTGGTCCGGCGAGTGGGTGGAGGCCGCCCGCGAGGCCCTCGAACGCGGCGGCCGGACCGGCTTCTATCGTTGGCGTTTGTCGGCGACGCATTCGCCGGGCGGTCGGGCGGACGCCCTGTACCTGGCTTACGTCCACGTGACGCTCGGCCTCATGGACGAGGCGATCGCGACGCTCGAGCGCGCCTACGGGGACGGGGAGCCGTTGCTCTTTCTCGTCGCGAGTATCGAGTGGTTCGAACCCTTGCACGGCGACTCGCGCTTCCAGGCGCTCGAGCGGCGTCTAGGGCTGCCCAACTGACGTGAGTACACCGCTCCGGCGGGACCCCGACGTCAGACGCCGCACCGTCACCGGCGGCGGAACCGCGGCAGCAGCAGCCCCGTGCGCGCCTTGTACGCGGGCCACCCGGGATGCCGCGACAGGGAGACCTCCTGCGCCGCGACGTTCGTCATGAAGACGAACGTCCAGATCGCGCCGAGGATGACCCACGGGCTCCAGTGGCGCACCATCAGCGCGAACGCGCCATCAATCAGCATCTCCCCGAGGTAGTTCGGGTGGCGCATGCGGGCGTAGAACCCGTTCGTGATGAGACCGGGCCGCGCCGCGAGCGTGGCGTTCTTCTGCGCGTCGGCGCCGATCATGAGCGTCAGCCCAACCGTGAAGATCACGATGCACGCCGCCATCAGCGCCGGTGTCGGCTGTGGACGATCAGGCCCGAGCACGGGCGAGATCAGGAGCCACGGCAGCACCCAATACGGGGCCAGCACGAGCAGGAACGAGAGCAGCGCGCCGCCGACGGTGACGCGCTGTTGCCACCCGCGATCGGGCACCAGCAGGTCCTTGACGAGCCAACCCAGGCCGTAGCCGCCGTGCAGGCCGAGATACACCCACGCAGCGGCGGAGGCGTTGCCGAACCACCACATCAACGCGGCGATGAAGGGAATCGTGCCGCCCTTCTGGGCGTTGATCACCCACGCCAGCCTGATCACGCGCGGGCCGCCAAACGCGTCGCGGCTGAGGCGCTGCACCACGCGGTTGACGCGCACGGCAAGGAGCTGGAATGAGCCGAGGCGATGGGGCATCCGCTTCTTCTATCATGCCAGGGGGGGCGATCCACCACCCGCGGTATACTGCTCGCAGTTCCAGCCGAGCCGGCCGGCGGCTCCCTCGACGAAAGGCCCCGTGTGATCACCAGATACATCGCTGAAGCCCTGCAGCGCGCGCAATACCGCATCGTCGATGACGGGCTGTTCTGCGCGACGGTGACGGGGCTTCCGGGAGTCATCGCGACCGGCAAGACACTCGAGGCCTGCCGTACTCAACTCTCCGAGGTCATCGAAGAGTGGCTCCTGGTGCGCGTGGCCGAGGGCCTCAAGATTCCTCGCCTCGGGACGGCCACTGTGCAGGTGAGGCGGGCGAGCTGATGCCGCCCTGGAGACCGATCAGCCGTCGGAAACTGGTCGCCTCCCTCAATCGTCTGGACTTCACGGGACCGTTTTCGGGCGGTCGCCACGAGTTCATGCGTCGAGGCGACGTGGTGGTCACGATACCCAATCCGCACCGCGGCGACATCGGGGTTGGGCTCCTGTCGATCGTCCTCCGGCAGGCCGGCGTCAGCAGGTCAGATTGGGAAGGCACCTAGCCTGCGGCGTTTGCGTCCGCCTGCAACCTACCACACCCGCAACGGCTTCGTCGTCGTCTGCGATCCGCAGGCTTCGAACCAGTCGATGCCTTCGCTGACAAGGTCGAACTTGAGCTGATAGCGGCCGGGTTCGGCGGGCACGGGAATCTCGATGGGCACGTCGGCCTGTTCGCCGCCGCCGATCGTGCGCGGCAGCCAGGCCCTGGCGTAGTCGCGGTCGACGACCGTGCCGGCGGCGTCGCACAACTGCGCGCCGAGGCGGACGAGGCGGCGGCCGTAGCTGGCCTCGCGCGGGAACGGGCGCGCAGACAGGTTGTGCACGCGCGTCTTCACGTTGAGCGTTCCGCCCCGCCGCGCCACGAGCGGCAGGCCCGGCAATAGCCCCGGCACGTCGATGCGCGCCCGCGGCATCGCGCCGGGGACGGCGTTGCCGAGGTTGTTCGTGTCCCAGATTTCGTGCCTGATGCGCTCGTAGTCGGGTGAGCCGGGCACGAAGCGCCGCGAGAACGCGTCCTCGGGATGGTCCGTGATCTCCCACGTGAGGCGGTCGACGCCGATCTCGGCCGCCATCGCCCGCGCGCGCTGCATTTCCTCGTCGCTGTCGTTCCACGCGAAGAGGATGTAGCGCCAGTTGATGACGGGCACGTCGCGGCCGGCCTTCCGCTTTTCGTCCACCATCGCGCGCAGGTTGGCCATCGCCACGTCGAAGCGCCCCCGCTGGCGATAGCGCTCGTACGTGTCCTGTGACGCCCCATCGACCGAGAACGTGACCTCGTCGATGCCCGACCGCGCCAGGCGCCGCGCCCCCTCTTCCGTGAACGCGAGGCCGTTGGTGCTCGTGTAGAGGTAGATGTGCGGGAACGCCGCCTTCACGTACTCGCACATCTCGACGGCGCGCTTGTGCAGGAACGCTTCGCCGTAGTTGAAGAAATCGACTCGGCCGAGCGAAGGGCCGGCTTCGTCGATCACCCGCGTGAAGAGATCGACGTCGAGCATGCCGGCCTGCCGCGTGCGGGTGATGCCGGTCTCGGGGGCGCAGCAGGCCTGGAGGCACGAGATGTTGCATGCGGCGGT
This sequence comes from Vicinamibacterales bacterium, assembly GCA_025456345.1. GTDB lineage: Bacteria > Acidobacteriota > Vicinamibacteria > Vicinamibacterales > JAKQTR01 > JAKQTR01. Next base: position 13,081 of record JALOKU010000011.1, on the reverse strand, counting down.
GCACTCGACGTAGAGGCGCGAGGGCTGCGGCGCCACGTTGAGATCGCGCTCGGGCGGGGCTGCTCCCCTGGCAAGGGGGAGCTTCAGGGGACAGTCGCCGCAGAACCTCGAGCCGCCGCGGTTCAGGTCTGCGCGAAGCGCCGCGACCGTCGGCCCGTTCCAGATGTCATGGAGCGAGGCGTGCCGCGTGTCGCCGAGCACCCGCTTCCCGTAGGGATCGGCACAGCCGCAGACGATGCGGCCGTCGCACAGCATGACCAGGGTGCTCCAGGGCCAGGAGCAGGTGAAGCGGGTGGCCAGGTGATGGAGCGCCATCGGGGCGGAGGGCGGCCTACGTGTTCTCCTCGGCCAGCTTCCGGATATATGAGCCCAGGCGTTCGTTCTCGTAGGTGACGCTGTTGAGGAACAGGCTCTCCTGCAGGTAGGTGTCGCGCTCCTCCTGCGTCATCTGGCCGACCAGGTGCGCGATCTCCCTCGCCATGTCCTCGAAGGACCGCTCGAGTTCCCTGCGGGCCGTGACTTCGCGGTAGAGCGTCTCCATGACGGTGAGCAGGTCGCCGTCAAGCGGGATGTCCGCGCCGGTGGTGGTCTTGATGGTCCGCATGGCTACCCTTCGAAACTGGCCAGCGCGGCCGCCTCGTCGGCGAACAACTGGATGAAGTTGTGCGCCCCGGTCATCGTCAGCATCGTCTCAACCCGCTTCTGCACCGCCGCGAGCTTCAGTTCCCCGCCAGCCGCCACGGCCTGCCGGTACAGGTCCATCAGGCACCCGATCGTCGCGCTATCGATATAGACGACGGGAGCGAGGTCGACGATCACTTTTTTCGTGCCCCCGCCGATCAAGTTCACCACGGCCGTCGAGAAGTCGGATAGCAGGGGGTACATCAAGCGGCTCTCGCCGACGCGGACGACGGCGACGTCGCGGACGTGATCAATGGTCAGCTTCATGCTCATGCTCCAGAACGGCGGCCGGCCTGCCCGGCGTCCGCGTGCGGGCTCGGGCCCTTCTCTCTGAGACGTGTGATCTGCCGCGCAAGTTCGTGCCGGCCCCGGTTGATCCGCGACTTGACGGTGCCTTCCGGCAGATGCAGCCGGTCGGCGATCTCCTGGTACGAGAGCTCCTGGATGTCGCGCATCACCACGGCGGTCCGGAGCGTCTCGGGCAGCAGCTGCAGCGCCCGGCGCAGCTCCTGGGCGAGGTCGTTGCGCTCCAGGGCGACGTGCGCGCTGACCTCGACCGAGTGAGGCGACAGGTCGGCCGCGTTCACGTCGCGGTCAATCGTCTCCCGTTCCTTCCGGACGCTGCGGTAGTGGTCGATGCAGAGGTTCCGGCTGACGCTGACCAGCCAGGTCTGGAAGTTCGCGCGCCGGTCGAAGGTGGCCAGCGACTTGAACACCTTCAGGAAGACGTCCTGCGTAAGGTCCTCGGCCTCGTCGTGCCGGCCGACGAACTTGTACGCGACGTTGAACACCCGCCGCCAGTACTGGCGGACAATCTGCTCCCACGCCTGCTGGTCGCCCCGCAGGCAGCGCTCGATCAAGGCGTCGGGCTCGACAGACGATGGGATCGGTTCGGCTGGTGTCATCACAAGGACCGGTCTCATCACCTGCGTACAACGGCCTGATCGTGCCGTGAGCACGGGTGACTCAACCGCTTCAGGTAACGCCGCAGAATACCGTGAGCGAGGGGGGGTGTCAAACCCGCGACGCCTCGGATAAGATGCCCGGGTTGTGATCGGATTCACCCTGCGAGACGGGCAATGGGCCTGCGACGGCGTTCCGGTGGCGGAGATCGCCGGCGGGACCGGGACGCCGGTCTACATCTACAGCGCGGGCCTCATCCGGGGCGCGTACGCCGCCCTCGACGCGGCGTTCGCGGCGTACCCCCACACGATTCACTACGCCTTCAAGGCGAACTCGACGCTCGCCATCCTGCGCCTGCTCAGAGGCCTCGGCAGCGGCGCGGACGCGAACTCGGGGGGCGAGATTGAGGCGGCCCTGCGTGCCGGCTTCGAGCCGGCGCAGATCGTCTTCACCGGCGTCGGCAAGACGCGCGACGAGCTCGACCACGCGGTCGCCCTCGGCGTGAAGGCCATCAACATCGAATCGGACGGGGAAGCGGACCGCATCGATGCGCTGGCCCGCGCGCGCGGCGTGAGGGCCAGGGTGGCGCTGCGGGTGAACCCCGACATCGACGCCAACACCCACGCGCACATCTCCACCGGGCAGCGCTTCAACAAGTTCGGCGTGCCTATCGACTTCGCCGCGGCGCTGTTGCGGCGCCTGGCCGGCAGGACGGGCCTCGATGTGGTCGGCCTGCACGTGCACCTGGGCTCGCAGATCCTCGACGTCGGGCCGCTCGGCCGCGCGGCGCGGGCGCTGGCGGACCTGACGCGGGAGGTGCGCGACGCCGGCCTCCGCCTCGAGCACATCGACATGGGCGGCGGGCTCGGCATCGGCTACGACGGCAGCCCACATGGCAGCCCCGCGGAGTACGCGTCGGCGGTCGTTCCGGCCGTGCGCCCGACCGGCCTGCACCTGCTGCTCGAGCCCGGCCGCTTCCTGGTGGCCCCGGCCGGGATCCTCGTCGGGCGCGTGGCCGACACGAAGGCATACAGCGGGTGCCCGCGGTTCATCATCCTCGATACGGGCATGACGGAACTCATCCGGCCGATGCTGTACGACGCGTTCCACCGAATCGTGGAGGTGACGCCCCGGGCGGGCGATCCGCAGGAGTACGACGTCGTCGGCCCGCTCTGCGAGACCAGCGACACGCTCGGGCACAGGCGCGAACTGGGGCCGGTCGAAGTGGACGACCTCGTCGCCGTGCTCGATGCCGGCGCCTACGGGTTCGTGATGGCGTCCAACTACAACCGGCGGCGGATGCCGGCCGAGGTGCTCGTCGACGGCGGGACGTGGCGGGTGATCAGGAAAAGGCAGAGTTACGGGGACCTGTTTCGGAATGAAGAGTAGTGGGAGCTGGGGTCAGGGGCTAGGGGCTAGGCGCTGGGCGCTAGTTCTTCCGGCTTCTTGCTTCTGGATTCTTGCTTCTTGCTTCTGACAGATAGTTGAGTATGAACGGCATCCTCATCGTCTTCGAAGGCCTCGATCAGAGCGGCAAGCAGACGCAGGCGGGGCGCCTGCGCCGGTGGTTCGAATCGCGCGGGCGGCAGGTGGAATCGCTCGCCTTTCCGGACTACGCGACGCCGATCGGCCACGAAATCTGGAAAGGGCTGCACGGCGAGCGCGACTTCGGCCCCGATACGATCCAGTTGCTGCTGATCGCCAACCGCCACGAGTGGAAGCCGAAGATCCAGGAATGGCTCGCTGCGGGCCGCATCGTCATCTGCGACCGCTACCTGGCGTCGAGCGTCGCGTACGGCGACGCGCAGGGGCTCGATCCGCATTGGCTGATGAGCGTGCAGGCGTACCTGCCCCAGCCGTCGCTGACGATCCTGCTCGACATCGCGCCCGAGGTGGCCGCGGCCCGCAAGGCGAAGAACCGCGACAAGTTCGAGAGCGACCTGCCCATGCTCGGCCGCGTGCGGGGAAGCTACCAGCGGCAGGCGGCCGACCTGCTGTGGATCGTGATCGACGCCGCGCGGCCGGCGGACGTGGTCGCCGCGGACGTCGCTAGCGCCGTCCAGCGGCGACTCGGGCCACCGTAAGCAGCCGCACCTCCCGCACGCCGGCGCCACGCAGGACACGGGCGCACGCGTCCCCCGTGGCTCCCGTCGTGCTCACATCGTCAACCAGCACCACCACGAGGCCGTCGAGGCGCCGCGGCCCGCGGCCGGGAAACGGCTGCAGGCGCGGCCAGCGGTAGCGCCACGCGAGCCCGAATGCGCCCGCGACATTCGCGCGGCGGTCGCTCGCGTGCAGGCCGGCCTGGGCGCGCGTGCGGCGCGATCGGCCGAGCGCGTGGCACACCGGGATCCCGAGCCCGGCCGCCAGCAGCGCGGCCTGGTTGAACCCGCGCTGCCGGCGGCGCAGCCAGTGGAGCGGGACGGGCACCGCGGCGTCCGCGCCGCGGAGCAGGTCGCGGCCGGCGTCGCGCATCAGCGCGGCGAGCGGGCGCGCCAGCGTCCGGCGCTGGTCGTACTTGAAGGCGTGGATGATGTCGCGGAGGCGGCCCTCGTACGGGCCGACCGCGGCGGCGTGCCCGGCACGCGGGTGCGGAAAGCGGTGTATGGCGGCCCAGCACGCGCGGCACACGGGACCGGCCGTGGGTGCGTCCAACGGCCGGCCGCACGCGGCGCACTCGGGCGCGATGACGACGCTGACGAGCGCGTCGAGGGCGCGCGCGACAGGGCCCGCTGGATCAGGCGGCGGGGTCGGGCATGGCCACGCGCTCGGCGCTGCCCCAGAGCCGCTCGATGTCGTAGAACGCGCGGGCGTCGGGCGCGAAGACGTGGACGATGAAGGTGAAGTAGTCGAGCAGGATCCAGTTCGCCCGGTCATACCCTTCAACGTGCGCCGGTTTCTGCCCCTCGGTCGCGAGCGCCATCTCGATGGCGTCGGCGATGGCCTTCACCTGCCTGGCGTTCTGGCCCGTGCAGATGAAGAAGAAGTCGGTGAACGCGTCCACCTTGCGCAGGTCCAACGCGACCACGGCGCCGGCCTTCTTGTCGTGGGCGGCCTTCGCCGCCAGCGTCAGTTCCGCCGGGAGCGCCGTTCCCGGCGTCGTTCCGCCATCGGCGGCAGCCGCCTTCGTCCGGCGTTTCGGGCGCGGAACCGGGCCGTCTGTCGTCTTCTCGCGCGCGCTCTTCGGTTTAGTCATGCAAATGGCCGGCCGCGGGCCTGCCTCCGGGTGCGGCGCCGGTTGGGACGCCGTAGAGACCGTGGCGGCGGATGTAGCCGTCGACTTCGGGCGGCACCAGGTCCGCAAGGGACCGCCCTGCACGCGCACGTGCGCGAATGCCGGTGGACGAGATGTCGGGCGTCGTACAGTCGAGCAGAAAGACGCGTGTTTCCGGGCCAGTCGGGACGCTGGCGTGCTGGAGGCCCGGGTCTTCCGCCTTCACTGAAGTTCCGGCGGACTCGCCGAAGCCTTGGCGGCGGCGGTCAGACCCGGGGGAGCCTACCGGGATCATCCGTGCTGCGAGCCCGGGCAGCCGGTCCGGAAGGGAAGTCGCCGCCACGCCCGCGCGCGAGCAGGCGACGAAGTGCGCGAGATCGAGCACCGCCGGATATTCGCGCCACGTGGCAATTTCTGCAAACGCATCGGCGCCGGTGAGGAAGAAAATCTGCCACCCCTCGAGGCCCGTCGCGCGGAGCGCACGGAGCGTGTCGGCGGTGTAGGACGCGCCCGGACGTCCCAGTTCGAGGTCGCTCGCGACGAGCCGGCTGTCGGTCGACGCTGAGAGGGCCACCATCGCAAACCGGTGAAAGACCGAGGCCGACGGGTCAACGGGCCGGTGCGGCGGTGTCCGCGAGGGGAGGAGCAGTACGCGGTCCAGGCCGAGGCTGTCGGCGGCCTGCCGCGCGACGGCCAGGTGGCCCAGGTGGATGGGGTCGAAGGTGCCTCCCAGCACGCCAACCCGAGGCGCCAGCGTCACGCGTCCGGCTCCGGGGCGCTCAGGTGCCGCCACATCTCCTCGACCAGGGCGGGCACGCCGTCGCCGGTCACCGCCGAAATGCGATGGAGCGGGATGCCGCGCCTCCGCAGGTGCGCGGCCAGGCGCGTGATGGGGGCGCGATCGGCCACCGTGTCCATCTTGTTGGCGGCGGCGATGGCGGGCTTCTCGGCGAGCTCGGGCCGGTACAGCTCGAGCTCACGCCGAATCGTCTTGAAGTCCTCCACCGGGTCTCGGCCCGACTGGCCGGAGACGTCGATCAGGTGCACCAGCAGCCGCGTGCGCTCGAGGTGGCGGAGGAACTGATGCCCAAGGCCAAGGCCGCGGTGCGCGCCTTCGATGAGGCCCGGCACGTCGGCCACCACGAAGCTGCGGTCGTCGCTGAGGGCCACCACGCCCAGATGCGGCGTGAGCGTGGTGAAGGGGTAGTCGGCAATCTTCGGCTTCGCCGCCGAGATGCGGGAGATGAGCGTGGACTTGCCGGCGTTCGGGAACCCGACCAGGCCGACGTCGGCCAGCAGCTTCAGCTGCAGCCGCAGGTTCTTGACCTCGCCGGGCGTGCCGGGATCCGCGCGGCGCGGGGCCCGGTTCGTGGCCGACGCGAAGCGCGCGTTGCCGCGGCCGCCCTGGCCGCCGGCCGCGATGCGCACCTTCTTGCCGGCCTCGACGAGGTCGGCCACCTGGACGGCCTCGCCGCCGTCCTCGGGCACCTCGTAGACGACCGTCCCGATGGGCACCTTGATCACGAGGTGCTTGCCGTTGCGGCCGTGCATGTTCGAACCCATGCCGTGCTGGCCGCGTTCAGCCTTGAATTCGGGATGGAAGCGGAAGCTGACGAGGGTGTTCAGGTGGTGGCTGGGGACGAAGAAGACGGACCCGCCGTTGCCGCCGTCGCCGCCGCTCGGGCCGCCCCTGGGCACGAACTTCTCGCGCCGGAAGGCAATGCACCCGCGCCCGCCGTCGCCGGCCGCCACGCGAGTCTCGACCTCGTCAACAAACATCCGGCACTACGGTAGCACAGGACGGGCCGTGCAGCCCTGACGGGGGCTTCGACGGCCTTGGTGCGAGGGTCAGACGGAACGCCGGTCAGACGCTTTGACAGCCTGCGGTCACATGGGTATCGTATCCACGCCATGGACCAGGCGCCTCCCGAACGCCCAGTTTCCCGCCCCGCCAGGCCCGTCCGCCGGAGCGTGGTCGCGGTCGATCTGGTCACCGCGCACGTGCGGGATCTGATCGAGCGGGGTGAACTCCGGCCCGGCGATCGCCTGCCGACCGAGCGAGAACTGGCCGGGCAGCTCGGCGTGAGCCGGCCCACCGTCCGGACGTCCCTGCGGGCCCTGTCGACGATGGGCGTCGTGCAGTCGAGGCAGGGCGCGGGGACGTTCATCACCGACGGCCCGCCTGCGCTGGCCAGCGAGCCGCTCGGCCTGCTGGCGGCGCTTCACGGCCTGAGCCGCGACGGGCTCTTCGAGGCGCGGCGCGTGCTCGAAGTCGGCACCTCGGGCCTCGCGGCCGAACGCGCCACGGGCATCCACCTCGCGGCGATGTCCGAGGAAGTGACCGGCATGTTCGCGACCGTCGAGGAGCCGCTGACATTCCTGTGGCACGATGTGCGGTTCCATCGCTCCATCGCCGCCGCGTCTGGCAACCCGGTGCTCGGCGTGCTCATCGACATGCTCGGCGCGATGTTCTACGAGCGCCGGAGGGAGACGATTCAGACGGCCACCGACCTGCGCGACACGGCCGACGCGCACCGCCGGATCTACCAGGCGATCCGTTCGCACAATCGCGAGGCGGCCCGCGCGGCGATGGACGAACACCTGCGCGACGCCCAGGCCGCTCAGACCACCGAGACCGCCCATCATCATGCTCCCGGCTCCGCGTGAACGAGCCCTTCGCCGCCGCCACCCGATCGCGATACAATACGTTGGTCCTCCACTTACACCGCGTTGCCGCCGAGGGTGTCCCGTGTCCGACTTCGATCGTGTCTTCCTGCGCAAGTCCACGCCCGTTCCGTCGCCTGACGAAGACTTCGACGACAACGACGTCGACCAGCTCTCCGACGACGAGCCGCCGGCCGCCGGCCGCGAGGGCCTGCCGTCGAGCTTCCGCATGCGGGCCGACTCGCACTACGTCGATCTCCTCGCGTCGCGTGCCGTGGTGCCGGCGGTCAACCTGATCGCGACGAAGGATATCGTCGTGACCCAGCCGGCGGAGGAGGGCGAGCTCGGTCCGCTCGTCGAGTCGATCACGTCGCTGGGTGTCGTGCAGCCGTTGATTGTCAGGCGGAGGAAGGGCCGCTACGAGCTGATCACCGGATCGAAGCGGCTCGCCGCCGCCATCGCGGCCGGGCTCACCGAGGTGCCCTGCCTGCTCCGGGAGGCCGACGACGAGCGGGCGCGCGCGCTCGCCGAGGCGGAGAACCTGCGGTTCGAGCGTGACGCGGTCGAGGAGCGTCCGGCGGCGTCTCCGTCGGGCGTGCCCGCCCTGGCCGCGCGCGAGATCATCGACAGCCTGGCGACGATCGAGTCCTGTCTCAACCTGCTCCCCGATCGCGACCGCCCGCTGCGCGAGCGCGTGGCGGTGAGCCTCGTGAGAGCCGAGGCGCACCGCGCCCGCTGGCTCGCCGAGGCCTACAGCCTGCTGGGCGGCGAACCCGCGGTGACCCGGAAGGGAATCAGCCCGTCCAGCCTGATCGGGCGGACGCTGCAGGGGCTCGAGGCCGAGGGCCGGCTGTCGAATGTGAAGCTGGCGCTGACGATCGACGAACCGACGCGCACGCTGTTCGCGGACGAACGGCTCATGTCGGTGGCGCTGACCGGCGCGGCCGGCGCGATGCTGGGCCTGCTCCAGGGAGCGGGGGAGGCGGTGCTCAAGGTGCGGGTCAGCACGCACCCCGCGACGCGGCTGCTGGCGATTCAGTTCGCGCAGGACCTGGTGGCGGCGCCCGACGCGCGGCAGCCAGCGAAGAGCGGCCAGGCGCTGCCCGACTGGCCCGGCGGCCACGGCGCGTCGCTGGGCCTCGCGGTGGCCCGGCGCGTGATGGAGCTGCACGGCGGGCAGGTGGAGATTGGCGCCGGCCCGCGCGGCGGGTGCATCGTGACGCTCACCCTGCCGGGCGGCGACTGACTGGGGTCAGACCCGGGTCTGACCCCGATGCCATCTACCCGAGCCCGCCCTTCTTCATCACCGCGTTGATGTCGTAGGCCGCCGAGCGCGGCGTGCGCGCGCGCATCGCGTTGGCGGCGTCGTCGTTGACGAAGACTTCCTTCGCCGGGTCCCACGTCAGCCGTCGTCCGAGTTTCATGCCAATCCACGCCGCCGCGCACGTCTCGAGGCTGCGCGCCGCCTGATCGACCGGCGCGATCGGATCCTTGCGGGCGATGATCGCCTCGAGCCAGTTGCGGTAGTGGTCGTCGCTCGCGGGCCAGCGGACGTCCTTCGCGCCGTAGGGCGCCGTCAGGATTTCGATCTTGCTGGCGTCGAGCGACTTCCGCGCCGGCTCCTTCTGGGCGGCCGCGCCCGGGTCGCTGCTGGTCACCAAGCCCGCGCCGCGCGCGCAGAACACCCAGCCGTCGGCGCCCTCGAACCGGATCCCGTTGGGGAACTCGTTGTCCATGATCACGCGCACGTCGCCGGGGTAGGTCATCTCGACGTGGTAGGTCTCGTGCACGGTCCACACGTCGTTCTGCATGAACGTCGCGCGCCCCTCGATCGCCAGCGGCCCGCCAAGTTCCTGGCCGAGGCCCCACTGCATGATGTCCACGTGGTGCGCGCCCCAGTTGGTGATCATGCCGAGGCCGAAGTCCTCGGTGGTGATCCAGCCGGGCCGGCCGAGGCTGTCCTGCGGGTGCACGCGATCTTCCATGTACGGCTGCTGCGGCGCGGGGCCGAGCCACGTCTCGAAGTCGAGGTTCGGCGGCACGGGCTGCGGCTTCGGCGGCACGCCTTTCGGCTTGTCCTGGCCGATCCCGATCTTCACGGTCTGAATGCGCCCGATGCGGCCGTTGCGCACGGCCTCGGTCGCGACCCGGAACGTGTTCCATGGCTTCGACGACCGCTGCTGGCTCCCTGTCTGCAGGATGCGGCCCTTCGCGCGCACCGCCGTGCGCAGCGCGATGGCCTCGTGGATGTCGTAGGTGAGCGGCTTCTGGACGTGAAGGTCCTTGCCGGCCAGCACGGCCTCCACCGCGACGATGGCGTGCCAGTGGTCGGGCGGCGTCACGATTACCGCGTCGATGTCCCTGCGCGCGAGCACCTCGCGGTAGTCCCTGTAGGCCTTGACGTCGACGTTCGCCTCGCCCTTGTCGGTGTAGAACTTCTCGGCCTTCGCCTTGGCTGCGGCGGCCCGCTTCGAGTCGAGGTCGCACACGGCGACGATGCGGCACAGGTCGGTGTGCTTGATCGTGCCGAGCAGATCCTCGGTGCCCATGCGGCCGCAGCCGATCTGCGCGATCTGGATGCGGCGGTTGGGCGACGCGCCCTGCCCGTACAGGAACGACGACGGGAAAAACGATGGCGCGACGATCAGGCCGGCCGACCCGGCAATCGTCGTCTGGATGAACCGGCGGCGTGAGGTGGACATGGCTACTTCAGCTCCCGGATCTTGATCGTGCGGAACATCACCGTGTTCCCGTGGTCCTGGAGCAGGATGCGGCCCTTGGGCCGCTCGCCGAACGCGGGCCAGGCGGTGTACTTGCTGTGGTCCACCAGCGCGCGCCACATCTGGGTGGCGCGCTCGTACTCGACCGTCTTGAACCCGTTCAGCCAGTGCTCCACGTGCCTGCCCTGGACGACGATCCGGGCGCGGTTCCACTCGCCCACGCCGTTGAAGCGGACGCCGGCGGGCGGGATCATGTCGTAGAGGCCGGCCAGCGTCCGGTTGCCGTTCACGCCCAGCTTGGCGTCCGGGTGCACGGCGTTGTCGAGGAGCTGGTACTCGCACCCGATCGACGACCCCGCGCCCTTGTTCAACTCGGTGTCGACGAAGTACTTGATGCCGCTGTTGGCGCCTCTGGTGATCTTGAACTCGACGATGAGCTCGAAGTTCTCGTACTCGTCCGCCGTGACGATGTCGCCGCCGACCGCCGCCTCTCCGCCTCCGGTCTCGGCGACGGTGAGGACGCCGTCCTTGATGGTCCAGCCCGTCTGAGGGAAGGTCGTGAGCTTCGCCCCTCGCCAGCCGGCCGTGGTCTTACCGTCCCACAGGAGCTTCCAGCCGTCCTGCGTCTCCCGGGCGGTCAGGGTGTTGGGGACGAAGTTGAACTGCGGCGTGTCGCCCTTCTCCGGCGTGCGCTGCCGATCGAGGCCCTGCGTCATGATGCGGAGATTGCGGAACCGCACGGTCTGGCCGGCCTTGGTGGCGTCGTTCCCGATGCTGTGGACCTGGAGCGCGATGAAGCCCTTCGGCGTCAGGTCGTCCACCACGTTGGCCACCGGCACGCCATTGACCCACGAGCGGATCGAGCTGCCGATCGCCTCGACCCGGAACCGGTTCCACTCTCCCATCTTGAAGGCCTTGCGGGCGGCTTCCGGCCCGTAGACCGGGTGCAGCCAGCCGCGGCGCGCCTCGTCGTAGAGGCCGCCAGTCCACGCCCGATCGCTTGGGTCGATCTCGATCTGATACCCGTGCACCCGGCCGTTCTGGATCGACGGGCTGCTGAGACCGCGGATCTGGACGCCGCTGTTCATCGGGGCGTCGAGCTTCGCCTCGTACTCGAGGATGAAGTCGCCGAACTCCTCCTTCGTGCCGAGAAAACTGTTCGGCGACGCCACCACCGTCGTGCCGACGATGGCACCGTCGGCGACCGTGAACGGCGCCGTCCCGTTCAGCTGCGCCCAGCCGTCGAGGGTCTTGCCGTTGAACAGCGGCCGCCAGCCGTCCTGGGCAGAGGCCGAACCGGCGGCTGCGGCCAGGATGGCAGCCGCGACAAGGTAGCGTTTCATGAAGACCTCCCGAATCATCCAGGGGAACCAAATGGACTGACCAATCGTCGCCGCCGCCAGCGTGCCGGGCAGCGGCCGAAAGACAGTAGACACGAGATTCAAAGGCCTGTCAATCCGATGCCGACGTCCGTATAATGCCGCCTGGTCAGACCGCCCAATCGTGAGGAAGCCCATGATGACCCCTTCCCGCCTGCTCGCGCTCGCACTGGTCGCCTGTGCCCTTCCGGGCGCGTCTGCCGCGGAGCAGAGCGGGCCGCCACCGCTGGTGGACATCGCCGCGCACGAGCGGGCACGCGTGCTGCAGGCTGCCGACGCGTTCCTGGGCGAGGCGCCGATCACCATCACGGCCTTCAAGGCCGAGAAGAGCGCTGGCGGCCTCCACGACTACTTCTCGCAGGCCGACTACTCGTGGCCCGATCCGGCCAAGCCGGACGGGCTGCCGTTTGTGAACCGCGACGGCTGGTCGAACCCCGACACGTTCCAGCCACACCGGCGGGCGATGGTCAGGCTGTCGCGCGGCGTCGGCGCCCTCGGCGCGGCCTTCAAGATGACGGGCGACCGGAAGTACGCCGATGCGGCGGCGGCGCACCTGCGCGCATGGTTCGTGACGCCCGCCACGCGGATGAATCCGAGCCTGCTCTACAGCCAGGCGATTCTGGGATCGGTGACCGGCCGCGGCGTGGGCATCATCGACACGATTCACCTTATCGAGGTCGCCGCCGCCATCGAGGTGATGTCGGCGCGGGGCGCCATCGCCCCGGCCGACGCCTTGCCGATCAAGGCGTGGTTCCGCGAGTACCTGACCTGGCTGACGACGAGCGACTACGGCATCGACGAGCGCGAGCGCGGCAACAACCACGGGACGTGCTGGGTGATGCAGGTGGCCGCCTTCGCCCGCATGCTGGGCGACGAGCCGCAACTGGCGTTCTGCCGCGCGAGGTACAAGACGTGGCTGCTGCCGAACCAGATGTTCACGGACGGCAGCTTCCCGCTCGAGCTGCGTCGGACGAAGCCCTACGGCTATGCGCTCTTCCAGCTCGATCAACTGGCGACAGTGGCGCAGGTTCTCTCCACGCCGGAGGACAATCTCTGGACGTTCACGCTGCCTGACGGCCGCTCGCTGAAGAAGGCCGTCGACTACATGTACCCCTTCATCGCGGACAAGTCCCGGTGGACGCTTCCCCGGGACGTCATGTTCTTCGAGTACTGGCCGGTGCGCCATGCGTCGCTGCTCTTCGCGGGTCTAGCGTACCGCGAGGCGAAGTACATCGCCCTGTGGAAGAAACTGCCGGCCGATCCCGTGCCGACCGAGATCCAGCGCAACATGCCGGTGAGGTATCCGTCGCTCTGGGTCGACTGACGCTGGCATGGGGCAAGGGGATAGGCGAGAGCGGATAGGGGAGAGGGGACAGGGGATAGGGGATAGGGGAGAGGGGAGAGGGGACAGGGGAGAGGGGAGAGGGGACAGGGGAGAGGGGAGAGGGGGAGACCATGAATCCCGAATCCCGAATCCCGGGTCTACTTCGCGATCGTCACCGTCCATGTGCCCTGCTGGA
>JALOKU010000152.1 GCA_025456345.1 Vicinamibacterales bacterium | reverse complement strand
CAGGCCCCGCGGACCGCAAGTGCGGCCGGGGCTGGAGACGTGTTCCTCAGCGGTGACGGCCTGCACCTCTCACCGGCCGAGCACGCCGCGCTGCTGGCGCGGCTGGCCGCCGGGCGGGAGATCGCGGCCGACGACTACGCCCTCGGCGGCGAGGTGGCGGAGTTCGAAGCCTGGTTTGCGAGGCTGCTCGGCAAGGAGCGTGCGGTGTTCATGCCGACGGGCACGCTCGCCAACCACCTCGCGCTGCGGACGCTCGCCAGGGGCCGCTCGCGGGTCATCGTGCAGGACGTGAGCCACGTGTATAACGACACGGGCGACGGGTGCCAGGTGCTGAGCAACCTCAACCTCATCCCTCTCGCGCCGGGCAAGGGCACCTTCACCCGCGAAGACGTGGAGCGCGTGCTGGCGAGGACGGCGTCCGGGCGGGTGGCGGCGCAGGTCGGCGCCATCTCGATTGAGTCGCCGATCCGCCGCCTGCGCGGAGAGCTGTTCGACTACGGCGAGATGAAGCGCCTCTCGGCGTTCGCGCGGGAGCGGGGCATCGGCCTGCATCTGGACGGCGCGCGGCTGTTCATGGCCAGTGCGTTCAGCGGCGTCCAGCCGGCCGAATACGCGTCGCTCTTCGACACGGTCTACCTCTCGCTCTGGAAGTGTTTCAACGCAATGAACGGCGCCGTGCTCGCCGGTCCGGCGGCGGTCATCGACGGGTTGTTCCACGTGCGGCGCATGTTCGGGGGGGCGCTCTGGAACGCGTGGGCGTTCGCGGCCGTCGCCCGCCACTACGCCGAGGGGTTCCTCGAGCGCTACGGCCGCGCGGTCCGCGTGAGCGAGGACTTCGCCCGGGCGCTGCAGGGCCCGCTCCGCGTCGAGCGCATCCCGGGCGGCTCGCATCTGTTCTATGTCCGAGCGCCAGGCGCCGACCTCGCACGCGCCCGGCAGCGCCTGGCCGCGGACGGGATTCACGCGCCGGAGCCGACCGTGCAGGCCAATGAGCCGGCGCTGCTGCTCGGCGTGAACGAGTCTTGGACCCGCACGACCGGCGCGGCGCTGGCCGAGGCGTTTCAGCGGGCCCTGGGATAGCTTCGGACGCCGGTCTCGAAGGCCCCAGCGGCACTCGACTGTAACCAACGCCGCCGGTTCGGGATCCTTGAAGCGGCGGCATGACGCCGGCACGTCAACCAGCAACCGGGAGAGAGACGATGAAGACCAACGTCGGCGGCATCGATCGCATCGTGCGTGGCGTGGCGGGAATCGCCCTGATTGCGTGGGCGCTCGGCGGCGGGCCGGTGTGGGCCTGGATCGGCGTGGTGCCGCTCGCGACGGCCGCCCTCGGCTGGTGCCCGGCCTACCTGCCGTTCGGCATCTCGACCTGCGCGAAGAAGTAGGACACGCCGGCGCCGGGACGGGCAGCCCGGGGTTCAGCGACGAGGCCGCGCGCGGCGCGGGCCGGAGGCATGCACATGCCGTTCCTGGAGAGGCGATACCCTGGCCAGCGCGGGAAAGTCCCGGTCCGCGTCCGATCAACGGCCTGACGGCCCTCGGCCGCACCGGCCTGCGCCCGCAACGGCACCGTTGCACGGCAGGGGCCGCGGCGCTACGCTATCCGGCGTCCGGATACGCCCCCGTCGATTGTCTGGCGGAGTGAACTCGCGAGGTGCGGGCGCGGGCTGCCCGTCACGCTGCCCGTCACGTTTCGGGAGGCCGGGATGAACAGGCCGAGGGACGTTGCGCGCGTGAACCTGCCGGTGTTGGTCGCATTGTCCGTGCTCGTGACGGCCGCGCTGACTTCGGTGTCGGGCCAGGCCGTGGACAGGGCGGGGCAGGGTCAGCCGGGCACGGCCGCTGCAGCCGCCACCAACCCAGCCGGCCGGATCACCGGCCAGGTCGTGGCGGCCGACACGGGGGCGACGATCCGCCGAGCCACCGTGACCGTGGAGGGCGGCACGCGGGCGAGATCCCCCGTGGGCGCCGGCCTCGTCGCGACTGCTCAACTCAGCGTCGCCGAGCCCGGCGGCATGACGATGCCGGCCGGCATGGCGCGCTGCGAAGTGATGACAGACGAGGCCGGGCGATTCGAGTGCGCCAACCTGCCCGCGGGCCGATTCGCAGTGTACGTGCGCGCCACCGGGCCCTTCCTGGCGTCGCAGCCCCGCTTCCTCGAACTCGCCGACGGCGCCGCCGCCTCGGTCACGATCAGATTGGAACGGGGCGGGAGCATCACGGGCCGCGTGCTCGACGACGGGGGCGAACCGGTGACGATGGCGCAGGTCGTCGCCGGTGAACGGCAAAGCGTGAATGGACTCGTGCGTCTCGTGCCGGGCGGCTCGTCCCCGCGCGCGACCACCAACGACCTCGGCGAGTATCGCGTGTTCGGGTTGCCTCCGGGCGACTTCATCGTCAGTGCCGTCTGGAACCCTCCGCCCCTGAGGACGCCCTCGGCCTCTCCGCCGGGCGAACCGCGCTACGGGCTTGCGCCGACGTTTCATCCATCGACGACGGCGTTCCACGCTGCGCGGCCCGTCTCCGTGCGCGCCGGCCAGGAGACCGGCGGTGTCGATGTCACGCTCGCCCGCGTGCTGCTTGGCTCGATCTCGGGGCGCGTGACCGACTCCACCGGTGCCGTACTCGCGGCCCGGCAAGTGTCGGTGACACTCCAGGCCCGCCGGAACGTGTCGGTTGCCGGGCCGGCGAGTTTCGCGCGGTGGAAGGACGATGGCGGGTTCGTGATCGAAAACGTGCCGCCCGGTCAGTATGCCGTCGTGGCCAACGTGCGAGTCAACGACGCGACGCCCTCCGTCCCGGCAGAGGCGGGGTTCGAGCGGGTTGATGTCGAAGGCGGCGAAGCCGTCGTGCAGATCCAGACGAATACCGGCGCCACCGTGTCGGGCCGCATCATCGTTGAAGGGTCGGGCGGGGCCGACGGGTGGCGCGCCGCCGGGCCGCCGGGCGCCTCACGCGCCGCGATTTCGCCTCGAACGGCCGAGACCGGGTTCTCCATTCCCTACAGCTTCCGCGGGCCCGGAAGTGTCGCGGAGGACCTGACGTTCACGATGACGGGCCTGCGCGGACAGATGCTCATCTCGCCCTTCGTGCCGGGCGCGGCGCTGAAGTCCGTCAAGGTTGGCGCCAACGACATCACCGCGAGCGGGCTCCTTTTCACGGGGACCGAGACCATCGACGACGTGACGGTGACGGTCACGACCGACACGGCGACCATCGAGGGCACCGTGAAGGGCGGCGACGGAGCGCCGGCCGACGCGTGGATCATCGTGTTTCCGGACGACAAGAGCCGGTGGTTCCCGATGTCGCCGTTTGTCCGCGCCATCCGGCCCCGGCCGCCGGGTTCGCCGGACCCGCCGACGCCGGCACCGGTATCCGTGCCGGGCTCAATGGCCGATCGCCGTCGCGCGCTGGTACCCGCCGGAGGATTCCGGCTCATGGATCTGTTGCCCGGCCGCTACGCGGTGGCGGTGGTGCAGGTGGATCCGGCCCGCGCGCGCAGCGGCGGGTCGATGCCGGCCACCGACGCCGACGCCCTGGCCGCCCTGCGGCGCACGGCGCGCATCGTGAGCGTCGCCGCCGGCGAGACGGCGACAGTCCAGCTGACCGTCAGGAAGTGAGCGGCCGCCGTTGAGGCGGCGGCCGGGCGTTTCAGCCGTTCGCCTCCGGCAGCGGGGCGGGCTCGACCTTCCATACCCTCGCGCAGTAGTCGCGGATCGAGCGGTCGGACGAGAACCGGCCCATCCGGGCGGCGTTGAGGATGGACATCCGCGTCCAGGCTTCGGGATCGCGCCATGCGCGGCTCACCTGCGCCTGGCACGCCACGTAGGCCTCGAAATCGGCGAGCACGAGGAACGGGTCGTGGCCGAGCAGGTTGTCGACCAGCGGCTTGAACAGCTGCGTGTCGCCGCGGGCCAGCGCCCCTGACGCGATGAAATCCAGCACCTCCCGCAGGTCCGCGTTCCGCTCGTAGTACTCCCTCGGACGGTACCCGCGGGCCTTCACCTCCGCCACCTGCTCGGCCGTGAGCCCGAACAGGAAGAAGTTCTCCGCGCCGACCTCCTCGCGGATCTCCACGTTGGCGCCGTCGAGGGTGCCGATCGTCAGCGCCCCGTTCATGGCGAACTTCATGTTGCCGGTGCCGGAGGCTTCCTTGCCGGCCGTAGAGATCTGCTCGCTCAGGTCGGCCGCCGGGTAGATGGGCTGCGCGTTCTTCACGTTGAAGTCGGGGAAGAACACGACCTTCAGGCGATCGCGCACGGCCGGGTCGCCGTTGACCGCGGCGGCGGTCGCCGTGATGAGCTTGATGATGCGCTTGGCCAGGAAATAGCCCGGGGCGGCCTTGGCGCCGAACAGGAACACGCGCGCCGGGATGTCGGCTTCCGGATCGCGCTTCAGGCGCAGGTAGAGCGCGAGGATGTGCAGCACGTTCAGGTGCTGCCGCTTGTACTCGTGCAGGCGCTTCACCTGGACGTCGAAGAGCGCCCCGGGATCCACCGTGACGCCGGCCCGCTCCTCGATGAGCGTCGCGAGCGCGCGCTTGGCGGCGAGCTTGACCTCCCGCCACTGCCGGCGGAACTCCGGATCATCCGCCAGCGGCTCGAGGCGCCTCAGCCGCCGGGGGTCCTTCAGCCAGCCGTCGCCGACCCGCTCGGTGAGGAGCCGCGCCAGGGGCGGGTTGCTGAGGGCGACGAAGCGGCGCGGCGTGACGCCGTTGGTGACGTTGGTGAACTTCTCCGGCCAGAGGGCGTGGAAGTCGCGCAGCACCGTTTCGGCGAGCAGCCGGGAATGGAGCGCGGCGACGCCGTTGACGGTGTGGCTGCCCACCGCCGCCAGGTGCGCCATGCGCACGGACCGGTCGCCGGCTTCGTCGATGATCGACATGCGGCCCACGCGCGCCTCGTCGCCCGGGAACCGCGCGCGGACCTGGTCGACGAACCGGCGGTTGATTTCGTAGATGATCTCGAGATGGCGGGGCAGCAGGCCTCCGAGCAACTCGACCGACCACTTCTCCAGCGCCTCCGGCAGGAGGGTGTGGTTCGTGTACCCGAGCGTCTGCTGCGTCACCGCCCACGCCGTGTCCCAGGAGCGCGCGTGCTCGTCGACGAGCAGCCGCATCAGCTCGGCTACGGCGATGGCCGGGTGGGTGTCGTTCAGCTGGGCGGCCCACGTGTCGTGGAACGCCTCGAGCGGCCGGCCCAGGAGCAGGTGCAGCCGGACCATGTCCTGCAGCGAGCAGCTCACGAAGAAGAACTGCTGCTGCAGCCGCAGGATCTTGCCCTGCGCGATCTCGTCGTTCGGATAGAGCACCTTCGTGATGTTCTCCGAGGCCATCTTGTCTTCCACGGCGCGGTAGTAGTCGCCGTGGTTGAACGCCTCGAAGTCGAACGACTCCACGGCTTCGGCTTTCCAGAGCCGGAGCGTGTTGCACGTCGGCCCGCGGTAGCCGAGGATGGGCGTGTCGTAGGCTACGCCGCGCACCACGTCGCGGGGCACCCAGCGCACCCGGAACCGCCCGTGATCGTCGGTCCACTTCTCGGTGTGGCCGCCGAACTGCACCTCGCACGTGACCTCAGGCCGCGGGATCTCCCAGGGGTTCCCGTTGCGCAGCCACTTGTCCGTGATCTCCGCCTGCCAGCCGTCCTTGATGGTCTGATCGAAGATGCCGAACTCGTAGCGGATGCCGTACCCGATCGCGGCGACGTCGAGCGACGCCATCGAGTCCATGTAGCACGACGCCAGCCGCCCGAGGCCGCCGTTGCCGAGGCCCGGTTCCTCCTCCTGCGCGGCCAGCGAGTCCAAGTCCAGATCCAGATCCGCGAGGGCCTGCCGCATCTCGCCGACAATGCCGAGGTTGAGCAGGTTGTTCATGAGGTGCGGGCCGGGCAGGAATTCGGCCGAGAGGTAGGCCACCATCCTCGAGGTCGGGCCGGCGAGCGCTCGCACCGTCTGCACGCCGCGGTCGAGGACGCGGTCGCGCACGGTGAGCGCCAGCGCGACGTACAGATCGTGGCGGGTGGCGAGCTTCGGGCCGCGGCCGAGGGCGCACACCAGATTGTCGATGAACGACTGCCTCAGATCCGCCACGCTCATGCCGTGCCGGATGCTCGAGACGGTCGCGGTTCCGGGTGGAACAGGGGTAGTCGGTTCGGTCATGGGTCGAGTCCTCGTGAAAGGAGGCGGTTTCGAAACCCGTTCTCGCGGCGATGTCGGGCCGCCGTCCGCAGGTTTCGAAAGCGGTCCTAGCGTATCATCGGTGCGGACCCGGCGGCAGCCGGGCCCGGTCTGGGTGCGATCATGAAGCATGCCGCGACTGTCTTCGCCATCCTCGCGCTCGCCGCCCTCCCGGCGGCGGCGCAACCGCCGGCGGTTGGGACTCCGGACACCCAGGCGGCCGGCGCCGCCGTCGACACGCTCCTCGACGGCACGTTCCGGATCGACATCGGGACGATTGCCGTCACCCTGGACTGGTATCCCGCGTCGGGGTGGGTGGACGGGACGGCGAGGCTGGACTTCCGCCTCCGCCCGGGCCAGAGCCGGGCGGTCTTCAACTTCACGCCGTTTGTCACCTCGCGCAGCGCCATCAGCCGGTTGGTGCTCGACGGACGGGCGCTCAGCCCCCAGTCGGACGCGGACGTCAGGCTCGTCACCGTGGCCGGCACGCGGCAGCCCTTCATCGAGATCCAGCTGCCGCTCG
>JALOKU010000151.1 GCA_025456345.1 Vicinamibacterales bacterium | reverse complement strand
GTCCGGTTGCCGAGCGGCAGGTCCAGGGTGTGGACGGCATCGTGCCCAGACGCGTTCAGTCGCCGGGCAAGTCGACGCGGTAACATCGCGTCGAGCAGGAACCTCATGCGGCTGGCGGCTGGATGCGCTTCACCTGCGCGAGGCGTGTGGCAAAGGCCAGAGCTGCCAGGATGTCGTCTCGCTCGAGATCCTCGTAGTCGCGCAAGATGTCTTCAGTCGTCGCGCCCCCGCTCAGCAGTTCGAGGATCTGTTCGACCGGATACCGCAGCCCACGGATGCACGGCTTCCCACGACAGATGTCCGGGTCAATGGTTATGCGATCAAGGAGCGCCGGCATAGTCCCTCGCTGACAACGTTTCCGGGTTGGAGCGGATCGTAGCACGCTGAACCAGCGAGGAACGGAGCCCTCGTGCCGCTGGGGCTGATTCGGGGCTATGGAACGCGTGTTCAGCAGATCGCGCGTGTTGCGCGGGCGCGATAGTCGGCGGAAATGCAAGAACAGGCCGGTTTCTGAAAACCGTGTCAAGTCCGACTCCCGCCGCCTCCAGACTTCGCTCTCCTCCGGCTTGCCGCTCTCCTCGGAGAGCTTCGTCTGGGCAAGCCACGTACAGGCGAAGTCTGTCACGCCGAAGCTGGCGGAGGAAGGCGTCAGACCGGACGCCAGCGAAGGCGGACTATTTCTGCAATCTCCGTCAGGGCTGGATGTTGCAGATTCTGCCTTGCTCGATCTCCCGCCGCGGCGAATCGCCCAGCAAAGCTCAAGAGTGGCTTCTGGCCTCCCCCTTGCTCTAGTTCCAAGCGTGCCCAATGAGCCCAAGCACTTCGTCTACCTTCTTGAAAGCACTCGCAACCTGGACCATCACTACACCGGCCCGATGTCCGACGTCCCCGCGAGGTTGGCGGCCCACAACGACGCCAGGTCATTGCACACGGCCAAGCATGGTCCCTGGAAGCTGCTTGTCGCGATGGAGTTCACGGACAGAGACCGCGCGGCGAGATTCGAGCGCTACCTCAAGACCGGCTCCGGCCGCGCATTCGCCAGGCGCCACTTCTGACGAGAAGCGTCCAGCCACGGTGTCGGGTCTATCGAGCCTCCAGCATGAGACACGGCTGTCCGGAACTTGCGGCGTACCTGCTCCGGTTGGCCGACGCCGATACCGCCCTGCGAGCGAAAGCACCGCAGCTTCGACGAAGGCCACGTCGAGCAGGGAAACCGCTGTGAAGCCGACCTCGACGTCCACGCTGCCTGAGGTGGCGGTCGCAGTGGGCGCCCAACTTCGGAGGCGCGGCATTACGGCGGTGCTCACCCTGAGGACAATTGTGCGCGCCATGGGTACGACCGTGAGGAGCTCGATGCCTTCCAGGAGAAGAGAAACATCGCTCGCTACGAGCGCGTGGGCGCTCTTCCGGGTCTCCATGAGAACCTGGATTCCCGGGGTGGTACTGGCTCTCGCCGTGTCGTCCCCTGGCATGGCCCGGCAACGGGGCAAGGTGCTGATGATCGTCAGCGAGGCGAGATCGTCGGATCTCGAGCTCATGCTGGCGAAGGAAGTCGGCGTGATGAGGAGCCTGCTTCAAGAAGCTGGCTTCGAGGTCGTGGTGGCGACGGCTTCGAAACAGCCCCTGACCGCCGGGACAGAACGACTGACGCCCGACCTGAAGCTCGGTGACGTGCGCGTCGCCGATTACATGGGCTTCATCCTGCCCTGTATGGCCACGTCCGGCGCACCGCTCCCACCCGACGGGGCCGCGCTGCTCAAGGAGGTGGTGGCAACAGGGCAACCAGTCGCAGCCCAGACGGGAGCCGTGGTCCTCCTGGCGAAAGCCGGTGCGTTGTCCGGCAAGAAATACGCGATCGCCAAGAACTGGGTCGACCGATATCCCGAGTTGAAGGATGGCATCCACAGTGGTGAGGGGATCGTGCAGGACGGCCGAATCATCACGTCGGGGCTTTGCCCGTACATGGCACGGGAGCGGGGATGGGCGGATGGCACCTCCAGACTGACCGAGGCGCTGATCGCTGAACTCATGAGGTGACGTCGAGCCGCGGCGCTCGAAACCCTGGTGCGGGGCACCGCCGCCCAGGGCGCCCCCTCCTGGTCGTGGTAACCTTGGCCCGCCCACGGAGGTTCGCGTGACTTCGTCCCCGGTTCCGGGCATCACCGGCCTGCTGGCCGCATGGAGCGAAGGCGACCGGGCTGCCCTCGACCGACTATTTACCGTCGTTTACGCCGAGCTCCACAGGCTCGCCCACGCCCAGATCCGTCACGAAGGCCCCGGCCACATCCTCCAGACAACCGCGCTCGTTCACGAGGCCTTTCTGCGCCTGGCCGGCACCAACCTGGCCGGCGGCGCCGTGGAGTGGCAGAGCCGCCTGCACTTCTACGCGGTCGCGGCCAACATCATGCGGCGGGTCCTCGTGGACACCGCGCGCCGGCGCGGCGCGCAGCGGCGCGGCGGCAACGCCGCCCACGTCCCATTCGACGAGGCGTTGCGCGCCTCGCCCCAGCCTGACGAGGCGCTCCTGGCGCTCGACGAAGCGCTCCTGGCGCTGGCCGAGGTCGACCCCCGAAAAGCGCGCGTCGTGGAACTCCGCTACTTCGCCGGACTGACCGTGGTGGAAACCGCCGCTGTCATGCACGTGTCACCCGACACGGTCACGCGGGACTGGAAGGTGGCCAGGTTGTGGCTGCTCAGAGAACTCGACGGCGTCCGGGCTCGGGAAGGCGCACCATGACCGGCGACAGGTGGACACGTCTCGAGGCGCTCGTGGACGCCGCGACAACGCTTGCCCCGGAGGCCCGCCCTGCGTTCCTGGACCAGGAGTGCTCCGGCGATGCTGAAATGCGCCGGGAGGTCGAGTCCCTGCTCGCCCGCGAGACCCGGGTCGAGGGGTTCCTGGAGGTGCCGCATCCACGTGGCGTGTCGGCGGCGGATCTCGGCGCCAACTTGGACCCCGCCTCCAGCCGGCTCGCCGCCGGCACCGAACTTGGTCCCTATCGGATCGAGGACTTCATTGGCGCCGGCGGGATGGGAGCCGTGTACCGGGCGACCGACCCCCGTCTCACCCGGACCGTCGCGATCAAGGTCCTGACAACGCGGGCGGCCTCCGACGTTGACCGTCGCCAGCTGGAGAAGGAGGCACGGGCGGCCTCGGCTCTGAACCATCCGCACATCTGCACGGTTCACGATATCGGGTCGGAAGCCGGGACGGCCTACCTCGTGATGGAGTACCTCGACGGCGAGACCCTCGCCGAAAAGCTCACCGAGCGCGGCCCGCTGCCGCCGCCGCAGGCGCTCGATGCCGCGATCCAGATCGCCGACGCGCTCGCCGCCGCGCATCGCGCGGGGATCGTGCACCGCGATCTGAAGCCCGGGAACATCATGCTCGTGAAGGCCGGGCCGGGCCGTTCGGGGCAGTCGGACGTCAAGTTGCTCGATTTCGGCCTCGCGCGGAACGTCAACCCCCGTGACGCGGCGACCGCGGCCGACTCCGTCAGAACGCACGGCCTGGTTGTCGGCACCGTCCCCTACATGGCCCCTGAGCAGATCGCCGGGCGTCCGGCTGACGCAAGGACGGATCTTTTCGCGTTCGGCGCCGTTCTCTACGAGATGCTTACCGGGCGGCGCGCCTTCGACAGTGACAGCCAGGCGGGCGTCATTGCGGCAGTCCTCGAGCGCGAGCCCGTGCCGCTCACGGATGCTCAGCCGCTGACTCCGCCCGCGCTCGACCGACTGATCCGCAAGTGCCTGGCCAAGGATCCCGACGCGCGGTGGCAGAGCGCGTCCGATGTCGCGGACGAACTGCGCTGGATTGCCGAGGGCCACGAGACGCCGCCGGGCCCACGCCGCGCCTCGCGTCGTCATCGAGCGCGGGTCTGGCCGTTCCTTCTGCCGCTCGTGGCGCTCGCGGGCGTGGTCATCGGGTGGGGTGTTCGCCGCGCTCCTGCGCCGGAGATCCTGCACGTCATGCTTTCCCTATCGGACCTCGAACTGACGCTCTCCGCGGGAGGCGTGGCCATCTCGCCGGATGGCGGGACGATCGCCTTCGTTGCCCGTCGCCGCCAGGAGGAACCGCGGCTGTACCTCCGCCGGCTCAGCGAGCGAGAGGCCCGCCCGGTCAAGGGCACTGACGGCGCCGTCGCCCCGTTGTTCTCCCCGGACGGGAAGTGGCTCGCCTTCGGCGTGGACGGGAAGCTGGTCCGGGTGCTCGTCGATGGAGAAGAGAGGCAGGTGATCTGTCCGTTCGACTACCAGGGCCTGTCCCGCGCCCACTGGACGGCAGGCGGAGACATCGTGTTCGGCCACTGGCCGGGGGGGTTGTCGATCGTGCCGGCGTCGGGGGGCAGCCCTCGCAGCCTCGTGCCGTCCAGCACGCGGTACCTCCTCTGGCCCCACCTCCTCCCGGGGGGACAGGTCCTGCTCTTCACGGTGCTGAATCCGTCGGACGCCAGCGTCGTTGCGCTGACGCTGGCGACCGGGGTGCAACAAACGCTCATCCCCGACGCCAGCTGTGCCCGCTACCTGCCCACAGGCCACCTGGTCTACGTCTCGGAGGGCCGGCTCCGCGCGATCGCCTTCGACCCCCGCACGCTCACGATGCGTGGGGAGTCGCGCGTGGTGCTCGAGGACTTCGCGTTTGGCCGGGTGGCCTCCGGCGCCTTTGCCGACTACGACACGTCGTCCACCGGCACCCTCATCGCGCTGCCGGCGTCGAGCATGCTCACGCGCCTGGTGTGGCGAGACCGGAGCGGGAGAACATCTGAGTTGCCGTTCGAACCGCGCGCCTACCTGTTCCCCTCGCTGTCGGCAGACGGTCGTCGGCTCACCGTGACCGTGAGCCGGTGGCCGTTCACCTACGTGGGGATCGGAAGCGTCGACGGAGAACCCCTCCAGCAGCTCACGCGGCGCGGTCGTGACATGTGCAGCATCTTCAGCAAAGATGGCCAGTGGATCGCGTTCACGTCGGCCAGCGACGGATGGTCCAACCTCTTCAAGGTCCGGGCCGATGGGACAGACGTGACGGCCGAGCCTGAACGGCTCACGGAAGCGTCGAGCAACCACAAGCCCACGTCGTGGTCAAGAGACGGTCGATGGCTGCTCTTCAATGACAATCAAGGTCCGCCGTGGAAGAGGGACATCGCGCGCGTGGCCGTCGTCAGCTCCACTAGGCGGGAGCCTCTGGTCAGGACGGAGAACAACGAAATCGAGGCGGTTCTGTCGCCGGACGAGCGCTCGATCGCCTACCAGTCGGACGAGTCGGGCCAGTGGGAGGTCTACGTTCGGCCCTACCCCGGCCCGGGCGGGGCCATGCAGGTGTCGGTGAACGGTGGCAGGGGGCCAGCCTGGAATCCCCGCGGTAACGAGCTCTTCTATCAAACCCGCACAGCCCTGATGTCCGTCCCCTTCAGGAATCGCCAGCCGTCGCGTCCCGTCAGGCTCTTCGCCCCGGCCTGGAGCGAGGAGTACCGCAGGGAATTCGACGTGACCCCGGACGGCGGGCGGTTTCTTTTCGTCCAGCCGGCGACGGGCCAGAACGAGATCACGCTCGTGAAGAACTGGTTTCGCGAAGTCACGGCCAAGGTCCCTCCCGACTGACCCCTTTACACCCCTCTCCGCTCCGGCACAGCGTCAGCCGGGCACCCTCGATGCGGCTTCTGGGCGGCGTTTTGCGCTCTATGTGTTGAGGGCGGCTGACCCCGTCCATCCCAGCCGCTGAAGGAGGACCCATGCATTGCCGTCTCTCGCTGACGCTCGCGGCGGTCACCGTTCTGCTGGTCGCGCCGCTGGCGGTTCCCCGCCTGGCCTCTGTGGCGCCGTCGGGGCAAGACAACCTCGGAGGGCCGTGGTACTCCACGTGGTCCGTGCCGGCGTTCGTGACCGAGGTCAACTCTCCCAAGGCCGAGTTCCCCAACTCGATCTCCCGCGACGGCTTGAGTCTCTACTTCCAGCGTGCCGACGCCGCGGGCGACGAGAACCTGTACGTAGCGCATCGGGCCGATCTGGAGTCGCCGTGGGCCGTGCCGGTCAAGCTCCCCGACGGGGTGAACTCGGGCGCCAACGACCGCGGGGCGTTCGTCTCGGCCGACGGCCATTGGCTGTTCTTTTCGAGCAGCCGCACCGGGGGCCTGGGCGACAATGACTTGTATCTCTCCTGGCGCCGGCACGTGCATGACGACGCCGCTTGGGAGCTGCCGGTGAACATTCTCGAGCTGAACACTCCCGGCTTCGACTCCGGTCCGGCGCTAACCGAAGATGAAAGCGGCAGGCGGCAGCTCTACTTCGTCAGCAACCCTTCGGGCACGCAGGCATTTGCGGATATCTACGTGAGCACGCTGAACGACGACGGGACGTTCGGGCCCGCGGTGGCTGTCACGGAGCTCAACTCGCCGCTTTCCGAAGGCTGCCCCCGCCTGCGCAAGGATGGGCGTGAGATCTTTTTCCAGTCGAACCGCGACGGGAACGGCATGGACATCTTCGTCTCGCGCCGAGCCAGCCGGGACGACCCGTGGTCGCCGCCGGAGAGCGTGAGCGAGCTGAACACCCCGCTCAACGACACGACGCCGATCCTGGCCTGGAACGCGCGGGAGATGTTCATCGGGGCCTTCCGACCTGATGCCGGCGGGATCTGGGTCACCTATCGGGAGAGGCGGCGCGGGAGATAGCGAGCCTGCACCAGGGGTCGGGTCCTGCACCTCCGG
>JALOKU010000150.1 GCA_025456345.1 Vicinamibacterales bacterium | reverse complement strand
GCCGAGGCGGAGGACGTGCAGCGGAGCCGGCTCGGACGTCACCGTGTGGCCTTCGCGCGCGATGACGTCGAGCATCATCTGCGCGTGGCTGCGCACGTGCGGGTTGGCGTCCGAGAGCTTGCGGCGCCATGCGTCGGCATCCGGCGCCGGCGCGTAGTCGAGCGACACCGTCGTGAACGCCACCTTGAGCGGGCCCGTGAGGTCGGCCCCGGCGCCGATCACGAGGTCGACCCCGTCGGCCAGTTCGCGGCCGTGCCGCTCGACCAGTTCGAGCGTGCCGCGGGGCGACGGGTTGGCGTCGGCGCCGCAGCCCTGGATGAAAAGCGCGGCCGCCCCCGGGTGCCGCCTCTCCAGTTCGGCCTTCGCCACGCCCGCGTAGTCGCCGTGATAGCTGACAAACGACGCGGGCAGCGTCGTGTTGTGGCAGGCGTAGCCGAAGACGATCGCCGCCAGCGAGGCGTCGCGCCGCTCGACCGCCAGCACCGGCACGGTGTGATCGACCGGGCCGTCCGGATTGATCGCCGTGCGGCGGTTGGCTGCGAAGCCAGCCGAGCCCTGCGAGAAGCGGAGGCGGGCGGGCTGCATCGCGCCCAGCGCGCGCCCGACCACATCGACGATCTGTCCCTCGATCCTGCGCGTGGACGCGCGCACATCGTTCCATTGCGCCGGCGTCAGGTCGTAGGCCACCGCCAGCTGGTCGCGGATGATCGGCCCGCAGTGGGTGTGGCTGCTGCAGAGCAGGAGGCGTTCGCGCGGCAGGCCGTGCTGCTCCCGCACCGCCCGGGCGATGTGCTGAACCGCTGCGTCGGTCAAGCCGAGCACATCGATGGTGACCACCGCCGCGCGGCGGCCTGCGGAGTCCGCGAGCGCAAGCGCCTTCGCGTGCAGAGGTTGCGCGACGCCGCACGCCGGCTGGGTGCGCGCAGCATATCCGCCCATCCAGAGACCGAGCGGGGGAGTGATATCGACCGTCGCCACGCCGGCGCGCCAGGGGAGCGCACGGGCGGCGGCAGGCAGCGCCGTCGTCGCAGCAAGGGCCAGCAGGAACTCGCGCCGGTCGAGGCTCATGGAGGACCGACGCCATCATACCGCCGCCGGCCGCCGCTTCGCCGTCCAACCCGGCCGCCGTGAAATGGGGTCAGGCACCTTTTCCCATCGGCGTTGATGTGCTACAATGTGCTACATGGAAGAAGCTGCCGACCAGAAGCCCATTCGGCCATGGCGCCCTGATCGCGTGGGTGTGCGCGAGCTGCGCCAGAACCTCAGCGTCTACCTGGCACGCGTCATCGCCGGTGAACGGCTGGAAGTGACCGAACGGGGCAGCCCGGTGGCGATGCTGATCCCCATTCGGCCCGGCGCCACGCTGGTCGAGCGACTGGTGGCCGAGGGACGGGCGATTCCCGCCACGCGCGATCCACGAACGCTGACGCCTCCACCCGTGGACCTGCCAGCGGACTTGGGGGAACGGCTTCAACGCGCCCTGCAGGAATCACGCGAGGACCGGCTGTGAACTTCCTGCCGGTCTACCTCGACTCATCCGCGCTGCTCAAGCTCATCCTGCCAGAAGCCGAACGCGCCGCGCTCGAGTCGGCCATCGAACGGTGGCCAGACCGCCTGACGAGCGAGCTGTCGGCCGTGGAATGCCGGCGCGCCGTCCGGCGCCAACCGGAAGCGGCGGTGCTGGCGCCGCGCATGGAGGACGTCCTCTCATCGCTCACGCTGCTGCGAATCGACCAGGAGTTGCTGCGTCTTGCCGGCACCATTGGCCCGCCGCGCCTGAGGTCGCTTGACGCCATCCACCTCGCGTCCGCGCTGTCGATTGGCGACTACCCGGAGGCGTTCATCACCTACGACGAGCGCCTCGCCGCCGCCGCGCGCGCCGCGGGCCTCAACGTGCTCACTCCCGGGGCCGAATGACGATGATCAGGTGTCGCGAGACGCTGTCGACGACGCTGACGGGCGTGAAGCCGGCTTCGTCCGCATAGCGGAGAATCCGCTCCCGCGGCCAGAAGTGGCTCTCGCCGCCCTGGGCCGGGTCGCGATCGATGATGGCGACGGTGGCGTCCGGCCGGAGGTACTTCCTGGCGTTCCGCAGCCACTCGACCGGCTGGCTGAAGTCGTGGAACGCGTGCACGATGACAATCACCTCGAGATCGCTGCGCGGGAACCGGGGGTCGTCCACGTCGCCTTCCACGATGTGGACGTTGTCGAGCCTCTGGCGCCTGGCTTCGGACTGGAGCCTGTCGAGCGCGCGCCGGCTGATGTCGTTGGCATACACCGCGCCCGATGGACCGACGCGGCGCGCCATGGGAAGCGTGAAATAGCCGTCTCCCGCGCCCGCTTCGCCCACCACCATGCCGGGCGCGACGCCGGCGATGTCCATGGCCCGGTCGATGTCGAGGTTCCAGACGGCGGCCCGGACGGCCAACACCGCCCGGCTCGCGTAGCCGGACACGACCGCCCCGCCTGCCAGCAGGGCGACAATGGCGATACCGACGAATGTGGTTCGGCTGATGAGACGCATATGACGTCCGCCCGAGGGGCCTGGTTACTTAGACGAGGGAACGCGCCGTCCGGTATCATCCGGGTTTCCGGAGGCACCCGCCATGATCCGCCGCGCCGTCCGCGCTTTGGTCCTGACCCTCTCCTGGCTGTCTTGCGTCCACGCACCCGCGCTGGCGGGCCCGCCTCCGCCCCCGGCATCGACAGTGCTCTGGTATGCCCACCCGGCCGAGAAATGGGAGAACGCCTTGCCGGTCGGCAACGGGCGCCTCGGCGCGATGGTCTTCGGCCGCGCCGACGAGGAGATCATCCAGCTCAACGAGGACACGTACTGGAGTGGCGGGCCGTACTCGACGACGGTGAAGGGTGGTTCCCAGGCGCTTCCCGAGATCCGCCGGCTGCTGTTCGAGGGCCAGCTCGTTCAGGCCCACCGGCTGTTCGGCCGCCACCTCATGGGTTACCCGGTCGAGCAGCAGAAGTACCAGTCGATCGGCAACCTGGTGCTGACCTTCCCGGCCGGCGCCGCGCCCACCGGCTACCGCCACGAACTGGACCTCGACACGGCCATCGCGGCAACCACCTACGAGCAGGGCGGCGTACGGTACCGCCGGGAGGTCTTCAGTTCGCCGGTTGACCAGGTCATCGTCGTGCGGCTCTCGTCCGAGCCAGCGGCCCGCCTGTCGTTCGAGGTGCAGTTGCGCGGCGACCGCAACCAGGCGCACTCGAACTACGCCACCGACTACTTCCGAATGGACGCGGAGGGCCAGGACGGCCTCGTCGTCCGGGGGAAGTCGGCCGATTACCTCGGCGTCACGGGCCGGCTGCGCTACACGGTACGCCTGCGGGCCGTCCCGGAGGGCGGCCGCGTCTCTGCTGCCGCCGATCGGCTCGTCGTGCGGGACGCCGCGGCCGTGACGCTGTTCATCGCGGCGGCTACGAACTTCGTGAGCTACAAGGACGTCGGCGCCGACCCGGAGGCGCGCGTCGACGCGTCGCTGCTGATGGCGGTCGCGAAGCCGTACGACGCGCTCAAGACCGCGCACGTCGCGGAGCACCAACGGTTGTTCCGCCGGGTGAGCCTCGACCTTGGCGCGACCGCCGATGCGGCGCTCCCCACCGACGAGCGCCTGAAGAAGCACGACGGCGCCAACGACCCGGCGCTCGCCGCGTTGCTGTTCCAGTTCGGGCGCTACGTGCTCATCTCGTCGTCGCGGCCGGGCACGCAGCCGGCGAACCTGCAGGGCATCTGGAACAAGGACATGAATCCCATGTGGGATTCGAAGTACACCACCAACATCAACACCGAGATGAACTACTGGCCGGCGGAGGTGGCCGGCCTGGCCGAGTGCGCCGATCCGCTGTTCCGGATGATCCGCGAGCTGACCGACCAGGGCGCCGACGTCGCGCGCGAGCACTACGGCGCGCGCGGCTGGGCGTACCACCAGAACACGGACCTCTGGCGCGTGGCCGCGCCGATGGACGGGCCCAACTGGGGCGGGTTCGCCACCGGCGGCGCGTGGCTGGCCACGCACTTGTGGGAACACTATCGCTTCACGGGCGACAAGGCGTTCCTCGCCGAGTACTACCCGGTGATGAAGGGCGCGGCGGAGTTCCTGCTCGACCTGCTGGTGCCGCACCCGAAGTACGGCTGGCTCGTGACCAACCCGTCGACCTCGCCCGAGAACTTCCCGCTCGCGCCCGGGAACGACCGCTTCTTCGACGAGGTGACCGGGTCGATGAGTTCTGGCACGTCGCTGGTGGCCGGGTCGGCCATAGACACGCAGATCACGGCCGATCTCTTCACGGCGGTGGCCGAGGCGGCTGCTCTGCTCGGCGTGGACGCCGACCTGCGCGGGCGCCTCGCCGCGGCGAAGGCCAGGCTCGCGCCGATGCGGATCGGCAGGAACGGCGATCTGCAGGAATGGCTCGAGGACTGGGGCCAGCGCGAGAAGAGCCACCGGCACATCTCGAACCTGTACGGCCTGTTCCCGGGCAACCAGATCTCGGCGCGCCGCACGCCGGAACTCGCCGCCGCCAGCCGCGTCGTGCTCGACCAGCGCGGCCTTGCCGGCAACGGCTGGGCGTCGGCGTGGAAGGCGGCGTCGTGGGCGCGGCTGCTCGACGGCGCCCGCGCCCTCGAGAACATCGTGTTCGCCGTGAAAACCTATACGACCGACAGCCTGTTTTCGATCTGCTCGAGAGCCATGCAGGTGGACGGCACGATGGGCATGACGGCGGCGATCGCGGAGATGCTGCTGCAGTCCCACGAGGGCGAGATCGCCCTGCTGCCCGCGCTGCCGCCCGCCTGGCCGGCCGGGTCCGTCGCGGGCCTCCGCGCGCGCGGCGGGTTCGGCGTGGACCTCGAGTGGCGCGACGGTCGGGCCGTCCGGGCCGCCGTCACGTCTGCGCTCGGCGGGCGCTGCCGCGTGCGCGGGGCCGCCGGGCTGGTGGTGGTGTCGGCCGGCCGGCCCGTCGCCGTCGCCCGCCCCGAGCCCGAGGTCATCGAGTTCCCCACCACGGCCGGCGCGCGGTACGAGCTGGCGGCCGCGCGCCGGGATTAACCCCGGCGCTCACTTCGGATGAGGCCGTTCGCTCCGGGCTCACGCAGGCTGAAGCCTGCGGGCTCCATCCGGCGCATGGACAACTCGAGTAGGTGCCGGTGTCGGCCCGTGCGAAGATCGATAGCGGACCCTGTTGCAGTGGTAGAGCCCCATGAGCGAGCCCCGCACCCTCCCCTGGCTCTTCGAACGAAGCGTGGATCGCTTCGCCGGCCTGACGATGCTGCTCGAGAAGCGCGGCGACCGGTACGAAAGCACCACCTACGCGGCCGTGCGCGAGCGGGTCCACCGCTTCGCCGCCGGCCTGCTGAGCCTCGGCCTGCAGAAAGGCGACCGCGTCGCACTCATCGCCGAGGGGCGCAACGACTGGGTGATGGCCGAGCTGGGCATCCTGTACTGCGGCGCGGTCAACGTGCCCGTCTCGGTCAAGATCGACGAACTCGACGACCTCACGTTCAGGCTGCGGCACGCGGGCTGCCGGACGGTCATCGTGTCGCAGGGCCAGGTGCCGAAGATCCGCGCCATCAAGCGCGACCTGCCCGATCTGGAGCTTGCCATCGTCCTCGATGCGCCTGACGCCCTCGAGCCCGGTGAACTGGCGGCCGACGAGGTGCTGCACCGCGGCGAGGCACGGCTCGACTCCGGCCGCGCGGCGTTCGATGCACGGTGGCAGTCGGTGGCGGAGGGCGACCACGCCAACATCTGCTACACCTCCGGCACGACGGCCGACCCGAAGGGGATCCTCCTCACGCACCGCAACTACACGGCGAACGTCGCGCAGGGCGTGGCCG
Source organism: Vicinamibacterales bacterium (assembly GCA_025456345.1). Lineage (GTDB taxonomy): Bacteria > Acidobacteriota > Vicinamibacteria > Vicinamibacterales > JAKQTR01 > JAKQTR01. The sequence goes on along the minus strand of JALOKU010000150.1, from coordinate 859 downwards.
TGATCAAGCCGCAGCCGGGCTGGGTGCTGCTCAACATCCTGCCCTGGGACCACGCGTTCGGGCACACGTGCGGCATCTACATGATGATGTCGGGCGGAGCCGCGCTGGCGTCGGTCCAGGCCGGGCGGACGCCGATGGAGACGCTGAAGAACATCCCGGTCAACATCCGGGAGACCCGGCCGACCCTGCTCCTCAGCGTGCCGGCCCTCGCCAAGAACTTCCGCAAGAACATCGAGAAGGGCGTGCGCGACAAGGGCGCGCGCGCCGAGGCGCTGTTCGCGCGCGCGCTCGCGACGGCAGTCGACTACAACGGCGACGGCTGGACCCGCGGGGCCGGCAGGCGCGCCTGGAAGCGGCCGCTGCTGGCGCTCTACGACGCGCTGCTCTTCCGGAAGATCCGCGAGAGCTTCGGCGGGCGGCTGCAGTTCATCATCGGCGGCGGCGCGCTGCTCGACATCGAGCTGCAGCGCTTCTTCTACGCCATCGGCATCCCGATGCTGCAGGGCTACGGCCTGACCGAGGCCGCGCCGGTCATTTCCGCGAACACGCTCGACATCCACAAGCTCGGGTCGTCGGGCCGGATCATGCCGGACCTGGAGGTGCGGATCTGCGACGCCGCCGGAAGCGCGCTCCCGGCCGGCTCGCGCGGCGAGATCGTCGTCCGCGGCGAGAACGTGATGGCGGGTTACTGGAAGAACGAACGCGCCACGGCGGAAGTCCTGCGCGACGGCTGGCTCTACACGGGCGACCTCGGGTACCTCGACGCCGACGGCTTCCTCTACGTCCTCGGCCGCGTGAAGAGCCTCCTCATCGCCGACGACGGCGAGAAGTACAGCCCGGAGCAGATCGAGGAGGCCCT
>JALOKU010000149.1 GCA_025456345.1 Vicinamibacterales bacterium | reverse complement strand
GCTGGGGAACGTGATCTTCCTCTACGATCCCGCCGATCGGGATCGCTATCTGGCCGGGGCACGTATCCCTACCGAGTTCATCACCTGGGGGAAGCGGTAGGCCGGCGGGACTCGGGATCAGGCGCTAGGGGCTAGGCGCTTGGCGCTAGTTGACCCCGCCCCGCTCGCAGCGGTACTGTTCCCGCAGCGTATGCTCACGGGGCTCGTCTGCATCGTCTGCGGCCGGTCGTATGCGCCAGGGGATCATCAGACCTGCACGGTGTGCGGTCCCGGCGGCATCCTGGACGCACGCTATGACTACGACGCGGCGCGAGTGTCGCTGACGGCGGATGCCCTGGCCGGCCGCGGCCGCGACATGTGGCGGTACCGGGAAGTGCTCCCGGTGCCTGAGGGCGCCAGGCGGCCGGACGTCCAGGTCGGCTGGTCTCCCATTCGCGAGGCCCCGCGACTCGCAGCGGCCGTCGGCGTGCGGCGGCTCTTTCTGAAGGACGACGGGCGCAACCCGACCAGCTCGTTCAAGGACCGCGCGAGTGCGGTCGGCGTGACCAAAGCCCTCGAGTTCGGTTACCAGGCCGTCGCGTGCGCCTCGACGGGCAACGCGGCCTCGTCGCTTGCCGGGATGGCGGCCGCGGTGGAGCTTCCCGCCTACATCTTCGTGCCGGAGCGCGCGCCGGAGCCGAAGATCGCGCAGTTGCTGATGTTCGGCGCCACGGTGTTCCGCGTGCGCGGCAGCTACGAGCAGGCGTTCGAACTCTGCCGCGCGGCCTGTGAGCGCTTCCGCTGGTACAACCGCAACAGCGGCACGAACCCCTACCTCGTCGAAGGGAAGAAGACGGCGGGGCTCGAAATCGCCGAGCAGTTCTCCGGGAGCGCCATGCTGGACGGCGCGCTGCCGGACTGGGTCGCCGTGTCGGTCGGCGACGGCTGCACCATCGGCGGGATCACGAAGGGGCTGCACGAATTCAAGCGGCTGGGCCTTGCTCGCGCCATGCCGAGCATGCTCGGCGTCCAGGCGGAGGGCGCGAGCGCCATCGTCCGCGCCTTCCGGTCGAAGGGCGACGTGGTCCCGTCCGGCGCCGACACCGTGGCCGACAGCATCGCCGTCGGCACACCGCGCAACTGGCGGCGCGCGCTGGCATGGGTGCGCGCGTCACGGGGCTCGATGGTGTCGGTGCCCGACGCCGCGATCCTGGAGGCGATGCGCGAGACGGCCCGGCTGGGGGCGGTGTTCGCCGAGCCGGCTGCGGCCGCCGCGGTCGCGGGCCTGCGCAGGGCGGTTGCCGAGGGCATCGTCCCGGCCGGCGCCACCGCGCTCGCCGTCATTACGGGGAACGGTCTGAAAGACGTCCGCGCGGCGATGAGCGCCGCCGGCCAGCCGCACGACGTGCGCCCGGATCTCGCCGCCGTCGCGGACATCGTCGAAAGGTAACGCCATGCTGCTCACAGGCGGGACCCTGGCGCGCCTGCACCCGCCCGCGCTGGCGCGCGCCGACCTGCGGATCGAGGGCGACACCATCGTGGCGCGCGGCCCGAACCTGCGGCCGACGCGGGGCGAGGCCGTCGAGGACTGCCGCGGGCGGTTCATCTTCCCGGGGCTCGTGTGCGCGCACACGCACATGTACTCCGCGCTGTCGCGAGGCATGCCGAGCCCCGCGACCGCGCCGGCGTCGTTCCCTGAGATGCTGGCGCGGGTGTGGTGGAAGCTCGACCAGGCGCTCACGGAGGAAGCGATCTACTACTCCGCGATGGTCGGCGCCGTGGAAGCCGTGAAGGCCGGCACCACCACGATCGTGGATCACCACGCCTCGCCCAACGCCATTGCCGGCTCGCTCGAGATCATCCGCGAAGCGCTGGGCGTGGTCGGCGTGCGCGGGGTGCTTGGCTACGAAGTGACGGACCGCGGCGGGATGCGGCGCCGCGACGCAGGGCTGGCCGAAAACGATCGGTTCCTCACCGCAACACGCGCCGACACGCAGTTCCGGGGTCTCGTCGGTGCTCACGCGTCGTTCACGCTGCGCGACTCGAGCCTGGCCGCGCTCGGCGACCTCGCGCGCTACCATCGAACCGGTGTCCACATCCACGTGGCCGAAGCGAAGGACGACGACGCGCGGACCAGGCGCGCGCATGGGACGGGCATCGTCGATCGTCTCGAGCGTCACGGTCTGCTCAACGACCACGCGGTGCTGGCGCACGGCGTCCACCTGTCCGGCCGCGAGCTCGCGCGCGTGCGCTCGGCCGGCGCGTGGCTCGTCCACAACCCGCGGTCGAACATGAACAACGCGGTCGGGCACGCCCCCATCGAGACGTTCGGCGAACGCGCCGCGCTGGGCACGGACGGATGGCCGGCCGACATGCTGGCGGAACTCCGGTTCGCGCACTTCCGGGAGCGGGAGCACCTCGGACTGCGGCGGGCCTACCCGGCCGCCGCGCTGCTCCAGGGCGGGCAGGCACTGGCGTCTGAGGTCTTTGGCGTACCGTTCGGCACGCTCGCGCCGGGGTCGGCCGCCGATCTTGTCGTCTCCGATTACGTGCCGCCGACGCCGCTGACGGCGGCCACCCTGCCGGGGCACCTGCTGGCCGGCGTGGCGCCGTCGACCTTCACCGGCGTGATGGCAGCGGGGCGCTGGGTCTGCCGGGGCGGCACCCCGGTGAACATCGACGTGGACGCGGTCTACTGCCGCGCGCGGCAGCTGGCGGCGGCCCTCTGGAGGCGCATGCGTGGCTGAGCTCGTGCCCGTGCCGCTGCACGTCCTGCTGCGGCGCGCGCATCTCGAGTACCGGCTCCGGCGCGCCATCTTCGATCTGCCGGAACGCCAGTTCAGGCGCCTGGCGAAGTCGGCCGGCCCTCCGCTCGATCTGTCGGTGCCCTACGCGGGCGCCCGCGCCGCCAACCCGATCGGGCCGGCGGCCGGTCCCCACACGCAGCTGGCCCAGAACATTGCCCTCGGCTGGCTCGCCGGGGCACGCATCTTCGAGCTGAAGACCATCCAGATCAACGACCGCCTGACGCTCTCACGGCCGTGCATCGACATGGCCACCGTGGGCTACAACACCGAGTGGTCGCAGGAGCTGCGGCTCGAGGAGTCGCTGAGGGAGTACGTGAAGGGCGCGATGCTGCTGGAGATTCTGGGCGCGTGGGACCTCGTCCGCCATGAGGGCGAGAGGCCACAGGCGAGAGGCGAGAGGGAAAGCAGGAGCCAGGACCCGTTCGTGTTCGATATCAGCGTCGGGTACGACCTCGAGGGGATCCGCAGTCCTGCTGTGGTGGGATGGCTCGAGTCGATGCGGGATACGAGCGCGATGGTCGACGGCCTGCGCCGCGAGATCCCCGACGAGTTCGCGGCGTTCCGGGACTTCCCGTTCCGGACATGCCTGGCGACGGGCATCACCCTGTCGACGTTTCATGGCACGCCGGCCAGGGAGATTGAGCGGATCGGCGAGTTCCTCATCGGTGAGTTGGGCTTTCACACCGTCGTCAAGCTGAACCCGCCCATGCTCGGCCGGGAACGCCTCGAAGACATCCTGCACGGTGTCCTGGGATACACCGATGTGGCCGTCAACCCGGACGTGTACGCGCGCGATCTGCCGTTCGACGATGCCGCCGGCATCATTCGCCGGCTGCACACCCTGGCGGTGCGGCGCGGCCTGACGACCGGGGTGAAATGCGGCAACACCCTCGAGGTGCTGAACACCGGGACGTTCCTCCGGGGGCGCGTGCAGTATCTGTCCGGGCAGCCGCTGCACGCGCTGCATGCCGCCCTGGCCCTGCGGTGGCGCGAATCGTTCGGCGCCGGCCTGCCGATCTCGTTCGCCGCCGGCGTCGATGCGCAGAACGCGGCCGACTGCGTCGCCGCGGGCCTCGTACCTGTGACGACCTGCACCGACCTTCTGCGGGCGGGAGGCTACGGCCGGCTCCCCCGCTACTTCGTCAACCTGGAAGAGCGGATGCATGCAGTTGGCGCGCGGACGATTGCCGAGTTCATCGTGCGGTCGGCGGAGATGAGTGACTCCCTCTCCGGCTCGGGCGATGACGCGCTCGACCTGGCCGTGCTCCGCAACACGAGGACGCTTCTCGACAAGGCCCTGACGGGCGAGCGGTATCGGGCGGCGCGGAACCGGAAGCCGCCCCGGAAGCTCGGCACGCACCTCTGGCTCTGGGACTGCCTGTCCTGCTCCAAGTGCATCCCGGCGTGCCCGAACGATGCGGTGTTCGAGATCGAAGTCGAGCCCTTCATCGGCGAGGTCCCGGTCATCGAGGTCGAGGGTGTGGCCTGGCGCGAGGTCGACCGTCATCTCTACCGCGCGCTCAAGGCGACGCAGATCGCCATTTTCGCCGACGCGTGCAACGACTGCGGCAACTGCGACGTGTTCTGTCCCGAAGACGGCGGTCCGCACATCGAGAAGCCGCGGTTCTTCGGCAGCCTCGACGCCTGGCGGCGCGCGGCCCCGCTCACCGGCTTCGTGCTCACGAAGGACGCTGACGCCGTCGTGCTGCGCGGCCGGATGGCCGAAGGCGAATTCGCGCTATCGCACGTGCCCGGCTCTGCCGACGGGCAGTTCGACGCCGGTGGAGCCGTCGTCGTCCTGGATTGGGAGTCCCACGAGGTCCTGTCAGCAGTTCGCCGTGAATCCCCAGCCCCCAGCCCCCAGACCCAACGAGCGCCTAGCGCCCAGCCCCTAGCCCCTGCTGCGTGCGACCTGTCCCCCTACCTGACCCTCCGCCTCCTCCTGGGTGCGCTCGTGAGCGGACCGCGGGTAAACTTCGCTAACGCCCTCATCGTGGAGTGATCACGTGACACCCGATCACCCGGCGACGCCCGTCGTGTTCACGCTGAACGGCACGCCGTTCACCGCCTGTGCGGACCAGGGCACGTCCCTCATGGAGGTGCTCCGGGAGCAGGCCGGGCTCATCTCCCCCAAGAACGGCTGCGCGCCGCAGGGCTCGTGCGGCTGCTGCACGGTGCTGGTCGACGGCCGGGCGCTCTCCTCCTGCGTCGTGCCGGCGCGTCAGGCGGCCGGCACGCACGTCATCACCCTGGAGGGATTCGACCCGCGCGAGCGGCATGTCTTCGCTCAGGCATTCGCCGTCACCGGCGGCCTGCAGTGCGGCTTCTGCATTCCCGGAATTGTGGTCGCGGCGAAGCACCTGCTCGCCCGTACCTCCGCTCCCACTCGCGGACAGATCGCCGAGGCGCTCAACAACCACGTCTGCCGCTGCACCGGGTACGTGAAGATCATCGACGCCATCGCGATGGCGGCCCGCGGGCTCCGCGGCGAGACCATGCCGGAGGCCGACTACAGCGGCCGGGTCGGCAGCAGCCTGCCTCGCCAGGATGCCGAGCAGTTCGTGCTCGGCGAGCGCCCATTCGTGGACGACATGCGGGTGGACGGAATGCTGCGCGGCGCCTTTCTCTTCTCGGCGCATCCGCGCGCCCGCGTGCTGCGCATCGATACGGGTGACGCGGCCCGGCAGCCGGGCGTGGCCCGCGTCCTGACCGCCGCCGACGTGCCGGGCGAGCGCTACCAGGGCCTCATCTACCGCGACTGGCCGCTCTTCCTGGCGGAAGGTGAGATTACCCACTGCATCGGCGACGTTCTCGCGGCGGTCGTCGCCGACAACGAACGCCACGCCCGCCAGGCGCTCGCGCACATTCGAGTGGAATACGAACCGCTGCCAGGCGTGTTCTCGCCGGAAGCGGCGCTGGCGCCTGGCGCGCCGCGCGTGCATCCTGATCACGACAACCTGCTCTCGCGGTCCGTCATCGCCCGCGGCGACGTGGATGCGGCGCTCGCGGCCTCGGCGTTCGTCGACACGCGTGTGTTCACCACGCAACTGATCGAGCACGCGTTCCTGGAGCCGGAGGCGTGTTTGGCGGTTCCCCGTCGGGATTCGGGATTCGGCCCTTCGACAGGCTCAGGGCCACCCCAAGCAACGTCGAGGGGCGGGATTCAGGGTTCGGGCACTGGAGGCGATGAACCAGCGCCTAGCGCCCAGCCCCTAGCCCCTGCCGTCGAAGTCTTCTCCCAGGGCCAAGGCGTCTTCGACGACCGCCGCCAGATCGCGTCGTTTCTCGGTGTCGACGAGGGTGCGGTCAAGGTGACGCTCGTCTCGAACGGCGGCGCGTTCGGCGGCAAGGAGGACCTGAGCATCCAGGGCCAGACGGCGTTGATGGCCATGCTCACCGGGCGGCCGGTCAAAGCGACACTGACGCGTGACGAGAGCATCAGGCTTCACCCCAAGCGCCATCCGATGACGCTGCATTACACCGTGGGCTGCGACCGGGAGGGCCGTCTCACCGCGCTTCGGGCCCGCATCGTGGGCGACAAGGGCGCCTTCGCGTCGGTCGGGACCAAGGTGCTCGAACGCGCGGCTGGCCACGCGGCGGGCCCGTACAGGGTGCCGGCGGTCGATATCGAGTCGCTGGCGGTCTACACGAACAACCTGCCCTGCGGGGCCATGCGCGGCTTCGGCGCCAACCAGGCAGCGTTCGCCATCGAGAGCATGCTCGACATCCTCGCGGAACGCGCCGAGATCGACGGCTGGGAAATGCGCTGGCGGAATGCGCTGGAGGCGGGCGATACGTTCTGCACGGGACAGGTGCTCGATCACGCCGTCGGCCTGAAGGACACGCTGACCGCGGTGAAGGACGCCTACTACGGTTCGCCTCGTGCCGGCATCGCCTGCGGCATCAAGAACGTCGGCATCGGCAACGGCATGCCGGAGGCCGGCCAGGCCCTGGTTGAGGTCACGCCGGGCGGGCGCGTGGTGATTCACACCGGATTCACCGAGATGGGCCAGGGCTTCTACACCGCGATGGTGCAGTGCCTGTGCGACATCACCGGCATCGATCCGCGTCTGGTGCGGAC
>JALOKU010000058.1 GCA_025456345.1 Vicinamibacterales bacterium | reverse complement strand
GGCTGCTCCTCGTCTTCGCGCTCGGGGCGCTCCAACCAGTCGGCGCCTTCGTAGCCCATCACCTGGGCGATAACGCGCCCGGATATGGGGTGGCGCTGTACATCGGCCGTCGGAGCCGCTGACAGGGAAGCAACCAGCGCCAGCGCAGCAGTCCCAAGCCACGCGCTCCTCCACCAGATAAACCGGAAATGCCGCGTCATCACCTGCTAGGACGTCCCGAAAACGGTGACAGGTCCCATTTCCTCCTGGAGGCCAGGACTTCATTCAGCCCTGGCGCAGGGGCAGCCCTGATGGGCCGCCCTCCAAGGAAGAACGGTTACACTTTCCGCGGGGCGGGGCTATTTGAGCTTGACGATGGAGGATCCGAGCAGGTCGGCGGCGTAGTCGTAGACGATCACTTTCACGTACTTCGGCGGCTGGGCCGCCCGCATCGTGACGTCGAAGGGAATGCCGTCTCGCAGGTAGCGCTGGTCGTTCTCGTCTTTCAGCTTCAGGTCCACCTTGTGTCGTGATTCCCTGATGATGCGTTCCTTGCCATCCGCCACGTAGACGACAAGGTCGAGGTCGGCCACGTGTCTGCCCTCAACGGCAGCGAACGCAATCCGGCTCGCGTCGATACTCAGGGCGACGTTCACCTCGGCACCGTTCTGCGTCTTCTTGACCGTCGGTGTGAGCGTGACGCGGATGTCGGGAATTGCGCTGCCGTACTGGCCCGCCGCGGAGATGCGCCTGCTGGTGAGGAATGTTCTCCGATCAATCGGCAGCGGCGCATCGTCGGCATAGTAGCCGTGGCGGAAGAGCACCGTTACGCCGGGCCGGTTCACCTTGACCGTGATGCGGCGGTACCGCCTGTCGATCGTCGTGACCTGCGGCTGATAGCCGAGCAGACAGCCGAAGCGCGTGGCGGTGTCGATGCGATCGACGGCCGGCTGTGCGTACTGGCGCGTGGCGGACAGGCCTCCCGTCAGATCGGACATGCTCGCGAGCACCTGCATGCGGCCCATGTCCATGTTCGCATCGGACGCAGCAGGGACCGGCGGCGACATCTGCCTCGGCGCGACCGTTGCGGGAACGAGCGATCCCGCGTCAAGCGGCGATAGCCCGCCGTCGATGCCGCCGGTCTGGATCGTATCGATCACGACTCGCGCGTGGTTCGCGCGCGCGGCAAGGCTCGCATCGGCCTCCAGACGTGGCGTGTAGAAGCCCTGTTCCGTGACGAAGAGGATGTGCTTCTCGCCCTCCAGATACCGAAGGTACTCGATGCCCGTGTACAGATTGCCCATGTCGTGCATCGCCTGCACACTGGCCGAGACGAACGCGTCGAAGGGCAGCCCGACCACTTCGCCAGCCATGAGATCGAACGTGTCCCCGAGTGTCTGCCTCTCGCGCCCCGCCACGATTTCGGCGCGCGCGACGCCGTCGATCGCGCGGCGGGTGGCCGTCGCCGCCTGTACCGCTCGAGCACCTGCGAAATCCGCGCGCGATCGGTGGTGACATCGGTGGCGCGGTTGAACGCGAGCACGGCAACCTGGTCCTGCGGCAGCAGACGGTTGCGGACGAGGTGGAGGAGCGCGTCCACGCCCTTCGACGGGTACTGCAGCCTCCCGCGGCCCAGCACGATCAGAAAGATGCGTGCCGACTGTTCCTGGAGCGGCGCGCTCGAGCGCGTGCGGATGGCCGGCGTCGTCTCTTCCGGGGCCGGCATCGGCACCAGGCCGCGGGCCGAGAAGTAGCGAATGTCCTGCGCGGCGCCGTCTTCCAGCACGGTGAAGTCAGACTGCTTCAGGTCCGTGATCGGCTTCCCGTCGCGGTCGAGCACGCGCACGTCCACCGGGACGATGGTGACGCCCGTGCGGAATGTGGGCTGCGGCGCTTGTTGGGAAGCCTGCTGTGCGGCGGGCGGGCCGGCCTGGCGGCCTGACGCTGCCATCGGGCCGGCGCCGGCAGCCATTAACAGCGACAGACACGCCGAGAGGATACCAGCCGCTCGCTGCATGGTTGTACCTGACCGGGCAGCGATCGACGCAAGCCATCAAGCGATGCGCAGATGATAGCCGATTCCTCTACACTGATGGCGGAGAAGCCCATGAAACGCCTGGCCGCGATCCTGATATTCACGCTGATGCTATCGTGCGGGGTGACGAGCCAGCGCGGGGCGCAGTTCGCGAGCGCGTTCGACCGCACGCCCGACCGCCCGTGGATAGGTCCCGAGTACTGGGCGAACCCGCTCCAGGACTGGCGCATCGCCGGCGGCGCGCTCGAGTGCATCACCGCCGGTCCCGCGCGCTCGCTGATTCTGCTGACCCGGGAATTGAGCGACCGGCCCGCGCCATTCTCTTCATCCATCGCCGTCGCGCCATGGCAGCCCACCGCAGACAAGGCCTCGAGCGCCTGGATTGGATTCCGCCTCGCCGCCCGCGGCCGGTTCCGCGACTATCGCGACGACGTGGTGTATGGAAAGGGGATCGAGGCGGGCTTGCGGGCGGACGGCAGCCTGTTCATAGGCGACACGTCGAGTGCGGTTGTCGGGGACGCGGCCAGCGTCGGACGTCTTCGCGTCGAACTGGCCGAATCAGGCGGCGGCTGGCAGCTTCGGCTGAGCGCGCACGACATGCAGGGCAGAGAGCGCGCGCGGACGCTGCAGATCGTGTCGGACCCGCGAGAGCTGCGCGGGGCCATCGGCGTCGTCTGCCACGACGCGCCATGCCGCATCAACAGGTGGGACGCCTCGGGTTCGAAGATCGACGCGCACGACGATCGCGCCTTCGGCCCAATCCTGTTCACGCAGTACACGTTGAGCCGGCGCGTGATGAAGCTGACCGCGCAGATGGCGCCAGTCGGGCCTGCGGAGGCGCAGGAGGCGACGATCGCGGTCCGGGCGGCGGGCAGCACCGGCGCGTGGCGTGAAGCCGGCCGCGCGACGATCGATTCACTGGCGCGCACCGCCACCTTCCGCCTCACGAGCTGGGACGATTCGAGCGACCACGAATACCGCGTCTCGTATGCGTCGCGGGACACGAAGGGACAGACGGCCCTATCGGCGTTCGGCGGCACCATCCGCCGCGACCCGAGATCGAAGGCGCGCACCGTTGTGGCGGCCTTCACCGGCAACAACGACCTCGGCTTCCCGCACGCGGACGTCGTGAAGCACGTTACGGCGTTCGAGCCCGACCTGCTCATCTTCACGGGCGACCAGATCTACGAGCCCGTGGGCGGTTTCGGCGTTCAGCGTTCGCCGCTCGACATGGCCACGCTCGACTACCTGCGCAAGTGGTTCATGTACGGATGGGAGTATCGCGAGCTCCTGCGCAACATCCCGTCGGTCGCGCTCCCCGACGACCACGACGTTTACCACGGGAACATCTGGGGCGCAGGCGGGCGCGACGCGAACGACGTCGCGCCGGCGCTGGTGCGCGAAGGCGTCGGGGTGCAGACACAGAAGCAGGACAGCGGCGGGTTCACGATGCCGGTGGACTGGGTGAACATGGTTCAGCGAACGCAGACCAGCCACCTGCCCGACCCCGTGGACCCTGCCCCGGCGCAGCGCGGCATTGGAGTCTACTTTACAGAGCTGGTCTGGGGCGGTGTCAGCTACGCGATCGTCGAGGATCGCAAGTGGAAGTCGGCGCCCGCCGTCATGCTGCCCGAGGCGCAGATCGTGAACGGCTGGGCCCGCAACCCGGGCTGGGACTCATCGACGCACGGCGACGTGAAGGGCGCCGAACTCCTGGGCTCGCGGCAGATGCGGTTCCTCGAGCGGTGGGCGGGCAACGCGGGCGCCGAGGTCTGGATGAAGGCCCTCATCTCGCAGACGCTCTTCGCGAACGTGGCCACGCTTCCGAAGGGTTCTCGCGCCGACGACATCACCACGAAGCTTCCGATCCAGCCACCGGGCGGGTATGCGCCTGGCGAGGCTCCCGTGCAGGATCACGACTCGAACGGCTGGCCGCAGTCGCCGCGCCTGGCCGCGCTGCGCCTGATGAAGAAAGCCGGCGCCGTCCACATCACCGGCGACCAGCACCTGGGCATGACGATCCAGTACGGCATCGACGGATTCAGGGACGGCCCCTTCGCGATCTGCGTGCCCTCGGTGGCCAACTTCTGGCCGCGGCGCTGGTTTCCCGGGGACGACGGCGCCAACCGCGAGGCCGGCGCACCGCGGAACACCGGCGACTACCTCGACGGGTTCGGCAACAGGGTGACGGTGCTGGCCGTCTCGAACCCGTTCAAGCTCGGCATCGAGCCGGCCGACATCAACGACCGCGCGCCTGGCTACGGCATCATTACCTTCGATCGCCTCGCGCGCACGACCACGTTCGCCAACTGGCCGCGGTGGGTCGACCCGAAGTCCGCAGGCGCGAAGCCGTATCCCGGATGGCCCATCACCGTCCGGCAGGAGGCGCGGCAGCCCTGAGGGCGGCGATCTCTTTCAGCATGCCTTCGACCATCGCCTCGACCACCCGCCGCCCCTTCTCGCGGGTGGCCAGCGTGGCGTCTCCCCAGATGCCCGTGGGCGAGTAGGTGCCCTTGCCGTTCGGGTCGCGCGTGAGGCCGCCCGCTCCTTGCGCGTGGTAGTCTTTCGCCGCCTTGCTCATGTCCACGAGCGAGGGGTCCATGTAGAGCATCATCGACGTCTCGATCTCGTCGGCGTGCGTGCCGCCTTCCTGCTGGCGCACCGCCTTCTCGGCCTCCTCGCCAATCGTCAGGATGTCGGTGAAGTGCATCACGATGCCGTCTGACGCAAGCTGCTCCTGGGCGGGCTTCAGGGCCCGAATCGTCGAGACGCCGGTGTTGAGGACGTAGAACCGCTTCGGACCGAACCGCGCCAGGCCTCGGCAGATGTCGACCACCACGTCGCGCGCGGTTTCCAGGCGGAGCGACGTCGACCCCGGGTACTCCACGAACGCCGGGTAGAAGTGATAGTTGATGGTGGGCGCCACGACCACGGCCTCGCGCGCCATGACGCGCCGCGTGAAGTACTCGGCGAGGACGAAGTCGTTCTTCAGCCGCAGGTGCGGCCCGTGTTCCTTCGCGGCCGCGCCGAGCGGGATGACGACGACGGCATCGGGCGTCAGCACGCGCTCGGCCTGCTGCCACGTCAGGTCTTCCAGGAGGATCCCGGGCGCCGCTGTCGGGGAAGACTGCGCCGCAGGCGACATCGCGGCCGTCGCGGCCCCGAGAGCGGCGATGCCGCACACGAGGACGATCGACACGGGTCTCGGACGGGTTGCTCGCATGATGTGCCGCAGCATACCGCACCCGGCGGCGCCGTGTGATACAACGTCGTCTCATGTCCGGATGGATCGCGATCGCCGCGCCGCGGCTGGCAACCGCGCGGAGAGTCCCCTTGCGGGCCACGTTCGTCGATCGGCCCCATCGGTTCGCCGCCAGGTGCACCCTTCGCGGCGGCCACGAGGTCATGGCGCACGTGCCGAATCCGGGCCGGCTGACCGGCGTCCTCGCGCCACGATGCCAACTCCTGCTCGACGGCCCGTACCCTCCGACGCGGGCGCTGCCCTACACGATGGTGGCCGCACGTGTCGGCGGTCCTTGTGTATGGGTTGGCACGAACACGCTCTACGCCAACCGTGTGTTTCCCGCGCTCGTGTCGCACGGCCTGTTCCCGGAGTTCGACGGCCGGACGATCCGCGCCGAGGTGGTGCACGGCCGCTCGCGCTTCGACTTCCAGGTTGGCGGGATGATGATCGAAGTGAAATCTGTCACCTTGGCCAGCGGCGGTGCCGGGCGGTTCCCCGACGCCGTCAGCGCCCGTGCCGCCCGCCACTGCGATGAACTCGCCGCGCTCTGCAGGTCCGGCCACGCCACGGCCATCGTCTTCGTGGCGCAGCGTGGCGATGTCGAGTCGGTGGCTCCGGAAGACGATGTGGACCCGGCGTTCGGGATCGCGATCCGGCGCGCGGCGAAGGCGGGCGTGCGGGTTCTTGGGTGCGCGCTGGAGATCGCCCCGGAAGGCGCCGCGCGCGTCCGGCGCGTGGCCGTGCTGCTGTAGTTGACGAACCGAGACGCCCCGCCGGCGGAATACCGGGCGGGGGCTGTCGATCCGATACAATTGAGAAGTACTTGAGTCGGGGGCCGCAAAGCCGGAGCGCGCATGGATCACTCAGCAAGTCACGCCAGCATGATCGAGTATCTGAAGACGGAAATCCTCCGGGATCCTGACGCCGAAATCGAGCCGCACACGCCGCTGGTATCGTCTGGCTTGATTGACTCGTTTTCCCTGATTCAGGTCGTCCAGGAACTCGAGAAGATCACCGCGCTGAGGATCCCCGCCAGCAAGGTCGCCCCGCGCGACCTCGACACGGTGAGCCAGATGTTCGCCACGGCAGCCCGGGTCGGGATGCCCCGTTAGCGCCACGTGAGCCAGGTTTCGATCCTCTACGCCGCCGCCGTGCTCGTCGTGTGGATGACGGCACGCGTGTCGTCCAGCCGGCCCTTCCGGCTGTGGATCTACCTCGCGGCGAGCTGGATCTTCTACTTCAGTCTGGACGCCAGGTTTCTTCCGCTGCTGGTTCTGAGCAGCGTGTTCAACTATCACTACGGCCGCCGGATCCGAAGACGGCCGCGGGTCGCGCTGTTGTGGGCGGGAGCGCTGGTGAACGTCGCGCTGCTGGGGGTGTTCAAGTACCTGCCGGCGTTCCAGGCGCTGTTTCCGGATAGCCCGTTCTGGCAGCACGTGAGGCAGATCGCGCTTCCGCTCGGTCTCTCGTTCTGGACCTTCCAGGCCCTGAGCTATCTCTTCGATCAGTATCGGGGCGACGAGACCCGGCCCTCGCTGGGTGAGTTCTGCCTCTACATGGGATTCGCGCCGACGGTGATGTCAGGCCCGATCTGCAGGGTCGGCGACCTGGTGCCTCAATTCCGGGCCCCGTTCGCCGGGTCGTGGGAGAGCGTCCGGGAAGGGGCCCAGGGCGTCTGGGTTGGCGTCGGCATGATCACGCTGGCGCGAATGCTCGCGGCCGGCCACGGGGGATTCGGCGTCGCCGACGCGTTCGCCCTGCGCGGCCCGCTGGGCACGGCGGACGCCTGGGTGATGCTGCTGGGGTACGGATTCCAGATCTACTTCGACTTCGCGGGCTACTCGAGGCTCGTCATCGGCGTGGCGCGGATGTTCGGCTTCCAGTTGCCCGAGAACTTCGACCGGCCCTACCTCTCGACGAGCGTGACATCGTTCTGGCAGCGCTGGCACATGTCGCTCTCGTTCTGGATTCGAGATTACGTGTTCCTGCCCCTGGCGATGTCCCGCCGTGAAGTCTGGTGGCGCCACGTGTCCCTCGTCATCTCGATGGCGGTCTTCGGTCTCTGGCACAGTGCGTCCTGGCTCTTCCTGCTGTGGGGGGTGTACCAGGGCCTGATGCTGGTCGGCCACCGGCTCTGGCAGCAACTCCGGCGCGGCGCGGCGCCCATCGGGCCGCGATGGCTGCGCAGCGCGGCGTCATGGCTCCTGACGTTCCTGGTGATCATCCTGAGCTGGACCCTGTTCCGCGCGGAAGGCGCGTCTCACGCCGCGGGGATCCTGACGGCCGCGCTCATCCCCGCGGCCGGGCTGCAGCTGCCCGGCGGGTTCGTGCTGCTCGTGCTTGGGTTGGTCGCGGGCTATTTCGCCTCGCAGCTGGCCGTCTCCCGGATTCCACAGCGGGCGCCCGGCCTGTTGTCGTGGCTGCCCATGCCGGCGCGGTTCGCGTGCTACGCTGCGATCTTCTATCTGGCCGTGTTCCGCGCCGCCGAGGCGCAGGGCTTCATCTACGCCCAGTTCTGATGCCGACACGAACGCAAATCGCGCGTGGCCTGCTGGCGGTCCTGATATTCGGGGGATCCCTCGAGTTATTCGCGCGGCTCGACGACTACATCTCCTACGGCGCGCCGATGTGGGGGGTGTACAACGCCGAGACCCTGTACGTGCGCGACGCCATTGGCAAACGCGGCATTCCCCATGCCCGCTTTCGCAAGTGGGGCCTGAACGCGCTGGGTTACCGGGGACCGGACCTGATTGCCGGCAGGCCGACCGTCGTCTGCTTCGGCGCGTCGGAGACGTTCGGCCAGCAGGAGCGCGAAGGATCCGAGTACCCGCGCCAGTTGGAGCAGGAGTTGAACGCGCGGGCCGGCGCGCAAGCCTACCAGGTGCTCAATGCGGCGTACGCCGGGCAGACCGTTCGCACCGCAACCTTGCGCGTGCCGGAGATCGCCGCGATGGCCAGGCCTGCTGCTGCGCTCATTTACGGCGTACCGGCCAGCTACATAGAACCGCCGCCGCTGGACGCGCCGCCGGTGCCACCAGGACGGATCGAACAGCCGCGATTCGAACTGCGGATCGTCGATCGCGTTCGCACCCTTCTCAAGGGGATGATTCCATCGAGCGTCCAGACCTGGCTCCGGACAAGGGAAATCCGCGCGGACCGCGGGGCCGCCACGGCGGTCGCACGTCTGCCGGAAGCGAACATCCAGCGCTACCGCGACGACCTGTCGAAACTCATCGCGGCGCTGCGCCAGGAGGGCATCACGCCCGTCCTCGTCACTCACGTGGACGCCTTCGGAGAGACGCTCTCGGATAGCGACCGGGCGCTTCTGACAAGCTGGCGC
This sequence comes from Vicinamibacterales bacterium, assembly GCA_025456345.1. Lineage (GTDB taxonomy): Bacteria > Acidobacteriota > Vicinamibacteria > Vicinamibacterales > JAKQTR01 > JAKQTR01. The sequence goes on along the minus strand of JALOKU010000058.1, from coordinate 13,490 downwards.
AAGTTCTATCCGACGCTGCAGGAAGAAGGCTTCCTCGACATGGAGCGCCGCGCGAATGACGCCGTACGCTCGCTTGGTGCGGAAACCGGCGTTCCCGTCATCGACCTGGAAAAGGCCATGCCGACGGCGCCGGCGAACTTCACCGATTTCGCCCACTTCTCCGACGCCGGCGCCGCCATCGTCGCGAAGACGCTCGCCGACGGACTCCTGCCGATCCTCAACCGGGAGTAAGCGCCGCCTGGTCCGGCGAAGTCAGCAGGTCTCCCACGGGAGGACCCTGCCGGCATACAACTCCGGAAACCTCGCCCGGATTGCCTCGCGGCTGACCCGGCCATCTTCGTCCCTCGGAATCGCGTCCACGAACCGGACCTCTTGAGGCGCCTCGATCGGAGACAGCCGCCGGGAGACCCGGACTTTGAGATCGAGCTCGAGGTCGTCGGACGGAGCGTGCGGCGGTTTCACCACGATGAACGCCGCGACCTTTTCGAGAAAGACCGCATCCGGCACCCGAACGGCCGCACACTCGGCAACCTCCGGACATTCGAGCAGCGCCGACTCCACCTCCGAGGGACCGACCAGATGACCGGCCGTGTTGACGATGTCGTCGTTCCGGCCGCCGAACCAGAAGTAGCCGTCATCATCCCGCCGGGCCGCGTCGCCGGTGTCGTAGCGGCCGCCCCGGAACTTTTCGCGATAGCCCGCGGAGTCGCCGAGGTAGTCGACGCACATCGAAGGCCACCCGGTGCGGAGGGTGAGGCGACCGGCCACGTTCGCCGGCACGACGCTGCCGGCGTCATCCACGACGCATGCCTCGATGCCGTCCACGGGCTGTCCCATTGAACCCGGGCGAATCGGCAGGCCGGGGCGGTTGGCAATGACGATGCCGCCGGTTTCGGTCTGGAAGTACGTGTCGTACACGTCCCGGCCGAGTACGCGACGCGACCAGGCGAGCGCCTCCGGGTCGAGCCACTCGCCGACGCCGAAGACATGCTGCAGGCGGGTCAGATCGAACCCGGCAAAGAGCCCGGGGTCCTCGCGCATCAACATCCGGATGACTGACGGGGACGTGTACCAGACCGAGACCTGTTCCCGTTCCAGTATCCCGAACCAGCCTTCGGCGGTGTAGCCGCCGCCGAAGTGCACCTGGCTGACGCCGAGACTCCACGGGCCGACGATCCCGTAGGACGTGCCAGTCACCCAGCCATGGTCCGACGTGCACCAGAAGAGCTCGCCGGGCTTCAGTCGCAACACCTCGCGGGACGTTGCGCCGATGTGCCGGACCGCGCCGTGGACGTGGACGACCGCTCGCGCCTGCGCCGTCGGGCCCGGCGTGAAGTGAATGAAAGACGGTGCCGACTCATCCGTCCGGTCCGCCAGGAACTCCGGCGACGCCTCCCTGACCAGGGCTTTCGCACTCAGCACGCCGTCCGCCTGGTGCTGGTCGATGTCGGTGACGAGCAGGCGGGCCAACGAAGGAAGCGCGCTCCGCAATCCCGCCAGCTGGCGGGCAACGCGGCGCTTCGTCAGGATGCCCTTCGCGGTGGTGTTCGCCATGCGCTCGGCCAGCGCGGTTTCCCCGAGGCGCGAGAAGGGCGTCGACACCGCCACGCCCAGCTTGAGGGCGCCCAGCACCGAGAAGAAGAGCTCCGGCGTCTTGGGGAGATGGATGAAGAGCACATCGCCCGTGCGGAACCCGGCCGAGCGCAGTGCATTCGCATAGAGATTGCTGTGACGCTCGAGGTCGCCAAACGTGTAGTCGGTGCGCGTGAGGTCAGGCGCGATCCACCTGAACGCCAGGCGGTCGCCGTTGCCCCGATCGCACTGCTGCCTGGTGCAGATGTGACCGATGTTGTGCTGGCCGTCCCGGACCAGATCGACGTCTGCCATGATTCCCCGTCCTCAGGTGTTGCGTTCAAGCGCTCTCGGCCTCGAGCGCCTCCCGCACCAGCTCCCACGCCCGTCGCACGTGCCGGTCGGTCGTCTGCAGGTTGCCGATGGCAACACGCAGGGTGAAGCGGCCCCGCAAGACCGTGTGCGAGATGAAGATCTCGCCCGAGTCGTTCACCCGTTTGAGGATGGCCTCGTTGAGCCGCGCCAGCTCCTCCTCGGTCCGCTCGCGCCCGGCGGGCCTCGCGCGGAAGCAGACGACGCTGAACGGCGCCGGCGCCAGACGCTCGAAGTCCGGGTCGGCGTCGACCCATCCGGCGAACCGCTGCGCAAGATCGATGTGGTAGCGCAGCCGCGCGCGCACGCCCTCCGCGCCGAAGTAGCGCAGGATCATCCACAACTTGAGCGAGCGGAACCGCCGGCCGAGCTGAATGCCCGTGTCCATGAGGTTCCGGGCCGCGTCCGGCGTCGTGAGGTAGTCGGGCACGAGGGAGAAGGCCTGGCGGACCACGTCCATGCGGCGGCAGAAGAAGGCGCTCAGGTCGAACGGCGTGAAGAGCCACTTGTGCGGGTTCACGACCAGGGAATCCGCGCGATCGGCGCCGGCCAGGATGTGCGCGTGCTCGGGCAGCATCGCCGCCACGCCCGCGTAGGCCGAGTCGACATGGAGCCAGAGGCCCTCCGCCTCGCACAGATCGGCAATCGCCGCCACCGGGTCGACGCTCGTCGTCGAGGTCGTGCCGACGGTGGCGACCACGGCAATGGGACGCATGCCTGACGCGCGGTCCTCCGCGATCGCCGCGCGCAGGGCGTCGGTCCTCATGCGGTACTCGGCATCCGAGGGGATCTTCCTCAGGCCTTCCTGGCCGAGGCCGGCCAGGATGACGCCCTTCTCAATTGACGAATGCGCCTGATCCGAACAGTACACGCGCAGGCGCGGCACGTCGGCGCGGCCGGCGAGGCCCCGCGTGCGCACCTGCGGCACGGCCGCCTCGCGCGCCGCGGCGATGGCATGGAGGCTGGAAATGGAGGCCGTGTCGTAAATGACGCCTTCGAACGCGTCGGGCAGACCGATCAGGCGGCGCAGCCAGCCCATCACCACCGCCTCCAGTTCGGTGGCGGATGGCGACGTGCGCCAGAGCATGGCCTGCTGGTTCAGCGCGGAAGCCACGAAGTCGGCGAGGACTCCGGGGGCGCTGGCCGTTATCGAAAAGTACGCCATGAAGCCGGGGTGGTTCCAGTGCGTCATGCCCGGCATCAGGATGCGGTCGAAGTCCGCGATGATGGCTTCGAAAGCCTCGGCCGCCTCGGGCGCCGACTCGGGCAGCGCGTGCAGGATGTCGCCAGGCGCCACGCGCGCGAGGACGGGCAACCGCTCGGAGTGTTCCATGAAGCGGGCGATCCACTCGACCATGGCGTGGCCGTGCTTGCGGAATTCGTCCGCGGGCATGTCACCGAATGCGCGGCCCGCTTCTTCAGTCGTCATCAGGCGTCTCCATGCCGGACGACTAGATTGTAGTGCGTAGCGAAGCGGGCGGGGGTAGAAGCAAGAATCAAGAAGCAAGAAGCAAGAAGCAAGAAGCAAGAAGTCGAAGGCCAGCAGCAAGAGACCCCCAAGGGGAAGTGTCTTCTTCTGACGATCGGCAGCGGGTCCTTCTTGCTACTTGATTCTTGCTTCTGACGGGTGCCTAGTATTCGAACGGCTCCCGCTCCACCACAATCGTCACCGGCTGGCTCAGGCGCACGGTGAGCGACGTGCCCGAGGCGAGCATCGCCGGGTTCCGGCCGCCGGCCATCACCGCGGTGGTGCCGCCGGCCGCGCCAACCGCGCCGCCGATGGCCGCGCCCTTGCCGCCGCCGATGATGGCCCCCAGAATGGCGCCTCCCACGGCCGCGCCGCCCACCTTGGCCGCGCTTTCATTGCCGGGCGACTTGCCTTCGCGGTAGATCGCCTCGGTATGGATCGGCAGCCTGGTGTTGTCGGCCAGGACGAGCGTGTGGAAGCGCACGCCGATGCGCGCGGCGGTCTTCATCTTGCCGCCGCGCTCGACCTGAATCACCGACCCGAGCACCCGTGAACCCGACGCAATGACGACCTCTGAACCGACGCGGACGTCTCTCGTGACGCGCGCCTCGACGGGGTCTTCGATCCTGGCCACCTCGCTCGACACGGTGGACTCGATGCGCAGGCCGAGCACCGAGTCGGCCGCCACCACCAGTTCCTCGATGACCTTCTGCGGCGGCGGGGGAGGCGGAGGCGCAACAGGCTCCGTCACGGGCAGTTGAACGGGATCCACCACCGGCGGAGCGCCCGCGCTGGAAGTTCCGGCCCCGGCGGGGTTCTCGGAGGCCGGGAGCGCCTGGGCCGGCACACCGGATACCGCTCCCCCGGCAGGTGCCGCCGGTGCCGGCCTGGAGGCTCTTGCGGTCTGCGCCTCCCTGGGGATCTGGGCCGCCGATGCACTCGAAGTCTCGGGCGCCTGCGCCGCCTCGGCTGTCGTGAGGACAGGGGCCGTCGTTTCCGCAGGGTTGCTGCGAGCAGCCGCATTTGCAGCAGCCTGCGCCGCCGGAACCCCGGCTTCCCCAAGAGCCGCCGCCGGAACGGCGGCCGGCTGCGGCCGCAACGCCAGATATGCGCCGAACCCGGCCGCTGCCATGCAAAGCACGACAGCCACGCCGAATGCTACGAGCTTATTCATGACCGACTCCACATCTGCAGGGCGGCCCTTCGATACGCAACGTGCCAGGGCTAAAAGCCCTGGCCTCCAGCTGCCGGCACCTGGAGGGCGGCCCTTTAGGGCTGCCAGGAGGCGATGCAAGTACTGCGCCGCGTGTTCCAGCCGGCTCCATTCCGCAAAAGACAGCGCTGTCAGCAGTTTACCAAAACGGCGTGCGGCGGGAATCGGCGTGACTGACCCCTCTGGCCTACACGATCGTCCTGATTTGCAAACGCCGTCTCCGCGGGTCAGAATGGCACGGGATGAAACTCCTGGACCAGCTCGTGCAGGACGGCGATCGCCTGTTCCGCTGGCGCAGTTACCTGCCGCTCGTCCTGATTCCCGTTGTCGTCGCCGGTGTAATCACGACAGCGCCACCGTTCTCGACGCGGGCCGGCGAGCGGATCTGGGAGTCGCTCAGCATCGTCGTGGCGCTGGCCGGGCTTGCGCTGCGCGTCTGGGCCGTGGGTTCGGCACCCTCCGGCACATCGGAGCGAAGCACCGTCAACCCGCGCGCGTCAGAACTCCGTACCACCGGGGCCTATTCCGTCGTTCGCCATCCCCTGTACGTCGCCAACGGCCTCATGGTGCTCGGCCTGTCGCTTTTCCCCGGCATCTGGTACCTTCCTGTCATCGTCGTGCTGGCCACGTGGCTGTACTACGAGCGCATCGCCGTTCGCGAAGAGGCGTTTCTCGCGGACCGCTTCGGCGCCGCGTTCGAGGCGTGGTCGTCGCGCGTGCCCGCCGTCTGGCCGTCGTTCGCCTCGTATGCGGGCTCGGCCATCCCGTACTCGTGGAAGAAAGTGCTGCGCCACGAATTCCACGGCCTGCTCGTCGTCGCCGCGGGCGCGTTCGTGTTCGACGCGATGCAGGAAAGCCGGCGCGCGCGCGCCTGGCACGTGGACGCGCCCTGGCTCTGGTTCTTCGCGGCGGGCGCGGTGCTCTTCCTGATCTTCGCCGCGCTCAAGCGCGGCACGCGGCTGCTCGAGGGGTGAACCATGGCGCAACTCTCACGTGACGACATCGCCTCGGCGTTGCGCGATCTTCCCGGCTGGCGCTACGACCAGCTCGCCATCGTCAAGGAGTTCACCTTCGCGGGGTTTCCCGAGGCGGTGGCCTTCGTCACCCGGCTCGTGCCGGGGTCGGAAGCGGCGGACCATCATCCTGACCTGGCCGTCAGCTATCGGCGCGTGACGGTTTCGTTCACCACCCACAGCGAAGGCGGCGTGACGGCGAAAGACATCGCCGGTGCGCGCATGGCGGACTCATGCGCCTGAAGCGGTACTACAGCTCGCGGGACGTGACGGCACTGACCGGCCTCACGGCGGATCAGCTGCGGTGGTGGGAGCGCCAGAAGCTGGTGCAGCCGGCCGTGGCGTCGCACCGGACCGAGGCGGGAGGGTTCACCGAACGCCGCTACACCCCGGTGGACCTGCTCGAGATCATGGTGCTGGCCGACTTGCGCCGCCGCGGCTTCTCGCTGACGCGCCTGCGCGAGCTCATCGACCGGCTGCGCGCGCACTTCCAGGTGCGCCTCTTCGAGGCCACGGGCGAGGGAGGGCCGGTGACGCTGCTCACCGACGGCGGCGACATCTACGTGCGTACCCTCGACGGCCGCTTCTTCAACCTCCTCAAGGACCCCACGCAGCCGCTGCTGGTCATCGGCGAGGAGGCGAGTTTCAAAGTGCTCGCCTCGCGCGCGCGGCCGCGCAAGAAGAAGCCGCGCAAAGTGGAGCCTGCCGGAGCCTGACCATGCACGGCCGGAGAACGCTGCCGGCGGCCGCGATTGCCGGCCTCGCGCTGGCGCTCGGTGTCGCAGCCGGGTCCTGGATGTCTGCGCAGACGGCCCCTGCTCCACAGGCCGCTCAAACCTTGCAGCAGCCCGTGTTCAAGTCCGGCGTCGACCTCATTGCGGTCGACGTGGCGATTGTCGACAAGAACGGCAACCCGGTCACCGGTGTGCGGCCGGATCAATTCGACGTCACGGTCGACGGGAAGCCGCGCCGGGTGGTCTCGGCCGAGTTCGTCGAATTCGCGTCGCGCGACAAACCGGGCGCGGCGACACCGGCAGCGGAGAAGCCGGCCCAGCTCCTCTTCAGCTCCAATGAGCCGTCCGCGCCGGGTGCTCCAAGGGGCCGCCTCATCTACCTCGCCATCGACCAGGTCAGTTTCAAACCCCTCGGCGCCCGCGGCGCGATGGAAGCGGCGCGGCGGTTCATCGACCGGCTCCAGCCCGACGACCGCGTGGGGCTGGTGGCATTCCCGCTGCCGGCCATCTCGGTGGGCGCGTCGCGCGACCATTCGCTGGCGCGCGCGGCCACGGCGAAGATCATCGGCTCGGCCCAGCCGTTCCGGATGAGCGGGATCGACAAGAACGTCAGCCTGTCGGAAGCGATCGACATCCACGCGAACGACAGCCTGACGCTGGAGCGCGTGCTGGCGCGCGAGTGTGGTTACGCCCGCACGTCGAGTGACCGGACTTCGTGCGAGCTCGACGTCCGGAACACGGCCCTCAGCATCGGCCGCAACGCCGAGTACCAGGCGACCCGCAGCCTCCAGGGCATCGAAGCCGTCATCAGGGGCCTGGCCCGCATCCGCGAGCGTAAGACGCTGGTGCTCGTCAGCGCAGGCCTGCCGGTTGCCGACCGCGGCGGCATCGATCTGCAGCTCATCCCCGAGATCGTGGCGCTGGGCCGCGAGGCCGCGGCCGCGAACCTGAACCTGTTCGTCCTCCACATCGACTCGGGCTTTCTCGACGCATTCTCGGCGGAGGAACGGACGATCAGCGACACGCTCAGCCGCGACCTCGGCATGATGAGCGCCGGCCTCGAGACCATCGCGGGCGCGAGCGGGGGCTCTCTGGCCCGTGTCGTGGCGGGCGCGGACTTCGCGTTCGATCGTGTGCTGCGCGAAACGGCGGCGGCGTACTTGCTTGGCGTCGAACCGGCCGACAGCGACCGCGACGGCAAGCCGCACCGCATCTCGGTCAAGGTGAGGATTTCCAACGCCGAGGTGCGCAGCCGCAAGGAATTTGTGATGCCCAGGGCGGACGCGAAGCCTGCCACGCCGGACGAAGCGCTGGCGGCCGCGTTCCGCTCGGACCGGTTGCAGACGGGCCTGCCCCTCCGTGTTGCGACGCACAGCCTGGCCGGCACCTCGAACGGCGGCAACCGTGTCATCATCAGCGCGGACATCGGCGACGCCTTCACGGGCCCGGTCGAGATGCGGTTCCTCTTCGCGTTCGTCGACGCGTCCGGCAAGACGCTGCCTCCCGTCGCACAGAAGGCGACGCTGCGGCCGCGCGCCGGCGGCGCTCCGGGCTGGGTGTCGTATACCTCCGAGAGCAGGCTTGGTCGCGGCACCTACACGCTGCGATTTGTTGCCGTCGACGCGGCGGGACGCGTGGGGAGCGTCGACCACGCCGTCACCGTCGGGCTGAAAAAGAGCGAGACCGTCAGCCTGAGTGACCTGCTGCTGGTCGAACCCCGGCAACGCCCGACCGACGACATCTTCGTCGTCGTCGACGGTCAGGTGCGCGGCGAGGCCATCGACGCCTATCTTGAAATTGTGCCAGCCAACGCGGCGTCGAAGGTCACCGGCGTCACGTTCGGCATTGCCGACAGCCCCGACGCCGATCCGCTGGTCTCGGCCAAGGCGGGCGTGACGCGTCCGGATGGAGCCGCACAATGGGTGGCGGCCGCGCGGCTCAGCCTCGGCCTGCTCCCGCCGGGCGACTACGTGGCCACGGCGACCGTGCTGGCAGGCGAGCGCACCGCCGGAAGGGTAACGCGCCCGATCCGCATCGAGCGCGCCGGGGCGGCGCCCGGCGGCGCGGCTGCCGGCTCGGTCTCCCCGCCGAGAGTGTCGTTTGCCGCCGGCGAGTCGGGGAGCCTGGTGAAGGCGTTCTCGCGGCAGGACGTCCTGGGCCGCGACACCCTCGAGTATTTCCTCGAGCGGATGCGGCGCGCGAGCCCGGAGCCGGCCCCTGACCCGTCGGTGTCAATCGCGACGGCGTCGCTCCTCGACGCGCGCTTCGACCGCGTGATCACCCACCTGGTGACCGCGGACCCGGCGCTCCTGTCGACCTCGTTTCTGCGGGGTCTCGCCCTGTTCGGCATGGGCGCACTCGAACCGGCCGCGGCCCAGTTCCGCGCGTCGCTCGATGCCGCTCCCGATTTCCTTCCGGCCGCGTTCTATCTCGGGGCCTGCTACGCCGCGGGCGGCCGCGACCGCGAGGCGGCCGGCGCGTGGCAGACGGCGCTCATCACCGAGTCGGACGCGCGGATCATCTACGACGTCCTCGGCGATGCGTGGCTCAGATTGCAGGACGGAGACGAGGCGGCGAGCGTGCTGGCGGAAGCGCGGGACAAGTGGCTTGACGACGATCGGTTCGTGCCGAGGCTGGCGGCTTCGGAGGCGCTGCGCCGCAGGCCGCAGGAGGCGATGGCGCTACTCGACGGCTACATCGCGCGCCACCCCTCCGATGCGAACGCGCTCCTGCTCGGGTTGCGCCTCCTCTACGACGCGCGGGCGGCTGGCGGGCGCATTTCGTCGGCGGCCGACGACAGCGATCTGGCCCGCCGCTATGCCGACCTGTACAAGGCCGCCGCCGGCCCGAACCAGGCGCTTGTCAATCGCTGGGTGGCGTTCGTCAGCGGGAAATAGTGCGGTAGCCCTTCCGGGCTCTGACCTTGTAGTCGTGGCCGGGCACCTCGACGCGGATCTCCCGCCATCGCCCGTCGTGCGCCGCGTCGCGCGGCAGGAACCCGAACAGGTACTGATTGGCGAGGTCGGCGAGCACGTTGTCGAAGACCTCGTCGAGCTTGTCGAGTTCCTCGAAGTACGCCTGACCGCCGGTCTTCTCGGACAACCGCTCGAGCACCTTGCGCAGCGGCGCCATCTCCGGCGCGCGCCCGAGGCCGATGGCGTAGAGCACGGCGTCGTTCGACTCGAGGCCCCGTTCAGCCGTCTCGAGCGGGACCCGGCTGTTCAGGTCCTCCCCGTCGGTGAACACGACGATGACGCGCCTGCCCGCCTGCGGGCCGAGCTGGGCGAGCGCCTTCAGCATGGCGTCGTAGAGCGACGTGCCTCCCCAGGGCCGCAGGCGATCCAGCGTCTTCAGGCGGTCTTCCAGCGTGACCGTGGGCCTCGCGATGACGAAGACGTTGTCGTTGAAACCGAGGACCGTGACCACGTCCTGCGGCCGCAGCTTCGTGAGGAACTTTCTGACGGCCGCTTTCACCGTCGGCATCGCCTTCGTCATGCTCCCGCTGACGTCGACGGCCACCACGAGCTCGAGCGGGATGTTCTCGGCGGCGAACGCGGTGATCGTCTGCGGCACGCGGTCTTCGTAGACCTTGAAGTCGGAGGCCTTCAGCCCGCGGATGAAGCGCCCGCGGCTGCCGGTGACCGTGGCCGTGATCTGGACGACGTCCACGTCGACAGTTTCGGTGTACTCCGCGCCCTTGGTACGGATGCTCGTCCTGATCTGGCGGCCGTCGCCGAGCACGGCCGTGGCCCTGATCAGGTGTTCGAGCACCTTGGGGCCCGCGTCCCACGGGCACGTGTACGGCGGCTGCTCGACTGTGCAGAGCAGTTTCCCGTCCGCGAACAGGCTGACGCTCTTCGCGGTCTCACCCGCGGGAACGATTCGCACCGACACCGTCGTGGGCCCGCTGATGTACCCGCCGTCAACCGGACTGACGAAGACAATTGCCGGGCCGGCCTCCTGCGCGGAGCCGCCGGCGACCATCTGCGCGGCGGTGATGCCCAGGAGCATGATCAAGAGCGCCGCGGCTGCCCTCCAGCTGTTCGTCATCGCTTCACCGGCACCAGCGGCCCGCCGGACGTCAGCGACGCCAGGTACTCGTCGAGACGGCCCGGGACTATGCGCGTCTGGCCTATGAGCGTGACCCAATCGTCGAAGTACTGCAACTGGACCTCGTCGATCGCGTCGCGCGCCGCGCACTCGAGCACCGCGCGGGTCAGCGCCGCCGGGACCTGGCGGTCGTGCATCGCTTCAGCGGCCGAGAGCACGAGGTCGGGGACCAGGCCCGCCACAAGCGCCCCTCCTTTGCGGCCGGAGAGCAGGTCGAGGGCCAGCGGACTGGGATAACGCAGGCTCCACCGCCCGTCATACGCGCGTCCCGACGTGCCCCATGAGTCCGGAAACGCCGCCGGAGCACCGTTCAATTGACCGAGCAGCGCCAGTTCGCCGAGCGACAGCATCGCGGACACGGCCGCCGGCTCATTGACGATGGCCCACGGCAGCAGCTCGCGGCGGAAATCGCGGAGCTGCATCGCCTCGGCGGCGTCAGCCCACCGCGACGGCTGCCCGGCGATCTCCTCCATCATCCGTCGTCCCCTCGACAGCGCGCTGACGAGGAGCTCCCGGTCGGCGTCCGACTGATCGAACGCGACGGTGAGCGCCACGGCTTCGGCGATGGTCTGCGCATCGCTGTCGGACAGGGTCGGCGGGGAAGGGAAGCGATCGACAGACACCCGACGCAGCGACTCGCCTGCCAGCGCCAGGTCGGCCCCGAGGATCGATCCCGTCAGGTGCCAGCCGCCCGTCCGATCCGGCACCGGCTCGCGCCACGGGGGAGACTGGCGCAGCTCGTCGCTGGGCGCCCCGAACGCCCAATCGTGCCGCGGCGCCGGGTCGCCGTCGAGCAGCGACGTGCTCTGAGGATCGCGCAGGATCGCCGCGTACGCCAGCGAGAGGGCGGCCTGCGCCTGAAGGCGATCGGCGACCTCCAGGAACGGGCGGGCGACAGGGTCGAGCTTGCGGAGATCGTTGGGCTTCTTCAGCTTCCGGATGTCACCGGCCGTGGAGGCGATCTCCTTCCGATACCAGCTCACGTCGAGCCACGCCATGGCGGGACCGCCGATCTGCAGCACCGCCTGGGCCGCGCGATCGATCTCCGACGCGAGCCGGGGAAGCTCGGCCAGCGACACCCCTGGTGCGCCAAGCGCCGAAGCGGCGCGTCCGAGCTCCAGGCCGGCATCAAGCGGCACACCGCGCTGCTTCTCGCGGACGGCCCGCATCCGTGCCAGCTCGGAGCCGGCTACGTCGACGCTGTAGGACAGGCCTTCGAGCCAGAGACCCAGGTTCGGTGAGTCGGCCATCGAGAGCGCGCGGCCCGCCATGGCCCTGAGCACGGTGTCCTCGGCGAGCGGCTCGGCGCCCTCGGCGCGCGCGGGCAGCCGCGCTTCGAACGCCGGCATCAGCGCCGTTGTCATCCATGCGCCAACGCTGCCGAGGTACTCGCCGTTCTCCGACATCGGCAGCGCGCAGAGCGAGCGCAGGAGGGATTCAGCCGCCGAGGCGTCGAGTGTGCGCGCCGTGCGCGCGCGCTCCACAAGCGCCACTGAACCCTGGAAGAGGGCCTGGGCGACGGCCGCCCGTTCCCGGTCGCCGATGCGCGACAGCCGGTCTGCCTGCCTCACGGCCGCCGCGTAGACCTTCGGGTCGACGACGCCCATCCGCTCGAGTGAACAGAGGAGGACGCGGAAACGCGAGAACCCGCGCAGGGTGACGAACACGTCGGGAAGAGAGGTGCGCGGCGCGTCGCTGAACACCCGCTGCGCAAACAGCCAGACCTCGGCCCGGTTCCGGCGCACGGCGAACGACTGGCCCACGTCGGCCAGGACCTCGAGAAGCCACGCGGCATCCACGTGGCCATCGCGCTCGGGATCGCCGAGATCGCCGGCCGGGTCCGAGGGGATGTCGGCTCCGTCGAACACTCTGCGCCAGAGCCGTACCGACGTCGGTCCGGTGGCCTGGCCCGTCGGATCGACGGCCGTCACGGCCAGCGCGTGCGCGCCGTCGTAGAGGAGCCTGACAAAGGGCCTCGCCGCCGGGTCCCATACCGCGAGCAATCGGCTGTACGCGCCGTAGAGGCTTCTGAAGCGGTCCGCGCGGGCGTCAGGGCTGGGGATCCACGAGCCGAGCACGAAGGCCTGGTGCCGGCCGTCGAGAGCGTGCACCGCATCGACGAGCGATGCCAGCCGCCCGCCGTCCTTGTCGAGGAGCTTCAGGATGAAGCGATCGGGACGGCTCGCGGATTCGCCCGCGAGATCCTGCCAGAGCGGCTCGGCCGCAGCCCCGCCAGGCAGGCTTACGCGCCCGCCCTCCACGCGGATGCCCCCGGCGTAGCCGGCAAAGACGGCGGCACGATCCGAGGCGACGATGTCCCGGAGCAGACCGGTGTTTCGCTCGAAGAACTCGCGCGTGGCGGCGTCGGTGCCGAGCAGGCCGACGTACAGCAGCGCCGCCGCGCGGTCGCCGAGGATGGCGGTTGCCAGCGAGCCCGAGAGCTTCTCCTGGACCTTCACGATCGACGTCCACGCGTCGGCGGAGAGCGGCTGCGGCACCTCATCCGCCCGAAGGGCAATCGCAATGGGCTGCCCGGCATTGGCGGCCTTGACGAGCGCGTCGACATCGAGGCCGGCGCTCGCCAGGTCGGCCCGCCGCCGGGCCTGCCGTTCGCCTTGCTCGGGCTGAAGCCGGTAGGTGCGCGACTCCCGTTCGAGCGTGCAGCCGATCGCTTCGGCGATGGCCTCGATCCTCCTGCGAGTCGTTCGGTCGTCGGCCTGGCGGAGGCTCGGCGGCGCCTGTCCCCGCTCGAGTCCCAGCGCCTCGACTGCCGAGATCGACTCGAGGTAGGTGATGGCGTTGTGGCGCCTGGCGTCGAAGGCGTCGTTGACGCCCGGCTGCGTGTCGTAGAGGACGTGGATGACGTCGCGCAGCGCCCGCGTGCGGGGCAGGCTCTCATCGAGGCCGGCGGCGTTGAGGAGCGCGGCGGCCCCGCCGGGCACACGAAGACTGTGCCATCCGTGTGGGCCTGACGCCGGAGCGCGGGCAGGACCCGCCGCCTGCGCACC
>JALOKU010000148.1 GCA_025456345.1 Vicinamibacterales bacterium | reverse complement strand
CCGCCCATCTCCTCTTCCATCGCCTGCTCGAGGTCGCCCACGTCCTCGCCCATCTCCTGGCCCATCTTCTTCATGAACTTCGCCACGCTGCGCGGGTCGTTTTCGTCGAGGCCCCCGAGCGCCGACGGGTCCGACATGGCCTCGAGTCGAGCGTCTTCCGACTTGGGCGAGGCGAAACGCGACCAGAGTTTCTCGAGATCGGCGCCGCCGCAGTGCGTGCAGCGCACCTCCGCCTCGCGCGCGCGGGAGAGCAGCAGCGCGGACGTCTTCTTGCGGCAGGAACAGCAGAGGTATTCGTAGATGGGCATGGCAAATACCAGGGGCTAGGCGCTAGGCGCTAGTTCTCCAAAGAACTCTTCGATTAGCGTGCGCAGCGCGCCGACTGAGGGGGCCTGGTTGACGGCCACGCGCAGGTGCGCGCCGCCGTCGACGCCCTTCGTGTAGTAGCCGCATAGCGCGCGCAGCTTGTTGACTACCCAACGGTCGTGCGTGGCGGCGGGATCGTAACGCTTCCGGGGGATCGCGTCGCCCCGTTGACGAAGATCCTCTTCCCCCCAGGGCGCCTCGCGCACGAGGAGATCGATGTAGTCGATCAGAAAGCGCCGGCGATCCTCCAGCGAGACCTCGCGCGGGCGGCGGCCGGCCATGAGATCGGCCGCCTGGGCGAACAGCCACGGATTGCGCAGGATGCCGCGCCCGACCAGCACGCCGGCGACGGGCGTGCTGCGCAACCGGTCGAGGATCTCGCCGGGCTCGACGAGATCGCCGCAGCCGTACACGGGGATCTGCACGGCCTCCGCCACGCGCGCGATGAGGTTCCAGTCCGCCAGGCCGTGATACGCCTGGGCGGCGGTGCGGCCGTGCACGGCCACCGCCGACGCGCCCGCCGCTTCGACCATGCGCGCAAGCTCCGGCGCGTTCACCTGCTGGTCGTTCCAGCCGGCCCGCATCTTCACGGTGACGGGAATCCTCACCGCCCTCACCATCGCGGCAACGATGCTGGCGGCATGATCGGGCTCCCGCATCAGGCTGCAGCCGGCGTGGTGTTTCGCGATCTTCGGCACCGGGCATCCCATGTTGACGTCGACGACGTCGGCGCCGCGGGACTCGACGACTTGCGCGGCCGCGGCCATGCGCGACGGATCGCCGCCGAAGATCTGAATCGAGACCGGCCGCTCTTCTTCCGTGAACTCGAGATACTCGAGCGAGCGGCCGATGCCGCGCACGAGCGCCTCCGACGACACCATCTCCGACACGACGAGGCCGCACGAGCCCAGCCGTTTCACCATGCGGCGGAAGGCGCTATCCGTCATCCCCGCCATGGGGGCGATGCCCATCGCTCCAGGGGCAAGGGGCATGGGGCAAGGGACTGGTCCGGAATTCGGGGCTGGGGGCTGGGCGCTAGGCGCTGGTTCCGTCACGCTGTCGGGCTGCATTTCGTTCTGGCTTCTGGCTTCTGGCTTCTGGCTTCTGACTTCTGTCTTCCTACTGGCTACTGGCTACTTCAGTACTTCCGCACGTCCGCCGCATCGAACGTGACCGCGACGGCGCGGTTGATCATGGTGACCGAGAGGACCAGTTTCGTCTTCGGCCCCTTGTGCACGAGGCGGCCGGTCACGCCCTTGAGCGGGCCGTGCGTCACTTCCACCAGATCGCCTTCGTGCAGCAGCGGGCACGGGTCGAACTGCAGCTCCGTTTCCACGAGCCGCTGGATGGCTTCGATCTCAACGTGAGAGATGGGCGCGGGCTTGCCGTCGAAACAGATCACCTTCGCCACGCCCTCGCACTTGAGCACGTCGAGCGAGCCGCGGGGGTCGAACCGCGCGAAGCAGTAGCCCGGGAAAAGCGGCCAGTCGATTTGTTTCTTGCGGTCCTTCCAGCGCGACCACCGCTTCACGGTGGGCAGGAACACCTCGATGCGCTTGCGGTCCAGTTGGTCGGCCACCGACTTCTCGGCGCGCGACCTGGTCCAGATGGCGAACCACGGGGCGGGCTCTTCGATATCTGGGGCTAGGGGCTGGGCGCTTAGGGCTGGTTCTGTCACGCTGTCGACTTGCGATTCCGGCATGGGTGTCACGCTGCAGACCGATCTGTCTCGCCGACGTCAGAGCCCGGGGTTCTTCGTGGGAGGGGCGGCAGGGGCGGTGCGGGCCATCCAGAGCTTGTGCATCTCCTCGTTCTTCCACTCGATAATGGCCTGGCTGCGCAGTTTCGCGAGGTATCGCCCGAACTCGGCGTTGCGCTTGCTCTCGTACACCTTCTGTGCGATGTCGTCGCGCGCCGTGTCGAAGGCCTTCACGACCGGCGGCGTCAGCGCGTCAACTTGCAGCAGCGCGTAGCCGCCACCGGTGCGGAACACCTCCGTGACGCTGCCCGGCTTGAGGCCCTCGATGAGCTTGCGCACGCCGGGGTCGAGCTCTTCGGCGGAGAGCGGGCCCACCACGCCGCCGCTGGCCTTGGACGGCGCGTCGGAGGCCTCCGCCACGAGCGCGGCGAACGGCTCGCCGGCGCGCGCGCGCGCCAGCAGGCCCTCGGCTTTGGTTTTCGCGGCCTCGTCGGCAGCCACGTTCACGCTCTTGCCGTCCGACTTGACGGCCACCAGCAGCTCGCGAAGCGTCAGCGACGCGGCCGTGGTGAATTCGTTCTTGTGTTCGTCGTAGTAGGCCTGCGCTTCGCTCTCGGAGATGCCCACCTTGCCGGCGACCTCCACCTGTTGCACCTGGTTGATCACCATCTGCTTCTCAAGGTTCTTGCGAAGCTGCTCGATGCTGATGCCCTCCTGCTTGAGGGCGGCGTTGAACTGCTCGTCGGACTCGAGCTTGTTCTCCTTGCGGATGTTCTCGAGCACACGCTTGAACTGCTCGTCGGTGACCTTGTAGCCCAGTTCCTTGCCGCGCTGCAGCAGCAGCAACTCGTCGACGGCGTCCACGAGAACCTCCGGCGTGATGGCCGCAATCGCCTTCTTCAGCTCCTCGTCGGACATCTGCTGCGCGCGTTGGCGAAGCGCCGCGACCTGGCGGTTCTCGAGTTCCGTCTTGCTGATGATCTCGCCGTTCACCTTGACCAGAATCTGCTCGAGGATCTCCACCCGGCCGCCAGAGGCCACGGGGGGCGTCCGGGCCGCTGCCGGAGCCGCTGGCGGGGCGACGGCCTTCGCAGGGGGCGGCGGCTGCTGAACCGGCGGCGGCGCCACCTGCCCCGCGGGCAGCGCGGCGGCGAACGCGGAGAAGAGCACGGCAAGAGCGGTTGTGCGCATGGTTATCCTTATATTTTACCTTACTTTGGACGCCCGCCGCCCCCTCCCGGCTTGTGGAATGGGGTCAGACACCAGTTCAGGATGGTGTCTGACCCCATTCAGCGGAGGAGATCTTCAAGAAGGCTGCCGACGCGTTCGAAGAGGCCGCCTTCGGCCAGGGGGTTTTCCTTGGGCGGTTTGAGGATTTCGGCCTTGGTAAAGCCCGGGGTGACGGCCCCGGCCGTGGCGCGGGCGGTCCACCAGGATGGGGCGGACTGCCGGCGGAGCTTTCGTGGGGTCAGGCCCGGGTCTGACTCCAAACGTCCCGGCATCCGGCTGGGGTCAGACCCGGGTCTGACCCCGGCAACGGTGGGACGGCCAACAGGCCCGGTGGAGGCCGAAGCTGGCGCCGTTCTCGTGGAGGCCGGGTCTGTAGACCCGGCGAGGTTCAGGCGCAGCGAGGACGGCGGCACGAGGGTGACGTCGGGGCGGCGGCGCAGAACATTCAGCACGCGGGTCGGGTCGGGGGGATGGCTGGCCTTCTGGGCGGCGTCGCGGAATTTCATCACGACGGCGCTTCCCTGCCGGTCGACGGACTCGAGGCCCAACTTCTCGGCCATCACCCTGATCCGGCCGTAGGCGGCGAGGTTGAGCACCGAGTCGCGCAGCGGGCCGTAGCGGTCGGCAATCTCGTCGAGCACCTCGCTGATTTCGGTCTCGCTGCGCGCGGCGGCCACCTTCCGGTACACGACCAGGCGCTGCGCCATGTCGGGCACGTAGTCTTCGTCGATGCGGATGTCGATCCCCAGGTTGACGCCCGCGCGCGCCTCGTCTTCCACGTCCTCGCCCTTGAGTTCGCGCACGGCCTGCTCGAGCAGCTTCATGTACATCTCGAAGCCGATGGCCTCGATGTGGCCGCTCTGCTCGCCGCCGAGCAGGTTGCCGGCGCCGCGGATCTCGAGGTCGAGGGCGGCCACGCGGAAACCGCTCCCGAGGTCGCTGAACTCGCGGATGGCGGCCAGGCGCTTCTTGGCCACGGCCGAGAGCGACATGTCGGGCGGCACGAGCAGATACGCGTACGCCGGCCGGTCCGAACGGCCAACGCGCCCGCGCAGTTGATAGAGCTGCGACAAGCCGTAGCGGTCCGCGCGGTTGATGATGATGGTGTTCACGTTCGGAATGTCGAGGCCGTTCTCGACGATGGTCGTGGCGAGGAGGATGTCGAACCTGCGCGCCATGAAGTCGATCATGGCCTTCTCGAGGTCGTGCTCCCCCATCTGCCCGTGGCCGACGACGATCTTCGCCTCGGGCACGAGGCGCGCGAGCAGCGCCCCGATCGAGAAGATCGACTCGACGCGGTTGTGCACGAAGTACACCTGGCCGCCGCGCGCGAGCTCGTTCCGCACGGCGCGGGTGATCACGGCCTGGTCGAACTTCACGACGTTGGTCTGGATGGCCAGCCGGTCTTTCGGCGGGGTCTCGATCACCGACATGTCGCGGATCCCGACGAGCGACATGTTCAACGTCCTCGGGATCGGCGTCGCGGTCATCGTCAGCACGTCCACCTTCTTGCGGAGCTGCTTGATCTTCTCCTTGTGCGCCACGCCGAAGCGCTGCTCCTCGTCTACGACGAGCAGCCCGAGGTCGCGGAACACCACGTCTTTCGACAGCAGGCGGTGGGTGCCGACACAGATATCGACCTTGCCCTCGGCGATGTCGGCAAGCGACTGCTTCAGCTCCTGTTTCGTGCGGAAGCGGCTGAGCATGTCGATGCGGACGGGGAACCCCGCGAATCGCTCGCGGAGCGTCTTCACATGCTGGAACGCGAGCACGGTGGTGGGCGCGAGGTAGGCCACCTGCTTGCCGTCCATCACCGTCTTGAACGCGGCGCGCATCGACACTTCCGTCTTGCCGTAGCCCACATCGCCGCAGAGCAGCCGGTCCATGGGCGTCGGCGACTCCATGTCGCGCTTGATGTCCTCGATCGCCGTGGTCTGGTCCACGGTGAGGTCGAAGGGGAACGCCGTCTCGAACTCCTCCTGCCAGTGCGTGTCGGGCGAGAAGGTGTGGCCCGTCACGGCCTTGCGCGCGGCGTAGAGCTTGAGGAGCTCCTCGGCCATGTCGCGCATGGCTTTCTTCACGCGCGACTTCGCTTTTTCCCACGTCGTGCCGCCGAGGCGGTCGAGCGACGGCCGCGCGCCGCCGCTGTACTTCTGGATGAGGTCGAGGCGCGACACGGGGACAAACAGCTTGTCGTCGCCCGCGTAACGAAGCTCGAGGAACTCGAGCGTCTCGTTCGGCCCGACGGTCATCTCTTTCAGGCCGACGAACTCGCCGATGCCGTTGTCCACATGGACGACGAGATCGCCGACTTTCAAGTCGCGCAGGTCGGAGAGGAACGCGGCCGCCGCCGACCGCCGCGCGCGGTCCTGGGCGCGCCGCTCCTCTTCGAAGAGGTCCGTCTCGGCGAAGATCTGCAACTGCGCGGCCGGCAGGCGGAACCCGCGCGACAGCACGCCGGTTGTGACGAGCACGCTCGCGGCAAACGAGTCGTCGCCGCGGTCGATGTTCACGCCGCGCAGTTCATAGTCGTCGAGCACCTCGATGAGACGCTCCGCGCGGCCCGGCGTGGCGGCCACGAACACCACGACTTCGCCCCTGGCACGCGCGGCTTTCACCTCGCCAATCCACTCGGTCAGGCGGCCGGAGTAAGACAGCGAGGGCTGGGAACTGGGGGCCAGGGGCTTGGAGCTAGGCGCTAGTTCGGCATTAGGGGCGAGAGACTCGGCGCTCGGCGCTGGGGGATCGGACACGTCGAACTGTTCCGGTGCGCCGCCTGCATCGTCCAGCCCCAACTCCTCAAGGACGGACGCGGAAGAGAGTTGCCGCTCGATGTCGGGCCAGCTGATGAGGATGGACTCCGGCGACGGGACGCCCGCCTCCGCCGGATAGACACCCGCCGGCTTCGGCGAGGCGCCGCCGTGCGATCTTCCGGCGGCAGCCTGCTCATAGCTTTCCGAGATCTGCGCGAGCTGCTTGTCGATGCGCTCGCGAATCTCGTCGGGCTCGGACGTGACGACGATGGGCCGGCGAACGATGCCGAGGTAGTCGAAGAACGGCACGCGCGGCGCATCCTCCAAAGGACCGGTTTCGGAACCTGCGTCTGGCGGCTGAAGCTCTCCGCTAGAACGGGTTCCGAAACCGCTTCCGACGACTTCCCGCAGCGGCACCACTTTCAGCCGCTCTGTTGTCGCCACCGACCGCTGCGTGTCGGGCGCGTAGCGGCGGATGGCCTCGATCGTGTCGCCCACCAGCTCGATGCGGGCGGGCAGATCGTCGCCGGCCGGGAAGATGTCGACAACGCCCCCGCGGACGCAGAATTCGCCGTGCTCGTCGACCGGGTCCTGGTGCGTGAAGCCTGCGTCCACGAGCGTGTCGGCCAGCCGTTGCGTGTCGATGTCGTCGCCGGGCTTGAGGTCGAGCGCGAGGGCCGTAATCA
>JALOKU010000147.1 GCA_025456345.1 Vicinamibacterales bacterium | reverse complement strand
CCGAACACGGAAGTTAAGCCTTCTACCGCCGATGGTACTGCATGGGCAACTGTGTGGGAGAGTAGGTCACTGCCGGGTGTATACAAGGGCTCGAGATCGCAAGGTCTCGAGCCCGTCTTCTTGTACCGGCAGTGTCCTACCGTGGCGGCAGCCTCCGCGGCCGAGGCCACACCGTGGCCTCGGCACTCGACTTAGCCGTCGCTGGCAACCGCTCGGCTAAGTCGAAAGCGGAGCCTCGGTCACTGCCGGGTGTATACAAGGGCTCGAGATCGCAAGGTCTCGAGCCCGTCTTCTTGTACCGGTGCTGCCCATAGAGATGCCTGGCAGCTTTCATGGTCGCGCGTCGTATACTGGCGCCGTGGAACGGAGCCTGCCATCCGCATGAGCATCTACGTGGAACTCACCCGCGAGTTCAACGAGGGCGCGCTGCGGGCCATTCTGAGCAGCGGCCAGGCCGTCGTGCTGCACCGGCTGGCCGTGATGAGCAAGGACGGCGACTGGATTCTCCGCGAATCCGCAGACGCCCTGTCCCACGTCCAGGCCGTGCTCGAGCGTCACGGCGCCCGCTATCGGTACGGCGCGCCGCTGGATGTTCGCTGGATGCGCGGGGGGTGGAGTGCACATTTCGAGTTCCGTTCCAGCGCCATCAGAGTCCGGACCGACTTCGTCACCCGCCCGCCCCGGCTCGCCGCGGACGACCTGGCGGCGCTCTGGTGCGAGCAGGCGTCGAGCGCGATCCCTGTGGTGGACCCGCGCCGTCTCATCGAGCTCAAGAAGACGAACCGCGAGAAGGACTACGCGGTCATCGGCGAACTGGCGCGTCTGCTGGACGACCCGCGCCAGCGAATGCTCGCATCGCGCAGCGCCCGGGATCTGGTCGCGCTGGCCGGCGAGCGGCCCGAGCTCGCTCGGGAGCTTGCGGCGGCGCGGCCGGTGCTTGCCCAAACCGGAGCGGGCATCGACATCCTGGAAGCGGCACTCGACGCCGAGCGCCGCGCGATGATGCACGCCAACGAGAAACGGCTGCGGCGATACCTGGCGGCCGCCGCCGAGTGGGTCGCCAGATGGCCGGCGGTGGAAGCCGAAATCGCCGGCCTGCCCATCAGCCGCGCCCATGGGGTTGTCGCGGCCCGAGCCGAAGGCGTCCTGCCGTTTGAGCCTCTGGAGGAGCCTGGTGATCACCCTGCGTGACGAGTTCCTGAGCGAAGAAGATCTCGACCTTCGGACCATGACGGAAGCGGAGCTCTACGCGTATTGGGACATGTGGCTGCGCCAGGCCCAGGCCTCGAACGAACTGGACCGGCACACCTATTCCCACGGGGTGTTCAGCTGCGCTCCCGAGGCGGGAGGCGACGTGACGCCGGAACTCCGGGCCACAAGGTCTGTGCCGTGAGTGCCGACCGCGAGGCCGCGCCCCCCATGCGCCGCCTCGACATCCAGGCGCACACCGCGGATGTCGAGCCCGTGTAGAATAGTGGGATTGTCAACCGGGGGAGTGCCCCAAGAGAGAGAAGGAACTTCGATGAAGACGTCATGGTTCGCTGGAATCACCGTGCTCGTGCTGGCCTTCGCCATCGCGGCCCCGGCCGCCGCGCAAACGCCCCAGGCCGGCGCGACGACCAACATGCAGATCCTGGTCGAGAAGCTCAAGGCCGACAAGAAGCTGCTCGTGGCCGAGACCGTGGGCCTGACCGACGCGGAGGGCAAGGCGTTCTGGCCCATTTACGACGCGTGCCAGGCGGAACTCGGCGGCATCAACACCCGGCTCAAGAACTTGATCACCGCCTACGCGAAGGACTTCAACGCCGGCACGATGACCGACCCGAAGGCGGCGGCGATGCTGACCGAGATGTTTGCCATCGACGAGGCCCTGCTGGCGTCGAAGAAGTCCTGCGCCGCCAAGCTGAACGGCGTGATTCCGGCGACGAAGATCGCGCGCTACGTGCAGGTCGAAAACAAGATTCGCGCGCAGATCAACTACGATCTGGCCGCCAGCATCCCGTTCGTGCAGTAGCACGCCGGCCGCTCTCCGCAGACAGGGCTCGGGATCGGACGATCTCGAGCCCGCCTTCTTGTACAGCCCGTGTTCCCTCCGCGTGACCTGTGGCACACTGTGGAGACACCGCGAAACCGAACCGGGAGGAGATGGCCGATGCCAGCACGCCTGAAGGTCCTCGTCATCGACGTCGGCGGAACCAACGTCAAGGTGAGCGTGACCGGGCAGCAAGAGTCCCGGAAGTTCGCGTCCAGCGCCAGGCTGACGCCCCGCAAGATGGTGGCGGGCGTCAAGGCGATCACGAAGGACTGGAAGTACGACGCCGTCTCGATCGGCTACCCGGGCGTTGTCCGCAACGGGCGCATCGCCGTTGAGCCGTTCAACCTCGGGAGAGGATGGGTCGGCTTCAGTTTTCGGAAGGCCTTCCGCCGGCCGGTGAGGATTGTCAACGACGCGGTCATGCAGGCGCTCGGAAGCTACCGGGGCGGCACGATGCTCTTCCTCGGCCTCGGCACGGGTCTCGGAACCGCCCTTGTCGTGAATGGCCACCTCGTGCCGATGGAGCTCGGCCATTTCCCGTACAGGAAGATGACGATCGAAGACTATCTAGGCACCCGGGGGTTCGAGACCCTGGGCAGGGCCAGGTGGCGGAAGGTCGTCGGCGACGTCGTGAAGGAATTCGTCGCGGCGTTCCTTGTCGACGATGTCGTCCTCGGGGGAGGAAACGTCAAGAAGCTGACCCGGCTCCCCAAGGGCTGTCGGGCCGGAGCAAACACCAACGCGTTCCTCGGCGGATTCCGGCTCTGGGAGCAGGGAAAGCCGTGACCATGCCGCGGCAGCGTATAATGGTGGGCTGGCTATTGAGGAAGCGGCGCAACCGATGGGGTAGGGGCGCCTCCGCAGGTTCGGTGAGGGAGACT
Source organism: Vicinamibacterales bacterium (assembly GCA_025456345.1). Taxonomy (GTDB): domain Bacteria; phylum Acidobacteriota; class Vicinamibacteria; order Vicinamibacterales; family JAKQTR01; genus JAKQTR01. The sequence continues at coordinate 3,838 of JALOKU010000147.1, read as the reverse complement.
GTCTGCATGTTCAAGCAAGTTTGCACGTACATCCTGGCGGCGGCTGTCGTTCTCGGTGCAGCCGGCGCGGCCGGCGCTCAGACTCAGACAACCGCCACCAGTAGCAGTGCTGACGACGGGTGGAAGGTCAATGTCTACCCGATTCTCGTCTGGGTGCCCCTGGGCATCGGCCTCGACGTGGATTTGCCGCCCACCAGCGGCGGTGGCGGCGGCGGCGGCAAGATCGTCGACGGGCGGTTCGACGGGGCGTTCTTCGGCGGATTCTCCGTGTCGCACCGATTCTGGAGAATCGACGCCGGCGGATTGTGGGCCGCCGTCGGCGGCGACCGTCCGGACAATCCGACGCTGACGGTGGATGTGGACGTCGTCTACGGCCATGCAACGGGCGGCTTCAGGGTCTACAAGGACCTCTATGTCACGGGCGGCGTCCGCAGGTACGCACTGAAGTACGACATCGAACTGGCCGGCTACGGGAGCTTCCAGCGAAAGCCGGGTGTGTGGGACCCGCTGATTGGCCTGGGCTACCACTATGCCGGGGAGAAACTCGAAGTTCACGCAACCTTCGATGGCGGCGGCTTTGGCGTAGGCGCCGACGTGGATATCGCGGCGGCGTTCAAGGTGGACTGGAAGCCGGTTCGGCACTTCGGATTGGTCGGCGGCTACCAGGTCCTCTACCTGAAGGCCTCCGACACGCTGGCCGGCAAGACCTTCACATTCACGCAGACGCTGCACGGGCCCATGGCGGGCATCGGGTTCTACTTCTGATATCTGGCTGAGGAGGGCGGCCCTCGAGAGGGCCGCCCTCCTCCTGCTTCGCCGCTTCCATCTTCTTCGCCAGCCTTCGCCGCCTCGGCCTTGGCGCCGGCGCCCATCTACTTCACCTCCACCGTGACCTTGATGATCTTCCCGGTGAAGGCGTTGTCTCCCTGCTTGTAGTCCTTGGAGACGGGGGTTTCTCCGTCAAGGCCCACGTCCGCCCCTTCGTCGCCGGAGAACGCGTAAGCCTCGGTCTTGGGGATGTGCCCCTCGGCGACCTGCTGCCCATCGATGACGAGGATGGACTTGCCGCCGGTGCCTGGCTTGGCCTCATCGGGAATGAACTCGTAGACGATGGTGTGCCTGCCGGGCCCGAGCGCCGAGGTCGACGCCACGTTGGTGCGTTCCAGCCCGAAGTAGTTGTACTCGTGGTGCACCCTGCCGCCCTTCATGTACAGCGTCCAGCCACCAAAGAGGCCGGCCTGCGCGATGATGACGCCGTCCGCCTTCGCGTCGGGAACCACGACCTCGGCGGTGATGCGATGCGGCACGCTCTTCACGTTGATGAAGGCGTTTTCCATCATCCCGGTCATGCCCTCATACACCGTCAGTGACTTCCTCCCGCCAAGGAGGTCGGGCCGGCCGGCGATCGCCGGGTTGAAGCGCTCCACGCGGCGATCGTCGATGGGCAGCACGCGGTTGCGTGCGGCCTCCTTCATGAAGAGGTCCTGCAACTCCTTGAGCTTGGCCGGGTTCTGGGCCGCGAGGTCGGTGGCCTCGCTGAAGTCCTCCGCCACGTGGTACAGCTCCCACTTGTCGTCCTTCAGCGGCGGCAGCGGCACGTTCAGCCATGGGACGGAGTGACGCGCGGCGGCGACCCACCCGTCGTGGTAGATCGCGCGGTTGCCGAACATCTCGAAATACTGGGTGGTGCGCCGATCCGCAGCCTTGGCGTCGTTCGCGCTGTAGAGCAGCGAGACGCCGTCCATGGGGCGCTGTTCGACGCCATTCACCTTCGTGGGCTCCGGCAGCGTCGCGGCCTCCAGCACCGTGGGAGCCACGTCGATCACGTGGGAAAACTGGCTGCGGATCTCTCCCCTGGCCTTGATCCCCTTCGGCCAGTGCAGGACCATCCCGTTGCGGGTGCCGCCGAAGTGGCTGGCCACCTGCTTGGTCCACTGGAACGGCGTGTCGCCGGCCCAGGCCCAGCCGATGGCGAAGTGCGGGTAGGTCGTGGGGCCGCCCCAGTCATCGATGTGGCCCATCATCTGGTCGGCTTTTCCGATGATGCCGTTGAGCGCCATCATTTCGTTGAACGTGCCTTCCGGCCCGCCCTCCGCGCTTGAGCCGTTGTCGCCGACGATGTAGAAGAAAATCGTGTTGTCGAGTTCGCCGATCGCCTCCAGCTGTTCCACCAGCCGGCCCACTTCGTGGTCCGTCTGCTCGCCGAATCCCGCGAAGGTCTCCATCTGGCGTTCGAACAGGCGCTTCTGGTTGGCGCTCATGTCAGCCCAGGCGGGAATCTCCGCGGGCCGCGGCGTCAGCTTCGTCTCCGCCGGGATGATGCCCAGCTTCAACTGGCGGGCGAAGGTCTCCTCGCGGAGCCGATCCCAGCCCCCGCTGAACTGGCCCTTGTACTTGTCGATCCACTCCTTCGGCACGTGATGTGGTGCATGCGTCGCGCCGGGGGCGTAGTACATGTAGAACGGCCTGTCCGGCGTCAGCGACTGCTGCGCGCTCACCCACTTGATGGCCTGGTCCGTCATGTCCGTCGTGAAGTGATAGCCGGGGGTCTGCTTGTGCTCGACGCGGGTGACCCCGTCGTAAATCGCCGGCGCCCACTGGTTGGTCTCGCCGCCGATGAAGCCGTAGAACTTGTCGAAACCGGAGCCCGTGGGCCAGCGATCGTACGGGCCGGAGGTCGACACTTCCCAGGGCGGTGTCTCGTGGTACTTGCCGAAGGCCGCCGTGCTGTAGCCGTTCAGGCGCAGGATCTCAGCCAGCGTTGCCACACTCGGCGGACGGATGCCGGTGTTGCCTTCGAACGCCGTGGCCAGCTCCATGATCGCGCCCGCGTTATTCACGTGGTGATTACGGCCGGTCAGGAGGGCCGTGCGCGTCGGGCTGCAGAGCGCGGTGGTGTGGAATCGGTTGTAGCGCAGCCCATTCGCGGCCAGTTTCTCCAGTGTCGGCATGTGAATCGGTCCGCCGAAGGCGCTGCTGTGGCCGAAGCCGATGTCATCGATCAGCACGATGACGACGTTCGGCGCGCCCTCGGGCGCCTTGACCTCGAACCGCGGCGGTGCCGTGGCGTCGCGAGCGTCGAGCGTCGTGATCGTCGGGGGCGTCGCGCCCACGATCGGCAGAACCCTGCGGTCCAACCCGCCGGCCTGGACCGGCGCCGCGGGCGCGGTTGGTTCCGGCTTGGCCTGGCAGCCCCATGCCCCGGCGAGTGCCAGCGTGACTAACGAAGCGGTGAGCAGCTTGCGCATGTGGACTCCTTGGGACCATTCAGGCCATGTTGACGCGCTGCGGCTGTCGGCCACCCTCTATCCTACCTGCGCAGGCCCTCGTCTCGCATCAGGACAGCCGGCCGGAGTGTTTTTGGTTGGCAGAGCACGGGCAGAAAGGCGTTCAGGCGGTTCATGTCAGGCCAGGCTCAAGCTTGCCGGGAACCACATAAGCAGTTGAGGAGCAAACACCAGGAAGGCGGCGTCCGGCAGCGGGCGTCGACGGCGGCGTCAGGCCGCGTAGACGACATGGCATCCGCCGGTTGAAATATCGTCCATCCTGTGGACTGATGACCGCGAGGCAGAGATAATGGGCCGATGAACTCCGAGGACGGGGCCCCTGCCGGCGGTGCCGACGAACCAGGCTCATTCGAGGACCTGCTGGTCGGGCTCTCAACCAGGTTCGTCAATCTCGGGCCCGGCGAGGCGGACCCGGAGATCGAGGACGCCCTGGGCCGGGTCTGCAGGGTGCTCGGCATCGACAACGCCGTGGTTTGGCAATGGTCGGCTTCGGCGCCCGACGTGATTGCGCCCACGCACGGGTACCCCGCCAGGCAGGGTCAATTCGATCC
>JALOKU010000146.1 GCA_025456345.1 Vicinamibacterales bacterium | reverse complement strand
CGGGCACGCTCGAGGTCTCCTCGATCTTCACCACCGCCGGCTTGCCCGGCTCGTTGTAGGCCATCGGGTCCGTGCCGGCGATCCTTCTCAGCGTGGCCGCCGGCGCGAATGCCGCCCCCTTCACCTGCAGCGCCAGCACCTGCGGCTCGGCGGTGGGATTGACGACGGCCAGCGTGAAGGCCGACTTGTCGTCGCGCCACGCCGCCGCGACATCCAGGGGCTCGGGCGCGCCGGTGATCGTGACGGGCACCTGGCCGAAATGCGCGCGGTACAGCTTCAGCACGAGGCCGGTCGTGTCGAAGGCGGCGGCGGTCTTCGTGGTCTTGATCGCGCCGATCACGTTCACCGTCTGCGCGTAGTTGGCCATGAAGACGATGTCGGCCTGGCGCGAGTACTCGTGGAGGCCGGCCGCGATGCCAAGCGCGTCCTTGAGGAAGTACCGCGTGCCAAGCTCGCCGTACAGGTGCGGTCCGTACCAGTAGTTCCACTCGTCGAGCGCGATGCGGATGTTCTTTCCGGCCAGCGCCGGAATCGTCTCCCGGTACCGGCGGTGCGCGTCGGCGATCCGCTTGATGTGCCGCGGCACCTGCGCCACGTGGCCCGCCAGATCAGGGACCTCCTGCACGTAGAAATGCTCGCTGATGAGCGACATGTTCCCCGCGTTGCCGGCGAGCATCGCTTCGTCCCACGCGCCCACGTCGCCGACGGCCACGATCTCGATGCCCGGGTCCTTCGCGCGCATCGCGCCGGCGAACACCGCGTGCTTCTTCACGTAGTCGCCGAGCGCCATGTGCCCGAGCTGCCAGTCGCCGTACATCTCGTTGCCGATGGACCACCAGCGCACCTTGAACGGCGCCTGCTGTCCGTCGAGCGCCCGTTGCGCGCCCATGGGCGTCGACGCCGCGCCGTTGGCGTATTCAACCTGTGCGGCCGCTGACGCGGCGTCGCCCAGGCCGCTGTTCACGGCGATGTAGGGCTCGGCGCCGATGAGGCGGCAGAGGGCCATGAACTCGTGGATGCCGACGTCGTTGTGCTCGACCCCTTTCCAGGCCGGGTTCTTGCGCGGCGGCCGCCGGTCGCGGTCCCCGATGCCGTCGCGCCAGTTGTAGCCGCTCACGAAGTTGCCGCCGGGCCACCGGTACACGGGCGCGTTCAGCTCGCGCAGGAGGGCCAGCACGTCGGGGCGGAAGCCTTCGACGTTGCTGGCCGGCATGAGAGACACGGTGCCGATGCGGAAACGGCCCTTGCCCCGCGCCGCGATCTCCAGGCGCGCGTCGTCGGAAGCCGCCCCGGCCGTGAACGCGATCGGGTACGGCCGGTAGCGATCGTCGAAGGATCGGATCGTGATGGTCTGCCGGCCAGACGGCCCGGGACCCCACACGAGGCTGACCTCTATCGGCCCGGCCGCCGAGCTGCCCGCGAGCACGACCCGCCCGGTGTAGCGCGCGCCGGCCACGACGCCGAGCCCGGCCTGGGTGATGCCCGCCGGCCCGCTGGTCCCGTCGAGCTCGAACTCCGGCGAGTGCTCGCCCGCGAACGCCATCGTCGTGGTCATCGCCGTGCTGCGCGGCTCGCCGAGAATCGTCCAGGGCGACTCGCCTTCCGCCACCGGGTGGAAGAACTTGCGGTCCTCCAGCATCTCGGCCCAGATGCCGCCGTAGATGCAGCGGCCCAGGTGCTCGATGAACTGGCCGTAGATGTACTTCGACATCGGCGCCGTCGGCGACGCGGCGTCGACGGTCACCGCCGGCGCGGGTGCCTGGGCCTTGCCGGTGACGCCGCCGCCCGCGACGAGCAGGAGAACCCCAATGACGCCCAGCCAGGAACGGGCGACCGTCGTCGTCATCGTCGCCTCCTCGGCGCCGTCGGTTCGCCGACCACGCGGAATCCGAGGCTGAATCCCGAGTCCTGCGGTGAATGGGTGTAGCGCAGGCCGCACCGTGCGCTGTTGGCGTCGAAGTGCCAGCTGCCGCCGCGGATCACCCGCTTCCCGCCAATCTCGGCGCCGTGCGGGTCGCTGTCCTGCCTCGGGATGTAGGGGCCGTACCGGTCGTTTGTCCATTCCCACACGTTGCCGTGCATGTCATTCAGGCCCCACGCGTTCGGCGGGAACGTTCCGACCGGCAGGGTCTTCTCGTAGGCCGCGCCGTCTTCGACATCGGCCGAATAGCGGCCGTCGATGTTGGCGTGGGCCGTGGTGAGCTGCGTGCCCACGCTGTACGGGCTGGACGTACCGGCTCGGCAGGCATACTCCCACTCCGCTTCGGTCGGCAGCCTGAACCGCATCGATGTCGTGCCTGCATTGAGGCGCGACAGGAAGGTGTTGACCTGGTAGAAGTCGATCCCTTCGACGGGGCAGCGCTCGCAGTTGCCGAAGTGGCTCGGGTTCGAGCCCATCACCCTGGTCCACTCGGCCTGCGTGACCTCGTGCTTGCCGATGTAGAACAGGCGCGAGATCGTGACGCGGTGCAGCACCTCGTCGTCGTTGCGCCAGGGTTCGGATTCTGGGCTGCCCATCATGAACGATCCGGGCCGGATGGCGATGAGCACCATGCCCGTGCCGGGCTCGATGTAGAAGTCGGCGGGCCCGGGCGCCACCAGCCGCGCCGCAAAGAGCGCCACCGCGAGCGAAGCGACGACGACCCCGGCAGCCACGCGGACGTTCACGACGAGAGTGTACAACGGCGTGCGCCTGAAACCAGGGCCGATCGCGGGATCCCTGGTGGCGGTCCCCATTGGACGCCACGCGCGGGTTTCCCATATAAGAGTGGCATGGGCATCATCATCGCGCTGCTCGTTTCGCTACTGTCCGTGACGCCCCCGCGGCAGGTGCCGGCGGCGGGAACGGTCCCGCGCTACGAGCGCGCCGCGTGCCCCGTCGAGGTCGCGCCCGGCGAGCGGATCGACTGCGGGGTCCTCGTCGTACCCGAACACCGCGGCGTCGCGGGCACGCTCGCCATCCGCCTGCCGGTGGTGATCTTCCGTAGCCGATCGGCTTCCCCGACGCCAGATCCGGTGCTCTACATGGCGGGCGGACCTGGCAACAGCACGGTGGACGGACGACGCTCCGGCAAGGAGCTTCCGTTCCTCGATGATCGGGACTACATCCTGCTCGAGCAGCGGGGCGCGCGGCACGCGCAGCCCTCGCTCGCTTGCCCCGAGACCAACGTGCTCACGGCAGAGATCTCCGCAGGTCGGCTGCGCGGGGCCGCCGCAACAAGTGAGCTCGCGAAAGCCGCCGGAGCGTGCCGACAGCGCCTGACGTCGGCGGGCGTCGATCTCGACGGCTACACGAGTGCCGCGGCTGCGGACGATGTCGAGGATCTGCGGAAGGCGCTTGGCTACGACACATGGAACCTGCAGGGCATTTCTTACAGCACGCGGCTGATGCTGACCGTGCTGCGCCGGCACCCGGCCGGCGTTCGCAGCGTCATCCTGGACTCCGTGCTGCCGCCCGAGGTCGATTTCGACGAGGTATCGGCAGCCAATCTCCAGCGCGCGCTGAACGCCGTCTTCGACGCCTGTGGGGTCGATCGTGGCTGCAGCAAGGCGTACCCCGGCGTCCGGCGGGCGTTTGTCGATCTGGTCGCGGCGGCCGACGCTCGTCCGCTCGCGCTTGGCGTCCTCGACGAGCAGGGCCGGGCCGTCGAGGTCCGCGGCTCGCAGGTCGTGGACGCGATCTACGCGGCGCTGCACGACGTCCAGGCCATTCCGCGCGTTCCGTCAATCGTTGCGGACGCCGCGGCGGGCCGGTACCAGGCCCTTGCCGCGCTGGTGAAGGGCAATCAGGGCCCCTCGTCGTTCACATGGGGCCTGCGGTATTCCGTCTGGTGCGCCGAGGAGATGCCGTTCGAGGATCCGGCGCGTATCGCGGCGCAGACGTCGCCGGATCTTGGCCTCGGCGGCATCAATGAGGGCGCGGCCAGTCCTGAGGAGTGCCGCGCGTGGCGCGTCGCGCCCGCCGCCGCGGAGGAGAACACGCCGGTCGCCAGCGACGTGCCCGTGCTGGTGTTTGCCGGCGAATTCGACCCGGACACGCCTCCATCCTGGGGCCGCGGGTTGCTGGAAACGATGCCAAACGCCCGGTACGTCGAACTCCTCGGCCGGAGCCACGGCGCGGGCTTTTCGGCGTGCGGTGGCGAAATTGCCCAGGCGTTCCTGCGCGACCCGCGCGGACCCCTTCCGGTTGACTGCGCGCTGCGACTGAGGGGCGCGGCATTCGGCAACCGCTGAGGGCGGCGCTCCACGATCGGTTGTATATCCTGCTCCGCGGCTTCCCGGACGAAGCCAGCCTCGACGAACTGGCGCGCCTCGAGGTGCGCTACGTCGTCGTGCATACCGACCTCTATCCGCCAGGCGAATGGGACCAGATCGCGGCCAGGATTGACCACTTCGGGAGCCGGCTCCAACTCGAGCACGTGGCCGGCACGGGCCGCGTTTACTCGCTGAGCCCTTCCGCGACACAATAGGGGAAGCGGTCCGTTGGACAGCTAGACAGGCCTCTCTTCTGTCTTCTTGCTTCTGGCTTCCGTCTTCTGGCTTCTGGCTTCTGGCCTACTGGCTACTGACTACTGACTACTCTCTTCTGGAGGCTTCCTTGACTGATTTTCGTGCGACCGCGTTGTGTGCGCTTCTGTCTCTTGGCCTGATCAGCGCCTGCAGCAAGCAGGTTGATCCGGCGGCCACATCCCAGGCTCCTGGCGGCGGCCAACCCGCTCCGGCGGCCTCGTCGGCGCCGGGCGCCATGCCCCCCGCCGGGCAAGGGGCGCCGACTGTGACGGGCCCCGTTCTCGAGACCATGAATGCGTCGAGCTACACGTACGTGCGGGTGAAGACCGACGCGGGAGACGTGTGGGCCGCAAGCAGCGAGTTCAAGGTGGCCGTCGGCGATCGCATCACCGTGGCGCTCGAGATGCCGATGGAGAACTTCCGCAGCGAGTCGTTGAAGCGCGACTTCCCGCTGATCTACTTCACAACCCGCGTCGGCCGCGAGGGCGAGGCCTTGCCGGCGTCGCCCTCGGCGATGTCGTCTCACGGCCAGACCGGCGCCGCCGACGCGCGCGCCGTGACGGCCCAGGTGACCGAGCCGATTCAGCCCGCACCCGGCGGCACAACCGTTGCCAATGTCTGGGCGAACCGCAAAGCGCTGGCCGGAAAGCCCGTCACCGTGCGCGGCAAGGTCGTGAAGTTCAACGGCGGGATCATGGGCCGCAACTGGATTCATATCCAGGACGGCACGGGCGCCGCCGCTGACGGCACCAACGATCTGCTCATCACCTCCGACGCCGGCGCGAAAGTCGGCGACGTGATTACGATCACCGGCACCGTCGCCATCGACAAGGACTTCACAGCCGGCTACGCGTACGCCGTGCTCGTGGAAGGCGCGAAGATCGAGCTGAAATAGGTTCGCAGAGCCCCGGGTCTTCGGATTTCTGGAGCCCCGGGTCTTTAGACCCGGGGTTCATCGATCACGCGCCCGCGCGCGTGGCCTTCCAGGGGACGGTCTTGCCAGACGTGGTGACCGTCCCCTCGATCGTGTTCCCATTGACGCGGCCCGCGTACTGGGCGCCGTCGATGGTCATGCTCAGGTCCTCGCCTCTCAGCCGGCCGTCGGTGATGGCTGTGCTCGTCCCGTTCTTCTGAAGCGTCCCCCCCACCTGCTGGAACGTCTGCACGAACGTCAGGTCACCGCCCGCCGTTTGCCACCGCCCCTCCACCTTCGCCGGCACAATCCAGAACAGCGCCGTGCACCAGGTCTGGCAGCCTTCCGTGACCGTCGCCGTCTCGTCGGCAACCCAGTCTTCCATCGTGAAGGAGTTGGAGACTACGCGCGTGCCGGGCTTCAGGTTCAGGATCGTCGGCCGCAGCTTCAAATTGATCTGCGGCAGCAGGAACATCGTGATGACGGTCGCCTGGCTGAGGTCCGTCTCGAAGAGATCGGCCTTCATGAAGGTGGCCCTGTCGGTCACGCCCGCCTTCTCGGCGTTCGCCTTCGACAACTCCACCATGTCGGGGTTGTATTCGATGCCGATCGCCCTGGCGCCGCGCTTCGCGGCTGTGATGACAGTAATCCCGTCGCCCGACCCGAGGTCCATCACCACGTCCTGCGCCGTCACGCCGGCCATGTCGAGCATCTTGTCGACCAGCGCCTGCGGCGTCGGCACCCAGACAACGTCCTTGCCGCCCTGGCCGACTTCGGGCTTGAACGGCGGGCTTTGCTGAGACTGCTGGGCGAAAGCGGCGGTGCCGCTCGCGAGAATGAGCGCGAGCAGCAGGACGAATGAACGGCGGGCGGGCGGCGGTGTACGCATCGTGGTGGTCTCCAGGGTGACGTGTGGGGATTGTAGATCGGCCGGGCGCCGATCTACTCCCCTTCTCACCGATGCGTCGCGGCGGTCTCGGTTTACTTGAAGATCCCGAGCGCCTTGAGGATGAAGATCAGGATCGCCGCGCCGGCGATCGAGATGATGTAGCCGACAATCGGGGATGTTGCGGCCATTCCGAGCAAGCCCGCAATCCAGAAACCGAGCGCCGATCCGATGATGCCGACAATCACGTTGGCGATCATCCCCATCTGCGCGTTCGTCTTCATGACGATGCTCGCGAGCCAGCCGACGATGCCCCCGATCACGATAGTCACGATCCAACCCATGTTTCCCCTCCTTGTGTAGACGGCGCTCGCGGCACACCCGCGCCTCCCCCCCGACCCGGAAGGCGGCACGGGCAGAGCGTCTGCCGCACCCGACTTGGCGCCGAACAGCAGGAAACTACCCCAAAGCCTGGCGCCGGTCAACGGG
>JALOKU010000145.1 GCA_025456345.1 Vicinamibacterales bacterium | reverse complement strand
CACGGCCGAGAAGACGGGCCCGAAGTAGGCGACGGTCGAGGCGGTGAAGAAGAACCAGCACACGTAGAAGAGGGGAGAGGAGACGGGCAGCAGGAAGAACGCCGCGCTGAACGGCGCGAAGAACAGCGTGATCAGCACGAGGCTCCAGCTGCGGCCGCCACGCCAGCGCCTCGCGCACCAGTCGGCCACCCATCCGCCGGCGAGATTCCCGAGGAGGCCGGAAGTCACGGACATGAGTCCGTGTGTATACGCAGCCGTCGCGCAGCCGTCGCAAACGGGAACCCGCGCTCCTGGACGAGCCACGTGATGCCGTGCAGCGCGGAGGCCGACCCGTAGGCCAGCGCGGCGCCGCCCAGCATGAGGAGCCCCAGCGCCGGGCGCTCAGCCAGCGCGACTCGCAGGTCGCGGACAATGGAGCGCATGGAAAGCGCGGATGTCGCATGCGCGGCGGCCACCGCCCGCCGCGCCGGCTCGCGCACGGTGGCGAGCAGGCCGACCGCCGCGAGTCCGACGAGTCCGAACGCGTAGAAGCACACGCGCCAGCCGAAACGGGGCGCCACCCAGCCGGCCACGCCCAGGCTGAGCGCGGTGCCGATGGGCAGCCCGGCGTAGTAGACGCCGGTGGCGAAGCCGAGGCGCCGCGCCGGGAACGCGTCGCCCAGCATCGACAGGGCCGCCGGCGTGAGCGTGGCCTCGCCGACGCCCACGAACACGCGCGGCAGGGCGAGATGGATGAAGCTGCGCGCCGCGCCGGAGAGCGCGGTCATGATGCTCCAGAGCCCGAGCCCCCAGGCGATGATGGTGCGCCGCGGCCACCGGTCGGAAGCCACGCCCAGCACCATGCCCACCAGCGTGTAGAAGACGACGAACGCGAAGCCCACCAGCAGCCCAATCTGCGACCGGCTGAGGCCGAGGTCGGCGATGAGCAGCGGCGCCAGGCTCGAAATGAGCTGCCGGTCCACGAAATTGAGGACGTTCAGGGCCGTCATCATGCCGAGCAGCACCCAGGCGGATCGGGGCACGGCGTCGGTGGGTGTGACGGGAGTCGGCGGGCGCGCGTCGGCCATCGATCTTCGATGATACCCCGGGTGTTCCGGTATACACTTCATTGGATCAAGGCATGCCGGTTGCGGCCGGCCTTTCGCGCAGGAGTCGCCGATGTCCGAGTTCCAGAAGCACCTCTACCTGATCCTTCATCCGAACGAGGCCCTCGTCGCCTCGCAGCTCTCGCCCGAGGAGTTCGGCTCCCACTATTCCATCGGCAGCCCGCGCCACTTCACCGGCAAGGTCATCTTCGCCGAGGTCGACATCAACTACCGCGAGGAGTTCCTGCGCATCGACGAGTACCTGGCGCAGACGGAGTCGGGGATTCCCGGCAAGCCGAAGCGGACGAAGTTCGTGAAGTCGTACCGGGTGCTGGAGCACATCGATCTGGCGGCGTTGCAGAAGCTGTACCTCGTGACCACCGACGGCGCCGTGCTCGGCCTGGACCCCTCAACGGAGCCGGCCGACCCGGGGCGTCCCGGCCGCGTCCGCGTCTACCAGGAGATCTGCCCGCTGCGCCTCATCGTGGCGTCCAGCCTCGAGCCGCGGCAGTTCGGCGCCTACATCACGCAGGGCACCTGGTCGAAGGGCGCCCCGAAGATCTTCTTCGCCCAGTGGGACATCGACGCGGAGGCGGTCGTCAAGCGCCAGGACGTGGTGTCGTTCAGCATGGGCCCGCTGCCGAACGTGAATCCGACGAACCTGCCGACGGCGCTCAAGGAACTGGCGGAAGACGCCACCAAGAAGACCAAGACGGTGAGCCTCAACGGCAATCTGGATCTGACCAGCTACAAGAACATCCAGCCCGGCTTCTGGTTCTCGGACGGCACCAAGACGGTCTTCTACCGGATGCCGACGATGGAAGAGCTGCACGACAAGCACCGCGCGTGGTGGCGGCACCTGTAACAGGGGACGGTTACAAGACCTGCGCATTCCGAGTGAACGGGTCTTGAAACCGGTCTCTCTCGCTTGCGGGTCCTGTCCGCGCGGCGCTAGCGGCTGTCGGCCGTCATCGTCCTGAGCGCGGCCTTCATCCGCGCGAGCGCCTCGACGAGCGTCGCGCGCGGGCAGCCGAAGTTGAGGCGCACGAACCCCTCGCCCCGCGTGCCGAACCACGCGCCGTCGTGCAGCGCCACGCGGGCGTGCTCGAGAAAGAACTGCTGGGGGCTGCCGGTGATCCCGCTCCGCCGGCAGTCCATCCACGCCAGGTAGGTGGCCTCTGGCGCGTCCATCGTGATCCCCGGCAACTCTCTGCGCACGAAGTCCTGCACGAAATCGCGGTTGGCCTGCAGATACGCCAGCACCTGGCTGAGCCAGTCGTGCCCGTCGCGATACGCGGCCAGCGCGGCCGCGAGCCCCATGTTGTTGACCTCCGAGAAGTCGTGATCGTCGCCGAAGCGGCGGCGCAGGGCCGCGTCCGGGATGATCGCGAACGAGCAGCGCAGGCCCGGCACGTTGAACGTCTTGCTGGGCGCCATCAGCGTCACCGAACGGCGCGCGATCTCCGGGTCGAGCGACGCGATCGGCACGTGGCGGTGGCCCTCGAACACCAGGTCGCAGTGAATCTCGTCCGAGCAGATGAGGATCTTGCGGCGGAGGCAGACCGCGGCAAGGCGCTCGAGTTCGGCGCGGCTGAAGACGCGGCCGACGGGGTTGTGCGGGTTGCAGAGGATGAACACCCGCGTGCGATCGGTGGCGGCTGATTCGAAAGCCTCGAAGTCGATCTCCCACCGGCCGTCCGGGCGCATCGCGAGCGGCGCCTCCTGGTGGATGGACCCGTTGTGCTTCGGCGCGCCGAAGATGGGCGGGTAGACGGGCGGCTGCACGAGCACGCCGTCCTCTGGCGCCGCCGCCACGCGGCACACGTGCTGAAAGCCGGCGAGCACGCCGGTCTGAAAGACGATGGCCTCCGGCTCCACGCGCCAGCCATACAGCCGCGCGAGCCGTTCGACGATGACCTCGCGCAGCTCGGGCTGCTCGTAGCAATACCCGAACACGCCGTGGTCGACCCGCGCGCGAAGGGCGGCCAGCACCGGCTCCGCCACGCGGAAGTCCATGTCGGCCGTCCAGAGCGGCAGGACGTCCGGGCCGTACACGTGCCACTTGGTGCTGTCCGAATGGCGGCGATCGATGGGTTGGTCGAAGGAGTAGGGCATGGGGCGACTCAAGGGGCCAGGGGCTGGGCGCTAGGGGCTAGTCTGACACGACACGGACGCCGTTGCCCCGAATTCAGTTCCATCGGCGCAGTTCCACCGGCGCTTGCTGGAATGCGCAACTGATCGTATCGTAACGGCCGCATCATCATGAGACCAGGGGCCATGAATCGGCCATATCGGACTGGCACATCACGCCGTGACTTCTTGAAGACGGCGGGCGGCGGCGCCATCGCCGCCGCGGCCGTCGCGGGATTCCCGGCCATCGTTCCGGCATCCGTCCTGGGGCCGCACGCGCCCGGCAACCGCATCAACATCGGCGCCATCGGGGTCGGCCGCATCTCCCGCGGCCACGATCTGCCGGGCGTGTGGAAGTACGACAGCGCGCGTATCGTCGCGGTCTGCGACGTCGATGCGAGGCGGGTGGAGGACGCGAAGCGCCTCGTCAACGGCTACTACGCGAAGAAGACGGGACAAGCGTACGACGGCGTGGCCGGTTACGGCGATTATCGCGAGCTGCTGAACAACAGAGACATCGACGCGGTGATCGTCAGCACGCCCGACCACTGGCACGCGCTGATCACGGTGGCGGCCGTGCGCGCGGGCAGGGACGTGTACCTGCAGAAGCCCGCGTCGCTGACCATCGCGGAAGGGCGGACGCTCTCGGATGCCGTGCATCGCAGCGGGCGCATCTTCCAGATCGGCAGCCAGCAGCGCTCGTCGCCGCAGTGGCGCTACGCGGCGGAGCTGGTGCGCAACGGGCGGATTGGCCGGCTCCAGACCGTGAAGATCGGGCTGCCGGGCGACCCGGCCGGCGGTGTCGAGGCGCAGATGCCGGTGCCGCAGACCTTCGCCTACGACATGTGGCTGGGCTCGACGCCAGCGGTCTACTACACCGAGGATCGCGTGCACCCGCAGGCCGGGTATGGCCGGCCGGGGTGGCTGCGGTGCGAGCAGTTCGGCGCCGGCATGATCACCGGGTGGGGCGCGCATCATCTCGACTGCGCCCACTGGGCGATGGACACCGAGTACACCGGCCCCGTGGAGGTGTGGGGCACGGCGGAGTTCCCGACGAGCGGGCTGTGGAATGTCCATGGGCCGTTCAAGACCGAAGCCCTGTACGCGAACGGGGTCCACATGATCGTGAGCGGGGACTTCCCGAACGGCATCCGCTTCGAGGGCACCGAGGGCTGGATCTTCGTGTCGCGCGGCAACGAGACTGTCACCGCCAGCGACCCGCAGTCGCGGCTCAAGGACGAGCAGGCGCTCGCCGCGAGCAACCCCGCGATCATCACGTCGGTCATCGGCCCCGACGAGGTGCACCTCTACGAGAGCGCCGATCATCATGGCAACTGGCTGGACTGCATCCGCTCGCGCCGCCAGCCGATCGCGCCCGCCGAGGTGGCGCACCGCTCGTGCACCGCGTGCCTGCTGCACCACATCGCGATGAAGCTGCCGCGACGGCTGCGATGGGACCCTGACAAGGAGCGGTTCACCGGCGACGAGCAGGCGAATGCGATGCTCACCCGGCCCCAGCGCGCGCCGTACGTCGTCGGCGCCTGACGGGCGTGATCGGCACAGTTGGAGGTCAGGGCGTCAGCCCTGACGAAAAGAGAGGCGGCGAATCGCGATGCATCGAAGGACATTCGTGAAGCAGGCGGCCATGCTGGCCGCCGCAGGTCCGCTCGGGGCCTACAACGGTCCCGGGCAGGGCGAGAGCCGCGTCGTCGCCCCGGGCGCCACGCTCGAGAAGCTGGCCGGCGGCTTCGAGTTCACCGAGGGGCCGACCAGCGACCGCGACGGGAACGTCTTCTTCACCGATCAGCCCAACAACCGCATCATGAAGTGGAGCGTGGACGGCACGCTCTCGACGTTCCTCCAGCCGGCCGGCCGCGCCAACGGCATGTACTTCGATGCGAAGGGGCACCTGCTGGCGTGCGCCGACGAGCACACGGCGCTGTGGTCGATTGCGCCCGACGGCTCGCACACGGTGCTGGCGAGCCGGTTCGACGGCAAGCCGCTCAACGGTCCGAACGACGTGTGGGAGAGCCCGGGCGGGATGATCTACGTCACCGACCCGTTCTATGCGCGTTCGTGGTGGGACTACAAGGAGCGTCCGCAGGAGAGCGAGCAGGTGTTCGTGCTATCCGCGGACCGCCAGACGCTGAGGCGCGTCACGGCCGATCTGGTGAAGCCCAATGGCATCGTCGGCACACCGGACGGCAAGACGCTCTTTGTCTCGGACATTCGCGCCGGCCGGACCTACGCGTACGACATCCAGCCGGACGGCAGCCTGTCGAACCGGCGCTTGCGTTGCGAGCTAGGGTCGGACGGGATGACGATCGATACGGACGGACGCCTGTATCTCACTGGCAAGGGCGTCTCCGTGTTCGATCGGGACGGGCGTCAGGTCGACCAGATCGACGTGCCCGAGCCGTGGACGGCGAACGTGTCGTTCGGCGGCCGGGACCACGGGACGCTTTTCATCACCGCGAGCAAGGGGCTCTACGCGATCGCGCTTCGCACACGCGGCGCCAACCGGGCGAAGTAGTCGACGGAACGGAGCCCCGGGTCTTCAGCGAGGGTAGCAGGCCTGCGGGGCGCGGGCGACGGGCCCTGGCGCCAGTCTGGACCGACGGCACACAGGCCGCTCCAGGTTTTGGAGTATGCTGTCGCCAATGGCGCGTTCCGGCAACATCCCTGGCAGGCGGTGACAGGTATGTACCAGGAGTTCTTCGGACTCAACCGGACTCCGTTCCACATCACACCCGACCCGGACTTCCTGTTCCTGAGCCGCAGTCACGAGGAGGCCCTGGCCTCAATCATCTACGGCGTCGATGAGCGCAAGGGCTTCGTCGTGGTGCTGGGAGACGTGGGGCTGGGCAAGACCACCATCCTGCGCTACTACCTCGAGGAGCTCGCGCCGAAGGACCTCACCACAGCTTACGTCTTCAACCCGGACGTTTCGCTCAAGGCCCTGCTGGACACCCTCTTCCGTGAGCTCGGCATCGGGAACAAACCCGACAACGTGCCCGACATGGTGGACCAGCTGCACGGGATGTTCCTCGACGAGTACCAACTGGGCCGCAACGTCGTCCTCATCGTCGACGAAGCGCAGAACATGCCGGTGGAGACGCTGGAGGGCCTTCGCCTGCTCTCCAACCTCGAGAGCTCGACCGACAAGCTCATTCAGATCGTGCTGGTCGGCCAGCCCGAGTTCGCCGCCAGGCTGGAGCAGCCCGAACTGCGCCAGCTCAGGCAGCGCATCGCCGTGCGCTCCACGCTCGTGCCGTTCACGGAAGCCGAGAGCCTGGCGTACATCGAGCACCGGCTGAACAAGGCCGGCGGATCCAGCGCGTCCGCGTTCACTCCTGGGGCCCTGCGCGAGATTGTCGGGCACGCGAAGGGCGTGCCCAGGGTGATCAACATCCTGTGCGACAACGCGCTGGTCAACGGCCTCGGCCATCAGAAGAGACCGGTCACCGCCGAGATCGTGCGCGAGGCGATTCTCGACCTCACGGGGCACGCGCGCGTGCGACGGCTGCCATGGGCGTGGGCGTCGATGGTGGCGGTGGCGGCCGCCGGCGCGCTGTTCCTCGCGTCGCCGTACCGGGCGCTGGTTTTCGGGGCGGCCGAGACGCACGCGCAGCTGCCCGCGCTTCCCCAGGCGCCCCCGCGGGTTGTCCCCGTGGCTGCCGGGAGTGCGGAGTCGCTTGCCCGGCCCGGCGATGGCGGCGTCGCAACGGCGGTCATCGTGGAGCAAGGCGATTCGCTGATTCGCTCCTCGTGCTCGCGCGGGACGTCTACGGGTTTGCCGACGAGCGCGTCATCCAGGTCGTCCTCGCGGCCAATCCAGACATCGAGAACCCCGACAGACTGCTCGTCGGGAGCGCCGTCCGCTTCCCGGCCATCCCGGGCCTGGGGGCGGGGACGTCGCGAGCGCGGTGAGGGGAGGGCGGTTCCCCCGCAGGCGGTGTGGTATCATCGTTCTCCGTGCGCCCGTAGCTCAGCTGGATAGAGCGCCGGACTTCGAATCCGTAGGTCGCAGGTTCGAGTCCTGCCGGGCGCGCCAGCCGTCGCGGCGGTCCG
>JALOKU010000010.1 GCA_025456345.1 Vicinamibacterales bacterium | reverse complement strand
GCACACCGGGATGCGTCATGACACGCTCGGTCAACCTCATCGAGGTCGACGCGAAAACCATGACGCTCTGCGGACCATGCGAGGCCAGGTACCGGGAGCTTCGCGAGAAGGACGGACATCATGAGCAAGGAACGCACACGCATCCTCGTCGTTGACGACGAGGAGATCGTCCGGGAGTCGCTGTCAGGCTGGCTGGCGAAGGACGGCTACACGCTCGCCACCGCCCACGACGGCCCGACCGCGCTGGAAATGCTCCGCCAGGGCCGCTGGTCGATCCTTCTCGTCGATTTGAAGATGCCGGGCATGGACGGCCTCCAGGTCCTCGAAGCGGCGAAGCAGGCCCAGCCGGACGTGGCGGTGGTCATCATGACGGCCTACGCCACGGTGGAGACGGCGGTCGAGGCCATGAAGACCGGCGCGTACGACTACCTGGTCAAGCCGTTCGATCCCGAAGAGCTCAGCCTCATGATGGTGAAGATCGTCGCCCAGCAGTCGCTGGTCCGCGAGAACGTGCTCCTGCGCAAGGTGCTCAAGCGCGACTTTCACTTCCGTGACATGGTCAGCAAGAACCCGGCGATGCACCGGATGTTCGACCTGGCCAGGAGCGCGGCGAGGAGCCAGTCCACGATCCTGATCCTGGGCGAGAGCGGCACCGGCAAGGAGCTGCTGGCGCGCGCCATCCACGCCGAGAGCCCGCGCCAGGCGGAGCCCTTCGTCGCCGTGTCGTGCGCGGCGCTGACGGAAACGCTGCTCGAATCGGAGCTCTTCGGACACGAGAAGGGGTCGTTCACCGGCGCGGTGTCGCGGCGGAAGGGCCGCTTCGAGCTGGCCCACGGCGGCACGCTCTTCCTCGACGAAATCGGTGACATCAGCCCGAAGCTCCAGCTCGACCTGCTGCGCGTGCTCGAGGAGCGCAAGCTCACGCGCGTCGGCGGGACCGAGCCGGTCGACATCGACGTACGCATCATTGCCGCCACCAATCGCGACCTGAAGAAGGCGGTCGCGGACGGGCAATTCCGCGAGGATCTGTTCTACCGCCTCAACGTCATTCCCATCCTCCTGCCCCCGCTCCGGGATCGCCGGGAAGACGTCCCCCTGCTGGTCGACCACTTCCTCGAGCACCTGAGCGTGGAAACGGACCGCCAGATCGAGGGCGTGTCCGCGGACGCGCTCGCCGCGCTCGTCCGCCACGACTGGCCGGGCAACGTGCGCGAGCTCCGGAACGTCCTGGAGCGCGGGATGGTCGTCGCGAAAGACAAGCTGGTCCAGCCGGAAGACCTGGGCCTGGGCGGGCCGGGCATCAGGCCGGAGGCCTTCGACCCGACGCTCACCCTCGACGAGGTCGAGCGGCGCCACATCACGGCCGTCCTGCAGCACTCGGGCGGCAACGTCACCCAGGCGGCCCGCACCCTCGCGATCGACCGCGTGACGCTCTACAACAAGATCAGGAAGTACGGACTGCGCCGCGGCGACGACGACGGGTTCAACGGGTAGGCCACGTCGTCTCGCCGGCGTGCGGCGGCCTGCCCACGCGGCGGGAACGGGCGGCGACGACGCCGTCAGGGAGCCGCGGGCAGGTCGACGACGAAGCGGCTGCCGGCACCGGGGCGGGTCTCCACCGACACGGTGCCCTGGTGGGCCGCGGCAATCATCTTCACGAGGGCAAGGCCGAGCCCGGTGCCCCCGCGGCGGCGCGTCGCGGACCCGTCGAGCTGGTGGAAGGGCTCGAAGAGTTCCGGCAGGCGATCTTCGGCGATCCCCGGCCCGGTATCGGTCACCCAGATGCGGACCCGGCCGCCCGAGGGCTCGGCGCCGGCCTCGATGCGCCCGCCGGCCGGGGTGAACTTGATCGCGTTGTCGAGGAGCTGATCGAGTACCCAGCGCACCTTCTCAGGGTCCGCCATCAGACAGACCCCGGGGCCGGGCGGATGACAGGCCAGCATCACGTCCGCCGACGCGGCACGGTCGCGCAGCGCGGCCACCGCGCGTTCCAGTGCCTCGGCGACGGGCATGACGGCCGGCCGCAGCACCATCTCGCCCCTGGCGCCGGTGGCGAACTGGATCAGGTCTCCCACGAGGCGCTCCAGCTCGCTCACCCCGCGCCCCATCACCTCCACCGCCTGCTGCTGCTCGACCGTGAGCGCGCCCAGATCTCCGGAGGCCAGCAGCGCGTTGAATCCCTTGATCTTGGTGAGCGGCGTCCGCAGCTCGTGCGACACGTTCGAAATGAAGTTGCCTTTCAGCTGGTCCAGTTCGGTGAGTTTGCGATAGGCCTGCTCGAGCTCCCGCGTGCGGTCGGCCACCCGTTGCTCCAGCCGCACGTTGGCTGACCGCAGGGCGCTCTGGAGTTCCTGCACCTGCTCGACGCTCGCCAGCTCGAGCTGCTCGCGCGTCATCACGCGCATCTCGAGCAGGACCTGCCCGAGCGTCTCCCTGACCCCGGCCCCGGCAAGCTCGCGCTGGCGCCCGAGGGCGGCGTCAAGCTGCGCGGCCGTGATGTACCCCTGCTTCATCAGGAATTCGCCGAACCGCGACAGCATCGCGTCACCGACGAACGGCGTGCCCGGGCCGGCGGGAATCACGCTGAGCGCCTGGCGCTCGAGCAGCACGGCCGCCAGCGCGACGTCAATGCCGCAGGCCGGGCACGAGGCCAGCCCGGCGGCCATTGTGGCCCCGCATCGCGGACACATCACGGTCCGCCCGTCGGGCGGCTCTTCAGGCGCCGGTTCGAGTCTCTCTCTTGATGACATGCCGCTCCAAGGGCTCTCGAGACATATCGGCGGTTCATCGACGGTGCGTGAGTCGACAGGGCGAGGAAATTCCCAACAAAGCCGTTGAATTCCGCAATTATCAAGAAACGCGAGCAAATCAGCCCAACTATCCTCAGATCGCTCTCCGAGGGCGAGAAGGCCGCTTAATTACTCTACACAGGCCTCTCCTCCTCCGGTCAGACCCGATCGTACCTGAAGCATGTATATCGCTGATATGTAAGGTCTTATCGCGAAGATTCCGTTCTCCTCAGATGGTGGCCCGGACCTTGCTATCTCCTGGAGTGGATGAAAGGGGCATCAGCAATGTCCTGCCCGTATCTGAAAGAAGTCGTCATGCTCTACTGCCAGGCCTACCCCGTCAAGAAGCTGGTCCCGCTCGACCGCATCGCGAGCGCCGACCCGTGCCTGGGGCACGACTACGAGGCCTGCCCGCTCTTCAAGGACGTGCTGACCCGCATCCGGGCGCACAGCCAGCCGGCTGCGGCAGCGGCGACAGCCACGTCGGCCCGGAGGGAGGTATTCCGATGATGATCATCCCCACGCTCGCGCTTCTGGGGCTCCTGCTGGTGGGCGCCTCGTACCTGGTGACGGCACTGGGCCGCTCCTGAGACCCCGACACACTCCACGCGGAGTCACTGACTATGAAGCTGAACCGACGGGCATTCTTCAAAGTGGCGGGGGCTGCGGGGGCCGTGGCCCTGACCCCCGCCAAGACCGCCACCGCGTCGGCCGACGCGGCGTCGCTCGACGCGAACCGGCGCGGAGTCCTGGTGGACACGACCAAGTGCATCGGCTGCCGGGCCTGCGAAGCGGCGTGCGCTGAAGCGAACACGCTGCCCGGGCCGGCCATGCTCGACGACGCGGCGGTGTTCGCGGCGCCGCGCAAGACCAGCACCGTGTCCTTTACGGTCGTGAACAAGGCCGCCGCCGCCGCCGCCACGCCGGCGCGCTTCGTCAAGCGGCAGTGCATGCACTGCGTGGAACCCGCGTGCGCGTCGGCGTGCCTGGTCCGCGCCCTGGACAAGACGCCCGCCGGACCGGTGGTCTATCACAAGGACCGCTGCCTCGGGTGCCGGTACTGCATGGTCGCGTGCCCGTTCGACGTGCCCAAGTACGAATACGACTCGGCGCTGCCGTACGTGAGAAAGTGCACGTTCTGCGCCGACCGGCAGGCCAAGGGCGACGCGCCGGCCTGCACGTCGGTGTGCCCGAGCGGCGCGCTGACCTTCGGCCTGCGCAACCAGCTGCTCGACACCGCCCGCGAGCGCCTCTACGCCAAGGACAGCCCTTACGTGCGGCACATCTTCGGCGAGGACGAGGTCGGCGGCACCAGCTGGATGTACATCACCGACATCCCGTTCGAGAAGCTGGGCATGCCCGCCGGACTCGGCACCTACGCTTACTCATCGCTGACCCAGGCTTCTCTGGCCGCGGTGCCCTTCGTGCTCACCCTCTGGCCGCCGCTGCTGATGGGCATCTACACCTTCAGCAAGCGCCGCAACGAGATCGGAGCGCACGGCACCGAAGCGCGAGAGGAGGCCGACCATGTCTAGTTCGACCACCGCAACCGCCACGCCCGCGCGGAGTTGGGCGAGCGACAAGCTGTTCCTCGGCATGTCCTTCTGGGAGTACCTCAAGAGCCTCGCGACGCCGGGCAACTTCCTGGCCGGCCTCATCATGGCGATCGGCGTGCCGCTCATCGCCTACCGGTTCATCTTCGGCCTCGGCGCCTCGACGAACCTGTCCCAGACGAACCCGTGGGGCATCTGGATCGGTTTCGACATGCTCAGCGGCGTCGCGCTGGCCGCCGGCGGCTACACGCTGGCGGCGTCGGTCTACATTTTCGGCCTCGAGAAGTACCACCCGGTGGTCCGGCCGGCGGTGCTGACCGGCTTCCTCGGCTATCTGTTCGCGGTGCTGGGTTTGATGGCCGACCTCGGCCGTCCCTGGAACCTGCCCGTGCCGATCTTCTTCTCGTGGGGCGGCCCGTCGGTGATGTTCGAGATCGCCTGGTGCGTGGTCCTCTACCTCACCGTGCTCGGCATGGAGTTCCTGCCGCCGGTGTTCGAGTGGCTCGGCTGGCCGAAGGCGCGCCTGTGGGCGGTCCGCATGACCATCGGCCTTACGGTCTTCGGCGTCATGCTCTCGACGCTCCACCAGTCGTCGCTCGGCGGGCTCTTCCTGATGGCGCCCACCAAGCTCCACCCGCTGTGGTATTCGCCGTTCATCCCGGCCTACTTCTTCATCTCGAGCATCGCGGCGGGCCTCAGCATGGTGATCGTGGAGAGCGCGCTGTCGCACCGCGCCTTCGCGGCCCGCATCGACCACAAGACGGACATCGACGGCATCGCCCTCGGCCTCGCGCGCGGCGCGTCCATCGTCCTCTTCGCCTACTTCTTCGTGAAGCTGCAGGGCGTCGCCGACGGCGGGCGATGGGCGCTGCTCGCCACCCCCTATGGCTACTGGTTCCTGGTCGAGATGCTCGGCTTCATCCTGCTGCCGTCGATGCTCTTCGCCTACGGCGCGCGCCACCGCCGCGTCACGCTGGTGCGCTGGACCGCCGCCTGGACCGTGCTGGGCATCATTGTCAATCGCCTCAACGTGTCCGTGATCGCCATGAACTGGAACGTGCCGGATCGGTACTTCCCGAGCGCGATGGAGGTGATGGTGTCGATCACGCTGGTCACCATCGGGGTCTCGACGTTCCGGTGGATTGTCAATCGCATGCCGGTGCTCAACGAGCTGCCGGAGTACCGCAATTCCGCGTCGCACTGACAGGAGCCTTGCATGATTCCGCACGACATCCTCACGTTGTATTCGGCAAAGATGCTGGAATACGGCATCGCGGTGCTCTTCCTGCTCCTGTTCATCCCGTTCTGGAGCTACGTCCAGGGCCCGGCGAAGGCCCCGGCGCTTGCGACGGCGACACGCCGCACGCCGGTGGCCAGGGCCGCCGAGTGGTTCCTGATCCCGGCCGATCGGCTCTTCCACCGCGGGCACGCGTGGCTCATGGGCGGGGATGACGGCCTGGTGACCGTCGGTCTGGACGATTTCGCCGCCAAGCTGGTCGGGCCGCTATCACGCGTGTCACTGCCGGCCGTCGGCGCCTCGGTGGGCCAGGGCGAACAGGCCTGGAGCCTGACCGCCGCCGACGGCCGCTCCGTGGACATGCTGTCGCCGGTTGACGGCACGGTGGCGGCGCTGAATCCCGCGTTGGCCGCCTCCCCGGACCTCGCCGAGCGCGACCCGTACGGCGACGGCTGGCTGATGAAGGTGCGCCCGTCGCGGCTCCGCGCCAACCGGATCAACCTGATGGCCGGACGGGCCGTCCACCGCTGGATGGAAGAGGCCGCGGCAGGCCTTCGCGGCCACGTCGCGCCCGGCCTCGGGGCCCTGGCACAGGACGGCGGCGCGCCCGTGGCCGGCATGGCCAGAGCCATCGACCCGGATGGCTGGGATCGCCTGGCGGCCACGTTCCTGCTCACCGCCGAGGAGGGCCCCGATGCGTAGCAGCACGCGGTGTGGCGCGGCGGCCGTCGTTCTGCTCCTCGTGCTGGCGCTCTGGAGCGCCGTCGCGGCGCAGTCGAAGATGCCGAAGCTGCCCGCGCCGTATCAGTTCGCCCAGACCGGTGACAGCCCTGGCAAGGTGACCTTCAACCATGCCTCGCACGTCGACGAATCGGCTCCGTCGTGCACCAGCTGCCACCCGAAGGCGTTCAGCATACTCAAGGCCGGTGCGGCGGCCGACGGGAAGCCCGTCACGCACGCCGCGATGGAAAAGGGACAGGCGTGCGGCGCGTGCCACGACGGGAAGAAGTCGTTCGGGTTCGACGACTGCACGTTGTGCCACCGCTCGCAGTAGGAAAGTCGAGGACATCATGGACACCCTCTTCACTGC
The DNA here is from genome assembly GCA_025456345.1 of Vicinamibacterales bacterium. Taxonomy (GTDB): domain Bacteria; phylum Acidobacteriota; class Vicinamibacteria; order Vicinamibacterales; family JAKQTR01; genus JAKQTR01. The sequence continues at coordinate 52,248 of JALOKU010000010.1, read as the reverse complement.
ACTTGAATCGGGAGCCGTACTGGTCGCCGGCCTGGCCATCCGGATGGGTCTGCTGCTGTTGGTGCTGGCGGCGCTCTCGGTGCCCGTCTTCGTGTTCCTGACGGGCATGAAGGGCGTCGACGCCGTGCGCCGGCGATTGCAGGGCGTCATGCGGGTCGGGCACCTGTTCTGGAGCGACAACGTCTACTACGCGCCGGGCCACACCTGGGTGAAGCCGGTTGGCCGCCAGCGCGTCCGCGTCGGATTCGACGACCTGGCGCAGCGCCTGTTCCAGGCGCCCATGGGGCTCACGCTGGCGCCGGTGGGCACCGTCGTCCGGGCCGGCGACCCGGTGGGCGAAATCCGCACGGCGCGGCGGCGCGCCCACATCGTGTCGCCGGTCGCCGGCACGATCACCCGCATCAACCAGGCCGTCCGTGAGGACGCGTCGCTGCTGCACCGCGATCCGTACTCGCGGGGGTGGCTCTTCGCGGTGGCGCCGTCCGACTCCGCCTTCGAGCAACTGCCGACCGGCGTCCGCGCGAAGAACTGGCTGTGGGACGAGGAGCACCGCCTCTCGCGGTTCTTCGAGGCCAGGCTCGGATCGGCCGCGGCGGATGGCGGTGAATACGTCACGCATCCGCCGGAACTGCTCGAGGAGGGACAGTGGCAGGAGCTCACGCGCGAGTTCCTGCAGAACCGCTAGGCCATCGGCTCGAACATGGCCGTGAAGTGCCGCAGCGTCTTCGGCGCCGAGACGATGCGGTAACCGCGCAGGCCGGCCCGCGCCGACGCCACCGCGATCACGGCCTCGGCCACGTAGTCGATGTGCGACTGCGTGTAGACGCGCCGCGGGATGGCCAGCCGCACCAGGTCCATCGGACCCGGGCGCTCGGTCCCGTCCGGGCGCATCCCGAACATGACGGTGCCGATCTCCACGCCGCGGATGCCCGCCTCGACGTAGAGCTGGTTCGCCAGCGCGATGCCCGGGTAGGCCAGCGGCGGAACGTGCGGCAGCAGCGCCCGCGCGTCGAGGTAGATCGCGTGCCCGCCCGGCGGGCGGATAATCGGCACGTCGGCCGCAATCAGCTTCTCGCCCAGGTACTCGGTGGATCGGATCCGGTACCGGAGGTAGTCCTCCTCCACCACTTCCTCGAGGCCCCGGGCGACCGCTTCGAGATCGTAGCCCGCCAGGCCGCCGTACGTCGGGAACCCCTCGGTCAGGATGAGCAGGTTGCGCGCGGCCTCGGCCCACGCGGGGTCGTTCATCGCCAGAAAGCCCCCGATGTTCGCCAGGCCGTCCTTCTTGGCCGACATGGTGCACCCGTCGGCCAGCGAGAACATCTCCTGCGCGATGGCCTTGGGCGTGCGCCCTGCCTGCCCCGGTTCGCGGAGCTTGATGAACCAGGCGTTCTCCGCGAAGCGGCAGGCGTCGAGGAAGAACGGCTTCCGGTGCCGGTCGCACAACCGCCGCACGCCCCGCAGGTTCTCCAGCGACACCGGTTGCCCGCCGCCCGAGTTGTTGGTGACCGTCACCATCACCAGCGGCACCAGGTCCCCGCGATCGTCGAGCAGGCGCTCGAGCGCCGCAAGGTCGATGTCGCCCTTGAACGGGTGAATCACGTGGGGCACCGTGCCCTGATGGATGACGAGGTCCAGGGCCTCGGCCGCCTCCACTTCGATGTTGGCGCGGGTCGTGTCGAAGTGGTTGTTGTTGGGCACGACCTGGCCGGGTTTCAGGACGGTGTGAAACAGGATGCGCTCGGCGGCCCGGCCCTGGTGCGTCGGGATCACGTGCGCGAACCCGGTGAGGTCCTTGACGACGGACTCGAACCGGTAGAACGACCGGCTGCCGGCGTACGACTCGTCGGCCTGCATGATGGCGCTCCACTGCGCGGCGGACATGGCGCCGGTCCCCGAGTCGGTCAGCAGGTCGATCAGGACGTCCTCCGCGTGCAGGCGGAACACGTTGTAGCCTGCCGCGCGCAGCGCCGTCACGCGATCCTCCCGCCGGGTGAACTTGACCGACTCGACGGACTTGATCCGGAACGGCTCGATAATCGTGTGGAATTCCATCGTACGCTCCCCGAGGGTCGTGTCACTCTAGCATAGAGGACAGGCTGTCCCGAGGCCCTCCGGGCCACGGGAGCCTGCGGCCCCGGGGCGTGTGTCACCAACCGGCGCATTCGTGAATCCAGAAGAAGAGGAGTCCGACCATGCCCTTGTTCGAATACCAGTGCAAGACCTGCGGACACCGGTTCGAGGCGCTCGTTGTCGGCAGCCGGACGCCGTCCTGTCCGCGGTGCGCGAGCGAAGCACTGGAGAAGCAGCACTCAACCTTCGGCCTCGGCGGCTCCAGCCGCAGCGGCGGGACCGGAGCCTACGGCGGCGCGTCCTGTTCGACCGGAGGCGGTTGAGCGATCTGACCGTGCCGGGCCGTGAGCCCGGATCATCGTGCCTTCCGACGCGCCGCGGATCCCCCTCCGCGGCGTTCCTGTTTCGTGCCGGCCGCACGGTCCTCCCGTGTAGAATCGAAGGAACGAGGTCCCGATACCCATGAAACGTGCCGCCCTTCTGCTGATGACCGCCCTTGTCGCCGCCGGCCCGTCAATCGCGCCGGTGCACACCCAGACGCCAGCCGGAGACGAGGCGCGCCTGCTTCGCTTCCCGGCCATCCACGGCAACCAGGTCGTCTTCACCTATGCCGGCGACCTCTACACCGTGCCTGTGGCGGGAGGCGTCGCGCGGCGCCTGACAAGCGATGCGGGTTTCGAGATGTTCGCCCGGTTCTCGCCCGACGGGAGGTCGATAGCCTTCACCGGCCAGTACGACGGCAACACCGAGGTGTACCTCATCCCGGCCGAGGGCGGGATTCCGAAGCGGCTGACCTACACGGCCACGCTGGGGCGCGACGACGTGTCCGACCGGATGGGCCCGAACAACATCGTCATCGGCTGGAAGAACGACGCGCAGATTCTGTTTCGATCGCGGCGGACCGAGTGGAACGACTTCCGCGGCCAGCTCTACCTGGCCTCCGTCGACGGCGGGCCCCTCGAGCCGCTGCCCCTGCCGCGCGGCGGGTTCGGCAGCTTCTCTCCCGACGGCAACCAGTTCGTCTACAACCGGGTGTTCCGGGAGTTCCGCACGTGGAAGCGGTACCGCGGCGGGCAGGCCGACGAGGTGTGGCTGCACGACTTCGCGACGAAGGCCACGACGAACCTCACCGGGAACGCCGCGCAGGACATCATCCCGATGTGGAAGGGGTCCAAGGTGTACTTCGCCTCGGACCGCGACGAGCGCGGGCGCATGAACCTGTACAGCTACGACCTCGGCTCGAAGCAGACGAAGAAGCTCACCACCTTCACCGAGTTCGACGTGAAGTTCCCGTCGATGGGCGACCGGGCGATCGTGTTCGAGAACGGCGGCTGGATCTACACGCTCGATCTGGCGTCCGAGCGGGTGGCGAAGATCCCGGTGCGCCTCCGCGAGGACTTCGACAGCGGGCGCGGGTCCATCGTGGACGTCAGCGGCAGTATCACCAGCTACGAGATCGCGCCGGACGGCAGCCGCGCCCTGTTCGGCGCGCGGGGGGACGTGTTCACCGTGCCGGCCCGGTTCGGTCCCACCCGCAACCTGACCCGGACTCCCGGGGTGCACGAGCGCAACTCGAAATGGTCGCCCGACGGGCGCTGGATCGCGTACATCTCCGACGCCACCGGCGAGGACGAGATCTGGATCGCGCCGCAGGACGGGCGCGGCGCGGCCACACCGGTCACCAAGGGCGGCAGCAACTACAAGTACCGGCCGGTCTGGTCGCCCGACAGCAGGAAACTGATGTGGTCCGATCGCGAGCAGCGCCTGCACATCGTCGACATCGAGACCAAGGTCCCGGCGCAGATCGCCGAGTCCGCCGCGTTCGAGATCACCGACTACTCCTGGTCGCCCGACAGCCGCTGGGTCGCCTACGCGAAGCCCGAGGTCGAAGGTCCGCAGCGCATCTATCTCTACTCGCTCGAGACGAAGCAGACCACCCCGGCCACCGACGCCTGGTTCGCGTCGTCGGAACCGGTCTTCAGCGCCGACGGCACGCTGCTCTTCTTCGTCTCGGCGCGGAGCTTCAACCCCACATACGGGCAGACGGAGTTCCAGCACGTCTACACCGACATGTCGCGGATCTACTTCGTCACGCTCGCGAAGGACACGAAAAGCCCGTTCGCGCCCAGGAGCGACGAGGTGAAGATCCCGGCGGACGCGAAGGCGGCTGAGCCGAAGGCCGCCGACGCGAAGCAGGCCGGCGGGGCGCCGGCCGTCAAGGTGGACGCCGACGGCCTCATCGCCCGCATCGGTGTGATTCCGACACCGCCGGCGAACTACGCGTCGCTCACGCCGGTTGGCAGCCGCCTCTACTACGGCCGGGCCGGCGCGCGGGAAGCGGCGGCCCTCTACGTATACGATCTCGAGAAGCAGGCGGAGACCCAGATCGGGGCCGGCACCGGCTACGAAATCTCCGCCGACGGCAAGAAGATGCTCATCGGCCAGCCCGGCAACCGCTTCGCCATCATCGACACGCCGGTCGGGAAGGCCGACCCGCGCGACTTCCTGGGTCTCTCGGACATGAAGGTCAGCCTCGACCGTCACGCCGAGTGGCGCCAGATGTTCAACGAGTCGTGGCGGCAGATGCGCGACTTCTTCTACGCGCCCAACATGCACGGAGTGGACTGGCCCGCGATGCGCCGCACGTACGAGGTGCTCGTCCCGTACGTGAACCACCGCGCCGACCTGACGTACGTCATCGGCGAGATGATCGGCGAGCTCAACGCCGGCCACGCCTACGTCGGCGGCGGCGACCTGCCCCGCCTCGAGCGCACGCCGATGGGCCTGCTCGGCGCCCAGCTCCAGCGCGACCCGCAGTCGAAGTACTTCAGGATCACGAAGATCTTCACGGGACAGAACTGGGACGGCGCGAAGCGCTCCCCGCTGACCGAGATTGGCGTCGACGCCAGGGCCGGCGACTACATCCTGGAGGTCGACGGCCGCTCCACCGCGGCCCTCACCGACATCTGGGAGGCCCTCGTCGGCAAGGCCGGCAAGCAGGTCAGCCTCCGGCTCAACGCCACGCCATCCCCGCAGGGCTCGCGCGAGACGGTGGTGATCCCGATTGAGGACGAACGCGGCCTGTACTACTTCGACTGGGTGCAGGGGAACCTGGAGAAGGTCACCAAGGCGACCGGCGGCCGTGTCGGCTACATGCACATTCCCGACATGGGCGTGCCCGGACTGAACGAGTTCGCGAAGTACTTCTACCCCCAGACCGACAAGGACGCGATCATCGTCGACGTGCGCAGCAACGGCGGGGGCAACGTGTCGCCGATGATCATCGAACGCCTGCGGCGCGAGCTGGTCCTGGTGGACATCGCGCGCAACGGGACGCCTGGCACCAATCCTGGCGCGATGATTCTCGGGCCCAAGGTCCTGCTCGCCGACGAGTTCTCGGCCTCCGACGGGGATCTGGTCACGTACCGGTTCAAGACGTACAAGATGGGCCCGGTCATCGGCAAGCGCACCTGGGGCGGCGTCGTCGGCATCCGGGGCGCGCTCCCCATGCTCGACGGCGGCGTGCTCAACCGGCCCGAGTTCTCGCGCTACGACGTCGCTGGCAAGACCTGGGCGATCGAAGGCGTCGGCGTCGAACCCGACATCGTCGTCGACAACGATCCGGCCCGGGAGTACGCCGGTGAGGACCAGCAGCTCGACAAGGGCATCGAGGTCATCCTCGACCTGCTGAAGAAGAGCCCGGTGAAGCTGGCGCCGCCGCCGCCGCTGCCGGTCAAGCGGTAGCGCCGGGGTGGACGGCGCCTGCATCGATGGCGGCCGGCGGCGTGCGCCGCTCGGCCCCCTTCGGGCGCGCCTCGGCCGGTACGAGGCGCTCCTGTGGTGGCTGCACAGCGCCTACGTGCTGGCGCTGGGAGCCGGCATCATGTGGCTCGGGGCGCGCAACTACGCGTGGCTCCGGTACTCGGCCTTCTACCTCGTCGCCATCTGGCTCCTGAGCCTCTTCCTGGCGAACGTCGTCCAGCGTCGCGCCGGCGCGTGGTGGGGGCGGGCGCGGTTCCTCGTCAATTACGTCAACAAGAACCTCTACCAGCAGCTGCTCTTCTTCATCCTTCCCATCTACGCCGGCAGCACGACCTGGCGGTCGCGCAATGCCCTGTTCCTGATCGTGCTGGCCGTCTCGGCCGTGCTGTCGACGCTGGACCTTGTGTACGACCGGGTGCTGTCGGCGCGCAGAGTCCTGGCCGCGTGGTTCTTCGCCTTCAACGCGTTCGCCGTCGTGAGCGTCGCGCTGCCAGTGACCTTGGGCCTCAGCGCGCAACGGTCGGCGCGGGCGGGGGCGCTGGCAGCCGTGGTGGGATTCACGACCCTGGCGTGGCGCCGGTGGCGGCTCGGGCAGCGCCAGGCATGGGCCGGCATCGCCGCCGGTGCGTTGCTCGTGTTCCTGGCCGCGGAGGTCGCGCGCCCCCTGGTGCCGCCTGCGCCGCTGCGCCTGACGTCGACCGTGTTCGGCTCCGGCCTGGACCTCGCGACGCTGCACGTCAGCCAGCCGCTCACGTCATTGCCTCCCGGCGGGGCCGGCCGGGTCTATGCCGTCACGGCGCTGCGGGCGCCGCTCGGCCTCAAGGACCGGGTCGAACTGCGCTGGTACCGGGACTCCGTGCTCGCGTCGGTGTCCGACGTCCACGCGGTCTCGGGCGGCCGCCGCGAGGGCTTCCGCCTCTGGAGCGCCATCGACCTGGCCCGGACGGCCGGCGCATCCGTCCTGCGGCTGGAGGTGGTCACTGAAGGCGGTCAGCTGGTGGGGCGGGCCGAGCTTCGCGCCCCGCGCTGAGCGGCCGTCGAGCGGGGTGTGTCCAGTTCCGCGACACACCCTGGCAGGCCCAGCTGCCCATGATCCCGCCACCTTCGGTCTGAACGCGGCACCGCGACTGCGCCCGTGCCTCGCGACGGGGCAGACCTCGCGCGCAAAGTGCCTCGAAACCTCACACTTCTTGTAGCCCCGGGCCCTCAGACCCTCCCCGCACGTAGTGCCAGCGCGGCGTCAGCCTGGCTTTTCAGGCCGGATTCTCACGTATTTGCCTGCGATGTCTCACTCCTCGCCAGCTGGCACGCCTCTTGAGACAGCCGTGGCTGAGAGTGAGGCGATCGTATGCTGCACCGAACCACGACACCCGGCGTTCCCGGACCGATCGCACCCGCCGACGCGGGCCGGGCAGGCGCCCAGGCCCGCCCCCGATTCACGGCGCTCGTGCAGTCGCCGCTGCGCGCCGGCCTGCTCCGCTACCTCGGCGCCAGGCCGTACGAGAGCTACGAGATTGAGTCGCTGATGCAGACGTTCGGCCGCATCCGGGTGGATGTCGCCAACTGCCTGCGCGAACTGGTCAATGCCGGCGCCGTCCGCACGGTTGGCACCCGGCCCGTGTTGTACCAGTTCGTCCGGCCCGCGGACCCGGAGTTCGCGAGACTGCTCGAGGACTTCCTGACCGATCGACCGGGCGAATCTGCCGAAGATCGGTCGCCGTCCATCCAGCGGTTCCGCGAAATGATCGGGCGGGACGAGAAGATGATGGTCATCTTCGAGTCCATCCGCACCGTGGCGAAGACGGACCTCGCGGTGCTCATCCTCGGCCCCACCGGCGCGGGCAAGGAGGTCGTCGCCCGCATCATCCACGAGCTCAGCAGCCGGCAGCTCGAGACGTTCCAGGCCGTGAACTGCGCGGCGCTGCCCGACTCGCTCTTCGAGTCGGAGGTGTTCGGGTACGAGCGCGGCGCCTTCACGGGCGCGTACGAGCGCAAGCCCGGACGCATCGAGCTCGCGAACCACGGCACGCTGTTTCTCGACGAAGTCGGAGACCTGTCGCCCATGGCGCAGGCGAAGATGCTGCGGGTCACCGAGGAACACCGCGTCGAGCGCCTCGGCGGCCGGACGAGCATCGACGTGGACTTCCGCCTGATTTGCGCGACCAACCGGCCGCTCGAATCCATCGTCGGCGACGGCACGTTCCGCGAAGACCTGTACTACCGCATCAACGGCTTCGCCATCCGCCTGCCGGCGCTGCGTGAACGGCCGTCCGACATCCCCGTGCTGGCCGACCGTTTCCTCGCGCGCTACTGCGCGGCCCAGGGCCTGCCCCTGGACGCGCGGCGCTTCGGGCCCGATGCCCTGGCGCTGCTGGTGTCCTACCCGTGGCCGGGCAACATCCGGGAGCTGGAAACCACCGTGTCGCGCGCCGCGCTGTCCGCGCACGACGGCGTGGTCCGCGCCCGCGACCTGCAGTTCCTCCATCCGGTGGCCGCGCTGGAGAGGTCCGAGACGCCGGTCCTGGTGCCGCTGCGCGACGTCGAGCGCGATCACATCCGCCACGTCCTCGATGCGCTCAACTGGAACAAGAAGCGCGCCGCGCAGGTGCTCCAGATCAGCCGCGAGACCCTGTACCGCAAGATCGCCGAGTTCGCGCTGGTGGAGCAGAGGCGCGCGTGAACTCCGCCGCCAGCCGCCGATCGGGCCTGCAGATGGCATTCGTGGCGACCGTGTTCGTCTTCGGTCTCACCGCGCTGCTCAATGCCCTGTACGCGCTCCACGCGGCCGCGGTGCCTTTCTGGTGGGTGGGGCTCGCCGTCATCAGCCCCGCGATGCACTTCTTCAGGAAGGTCTCCCCCGTCAAGGTCGGAGGCCACAAAGCGTACGTGTCGTTTTCGGAGGCGGCGCCGTTCCTGATCGTCATCGTCTTCGGCTGGGCGCCCGCCGTCATCACGCTGGCGCTGGATGGCCTGACGTTCTCGCTCAAGCAGGAACTGCTTCGGAAACGAGAGCGCCAATACCGCCACGCGGCCTTCGGCCTGGGCGAACCGGCCCTCTCGATGTGGGCCGCATCCAGCACCTACTATCTGGTCGCCGGGATGCTTGGCGCCGCGGGCCCGCTCTGGCTGCACGAGGCCTCGGTGGCCCAGGTCGGCCTGCCGGCCCTGGCGATGTGCGCCGTCTATCTCGTCATGAACAGCGGCCTGAACGCCCTGGCCGAAGCAGGGCGCTCGGGCACGCCTCCGTTCCCCCTCTGGGCGTTGTTCATCCGCGACGTGGGTTCGCACTATTTCAGCAGTGTCTCGCTCGCCATCGTGCTGGCGACCAGCCTCGTCCCGGGCGGGCTCGCCGCCGGAGCGGTCGCGTTCGCCGCGATTCTGCCCCTGCTGCTCCAGCCTTACTACGCGCTGAAGGAGTCGAGGGTCCGCCTCGAGGATCAGAGCAGGCACGTCGACGAAATCGAAGACCTCAACTTGAGGCTGGCGGAGACCCTGGGCATGACGGCCGAAGCCAAGGACCGCGCGACGTCGCGCGGCCACATCCGGCGCGTCAAGAAGTTCGCCGTCCGGCTGGCCGAGGCCATGGGCGTCGCCGATCCGGAGGCACAGAAGGCGATCAAGTTCGCCGGGTTGCTCCACGACTACGGCAAGACGGGGATCCCCGATCACATCCTGAACAAGCCGAGCAAGCTGAGCGCCGGCGAGTTCGAGATCATCAAGACGCACCCCGCGATGGGCGCCGACATGGTCTCCACAATCGGGTTCACCTTTCCGGTGGTGCCGGTCATCCGCCACCATCACGAGAACTGGGATGGCACCGGCTACCCCGACAAGCTGCGTGGCGAAGCCATCCCCATCGGCGCCCGGATCCTGTCGGTCGTCGACTGCTACGACGCGCTCCGGGATCACCGCCCCTACCGGCGCGGGCTCTCGCATGACGCAGCCATGGCCATCGTGCGCGAGCGCGCCGGGACGATGTACGACCCGGACGTGGTCCGCGCATTCGAGAAGATCCAGGACTTCGTCCAGAGCGAGCCCTACGATGAGGCGGCCGCGGACCCTGGCGGCGGCGTGCCCGCCGCAGCCGCCACGGCGCCGGCGAAAGACGACGGCGGCCAGTCGCTGCCGATCGAGTTGCGGCTCTCGGACTCCGCCGCCGTGCTCCGGCTCCACGAGGACCTCTCACGACTCGGCGCGGATGCCGGCGTCGAGGAGGTCTGCCGCACGGTGTCCCGCCAGCTGCTGCGCTTCGCGTCCGCGGGCCTCGTGGTCTTTTACCGCCGCGACGACGCCGCCGACGAGCTGGCCGCCGTCTATGCATCGGGATACGGAGAAGCCCTCGTCCAGAACCTGCGGATGCCCCTCGGCCACAAGGTCAGCGGCTGGGTCGCGGCCAACGGCCACTCGGTCATCAACGCCGATTCGGCGCTCGACCTCGACGACCGCCTCGACGGGCTCGAACCCCGGTTCAAGAGCCTCTTGAGCGTTCCCCTCGTGCACGCCGGGGCCGGGGTCGGCGTCGTCACGCTCTATGCGCTCCGGGTTCAGGGCTTCCGTGAGGACCAGCGCTATGCCCTCGAACTGGTGGGCGCCGCCATTGCCGAGGCCTTCGAACGCGCGCTCGAACACGACCGGTCCCGCCTCGGACTCTTCTCCGAGCAGGAACTGGTCGGCGTCGCGGGCCGCCGGTCGCTCGACGCGCTGCTTGCCCGCGACCGCCGGCGGGCTGGCGAGTCCGGGCGATCCCGCGCCGTGCTGTGCCTCAAGAACGAGGGCGACGCCGGCACGATGCTCCACGCGATGATGGCCGTCAGCCACTCGACGCGCGTCTCGGATCTCATCTTCAGGCCCACGGAGGACTCCCTCGTCGTCCTGATGAAGGACGCCGACGCCGCAGCCGAGGCGCTGGTCGGCCGGCGCATCGCGGCCGCGCTGCCGGCCGACCTCGTGGCCCAGCCGTCCAAGCCCTCCCCGCTGCGCCTCGGGTTCGCGAGCAGCCCGCGCGACGGCGACTACTGGAGCGACCTGCTGAACGCCGCGCAGCACCGCGCGTGGGGAGTCGCAGACGGCGCCGCCCTGCACGAGGCGGCCGACGCCATTGATGCGCAGAGAGGCTTGCCATGGAAAGCGTGAGCCTGTCTGCGGCCAAGGCGGGCCGGGCCCGCCCTGCCGAGCGAACCGGGTTCGCCAGCCTGCCTCCGCTCGTCCAGGTGGGCGTCGGCCTGGTGGCGGTGGCCGGCCTGGTCGCGACCGTGGGCGGCCTCGCGGATCTCCCGCTCGACCGCTGGCCCACGCTCCTGATCCTGCTGGCCTTCTGCCTGCTGAGCGGCGCCGCAAAAGTGGAGGTGCCGCTCAACGAGGGCGGGTCCGCGCTCTCGTGGCTGTACGTCGCCAACCTGCTGTCGATCGTCCTCATCGGGCCGTGGCCCAGCGTGCCGCTCGCCGTCGCCGCCGCCTGGGGCGCCTCGGTCTACCGCCGCAAGGACGCCCGCTCCTGGTACCGGACCGTCTTCACTCTCGGCTCCACGGCGCTGAGCGTCTTGTCGGCCGGCCTGGTCTACCAGGGGTGTGCGAGCATGCTGCCGCCGGAGTACTGGGCAGGGCTGGTCGGCGCGATGGTCGCCGCGACGGCCTACTTCATGGTGACCACGGGGCTGGTCGGGCTCGTCATGGCGGCGTCGACGGAGGGCCAGACCCGCGCGGCGATCGAGGAGCGCCTGCTCGCCAGCGCGCCGACCTACTACGCGGGCGCCGTCCTGGCCGTCCTGCTTGGCGAGCTCTTCACCGGCAGCCGGCACTGGTGGGCCCTCGCGTTCGCCCTCCCCGCGCACTTCGCCTACCGCAGTTACCGGGCGCACACGGACCGTCTGGCGGCGGAGAACGGGCGCGTCCGGGAAATGTGCAACGTGCATCTCTCCGTGGTGAAGGCGCTCGCCAAGGCCATCGAGGCCAAGGACAACACGACGCCGGAGCAGGTCGAGCGCATCCAGGTGTATTCCGAGGGACTGGCCCGCGCGCTGTCGATGGACGAACCCGAGGTCCAGGCGGTGAAGACGGCGGCCCTGCTGCATGACATCGGCAATCTGGCGGTGCCCGACCACGTCCTGTCGAAGCCCGGCCGCCTCACCTACGAAGAGTACGAACTGCTCAAGAAGCACCCGCGCGTCGGCGCCGACATCATCAGTCAGGTCCCGTTTCCGCACCCGGTTGCCCCGCTGGTGCTCTCGCACCACGAGCGATGGGACGGCCGCGGCTACCCGAAGGGCCTTCGGGGCGACGACATCCCGCTCGGCGCGCGGATCCTCGCGGTCGTGGACTGCTTCACCTCGATGCTGGAGGAACGTCCGTACCGGTCGTCGCACACCTACGCGGAGGCGATCGCGACGCTGCGGGAAAACGGCGGGTCGACGCTCGACCCGGAGCTGGTCGAGAAGTTCATCGAGATCCTGCCGGCCGTCGAAGCCCATCTGCATCAGGCGTCGGGCACGGCGAGAGGCGCCCTCGAGGCGCATGGGCAGGGATCCGCGGCAACCGCGCTGGCCGACATCGCCGTGGCGCAGCGCGAGGACCAGATTCTCCGGGAGATGGGCCAGTCTCTCAGCGCGTCGCTCCAGGTGTCGGATGCCCTCTCGCTCATCTCGGCGAGACTGGTCGGCATGATGCCTCTCGACGCCTGCGCGCTGTTCCGCCTCGACGCATCGTCGGAGCTCTTCATGTGTTCGCACGTCGTGGGCACCCAGCAGGACGCCATCCGGGCCGTCACGGCCTCCACGCTCGAGGGCCTCGGCTCGGTCCTGCCCGCGTCGGCGGCCTCGGTGCTGGGCTCGCCGGCGCGCCTGCAGTCCCTGACGGTCGCCCCGCTGGTGACCGACGCCGGCACCATCGGCGCGCTGGCCGTGTATCACGCCGATCGGAACGCGTACACGGCGGATCACCGCCGCCTGCTCGCCCGCGTGGCCACGCACGCCTCGAATGTCATCGCCAGCGCCATCGTGTTCGAACAGACCCAGGAACAGTCGCTGACCGACGTCCTCACGGGCCTCCCCAACCGCCGCTACCTCGACCGTCACCTCGGGCAGGAGCTCGCCCGGGTGCGCCGCCACGGCGGGCAGCTGTCGGTCCTCGTGCTCGACATGGACGGCTTCAAGCTGATCAACGACGAGTTCGGGCACCAGGCGGGTGATAGCGCGCTCCGCGAAGTCGCGCAGGTCCTGCGCGCCAGCCTGCGCGTCTACGACGTCTGCGCGCGGTTCGCCGGCGACGAGTTCGTCCTCGTGCTCGGCGACTGCGACGCGCCCCAGGCGGAGCGGCGCCGCACCGACCTCCAGCGCGCCATCGCCGCAATCTGGGTCGAGCCGGTCCCGGGCCGCCTCGTCTCGCTCTCGGTCAGCGTCGGCGCCTCCACGTTCCCGGACGATGCCGACACGGTCGAGGGCGTCATCAGCGCGGCTGACCGCCGGATGTATCGCGACAAGGGCCAGCGCAAGCGCCTGGGCCCGGGCACAGGGGCCCTCCCCTCCTCCGACTGCCTCTGGCAGTAGCCCGTCTGCCGCGCGACCGCGCGGCGGACGCGGCGCGACTGCTGGTATGATCGGCTGCCAGGCCTCCCATGCCCCACGTCTACGACGATTTCCGTGCCATCGCCTCCCGGATTCCCGAGACTGTGGCCGTCGAGTACTGCCACCATGCGGGCATCGATCAGGTCACCTTCGGCGAGTTGGCCGTCCTGGCGGAGCACGCGGCCTCGACCCTCTCAGGCCTTGGGGTCGGCGCAGGCGATCGCTGCGCGGTCCTCGCCGAGAACCACTACCGCTGGTTCGTGGCCTATCTGGGCGTCCTCCGCCTCGGCGCGGTGGCCGTCCCGCTCGACACGGCGTACGACGTGTCGCAGGTCCGCACCGTCCTCCGTGACAGCGAAGCGAAGGCCATCGTGGCGTCTTCCCGGTTTCTCGCCGCCGCCCGCGAGGCCGCCGCCGGACTGGCGCCGCCGCCTCACGTGCTCCTGCTGTCCGGATCGGCGCCGGGCGTCACGGGCCTCGTGCCGCCGGTCACGGGCCCGGCGGCGCCGGCCCTGCCCGCCTGCACCGCCACCGAGGCCGACCCTGCCGTCATGCTGTACACGTCGGGCACGACGAGCGATCCCAAGGGCGTGATCCTGACGCACGGCAACCTCCGCGCAGAGCGGCTGGGCGCGCTCGGCGTGATCCGGATCGACGAGCGGGACGCCATCCTGGCCATCCTGCCGCTCTTCCACGCGCTCGCGCAGATTGCCAACCTGCTGCTCCCGCTGACGGCGGGGGCGCGAATCGTGTTCCTGGAAACCGTGAACAGCGCCGAGATGATGCGGGCCTTCTCGGAGCGGCGCATCACGGCGTTCTGTGTCGTCCCGCAGTTCTACTACCTGCTCCACCAGCGCATCGCCGAGCGCGTGGCGGCGTCGGGCCTTGCAGCCCGCGCCGCCTTCACGACGCTCGTCACCCTCAATACCTGGCTGCGGTCGTACGCCCGGGTCAATCTCGGCCGGCTGCTGTTCCGCCAGGCCCATGAGGCCATCGGGGGACGCATGCGCATCATGGTGTGCGGCGGGTCCCGCTTCGATCCGAAGGTCGGCCGCGATCTGTTCGGCATGGGATTCAACATCGTGCAGGCGTACGGCCTCACCGAATGCTCCGGGGCCGCCACCGCCACGCGCATCGGCGACCCCCACGTGGACACCGTGGGCCCGCCGCTCGACGGCGTGGAAGTCCGCATCGCGCCCGACCCGGCCGGATCGCACACCCGCGAGTACCAGGACGGCGAGGTCCTGATTCGCGGCCCGATCGTGATGGCGGGCTACCACAACCGGCCCGACGTCAACGCCGTGGCCCTCGCCGGCGGCTGGCTTCACACCGGCGACCTCGGCTACCTCGACCGCGGGGGCCGGCTCGTCATCACGGGCCGCAAGAAGGAGATCATCGTGCTGGCGTCCGGGAAGAACATCTACCCGGAGGAGATTGAGTCGCACTACACCGCCTCGCCGTTCATCAGGGACATCTGCGTCCTCGGCATCGCCCTGCCCGGGGAGCCCTCCGCCGAACGGCTGCACGCGGTGGTGGTGCCGGACGCCGATGTGATGCGCGAGCGGCGGGTCGTCAATTTCCGCGAGATCATCCGGTTCGACATCGAGAGCCTGTCGCTCACCCTGCCCCACCACAAGCGCGTCCTCAGCTTCGACATCTGGATGGAGGATCTGCCCCGGACCACAACCCGGAAGCTCAAGCGCCACGAGATCGAACGCCTGTACACCGAGAAGAAGGCCCGCACGCAGGCGGCTGACGAGGCGGTGGACTGGAGCGCGGAAGAACAGGTGTGGGCCGCGGACCCGGATGTGGCCAGAATCCTGGCGACCATCCGCGCGGCCGCGCGGCACGGCACGGCCATCCGTCCGGACTCGAACCTCGAACTCGACCTCGGCCTCGACTCGATGGAGCGCGTGGAACTGCTCTCGACGCTGGAGCACGAGTTCGGCGTAGACGTGCCCGACGACGACGCCCAGGGCATCCTGACGGTCCGCGATCTCGTCGATGCGATCGACCCGGCCGCGGCCGTGTCGGGCGCGCCGGCGCCGGCATCGGCCGACCCGTGGGCGCGCGTGCTGACCGCCGACGAGTCCGACCCCGTACTGACCGGGATCCTGCAGCCCAAACCGCTGTTTGGCACGCTGGCGTACGTGGTGCTCCGGGCGTTGAACCTGCTCGCGAGACGGCTCATCGGGCTTCGCGTGGAGGGGCGCGGGCATCTGCCGGCGGAGGGCACGTACCTCATCAGCCCCAACCATCAGAGCTACCTCGACGCGTTTCTCCTGGTCGGGACGCTCCCCTACCGGACGTTCAGGCGCCTGTTCTTCGTGGGCGCGAGCGAGTATTTCGAGACGCCGTTCATGAGGAGGCTCGCGGCGCTGATGAACGTGGTGCCGGTCGATCCCGACGCCAACCTGCTCCGCGCGATGCAGGCCGGGGCCTTCGGACTCCGGCGCAACCTGCTGCTCACACTGTTCCCCGAGGGCGAGCGGTCGCCGGACGGAACGCCCCGGCGGTTCAAGAAGGGCGCGGCCATCACGGCCCTGCAGACGCGGGTGCCCATCGTGCCGGTGGCCGTGCACGGCCTGTTCGAGATCTGGCCGCGCGGCGGAGGCCTGCGATGGGGCGCACTGCTGCCGTGGCGGCGCACGCGCTGCACCATCCGGTTCGGCCCGCCGATTCCGCCGGACGCGAGCCCCGGGGGCGCGAGCGACCGCTACGAGCATCACACGGCGCTGCTGAAGTCGGCCGTGGTCGACATGTGGGAGGAACTCGAGCGTCAGCGACGCGGCACGTAGCCGGCTGTACAGAGGTACGCCCGACCAAGCCGCCTGCGCGGGTCCGTCGGGCGCTTTCCTCTCGGGCCCTGAGAACTGGCGCCTGGCGCCGCCCTATCCCCTATCCCCTAGTCCCAAGCCCCTATTCTTCCCACGGCAGCCCCGGGCGGCCGAAGTGCCCGTAGTTGGTCGTCTTCCGGTAGATAGGCCGCAGCAGCTTCAGCCGCTCGACGATCGCGCCCGGACGGAAGTCGAACGTCTTCACCAGCGCCACCGCCGCCTTCTCGTCGCCCGTGCCAAACGTGTCGACCTTGATGGAGAGCGGCTTCGCCATCCCGATGGCGTACGCCACCTGGATCTCGACCCGCTTGGCGATGCCGGCCCTCACGACCTGGCGGGCGACGAACCGGCAGAAGTAGGCACCGCTCCGATCGACCTTCGACGGGTCCTTGCCGCTGAACGCGCCGCCGCCGTGCCGGCCGACGCCGCCGTAGGTGTCGACGATGATCTTGCGTCCGGTAACGCCGCAGTCCGCCGACGGGCCGCCGAGGACGAAGCTGCCGGTCGGATTCGCGTAGAACTTGATGTCCGGGCTGAACCACTTTCCCAGGACGCGGGGCGCCAGGTCGTGCTTGACGTACTTCAGAATGCCCGCCTGCTTGATGTCCGGCGTGTGTTGCGTCGAGACCAGGACGTGCGACACTCTCACCGGTCTGCCGTCCTCGTAGACGACCGATACCTGCGACTTCGCGTCCGGCCTCAGCCAGGCGTGCTTCTTGTCATTTCGATCCTGGGCCAGCCCGCGCGTCAGCTTGTGCGCCAGGAAGATCGGCACGGGCATCAACTGGGGCGTCTCGTCGGTGGCGTAGCCGTACATCATGCCCTGGTCGCCGGCACCTTGCTCACCGTCCTTGTTCTTCGCGACGGTGACGCCCTGGTCGATCTCCGCCGACTGCCGGCTGATCCCGATGAGCAGGTGCACGGCGTCGGCGTTGAAAGGCTCGCCCGCGTTCACGTACCCGATTTCGCGAATCGCCGTGCGGACCAGTTCCTCGTAGTTGACCCTGCCCTTCGATGAAATCTCACCGGCGAGGATCACGAAGTTGTTCTTGCACATCACCTCGCAGGCCACATGGCTGTGCTTGTCCTGCGCGACGTAGGCGTCGAGCACGGAGTCGGCGATGTAGTCGCACACCTTGTCGGGATGGCCCTCGGAGACGGATTCCGAGGAAACGGTGTAGGGCAGATGCTTCATACGTTCTGTGCCTCTCGAAAACGCAAAAGGCCCGCCGACGAAATGTCGCGGGCCCTCCGCGACTTAGATAGTACCAAGTTCCGGTCACCATGACCGGCCTGGCGCGGCCCATCAAGTCGGGGAAATCGCCGCCTTCCTATCGGACTTACTATGGCCGGGGGCCCCGCAGGATGTCAAGCGCTGCCGCCGGGCGGCGGCACGGCCGGCTCTCGGCGCGGCTGCCGGCCCGCGCGCGCAGGCCGTGAACCCGGTTTCATGATCTATCATGGGCGGAGTGCCCGCGGCGGGAGGGGCGCCCAAGGAGAGACACTGATGAAGAACCGGCGGTGGCTGTGGGCAGCGGCGGTGGTGATCACGCTGGCGTCAGCGGTGTACCAGCGGATGAGCGGGCCGACGTATCCCGTGCGAGGGACGGTGACGCTGGGCGGCGAGCAGGTCTCGCTCAGGCTCACGCGGACCCATCCCGGCGCAGGCGATCAGCCCATCGTCCTCACGGTACCCAACACGGCGACGAGCGGAGAGGTCCGGTGGCGGCGCTACCCCACTGGCGACGCGTGGCAGACGCTGCCGCTCGTGCGAGATGGCGACTCGCTGACCGCGGCGCTCCCCCATCAACCCGTGGCGGGCAAACTCGAGTACCAGGTCCGGCTGCTGCGCGGTGACCAACGCGCGGTGTTTCCCGAGCGGCCGGCGATTACGCGGTTCCGGAACGACGTCCCTGCAGCCGTCTTGATTCCCCACGTGCTCGCCATGTTCCTCGGAATGCTCTTCTCGACAGCCGCCGGGCTCAGCGCGCTCGCGCGGTGGCCGCAGGCCAGGCGCGAGGCCGGCATCGCTGCCGCCCTGCTGCTCGTCGGCGGCTTCATCCTCGGCCCGATCATGCAGTGGTACGGGTTCGGCGCCTGGTGGACCGGCGTGCCGTTCGGCTGGGACCTGACCGACAACAAGACGCTCGTCGCCGGCGTCGCCTGGCTCTGGGCGGTGTTCCAGATGCGCGGCGGCCGCCAGGCCCGGACCGCCATCATGCTGGCGGCCCTGGTCACGCTCGTGGTGTTTGCCATCCCGCACAGCACGTGGGGGTCCGAGTTCAAGTGGGATTCGGTTCCGGCCGGGACGCCGTGACGGGATCACCGAGGCCGACTCCGGCCGTCCGCGCCCCCGCCTGGTAGACTGGGCGGCCAGGCTGCCCGGGGCGCCGGCGAGCATGGCGCGGTGGAAAGGCCGCGGCCCGCTGCAGCTCAGGGGGCGGGATCGCGGCGCACGACTTCCGCGTCGACAGGCGCAGGGCCCTGCGGCGGCGAGGCTTCCGGCGCCTGGACGCGGCGGGGCTGATGATCGACCGGCCCCGGCTCGAGCAGGTCCTTTCCCGAGACGATCCCGAGATCCTTGAAGCGGCGGGCGGCGGGCAGCACGCGGGTTTCGAGCGATCCGACGGCGGCGTTGTGCGCCTGCACGGCGGAATCGAGGCGGCGCCGCAGCTCGTCGAGGTGCTCGAACATCGTGCAGAGACGCTCGTAGAGGTCCTTCCCGAGCAGGCTGATCTCCTGGGCGTGCGCGGCCAGCTTCTCCTGGGTCCAGCCGTACGCGGCGGTCCGCAGCAGCGCGAGCAACGTCACCGGGCCCGCGAGGAAGACGCGCCGTTCGACGCCGTACTCGAGCAGACCCTGGTCGTGCTGCAGCGCGGCACTGAAGAAGGCCTCACCCGGCAGGAAGAGCACGACGAAGTCGGCCGACTCGGGCGCGTGCTCCCAGTACCCTTTCCCGCCGAGCTTGGTGACGTGCGCACGCACCTGCGCCGCGTGGTCTCGCAGGCGCGCGTCCCGAACGTCCGGGTCGGCGGCCTCGACCGCCTCGAGGTACGCCATCAACGGCGCCTTCGCGTCCACGACGACGCTCCGGCCGCCAGGCAGCGTGACGATGAGGTCGGGCCGGAGCACCGCGGACTCCGCCGAAATCGTCTGCTGGACCTCGAAGTCGCAGTGCTCTTCCATGCCGGCCAGTTCGACCACGCGCCGCAGCTGGATTTCGCCCCATCGGCCGCGCACCTGGGGCGCGCGAAGGGCCTGCACGAGCCGTCGGGTCTCCGTTTCGAGCCCCTTCTGCCCGTCGGCCAGGCCCGTCAGGTGGGTCGAGAGCTGGCCGCGCTCCTGCTGGCGGCTCGATTCCACGTCCGCGAGGGTCTTCTCGACCTTCTCGAGCGCGCTGCGCATCGGATCCAGTACGGTCTGGATGTGCTGCTGGCGTTCCGCCAGATCGTGCTGGGCATCTCCCTTGAGCGTTTCGAACTTCGCGGCGGCCAGATCGAGGAACCGCGCCGTGTTCGCATCCAGCGTCGCTGCTGACAGCGCCTTGAAGGCCTTCTCCATCCGATCCTCGGCGTCCTGGTAGGACGCCAGCCGCTGCTGGAAGCCCTCACGCTCCTTCGCCAGTTCCGCCGCGAGCTGCCCCTCCCGGCCCCGCAACGCCAGCAGATCGCCAGTCGCGCCCTTGATGTCTCGCTCCTGCGCGACCACCCGCGCCTGCAGCTCGGAGAGCCGTTCCTCGAACTGGCGCGACGAATCAGCGGCGGACTGGCGCTCGGCCTGCAGCGTGGCGTCGAGACGCGCACGCGCCTCCACCGCCGACGTCAGATCGCGGGTGATCCGCGCTTCCGACTCGGCCACGGCAAGCGCGGCGGCCTGGCGCGCCCTGCCGCTCGACACGAACCAGCCCCCGAGGAATCCCAGGATGAGACCCGCGAGCGCGCAGAGGATGAGGTCCAGCGGAATCGTCATGGCCCGTTGATGATGGACCGCGCCCCGCCCGCGGTCAAGAACCCGGCTGGACTTGACACGTCTCGTATCAAGACCTATACTCGAGATATGGCGAGTGACGCGACAGCATGACTCAGCGCGACGAGCTGTTCTTCATCAGCATGGCGGCACGGGAACTCGGCATGCACCCCCAGACGCTGCGCAAGTACGAGCGCCTGGGGCTCGTCCAGCCCACCCGCACGATTGGCAGCGTCCGCGTGTACTCCCGGAACGAAATCGACCGGCTGCGGCTGATCAAGCGCCTGGTCGATGACGGGGGGATCAACCTGGCCGGCGTGCAGCGCCTCCTCGATGTGGCGGAAGTTGTCCGGCGGATGCGCCCCATGATGTCGGACGCGACGCTCGGCCGGCAGGTGGGCCGGCGGCGCCTGGCGCGTGAACTCGAGCACCTGATCGAGGTGCTGGGGCTGTAGGCCCGGGAGCTGCGGTGGAATTCAAGGACTACTACGCCACCCTGGGCGTCGCGAAGACCGCGACGGACAAGGACATCAAGCAGGCGTACCGCAAACTCGCGCGAAAGATGCACCCGGACGTCAACCCGGGCGACAAGACGGCCGAGTCGCGCTTCAAGTCCGTCAACGAGGCCTATGAGGTGCTCGGCGACCCGGACAAGCGGCGCAAGTACGACGAACTGGGCGCCAACTGGCGCCAGTACGAGCAGGCCCAGCAGCAGGGCCGGCCGGGGCCCTTCGGCGACGGCGCCTGGACGGTGAACGCCGGGGGCGGCGAGGGCGGCTTCCGGACGATGACGGAAGACGAGATGCGGCGGATCTTCGGTGATCAAGACCCGTTCTCGGACTTCTTCCACGCGTTCTTCGGAGGCGCCCCGCCCGAATCCGAGGGCCGGACGCCCCGCCAGGGCCGCGCGTCGCGGGCCAAACGGGGCCGGGACGTCGAGCAGGACCTGGAGCTGACCCTCGAAGAGGCGTTCCACGGGGCGATGCGCCGCTTTGCGATCAAGCACGACGGACACACCCGCAGCGTGGACGTCAGGATCCCCGCGGGCGTGAACGACGGCTCGAGGGTCCGCGTGACGGGCGAGGGAGAACACGGCGCGGGAGGGGCGACGGCGGGCGACCTCTATCTGCGGGTGCACCTGCTGCCCCACCCCCGCTTCGAGCGGCGGGGCCGCGACCTCCACGTCCACGTCCAGGTGCCGGTCACCACGGCCGTGCTGGGCGGAGAGGCCGACGTCCCGAGCATCGACGGCAAGCACCTGCGGCTCAAGGTCCCGCCGGCCACGCAGAACGGCCAGGTGCTGCGCCTCAGGGGACACGGGATGCCGGCCGTCCGGCGCCAGGACGATCGCGGAGACCTCTACGCCACCGTCGACGTCAGGCTGCCCCGTTCGCTGACGCCGGAACAGACGCGGCTCTACGAATCCCTGAAAGCACTCGAGGAGGACTCGACGCCGTCGAGTTCGTAGCCCATGACGCTGAACAAGTTCACCGAGAAGGCCCAGGAAGCGGTCCTCGGCGCGCAGCAGCGCGCCGACACGGCCAGTCATCCCCAGACGGAACCCGAGCACCTGCTCGCCGCCCTGCTCGGGCAGGCTGAGGGCATCGCCCCCGTCATCGTGCGCAAGCTCGGCCTCGATCCGCGCGGCCTGACGGCGGCCGCCGACGCGGCCCTCGCGAAGCTGCCCCAGGCCCACGGCGGCGCCACGCCCGCCCCGTCGTCACGGCTGCGCGCCGTCCTCGGCGCCGCCCAGGACGAGGCCGCGCAGATGAAGGACGAGTACGTCAGCACCGAGCACCTGCT
The DNA here is from genome assembly GCA_025456345.1 of Vicinamibacterales bacterium. Lineage (GTDB taxonomy): Bacteria > Acidobacteriota > Vicinamibacteria > Vicinamibacterales > JAKQTR01 > JAKQTR01. Next base: position 30,248 of record JALOKU010000010.1, on the reverse strand, counting down.
GCTGGCGATCGCGGCCGAGAGCGGCAGGGCGGAGTCGGCGCGGCTGCTCAGGGACCGCGGGATGACCCGCGATCGCCTCCTCGAGGCGCTCCAGTCGATCCGGGGCTCGCAGCGGGTCACCGACCAGAACCCGGAGGGCAAGTATCAGGCGCTCGAGCGGTACGGCCGCGACCTCACCGAACTCGCGCGCGCCGGCAAGCTCGATCCGGTCATCGGCCGCGACGAGGAGATCCGGCGGGTCATCCAGGTCCTCTCGCGCCGCACGAAGAACAACCCGGTGCTCATCGGCGAGCCCGGCGTCGGCAAGACGGCCATTGTCGAAGGCCTCGCCCAGCGCATCGTGCGCGGCGACGTGCCCGAGGGACTCAAGCACAAGCGCGTGGTCGGCCTCGACATGGGCGCGCTCGTCGCCGGCGCGAAATACCGGGGCGAGTTCGAAGAGCGGCTGAAGGCCGTGCTGAAGGAGGTCACGGACGCCGACGGCCAGGTGGTGCTCTTCATCGACGAACTCCATACGGTGGTCGGGGCGGGCGCCGCCGAGGGGTCCATCGACGCGTCCAACATGCTCAAGCCGATGCTGGCCCGCGGCGAGCTGCACACCATCGGCGCGACGACGCTGGACGAGTACCGCAAGCACATCGAGAAGGACGCCGCCCTCGAGCGCCGGTTCCAGCCGGTGGTGGTCGGCCAGCCGACGGTGGAAGACACCATCAGCATCCTCCGCGGCCTGCGCGAGCGCTACGAGATTCACCACGGCGTGCGGCTGAAGGACACGGCGCTCGTGGCGGCGGCGGTCCTGTCGCACCGCTACATCACCGACCGCTTCCTGCCGGACAAGGCCATCGACCTGGTCGACGAGGCCGCCTCGAAGCTGCGCATGGAAATCGACTCCATGCCGGCGGAACTCGACGAGGTCGAGCGCCGGGTGATGCAGCTCGAGATCGAAGCGCAGGCGCTGCGCAAGGAGACCGACGCGGCGTCCACCGACCGGCTCGGGCGCCTCGAGCGCGAACTGGCCGACCTCAAGGAGACGGGCAACCGCCTCCGGAGCCATTGGCAGCAGGAAAAGGCCGCCATCCAGGACGCCCGTGCGCACAAGCAGGAGCTCGAGCGCCTGCGGCACGAGATCGAGGGCGCGCAGCGGGCCGGCGACTTCGCGAAGGCGTCGGAGCTGCAGTACGGCCGCGTCCCCGACACCGAGCGGCAGATTCGGGACGCGGAGCAGCGCCTGGCCGACCTCCAGCGCGACACGAAGATGCTCAAGGAGGAAGTCGACGAGGAGGACATCGCCGGCGTGGTGAGCAAGTGGACCGGCGTGCCGGTCAGCCGCCTGATGGAAGGCGAGATCCAGAAGCTCATCAAGATGGAGGAGCGCCTCCACCTGCGCGTCGTCGGCCAGGACGACGCGATCGTGTCGGTGGCCAACGCCATCCGCCGCGCCAGGGCCGGGCTGCAGGATCCCAATCGGCCGCTCGGCAGCTTCCTGTTCCTCGGCCCGACCGGGGTCGGCAAGACCGAACTGGCGCGCGCGCTGGCCGAGTTCCTGTTCGACGATGAGCAGGCGATGGTGCGCATCGACATGTCCGAGTACCAGGAGAAGCACACCGTGTCGCGGATGATCGGCGCGCCGCCGGGATACGTCGGCTACGACGAGGCCGGCCAGCTCACCGAGGCCATCCGCCGCCGGCCGTACGCGGTGGTGTTGTTCGACGAGATCGAGAAAGCCCACGCGGACGTGCTGAACGTGCTCCTGCAACTGCTCGACGACGGAAGGCTGACCGACGGGAAGGGCCGCACGGTGGACTTCAAGAACACCGTGGTGATCATGACGTCGAATCTCGGCAGCCAGTACCTCGCCGATCACAGCGGCCGGCCAGGAGAGGCCGTGGCCGCCGACGTGCGCGAACGCATCATGGAGGCGCTGCGCGCGCACTTCCGGCCCGAGTTCCTCAACCGGGTGGACGAGATCATCGTCTTCCACTCGCTCGGCCGGGGGCACCTGGCGCAGATTGTCGACATCCAGCTGCGGCGGCTGGTGAAGCGCCTCGAGGCGCGCAAGATCCGCCTCGAGCTCACGGACAAGGCGCGCAACCTGCTCGTCGAGGACGGCTACGACCCCGTGTACGGCGCCCGCCCGCTGAAGCGGACCATTCAGCGCAAGCTGCTCGATCCGCTGGCGATGGAGATGCTGCAGGGCGCGTTCGCGGACGGCGACTCGATCCGCGTCGAGGCGGCCGGCGACGACCTGGCGTTCGTGAAGGGCGCCCCGCCCGAGGCCGGCGCCGCCTAGCGGCAGGCGGGGGCGCCCGGCCACCGGCAGCCGGGCGCCCTCCGGATTCTAGAACGAGTACTTGAAGCCGAGGATGATCTTCCTCGAGAAGCTCGACACCGAGTCATAGATGCGGCCGAAGGTCGCGCTGGTGGCCGTCGCCGTCGGCAGGCCGAACGACGGCGTGTTCGTCAGGTTGAGGGCGTCGGCCCGGACTTCCACCGACTGCGTGGTCCCCCACTTGATGCGCTTCACGAGCGAGAGGCTCACGTTGAACCACCGCGGCCCGGTCAGCGAGTTGCGGCCGCTGCTCCCGAATTGCCCGGCGGCCGGCGTGGTGTACTTCGCGCGCCCCTCCGCATCGATGAACCACACGAGGCCGCCCTCGTCGTGGACGTAGCCCAGATCGGACGCGCAACCCGAGCAGTCCGCCGGCGTCTGCACGACATTCGACAGCGTGTTGCTGCCCGAGTAGATCGTGAACGGACGGCCGCTCTGCCAGGTGATGGCCGCGGCCGTCTCCCACCCGCCGATGATCTGCTGCAGGACGCCCTCGGCGCCCCCGCCGACGGCCTTGCCCTGCCCGAACGGCAGCTCCACGACGAACGTGGTCTGCAGAGAGTGCAGTCGGTCGAAGTCCGACCTCGCGTAGTTGAGGTCCCGGTTCTTGATATCGAACGGGGTGCTCGAGGCCGACTGCGCGTTCGCCGTGCCGACGACGGTGAACGCCGGGTCGAACGAACGCGTGTCCTTCGATCGGGCCAGCGTGTAGCCCACCAGCCAGCCATAGCCCTGCCGGAACCGCCGCTCGAGCTTGAGCTGCAGGGCGTTGTATCTCGAGTAGTCGTTCGAGTCGATGACGTTCACACCGCCCAGGAACTGCGGGTACGGATAGAAGAAGTAGGGGCTGAACCCGGCGAGCACCGGCAGCGCCACGCCGCCCTGGACGCGCGTCGCAAACGTCGAGGCCAGGCCGGCGACGGAATTCAGCGTCAGCGATGAGGCGAAGTTGCTGCGCACCCACTGGGATCCCGTCTGGCTGGCCGGCTTCGCCGAGTGCGGCGCCAGCAGCTGGTTCATCAGCGGGCTTTCGCCGCCCGCCTTGACGATGTTGAACGCCTCCAGGAACCCGTTGCTGACGAGTTCGGCCTGGTTGACGTTGTACGCCCCGAACAGGTGCTCGGCCCGCCGGCCGATGTAGGCCGCCTCGAAGATCGTCGCCTGGTTGAACAGCTCGCGCTGGTAGCTGATCGCCCAGCCGTGGGTCATCGGCGACTGGAAGTCCGGGTCGACCACGCGCATGCTCGACGAGCCGGTGGCTGGCGGCTGCACGAAGGCACCCGGCGTCACCGTCGGCTGGAGGGTGGGCAGCGTGCCCGTCAGCCGGCCGCCGGCCGTCCCGTACTCGGTGTTGGCGACGCTTGCCGTGATGCCCGGGATGCTCTGGAAGATGGCCGAGGAGAAGACGAACGTGTTGATGCGATCGTAGGCGAGGCGGTAGTTGCCGCGGATGACGCTTCGCCCGTCGCCCTTCGGGTCCCAGGACGCGCCGATGGACGGTCCGAAGTTGTTGATGTCGTCGTCGTAGAGCGAGCCCGTCACCCATTTCAGCGTGCTCGAGCCGGGAGCCCCGACGCGCACGAGCTGGTCCGGACGGCTGATCAGGCCGTCCGGGTTCGTGGGGGTCAGCTTCATTTCCCACCGGAACCCGAGGTCCATCGTCAGATTCCGGCTGATCCGCCACGTGTCCTGGGCGAACAGGTCAATCTCCGGGTACGTCGCCGTGAAGTCGAACAGCGTGCCTCCGGGCGCGTAGACGTCGCCCGAGGCCACGAACCCCTGGGAGAGCGTGCCCACGCGGCCGAGCAGGAAGTTGACGCTCGACAGCAGGGGGCCGCGGTCGAAGGTGGTGTTGATGTCGGTCGGGATCTTGAACGTCGTCAGGTCCACCGTATTCACAGACGTGCTGAAGTCGAGATAGGGCGCCGCGTTGTACGACCCGATCGACCCCCGGGTGTCCTGGTGGCTCCCGAACCGCATGTTCAACCCGAACTTGAGGCTGTGCGGCCCGGTGACCCACGTCAGGTTGTCGACGAACTGCCACGTATTGAGCGTGCGCTTGTTGCCGAAGTCGTAGGTGTCGGGCATGGTGACCGGCGTGCTGAGGTACGTGTAGGTCTTCGCGTCCGCCGTCGGGATCTGGAAATCGAAGAAGAAATGGTTCTGCCCGAACACGAACTCGTTGACGACGTTACCGGCCGGGTTCCAGCGCCAGCTGAGCGCGTAGTTGACCGGCGACCGGTAGGTGTTGACGATGCACCCGCCGCCGGGGTAGCGCGCCAGCCCGCCGTTCGCGCTGTCGCAGTAGGTGTCCTGCTGGCCCCACGACACCCGGGCGAAGAAGTAGTGCTTGTTGCTGAACGCGTAGTCGAGCCGGAACGTGGAGTCGTACTGTTTCTCTTCTTCGAGGGCGTTGAACAGGAGGCCGGCGGTGTTGAGCCCGTCACCCGTCGTGAAGATGTTCGGCAGCGGCATCTTCGCCAGCTGCTGCTGGATGGACTGGTTCAGCCCCTGGCCCGCCGGGTCACTGCCGGGAATGCTGTACGTGCCAATCTGGATGCCAGGGAGCACGTTGCCGGAGGCGTCCACCGTAGCGCCCGACACGCCGGCAGGCTGGTTGCGTCCGCCGACCACGTAGCGCCAGGTCCCCTTCTTCGCCGACTCGGTGTACACCGTACTGGTCGTGGAGACCGTCCGATCCGCGCGCAGCACCTGGAGGTTGCCGAAGAAGAACAGCTTGTTCTTCTTGATGGGTCCGCCGATGCTGAAGCCGTAGATGTCCTGGTTCTCCTGGCGTTTCGCAATCCCCTTGAGGTTGGACTCCCACTCGTTCGCGTTGAGCTCGGGCCGGCGCAGGAAGTAGAAGGCGGTGCCACGATACTGGTTCGTGCCCGAGCGGGTAATCATGGCCACCTGGCCGCCGCTGTTCCGGCCGAACTCCGCGGTGGTGTTGCCCGTCAGGATCTTGAACTCGGACAGCGAATCCGGGTTCGTGCGAAGCGGAGAGAAGTTCGAGCCCCCCGCGCTCGTTTCGTTGGTGTCGATGCCGTCCAGCGTGTAGTTCCAGGAGCGGTCCCGCGCGCCGTTCACGTGCGTGCCGCCGCCGGTATTCGCCCCGGACACGACGCCGGGCTGGATCAACACGATGTCGAGGGGATTGCGCCCCCGGCCGCCGCCGGAGACGAGCGGGAACGCCTCGATCGTTCTCTGGTCGACCACGCTCCCGATGTTGCCCGAGTTGGTGGTCTGGACGGTCTCGACGCGCCCCGTGACCTGCACGGTCTCTGACAGCTCGCCCGGGGCCATCTGCGCGTCGACACTGGTCGGCTGGCCGATGGCTACGCGATTGCCCTTCGAGCTGAGCGTCTTGAAACCCTGCAGCTCGAACTTCACCGTGTACGAACCGCTGGGCAGCGCCTCGAACACGTACGCGCCAGCGGCCGTCGTCACGGTGCTGAAGCTGACTCCGGTGCCGTCGTTGGTCAGGGTCACGGTGACGCCGGGGAGCACCGCTCCAGTCGAGTCGGTCACCTGGCCGGTAAGACGTGACGTCGTGCCCTGCGCGGCAGCCATCGCCGCCGACGCCAACGCCAGAAGCAACGCCGCTGCCGCTACGCGCACGCGCATGTCCATTCCTCCCTTGAATGCCGATGTGAGAACGGGGCCACCCGGGCCTGATTCGGCGCTAGGCTACGTCGATCCGCGGTCGCAGTCAATATCCCCGACAACACATGTCCCTGACAGCCCTGGCCCCGGGCGTGCCGCAGCGGAGTTGCTGTCCTTCCCCAAGACGACAACGGCCTCCCGGCAGAGCCTGAGCTCCGCCGGGAGGCCATCAGCAAACCTCTGGTCCGTGCCGCGCAGCTAGGCCGGCCGCTCCGTCGAGCCTGGCACCGCGTCTTCGGCGGCGGCGAACCCCACCCGGGAGTGCGTGCCATCACAGAACGGCTTCCGCGTGGACGCCCCGCACCGGCACAGCGTGAACGGGCGTTTCGGCAACGGGTACGCCGCGCCGTTCCAGTCCACCAGCGTCACATCGTCGCCTTCGACGAGCAGGGAGCCGTTCTTCCGTACGGTTATCTTGGCCATCTTCTGTCACTCCCTTCGATTGTCACCGTCAGAAGCAAGAAGCGGAACTGACGTTCGTCAGAAGCAAGTAGCCCGAAGGGCCCGCGAACGACTGTCAGACGTCAGAAGCCCACAAGCTGCACCTGGGGGTGTGCTTCTTGCTTCTTGCTTCTTGCTTCTTGCTTCTTGCTTCTTGCTTCTTCCCTACCCCATCCTCTGCATCGACGCCAGGAACTCCGCGTTCGACTTCGTCTTGCCCATCTTGTCGAGGAGCAGCTCCATCGCCTCGACCGGCGACAGGGGGTTGAGCACCTTGCGCAGCACCCAGATCCGGTTCAGGTCGTCGCGCGGGATGAGCAGCTCTTCCTTGCGCGTGCCGCTCTTCTGGATGTCGATGGCCGGGAACACGCGCTTGTCGACCAGCTTGCGGTCGAGGTGGATCTCCATGTTGCCCGTGCCCTTGAACTCCTCGAAGATCACGTCGTCCATGCGCGACCCGGTGTCGATGAGCGCGGTCGAGATGATCGTCAGCGATCCGCCTTCCTCGATATTGCGCGCGGCGCCGAAGAAGCGCTTCGGCTTCTGCAGGGCGTTCGAGTCGAGGCCGCCCGACAATACCTTGCCCGACGGGGGGATGACGGTGTTGTAGGCGCGGGCCAGGCGGGTGATCGAGTCGAGCAGGATGATCACGTCCTTCTTGTGCTCGACCAGGCGCTTGGCCTTTTCGATCACCATTTCGGCCACCTGGACGTGGCGCTGGGCGGGCTCGTCGAAGGTCGACGAAATCACCTCGCCCTGCACCGATCGCTGCATGTCGGTGACCTCTTCCGGGCGCTCGTCGATCAGCAGGACGATGAGGTAGGTCTCGGGGTGGTTCTGGGCCACCGACTGCGCGATGTTCTGCAGCAGCATCGTCTTGCCCGTCCGGGGCGGCGCGACGATGAGGCCGCGCTGGCCCTTGCCGATGGGCGTCATCAGGTCCATGACGCGGGCAGACAGGTTGTCGGCCGCCGTCTCGAGGTGGAACCCTTCCTGGGGATAGAGCGGCGTGAGGTTCTCGAAGAAGAGCTTGTCGCGCGCCTGGTCGGGCGGCTCGAAGTTCACCGCCTCCACCTTGATGAGCGCGAAGTACCGCTCCCCTTCCTTCGGGGGCCGGATCTGGCCGGACACCGTGTCGCCCGTCTGGAGGTCGAACTTCCGGATCTGGGACGGCGAGACGTAGATGTCGTCCGGGCCCGGCAGGTAGTTGTAGTCCGGCGCCCTCAGGAAGCCGAATCCGTCGGGCAGCACCTCCAGCACGCCCTCGGAGAAGATGAAGCCGCTTTGCTCGGTCTGCGCCTTGAGGATCTGGAAGATCAGCTCCTGCTTGCGCATGCCGGTCGCTCCAGCCACGTTGAGGTCCTTGGCGACCTGCGTGAGCTTCTGGATGCTCATCTCTTTCAGCTCGGCAATCGCGAGCCCCTCGACCGCGCGCTTCTGGCCCTCGACGGGCGGCGCCGGCTTTGCGGGTTCAGCCTGGGGCTGGGCGGGAGCCTGCGCGGCAGGCTGGGTCGGGGTGTCGGCCGCAGCGGTTTCCGGGGCGGTCTGGGCTGCCGGGGCGGCCTGACCATCGGACGCACGCTGGGACTGTGGCTGGCGCTTGTGGTTATTCGGCATGGGTTTCGGCTCGAAACGATGTGACGGCTGGTTGAGACAAGCGTACGACTGTTGCGGGGTGGAAGGGCCCCGCCGCCCGGGCAGACGTGGGGGTGACTTGGCTTCTCTACTATAGAGCAGGCGTTCCAGACGAGTCAATATGCCCGGCGGACCTTCCCTGCCCGGTGTGGCGCGCGACAGCGGAAAGTGCCATCGTGGCTCGCTACAGCGCGTGGGGGCTCTCGCCCACGCCGAGGATGCTGCAGGCCACGACCGTCCGGAGGCCGAGCGCGCGCGCACGCTCGGCGAGATCGGTGCTGTCGGCCCCGGGGTTCAGCCACACCTCCGGGATCCCCTTCTGCGCGACTTCCTCGATGACGCGCATGCCCAGCGCAGGGGCCAGGTACATGGTGGCCAGGTCGATGGGCCCTGGCACGTCGAGGACCGACTTGTAGGCCTTGAGGCCCTCGACCTCCTGCTCCTTGGGATGGATCGGCACCACCGTGTAGCCCTGGCGAGCGAATGCCCGGACGGCCTTGTTGCCGAACTTCGATCGGTCCGAGGACGCGCCGATGACGGCGACGACTTTGCTCATGGGGACGCTCCGATGGCTTACGGCTCCGCGATGGTCAGAAGCAAGAATCAAGGAGCAAGAGGGGCCCACTGACGATTGTCAGAAGGAAGGCGACAAGACGCACCTGGGGGGAGAGCTTCTTGCTTCTTGCTTCTTGCTTCTTGCTTCTTGCTTCTTGCTTCTTGCTTCTTGCTTCTTGCTTCTTGCTTCTTGCTTCTTGCTTCTTCCCTACACCTTCGGCCCCGCCTTCTCCACCTCGCGGGACTCGGCCGTGTCGAACTTCTTGAAATTGTCGATGAACCTCGCCGCCAACTGGCGGTACCGCTGGAAGTACAGGTCGCGGTTCGGCCAGGAGGTCGCCGGATCGAGCACGTGATCCGGAACGTCCGGGCAGGTCTTCGGCATCTGGAACCCGAACACCGGGTCCGTATGGAACTCCACGTCCTTGAGCCTGCCTGTGAGCGCGGCGTTCAGCATCGCGCGGGTGTATCGGATGCTGATGCGCTTGCCGACGCCGTACTGGCCGCCGACCCAGCCCGTATTGACCAGCCAGCAGTCCGCGCCGTAACGCAGCACCTTCTCCTTCAGGAGCCGGGCGTAGAAATCGGGCTGATGGACCATGAAGGGCGCGCCGAAGCAGGTGCTGAAGGTGATCTCGGGCTCCTTGCCGAGGCCGACCTCGGTGCCCGCGATCTTGGAGGTGTAGCCCGAGATGAACTGGTACCGGGCCTGGTCCACCGACAGCCTGGCGATCGGCGGCATGACGCCCGACGCGTCGCAGGTGAGGAAGATGATGTTCTTCGGATGGCCGGCCCGCTTCTCGGAGACGGCGTTGCCGATGAACTCGAGCGGGTACGACGCGCGCGTGTTCTCGGTCAGCGCCGGGTCGTCGAGATCGATGAGCCGGGTCACCGGATCGAAGACGACATTTTCGAGAATCGTCCCGAACCGGTGCGTGGTGGCGTAAATCTCGGGCTCGGCCGCCTCCGACAGCTGGATGACCTTCGCGTAGCACCCGCCCTCGAAGTTGAATACGCCGTTGTCGCTCCAGCCGTGCTCGTCGTCGCCGATGAGGCCCCGCGACGGGTCGGCCGAGAGCGTCGTCTTGCCCGTGCCCGACAGCCCGAAGAACACCGCCACGTCGCCGTCGCCGCCCACGTTGGCGGACGAGTGCATCGGGAAGACGCCCTGGAGCGGCATCAGGTAATTCATGACGGTGAAGACCGCCTTCTTGATCTCCCCCCCGTACGCCGAGTTGCCGATGATGCAGAGCCGCTGGGCGAAGTTCAGCGCGATCACCGTGTTCGTGGGCGTGCCGTCGATCTGGGGGATCCCCTTGAACGCCGGACAGCAGATGACCGTGAAGTCCGGCACGTGCCGCCGGTACTCTTCGTTCGTCTTCGGCGTGATGAACATGTTCCGGGCGAAGAGGCTGTGCCAGGCGAGCTCGGTGATGATGCGCACGGGCATCCGGTAGTCCGGGTCGGACCCCACGTAGCAGTCCTGCACGAAGACGTCCCGGCCCTGGAGGAAGCCCTGCATGCGCGCGTAGAGCTCGTCGAACTTGTCGGGCGCGAACGGCCGGTTGTACTGCCCCCACCAGATGTGCTCCTCGGTGGAGGGCTCCCGCACCACGAACTTGTCGTTGGCCGACCGCGCGGTGTGCTTGCCGGTGTTCATCACGATGGCGCCGTCGCGGGTGATCGTGCCCTCCTTGCGGAAGACGATCTCCTCGTACAGCGCCTCGGCCGGGAGGTTCCAGTAGGCCCCGCCGATGTTGAAGAGGCCGTGGTTGTCCAGCCCGTAGTCGCTCTTGAGCGCCGCGGCCTGCGGCTGCGCGGGCGTCTTGATGTCGAGCAGGTTGATCATACCCAGTCCCTGATGAGGCGCTTGTCGCCGATGTAGATGTCGTTCGGAGAGGTCGGGTCGAGCGCCCACTTGATGCGCGCGATGCCCTCGGTCACGTCCTTCACCGTGCCGGCGAAGCTCAGGCGCAGGTGCCCCTCCATGCCGAACTCGCGCCCGGGCACGGTCACCACCAGCGCCCTTTTCAGCAGGAAGCTGGACAGCTCGACCGAGTTGCTGCTGTACGCCCGGAAGTCCGGCAGGCAGTAGAACGTCCCGTCGGGCTTGTAGGTCTTCACGCCGTTGAACGACGACAGTTCCCGCATGGCGACGTCGCGGTTGTTCTGGATCGTCAGCCGCAGCGATTCGACCACGCTCTGCAGGCCGAGCAGCGCGCCTTCGGCGCCGGCCTGCATCACGGGCGAGGCGCAGGACGTGGTCTGGGCCTGCACGTTGTTCATCACCGTCACGATCTTCCGCGGGGCCACGCACCAGCCGATGCGGAACCCGGTCATGCCGTAGAGCTTCGCGATGCCGTTCACGACGATCAGCCGCGAGTCCTCGAGGTCCTTCGTCGTGAAGCGGTAGCACGGCGGCGCCACCCGCCCGTCGAACACCAGCTTGTGGTAGATGTCGTCCATGATCAGGTAGATCTTCTTCCGCTCGCAGAAGTCCACGATCTGGGCGATGAACTCCTCCCGGTAGACGACGCCACTCGGGTTGTTGGGGCTGTTGACGATGAGCGCCCGGGTCGACGAACTCACCGCCCGCTCGATGTCCGCCATGCGCGGGTGGAAGCTCCCGTCCTCCGGCGTCACCACGATGGGCACGCCATAGACCATCTTCACCATCTCCGGATAGCTCACCCAGTAGGGCGCGAGGATGACCACCTCGTCTTTCGGGTTCAGGATGGTGTAGAGGATGTTGAACAGCGCCTGCTTCGCCCCCGACGACACGATCACGTTCTCGGGGGCCACGACCTTGTCGTACGCCTCCTCGGTGTAGCGGATGATCGCCTTCTTGAGCGACGGCAGGCCATCGGACGGGCAGTACTTGACGTCCCCCTGGCTCAGCTTCGCCGCCGAGCTCAGGATCGCCGGAATGGGCGTCTTGTTCTTGGGCTCGCCGATGCCGAGGTGAATAACCGGCTCGCCGCGCTCCCGCAGCAGCCGCGCTTCCTCGTTCAGCCGCAGCGTCGGCGACTCAACGATGGAACTGGCCAGTTCACTGACGCTCATGGTGACTCCAGTCGGTGCGGATGGCGGCGGGATCGGGCTGCACCGGGCCCCGGGCACGATCGGCTCAAATATAGCCTAGTTTTTCGCCCGCTTCTCCCGCAGGTGCTCCTCCACCACCTCCGGGACCAGGCCGGCAACCGGCCCGCCGAGGGCGAAGACTTCCTTGATCAGCCTCGAGCTGACGTAGGTGTACTGCTCGGCCGGCATCATGAACACCGTTTCGATATCCGGGCCTAAACGGCGGTTCATCAACGCCATCTGCAACTCGAACTCGAAGTCCGACACCGCCCGCAGCCCGCGCACGATCACCGAGGCCTTCCGCCGGCTGGCGTAGTCGACCAGCAGACCGTCGAAGGCGTCCACGTCGACGTTGGCGTGCTCGCGGAACACGTCGCGCGCCATCGCCAGGCGCTCCTCCGGCGTGAACAGCGGGTGCTTCTCCGCGTTCCGCAGGATCGCGACGACGATGCGGTCAAACAGCCGCGCCCCGCGCAGGATGATGTCGACATGGCCGTTCGTCAGCGGATCGAACGACCCGGGGTAGACCGCCACCCGCTCGCGGGCCGTGCTCATGAAACCTCCTCCACCGCCGGCGCCTCCTCGGGCGCCTCGCGGTAGAACGTCACGGTGCTGCCGCCGGCCTTCACCTGCCGGACCGCCGCAAAGCCCCCGGCACGGGCCGGGGCCTCGCGGCGCGACGCGTGCTCCAGCGCCAGGACCCCGCCCGGGGCCATGCGATCCGCGGCCGCCTCGACCATCGAGGCCAGATCGCCAAGGTCGTACGGGGGGTCCAGCAGGGCGAGGTCGAACCGCCGATCGGCGGGCAGCTGGCGCAGCGCGCGCGTGAACTCGGCGCGGATCATAACATAGCCGTCCGCGATGCGGCAGTGCGCGAGGTTGCGCTCGACGAGCCCGGCGGCGCGGCTGTCGAGCTCGATGAACACGACGCTCGCGGCGCCCCGGCTCAGCGCCTCGATGCCCAGCGCCCCCGTGCCGGCAAAGCCGTCCAGCACGCGCGCCCCCGCCATCCGCGGGGCCAGGATGGCGAAGACGGTTTCCTTGAGCCGGTCGGACGTCGGCCGGAGCCCCGGCCACGTCGGAGCCGCGAGGCGCCGCCCCTTATGCTCGCCGGCTATCACGCGCATCGCGTCTCCCGCTCACGGGCCGCCAGCCGGCCCCTCCCGCACTCATCCAACCGAGGCCAGGCCGAAGCGGCCGGACCAGCTCCGCCGGGCCTCGGCCACCAGCGCGCCCTCGGGCTCGCGGTCGAGCGCCAGGTCCGCGAGCCGGCGGGCCTGCTCCATGATCCCCCGATCGCGCACCAGGTCGCCAGAGCGCAACGTCGGCATCCCCGACTGCCTGGTGCCGAACACGTCGCCCGGCCCGCGCAGCTCGAGGTCCCGCTCCGCGAGGACGAAGCCGTCGGTGGTCTCCACCAGCGCGCGAAGCCGTGCCGCTCCGGTCTCCCCGGCCGGCTCCTGGTAAAGCAGCACGCAGGCCGACGGCTGCACGCCCCGGCCGACGCGGCCTCTCAGCTGGTGGAGCTGGGCCAGGCCGAACCGTTCGGCGTGCTCGATCACCATGACGGTGGCGTTCGGCACGTCGATGCCCACCTCGATCACGGTGGTGGACACGAGGACCTGCACCTCGCCGGCCGCGAACGCCCGCATCACTCGGTCCTTTTCCTCCGGGCGCAGCCGGCCGTGCAGCAGCGCGAGGCGGTACTCGGGGAAGACCTCCGACGCCAGGTGATCGGCCATCTCGGTGGCGGCCCGCACGTCGACTTTCGACGACTCCTCCACCAGCGGATAGACGATGTACGCCTGGCGCCCGGCGTCGAGTTCACGCCGCACCAAGGCATGGGCCTCGTCGCGGCGCGACTGGGGAATCGCCCGCGTCTCGATCGGCGTCCGCCCGGGCGGCAGTTCTCGGATCACCGACACGTCGAGGTCGCCGTACAGCGTCAGGGCGAGCGTCCGTGGGATCGGCGTCGCGGTCATCACCAGCACGTCGGGGTTCCAGCCCTTGCGCGTCAGCACGGCCCGCTGCATCACGCCGAAGCGGTGCTGCTCGTCGACCACAACCAGGCCGAGGCGCGCGAACGCGACGGCCTCCTGCACCAGGGCATGGGTGCCCACCACGAGCTGGACGCGGCCCGACGCGAGGGCGTCCAGCACCCGGCGGCGGTCGGCGCCGCCTGTGGAGCCCGTCAGCAGCGCCACCTCATACGGGCGCGCCGCCAGCAGCCGCCTGATCGTCTGGTGATGCTGCTCGGCGAGGATCTCGGTCGGCGCCATGAAGGCGACCTGCAGGCCGTTCTCCATCGCGACCACGGCCGCCAGCAGCGCCACGATCGTCTTGCCCGCGCCGACATCGCCCTGCAGCAGCCGCTGCATCGGCGCCGGCCGCGCCATGTCGCCGACAACGTCTTTGAGGGCCAGCCGCTGCGCTCCGGTCAGCGAGAACGGCAGCGCCGCCCGCGCCGCGGCGCGGACGCGGTCGTCGATGACGGGGACGAGGGGCTTCCGCTCCGCGGCGGCGGACCTGCGCCTGAGCCCCAGCCCGACCTGGAACAGCAGGAACTCTTCGAGGATGACGCGCACCTGTGCCGGAGTGCGAAACGCATTCAACAGGTCGAGCGGCGCGCCGGCGGGAGGGAAATGCGCCTCGGCAACCGCCGTCCGCCAATCGGGAAGGCTCATCTCGGCGCGCAGCCACGCCGGCAGCACGTCGGCCGCATCCCCGGGCAGCTGCTGCACCACGTCGTACACGAGCGCCCGCTGCACGCGGCACGTGGCGCACCCGGCCTTCTCGTAGATCGGCACGATGCGGCCCGTGTGGATGGCGTCACGCTCCCGCCGGCCCGGCAGCTCGTACTGCGGATTGGTGATCTGCAGCGGCCCGGTGTCGCGACGATCGGCGGGCCCGTACAGAATGATGTCGGTCCCCCGCGCGACGACATTGGCCATGAACGGCTGGTTCAGCCAGATCGCCTTGATGGCACCGGACGGGTCCCGCACGACCGCTTCGAACAGCTTGAAGCCCGCCCGCCTGGTCAGGCGCATCCCGCAGGAGACGACCGTTCCGGCCACCGTCACCGTCTCCCCCGGCCGCACCCCTGCCATCTCGCGGAACCGCGCGCGGTCTTCATACCGGAGCGGAAACCGCGCGAGCAGGTCTCCGACAGACCGCAGGCCTGCCTGCGCGAGGTCCGCCCCGCGCTTCGGGCCCACGCCCTTGAGCGACAGGAGCGGCGTCTCGAGCGTCACGTTCACTGGATGATGACGGCTCGCTTGGATTCGACGGTGATCTCGCGGATGCCGCCGGCGAGCGCGAACGGCGCGTCGAGGCTGTACCCGTCCGGGTTCGCCGCGCTCCGCGTGTAGTAGCTGACCAGCTCCTGGAGGAGAGACTTCGGCACCTCCAACCCGGCCACCGTTGCCGACTCGAGGTCGAACCGGAACTCGCCGTCCTTCGACCGCAGGACGCCCGTCGCCGTGACGGGCACCCGCCCGCGCAGCAACTGGACAGGGTCCAGCATCCCGCGCGACTTCGACAGCCGCACGGCGTCCAGATCGACGGTCGCCACACCCGACAGCCTGCCGCTTCCGAGCGTGAACACGTACGGCTCGACCACGCCAACCGGCAGCACGTCCTTGCCGCGGTAGCGCAGGTAGCCGTTGATCTCGGCCTCAGTGACGACCGTCTTGATGGGGTTGCGGCGCTGGCCGGCCGGAACGGGCGTGCGCCCCACGACCGCGGCGTACTTCACCGCGAAACGGTCGCCGTCCGCCTCCGTGAACGGCAGCCGGGTCTGCCGGAGCGCCTCCGGCGGTGACTGCGGGGCGGCGGCCATGCACAGGCACGCGCACGCCAGGACGAACACGGGCTTCACGAGTCGAGTCTAGCACGTCGCCCGCGGCATGCGCCGCCGCTCAGCGCGCCCTCAGAGGACCTGCCCGGCCGCACCGCGCCGCGCCCGCAGCATCAGCTGGAGCTTGCGACGCTCCATGTTCTGCTCGAACACGCGGAACCTCGCCTGGCGGCGGACGTCCAGCTGCTGGTCAATCGTGTCGTAGGCGCGCCTCAACTCGGCGGCCGACCGGCTCTCCAGCTCCTGCAGCGCGCGCAGCCGATCGCGCAGGGCAGCCTCATCGAGGGTCGCCGCCGACGGCGCCGTCAGCCGCCCGAGTTCGCCGACGAGCTGGGTGCGGGCCTGCTCGTTGCGGCGCCGCGTTTCCTGCAGCGCTTTCAGCTTCGGCAGAAACTGGCCGAACTGCACATCGTCCAGCTGAAGCGCCTCCTGCGCCTGCATCACCATGTAGGCATCGAACAGCCGCTGCAACTCCGCGATTTCCAGGCGGTCTGCCTGCTGAGCCGATCGCCCCTGCCCCTGGCGCAGCTCGGGGCGCACGCGGGCCGTGCCGGCCGGAGGCGGCTGAGGATCCTGGGCGGCCGCGGCGACGGCCGCCGAGGTACAGGCCGCGGCGAGGACGGCGATGATGAGAGTGCGTGTCCGGCGATGAGCTGTCCGCATGATCTGCTGTCCTTCCGCTGATGCCCGCTGCCCGCGGCGGTCAGGCGCCAGGCCCCTGCGGCGCCACCGGGCCCCGTGTGCGAAGCTCCGCCCGGAGAATCCTCGCCAGCTCCATTCGCTCCGCGTCGTCGAGTTGCAGGAGAGCCTTGTCGGCGCCGCCTGGCGGCGGCCATGCGCCGGACGCCTCTGCCTCCTCGACGCTCACGTCCGCCGACAGCGCGCTGACCAGGAGCCACGACGGATCATCGGCCGTTTCGACGTCCGCCGACGGTTCCATGGCCGCCTGTGCCGGCGAGCCGGCCGGCATCGCGGGGACCAGCGGGCTGCCGCCGGGCGTTCCCGGCCACACGCGCGCGCCGATGCCGATGGCGACCATCAGGACGGCCGCCGCCCCGATCGGGGCCAGGCGCCACGTCCACGACCGCCAGAACGGGACACGCGCCCCCTCGCGGCGCACCGCGTTGCCGATGCGCGCCGCCAGGTGCGGCCAGAAGAGCGGCGAGGGCTCAACCGGCGGGTCGGATTCGGCGAGGCGCACGGCGTCGAGCAGCGACTCGGCCTTCGCGCGGCACGACGCGCACCGGGCGGCGTGCGCCGCGACGGCGGCGTCCGCGCAGCCTTCCGCGACATCGACGACCTGGTCGGGTGAGAGGTGCGTCATGGCTTCGCGCTCGCCTCCTCGGCGAGGATCTTTTTCAGGTTCCCGAGGGCGTGGAAGAAGTTCGCTTTCACCGCACCCACTGTCGTGCCCAGCGCGAGCGCGATCTCCCGGTGCGACAGGTCCTGGTACACCCGCAGAATCAGCGTCGCCCGCTGCTTGCGCGGCAGGCGGGCGACCGCCGCCCTCACCCGCGCGCCCTCCCGCGCCTTCGCGAACGACACGGCGGGGTCGTCGCCCGCCGCCGGGATGTGCGGGGCATCGTCGAGCGGCGTCTCCGGCACTTTTCGCCCGGCCACTTTGTTCAGGCACACGTTGACGCCGATGCGGTGCAGCCAGGTCGCCAGCGTCGCATCGCCCCTGAAGCGCCGCAGCCCCCGGTACGCCCGCAGGAAGACCTCCTGCGTCAGGTCCGCCGCGTCTTCGTGCCGGCGCACGAACCTGAAGCAGAGCTGGTAGACCACGCGCTGATGCCGTTCGACGACGACATCGAAGGCGTCGACCCGGCCGGCCAGGCACAGCTCGACCAGGCGCCGGTCATCGAGATCGCCGAGCGGCTCGTCGCGGCCGGACTCGTCTTGGGTCGAAGGCAGCACGGTCAGCGTCCAGTCCGGTTGAATGCCACCTGCCGGCCATGCCGCGGCGCGGGTCGACATCTGTCGGTCCTCTCCGGGTCCCCGGAGGCGGCTTCATGATCCGTTCTCGCGGAAGCACTCAGCCGCCGCGCGCAGGTCATGAAGCCGGTCCTGTTGGTTAGACTGCCCGGCGGGGCGAAGGTGACATCAGCTGCGGCCATGCTAGCACGCCGGTTGACTTTCGCCTTTCCTTTGCGCACAATGAAGGCGCTGCGCCACACGGTGCGGCATCCAGGAGGGCGATCCCGTGGCGTTTCCACTCACCAAGCGGCAGCGGGAGATTCTCGACTACCTCGGGGAGTTCATCCAGCAGCACGGCTACGCGCCCAGCCTGGAGGAGATTGGACGCCGGTTCGGTCTCTCGTCGCTGGCGACGGTGCACAAGCACCTCACGAATCTGCAGGACAAAGGCTTCATCCGCCGGGCCTGGAACCGGAGCCGTTCGGTCGAGATGGTGCCGACGCGCGGCGGCGGGCGTTCGCTCGAGCTGCCGCTGCTGGGCTTTGTCGCCGCGGGCGCGCCCATCGAGGCCGTGGCCGGCACCGAGACGATCGCGGTTCCGGACGACCTCGTGGGCAAGCGCGACACCTACGTGCTCAAGGTCCGCGGCGATTCGATGATCGACGAGCAGATCCGCGACGGCGACTTCGTCATCGTGGAGGATCGCAAGACGGCCGACAACGGCGAGATGGTGATAGCGCTGCTCGGCGGGTCGGACGTGACCTTGAAGAAGTTCTACCGCGAGAACGGCAACGTCCGCCTGCAGCCGGCGAACCCCGCCATGCAGGCGCTCGTCGTCGCGGCTGACCAGATCCAGATTCAGGGTGTGGTCGTCGGTGTGATGCGCAAGTACTGAGCGCGGATGGCCGGCGCTCCTGCCGGCCGGGGAGCGAGCCGTGGCAGATGAACCCCGCCAGGTGAATTTCACGATCGTGCCGGCCGACCCGGGCGGCACGGATCGCACGTACGCGAACTTCTGCGGCGTCTCGCACACGCCGTTCGACTTCACGCTGACGTTCTGCGAGGTGCAGCCGCTGTCGGACCAGGACATCCAGGCCGCCCAGCAGGAGCACGTCGTGAAGGCGCCGGTGCGGGCGCGGCTGGTCGTCCCGGTGCAGATCATTCCGAGCCTCATCGCGGCGCTCCAGGATCAGTTGCGCAGCTACAACGACGCCTACGCCAGCGCGCCCCCGGCGAAAGGACCGGTGCACTAGGTGAAGTCGGCCGCTGAAACCCGCTCCGTCATCGAGGCGCTGAGCCACCAGCATCCGGAGGCCGACACGGAGTTGCACTACCGCAACGCGTTCGAGCTCCTGGCGGCGACCATCCTCTCCGCGCAGGCGACCGACGTCGGCGTCAACAAGGTCACGCCCGCGCTCTTCGCGAAGTTCCCCGACGCGCGCGCCCTGGCAGGCGCGCCAGCCGTGGAGGTCGAGTCGCTGATCCACTCGACCGGCTTCTTCCGGCAGAAGGCCAAGGCGCTGACGGGCATGTCACGGGCGCTTGTCGAGCGCCATGGCGGCGAGGTCCCGCGCACCCTGGAAGCCCTGGTCAAGCTCCCCGGCGTGGGGCGCAAGACGGCCAACGTCGTGCTCGGGCACGCGCTCGGGGTCCCCGGGTTCCCTGTGGATCGGCACGTGCTCCGGGTGAGCAACCGCCTCGGCATCGCCGATTCGGACGACCCCGATCGGGTCGAACAGCAGTTGACCGGAGCGCTGCCTCCGGGGCTGTGGACCCGGGCGTCCGACACGCTTATCCTGCACGGCCGGCGCATCTGCAAACCGGAACCGCTGTGCAGCCAGTGCGCCGCGGCCGAGGCGTGCGCGTTCCATGCCAACGCCTCCCTGCTGCCCGCGCCAGCCAAGCCGCGCGCCGCCTCGCGCCGGAAGGCCGTCAAGGCCAGGCCGCGGAGCAAGCCCGCCGCCTCCCGCCGCCGATGACGCGCGCGCGCTTCGAACAGCTGGTTGCCGAGGCGATCCGGACGATCCCGTCCCGGTTCCGCGACCACCTGCAGAACATCGCCGTGATCGTCGAAGACGAGCCGCCCGGCGCGTTGCTGGACGAGATGGAGATCGACCCGCCCGACACGCTGTTCGGCCTTTACCAGGGCACGCCGCTGACCGAGCGTTCCTGGGACTACGGCAACGCGCTGCCCGATCGCATCGTCCTCTATCAGGGCCCGATCGAAGACGCGAGCGACACCGACGACGACGTGGTGGTCACCGTCGGCGAAACGCTCATTCACGAGGTCGGCCACTACTTCGGACTGTCCGAGGAAGAACTGGAGGAGATCGAGGAGCGCTACTGGCGGGCGCAGGATCACCCTCCGGAGAACGGCGCGTGAAGGGGCGGCGGCGGTTCGGCCAGCATTTTCTCGACGCCGCCTGGGCTTCTCGCGTGCTCGACGCCGCGGCATTTGCGCCGAAGGATCAGGTCATCGAGATCGGCCCGGGCCGCGGGTCGCTCACGGTGGCCCTGGCCGGCGCCGTGGCTGCGCTGACGGCCGTCGAGATCGACCGCGACCTGGTGCCGCTCCTTCGCGGCCGCCTGCCCGCGCGCGCCCGCGTCATCGAGGGCGATTTCCTGGACGTGCCGGCCGAGCGGCTGTTCGAAGGCGGTTCCCCGGAGCCGTGGCGCGTCATCGGCAACCTGCCCTACAACGTGTCGTCCCCCATTCTCTTCCGCCTGCTCGAACTCGCCCGGTCGAGCGGCAGGCTTCGGGATGCGACGCTGATGCTGCAGCGGGAGGTCGCCGAACGGGTGGCGTCGCCGCCCGGGACCCGGCAGTACGGGGCGCTGTCGATCATGGTGCAGCTCGAGGCGGACGTCGAGCCCATGCTCACGCTGCCGCCGGGTGCGTTCCGGCCCCCGCCGGAGGTCTGGTCGAGCGTCATCCGGCTGCGTTTCAGGCCGCCGAAGGTCGAGGTCCCGGACCGGCGCAGGTTTGAAACGATGGTCCGCTCGCTGTTCTCCCAGCGGCGCAAGATGCTCGTGAATTCGCTCCAGCCGGCGGCCTCCTCCAGGGGGAAGCGGGCGGCGGATGTCCTGGTGGAGGCGGGCGTCGATCCCGCCAGGAGGCCCGAGACGCTGCATCTTGAAGAACTGGCGAGGCTTGCGCACGTCCTCGATGCCGGAGACGCGGCTGGTGTGGTATAGTTCGCGAGGTAATTACGGCGAGATCACGCCTGTTGATACGGCTCTCCCAGCAGCCTGACAGGCGCCGATCGGACCGGCGCGGCCGCCGGCTTCTCAATCCGGCGGCGTGACGAGGTTGTGCGGCCATCGCGCGGCCTGGTCCGGGTGCCGGCCGGTCTTGAACCGTGTTGTCGTCCCAGTCGCTGGGCCCGGCACCCAACTGAATCCTGTGTCGTCATCGCCGCGCCCCGCGTGGGCGGGGTGGGGCGCGCGAGGGCACCGATGTCCGTGCACCAGGCGGATCCTGCTTCCAACCAGCCCCTCCTCGAAGTGGTCCCCCTCGGCGGGCTCGGCGAGTTCGGCCTGAACTCGATGGCGGTCTCCTACGCCGACACCCTGATCGCGATCGACGCGGGCTCGATGTTCCCGGAGCCCGAACTGCTCGGCATCGATCTGATCGTCCCGGACTTCACCTACCTGTTCGAGCGCGCGGCGAACACGAAGGCGCTCGTGCTGACGCACGGGCACGAAGACCACATCGGCGCCGTGCCCTACGTCGTGAAGCAGTTCGGCGGCCCCATCTACGGGACCCCGATGACGCTCGCCCTGGTCGAGGCCAAGCTCGCCGAGCACGGCATCGAGGCAGCCGACCGCCTCGTGCCGGTCCGGCCGCGCGACCGGTTCGTCGTGGGCGACCTCACGGTGGAGTTCCTGCGGGTCACCCACAGCATGCCGGATTGCGTGGCCGTGGCCA
This sequence comes from Vicinamibacterales bacterium, assembly GCA_025456345.1. Classification (GTDB taxonomy): domain Bacteria; phylum Acidobacteriota; class Vicinamibacteria; order Vicinamibacterales; family JAKQTR01; genus JAKQTR01. The sequence continues at coordinate 8,840 of JALOKU010000010.1, read as the reverse complement.
TCCACACCCCGGTCGGCGTGATCGTCCACACGGGCGATTTCAAGGTGGACCAGACGCCGCTCGACGCGGAGCACTTCGACTTCCACCGCTTCTCGGAGCTGGGTGGCGAAGGCGTGCTCGCGCTCTTTTCCGACAGCACGAACATCGAACGGCCCGGGTTCACCGGATCCGAGATCGACGTGGTGCCGGCCTTCGAGGAGATCTTCGCGAGCACGCGCGGCAAAGTGGTCGTCACCTCGTTCGCCACGAGCGTCTACCGGCTGCAGATCCTGGTGAACATGGCGGCCCAGTTCGGCCGCAAGGTCGCGTTTGTCGGACGCGGGATGGTCGACTCGTCGCAGCTGGCCCAGCGCCTCGGCTACCTGAAGGTCCCCGCGGGGCTGGTCATCCGCGAGTCGGAGATCAAGTCGCATCCGCCTTCGGACGTCGTCTGCCTCGTCACCGGGAGCCAGGGCGAGCCGATGTCCGCGCTCTCGCGGATCGCCATCAACGATCACCGCCACGTGGCGCTGGCGCCCGACGACGTCGTGGTGTTCTCGGCCCGCGAGATCCCGGGCAACGAGCGCTCGATCGACCGCGTGGTCAACCACATCGCCAGGCGGGGCGCCGACATCATCAACGAGGGGACCAAGCACGTCCACGTCTCCGGCCACGGGAGCGAGGAGGAGCTGAAGCTGCTGCTCTCGCTCGTGCGGCCGCGCTGCTTCATCCCGATCCACGGGTCGTTCCGGCAGCGGGCCCGGCATGCGCGCATCGGCGAGCGCCTCACGCGCAACCTGCCCAACCGGGTCGAGGTGCTGGTGGCCGAGAACGGCGACGTGCTGCACTTCGACCGCGACGGCGGATGGATTGCCGACAAGGTGCCCGCCGGCCGGGTCCTGATCGACGGCACGTCGGTCACCGGCATCGGCGACGAGGTGCTGCGCGACCGGCGCCACCTTGCCGAGGACGGCCTCGTCGTCCCCGTTCTCGCGATCAACAAGCAGACGGGCACGGTCGAAGGCGTGCCGGACATCATCACGCGCGGCCTGGTCGTCGAGCAGGGCGCCGAGAGCCCCATTCCCGGCGCGGCGCGCCTCATCGCCGACCTGCTCGAGTCGGCGAGCCTCGAGGAGCGGACCGACTACGGGATGATGCGAGACAAGATCAGCGTCGAGCTGCGTCGCTACTTCCGGAAGCGCGCCGGGCAACGGCCCCTCGTGCTGCCCGTGATCATGGAGATCTGATCGGTGAGCGCTTCCTCTGCCCTGTCGCGCCGCATCAGCGAGTTCGTCGGCGTGCTCTCGTTCGCCGTCGCGCTGCTGTGGCTCATCGCCCTCGCGACCTACAACCCGGCCGACCCGGCGTGGTTCTTCAATACCGGGGCGGCGCAGCCGGCCACGAACCTGGCGGGGCGCGCCGGGGCGTTCGTCGCGGAGCTCTCGCACCAGGTGCTGGGCTACGCTGCGTACCTGTTCCCGGTGCTCGCCGCCATCGTCGGCTGGTACCGGTTCTGGTGCACGCCGATCGACGCGCTCTACACGAAGATCGTCGGCGTGGTCCTGCTGCTCGCCTCGACGGCGTCGTTCCTGGCCCTCGCCCTGGCGGCCGCGCGGGTGACCGGGTCCTCCTTCGAACCCGGCGGCTGGGTCGGGGATCAGCTGGCGGGCGCGCTGACGGCCTCGTTCAACCGCACCGGATCGCTCATCATCATCCTCACGGCCCTCGGCCTCAGCCTGATCCTCACGACGCAGTTCTCGTTCGGCCGGGTCTTCGCCGCCGTCACGGGCTGGCTGCGGGAACGCGTGTCGTCGCGCGTCGCCGCGTTCTGGAACTGGCGCGAAGAACGCCGGCGGGACCGCCAGCGCCGCGACATCGTGTCGAAGCACGCCAGGCGGGCGGCCGCGCAGGCGGACGTGGCCAGGGCGGCGAAGCCTGTCGTGCCGCCCGCGGCGCCGGACCTCGACCTGGACCTCCGGCCTCAGGCCGGTCCGCCGGCGCGCGCCGCCGCCCCGAAGGCGGGCCAGCCCGAGAAGGCGGCCGCGGGAAACGGGTCGGGCTGGATGAGCCGGAGCAAGGACCCGGCCATCAAGGTGTCGGCGCCCGTCACGCCGACGCCGGCCAACGGCGGCAGCCGGTCGCCAGCCGAGAAGAAGCGCGGCGGGTTCGCCTTCCCGCCTGTCACGCTGCTGGACGCCCCGCGCACCGAGCGGAAGATCGACGAACGCGAACTGATGGAGTCCGCGCGGCTGCTCGAGGAGAAGTGCCGCGAGTTCGCGGTTGCCGGGTCCGTCGTCCAGATTCACCCCGGTCCGGTCGTGACCACGTTCGAATTCAAGCCGGAGGCCGGCGTCAAGTACAGCAAGATCACCAGCCTGGCCGACGACCTCTCGCTGGCCATGCGTGCCGAGTCGGTGCTCATCGAACGCACGCCCGGCAAGTCGACCGTCGGCATTCAGATTCCCAACCAGCACCGCGAGCCGATCTCACTTCGCGAACTGCTCGAGTCGGACGCGTTCCAGGCGGCGCCGTCGAAGCTGACCGTGGCGATGGGCAAGACGATCCACGGCGAGCCGTTCCTCGGGGACCTCGCGACGATGCCCCACCTGCTCATCGCGGGCGCGACGGGCACAGGCAAGTCGGTGGCGCTCAACGCCATGCTGACCAGCATCCTCTTCCGGGCCACGCCCGAAGAGGTGCGCCTGATCATGATCGATCCCAAGCGCCTCGAGCTCGGGATGTACGAGGAGATCCCGCACCTGCTCACGCCGGTGGTCGTCGACCCGAAGCAGGCCGCCAACGCGCTCACGTGGGCCGTCCGGGAGATGGAGGAGCGCTACAAGACGCTGGCGGCCGAGGGCGTGCGGAACATCGACCAGTACAACCGCAACATCCGGGCGGCAGCCCTCGAGCGTCCCGCGAACTCGGACGAGCCGCTGCCCAGGCCCCTGCCCTACATCGTCGTCGTCATCGACGAACTCGCCGACCTGATGATGGTGGCGCGCAACGAGGTCGAGGAGTCCGTCGCGCGCCTGGCCCAGATGGCGCGCGCCATCGGCATCCACCTCCTGCTCGCCACGCAGCGGCCGTCGGTGGACGTCATCACCGGCCTCATCAAGGCCAATCTCCCGGCTCGCGTGTCGTTCCGGGTCTCGTCGAAGGTGGATTCACGCACCATCCTGGACGGCAACGGCGCGGAGCAACTGCTCGGGAAAGGCGACATGCTCTTCCTGCCGCCGGCGTCGTCGCGCCTTGTGCGCGTCCACGGGCCGTACATCTCGGAGCAGGAGACGGCCCGCCTCGCGGCCTTTCTGCGCAAGCAGGGCAAGCCGGTGTACGACGAGTCGATCACCGCCGAGGACAAGGGCCCGGAAGCGATCGAGTTCGAGAAGGACGACCTCTACGACGAGGCCGCCCGGCTCGTCGTGTCGACCGGCCAGGCGTCGATTTCGTACTTGCAGCGCCGGCTGCGCGTGGGCTTCAGCCGCGCCGCCCGCCTGGTCGACATGATGGAGGCCGAGGGCATCGTCTCGGCGGCCATGGGAGGCAAGCCGAGAGAAGTCCTGGTCGACAAGGGCTATTTCGAAGAAGTGGATCAGCAGCTGCGTTAGCCGCCATGAGAGTGCCCAGGTTGCGCCGCCACCTCGTCAGCCCGGCGATTCGCGCCGCGCTCAGGGTGACCCTCGGCCTCGCCCTCGTCTGGCTGGCGGCCGTGCCCGCCCCGGCCGCTCCCCAGGCGTCGGCGAAGGAACTGTACCTGTCGGCCCAGACGCGCGAACAGGCGGTTCGCGCCGCGCTGGACGCCTCCCCGCCGAATCCTCCGCCCACGCGCGACGCGATGCGGCAGGTGGCGGCGGCCTACCGCCAGGTCGTGCTGCGGTACCCGACGAGCGGGTATTGCGACAACGCGCTCTGGCTCGCAGCCCAGTTGTCGGCCGACGCCTTCGTCCGCCACGGCGACGAGCGGGACCGGGCGGCCGCGCTCCAGTTGCTGATGTCGCTCACCTCGGAGTACCCGGGCAGCCCGCTCGTGCCCAAGGCGCGTGCCGATGCCGCCCGCATCATGGCGCTTGCCGCACCGGCCCCGGACGACCGGCCGGCCGACGCGGCCGCCCCGCAAGGCGTGGTGCTCCTGCGGGACGTGCGCCGCCGCGGGACGGCAACCGGCGGAGTCATCGAGATTGAACTCGACGGCCCGGTCCAGTACCGGGAGGAACACCTCTACAACCCGAACCGGATCTTCTTCGACCTGTCGAAGACGCGGACCACCGACGCGCTGAAAGACGCCACCCTGTCGTTCGAGTCCGGCCCCATCCGCCAGGTGCGCATCGGCCGGCATCCCAATAGCATGACGCGCGTCGTCATGGACATGGCCGACGGCGTGCGATGCGGGTCGCGGCTGGCCTCGGCGCCGCCCCGGCTGGTTGTCACCTGCGGAGACGCGGCCGCGCCCGGCGCGGCCGCCGAGCCGGCCCCGGCACCGCCATCCGAGCGCCCGTCACCGGACGCCGCCAGCACCACCGCTGCCGCTCCGGTCACGGCGTCGCCGAAGCCGATCGCGAAGGCGCCGGGCGCCGCCGACCCTGCGCCCGCGGCGCCGTCGGCGAACGGCCGCGGCGGCTTCTCGATGGCCAGGCAGCTCGGCCTGCGCGTCGGACGCATCGTCATCGACGCGGGCCACGGCGGGCGCGATCCCGGCGCCCAGGGGCCCGGTTACACCGAGGCGGCCCTGACGCTGGATATCGCGCTGCGCCTCGAGAGACTGCTCGCGAAGGAACCCGGCGTGGAAGTCGTGCTCACGCGGCGTACCGACGAGTACGTGGCCCTGCAGGAACGCACCGCGATCGCCAATCGCGAAGGTGCCGACCTGTTCGTCTCGATCCACGCCAACGCCAGCCGCAACCGCAGTGCGCGCGGCGTGGAAAGCTACCTGCTCAACTTTGCCTCGACGCCGGAAGCGGCCGCGGTCGCCGCCCGCGAGAACGCCTCGTCGACCTTGACGATGAGTCATTTGAACGACCTGGTGAAGCAGATTGCGCTCAACAGCAAGCTCGACGAGTCGCGCGACCTGGCGCGCCACATCCAGACCGCCATGGTGCGGAAACTGCGGGCCTCGAACAAGCAGGTCAGGGACCTGGGTGTGAAGCAGGCGCCCTTCGTCGTGCTGGTGGGGGCGTCCATGCCGAGCGTGCTCGTGGAGGTCTCCTTCCTCAGCCACACGCAGGAAGGCCGGCTGCTCGGCACCGGAGCCTACCGGCAGCGTATCGCCGAGGCGCTGCTCGACGGCGTCCGCCGCTACCTGCGCACGCTGAAGCGGGCAGTCACCGACACCGCCGACGGCGCGCCGATGACCGGCGGCGACTCGCGCGACAGGCTACAATAGCGCAACGATGATGTTTGGGATCCAGCCTCTCACGCCGGTCATCGTGAAGGTCGTCTCCGACCCGACTCCCCAGGTCACGGTCGTGGACGTGCTTGTCGATGCCCTTGGCCTCACCGGGCTCATCGTGGCCGGCTCGTTCGTCCTCGGCGGCGTTGTCGGCGTGCTGCTCATCGCGTACTCGCGCTGGAAGGCTGAGAGGTCGGACCGGGCAGGGGCGACCGACCACACCTCGCTCGACCTCTCCTCCCCCGCCAGGTAAGCGGCACTCGGGACGAGTCTACGCGGCGGGTGGCGGCTGGGCCGGCGGCGGCCATTCCTCGAACGCGCAGGCCAGCTCCGCAAGCGTCCTGACCGCCACGCCGGTTGGCCCCTTCGGCTGCCATGGCTGCGACTCCTCGGCCCACGCCGTCCAGGCGATGTCGAGGTGCGCCCACGGCAACCCGCCGGTGAATTCCTTGAGGAAAAGCGCCGCCGTGATGGAGCCCGCCGGACGGCCGCCGATGTTCGCCAGGTCGGCGATGTCGCTGCGGAGCTGTTCGCGGTAGTCCTCGAAGAGGGGCAGGGCCCAGGCGCGATCACCCGCGCGGTTGGCGGTGCGCCCCACCAGCGCGACCCACGAATCGGGAGTCCCGAACAGCCCCGTGGTGGTCCGGCCGAGGGCGATCCCGATGGCGCCGGTGAGAGTCGCCACGTCGACCAGATGCGTCGCGCCCAGCTGACGCGCGTACCACAGGGCGTCGCCGAGGATGAGGCGGCCTTCCGCATCCGTGTCGAGGACCTCGACGGTCTTGCCTTCCGCGCTGCGGACCACGTCGCCGGGCCGCATCGCCCGGCCGCCGGGCATGTTTTCGACGAGCGGCACGATCCCGACCACCGCCACGTCCGGTTTGAGCGCGGCGATCGCCTTCATGGCGCCGAGCACGGCGGCGCCGCCCGACATGTCGGTCTTCATGAGGTGCATGCGGTCGGACGGCTTGATGGAGATGCCCCCCGTGTCGAAGGTGACGCCCTTGCCGACGAGCCCCAGGACGGCGCTGGTCGCCGGGCGGGCGGGCTCGTAGCGCAGCACGACCATGCGCGGGCGCTCCGCGCTTCCCCGCGCGACGCCGAGCAGCAGGCCCATGTTCAGCCCGGCCAGCCGGTCCTCGTCGAGCACGTCGGCTTTGAGCCCCGACTCCTCGGCCACCTGGACCGCGATTTCCGCGAACGCCCGCGGCGTGATGACGTTGGCCGGCTCGTTCGCGAGGGCGCGCGCCAGGTTGCTGCACGCGGCAAGAATGTACCCGCGGGCCGCGGACCGGTCGGCCGACGCGGAGGCCTCGGCAGAGGTCTGCTCCGGGATCGCGATCAGACCCTCAATGCTGATCGGCTTGGCGTCGGCGTCGCTCTTGTAGATGCCGGTGTAATGCGCGGCCAGCGTCAGTCCCTCTGCGGCCGCCTGCGCTTCGTCGGCCAGCGGCAGCACCGCCGGCAGAACGAATGCCAACCGGCGCCAGCGTTTCTCGCGCGACGCCAGCGCGGCGGCCGATGCGGCGCGGCGGAGTTCGGCGGTGTCGAACCCGCTCCGGCTGCCGGCTCCAACGAGCATGAGACGGCCCGGACGCCAGCCGGGTGCCGCGAACGGCGTGACGAAGATCGCCCCGGCCTTGCCCGTGAACTCGCGGCTCTCGAAGGCGGCAGACACCCGGCCCGCGGCGGCGCCGTCGAAGGCGGCGCCCAACGCGGCTGCGTCGCCTTCGAACGCGGCCACGACAAGCACGTCGGTATCGATCGCCGGGAGCGGCCCCGACGCAACACCCACAGGAAGCGACTGTTCGGAGTAGCGCATTCCCTGATTATGCCCGATGCCGGGGTGAAATGGGGTCAGACCCGGGTCTGACCCCGGCGGCGGCTAGACGGGGATAAACGGGACGGCGGCGGGAGCGTCGCGGCGGCCGAAACGGCTGAGCAGCACGCCGCCGAGGCCCACGGTCCAGGCCACGTACTCGACGAGGAAGCCGGCGGCCAGCACCGAGCCGAGGATCACGCCCACGGGGAGCCCGGCCAGGCCGAGGAACCTGGCGATCACCGTGAGCGCGAACACCACGGCGAGGCCGACCACCAGCGGGGCGAGCAGGCCAGGCATGCCGCTGCCAGCCCGCTGGCCAATCCACCGGCCCACGGCGCAGGCCGACCCGGCGAACCCCATGACGAGGGCCAGGGCCACTGCCAGGAGGCCGAAGGGCACGAGGAGCAGCAGCGGAATCCCGATGATGGACACGGCGAGAACCACCACGGTGATGACCAGCAGGGGCACGAACAGCAGCTGTGCGGCGAGCCCGACGAACCCGGCGCGCCACGGCTCGGTCGCCACGCGGTCCGCCACGCGCCGGACGGGTGCCGGCAGCACCGCGATCATCAGAGCGGCAAGCAGGCCGACGAGCCCGACCCTGACGAAGGTCGCCAGCAGATCGACGGATCCTCCAAAGGGGTTGCGAACCGTGTCGCCGAACCAGTGCCAGTCGCGCCACGGGCGCACGCCCACCAGCGGGCCGAACGTCGGCTTCGCGATGCGGATCTCGTTAATCTGCCCCGTGACCACGGTCCCGTCGGCGCGCTCGACGCTGCCGCCAATGGCGGTCACATCGCCGCTCACGCTGGCCTTGGGTCCGAGGCGGACAGACCCGCCGACGGCCACCACGTTGCCGTCCACCCGTCCGTCGACCCGGGCCGAGCCGAGAATGGCCACCACGTCGTCGCCGATCGCTTCGTCTTCGGCAACCGTGACGTCGCCGCCGAACCGTACCCTCGCGCCACCGTGGCGGTAGCGTCCCACCTCACTCCAGCCTTCTTCTTTGCGTCCGGCCGCCGCCGCGTCCGGCGCGACAGGCGGCGCAGGCGGCATTGGGGCCGCCACGGCACCCGCGAAGAACGCGCGCCGCCCCGCCGCGTCGAGGAACGACAACTGGGCCACCAGGTCGGCGTCGTCGCCGAGACGATCGCGCAATTCGCGGCCCGTGAGCGGCGCGCCGTCCACGACCACCTGGCCTTCATTGATGTCGATGGTCCGGATCCGGGCTCCCTCGGACTTCGGGATCAGCATCAGGCCGCGGCGGACCTCGATGACCTGGTACCGCCGCTCGGCCCGTTCGCGCAGCTGCTGCAACTCGGCGCAGCTGCTGCAACTCGGGCCGTCCGGCCGCCTCGCCTCGAGCGGACAAGGCCGGCTGGGCGAGCGCCTCGACCGGGCCGACGCCGACCGCGGCCGCCAGGAACGCGAGAGCCAGGACAGGTGTGCGCATGTCAGTTCTCCTGCAGTGCCATCAGCCGGCGCAGCGCCGCAAGCGCGCACAGGGCGACGGCAAGATTCAGTGCCAGCAATCCGAGCGGAAGCGGGCCGAGCAGCTGGCGTCCGACGACGGTCCCGGCATCGGCCAGCCCGCCCCACAGCGCGAGCCCGCCGGATACCCATGCCCGCCCGCCAACGATGATCCGGCTG
>JALOKU010000057.1 GCA_025456345.1 Vicinamibacterales bacterium | reverse complement strand
GCCGACCTCTTCACCGCGGTGTCGGAGGCCGCCGGAATCCTTGGTGTCGATGCGGACCTGCGCGAGCGGATTGCGGCCGCGAAGGCGCGGCTGGCGCCGATGCGCGTGGGGAAGAACGGCGACGTCCAGGAGTGGCTCGAGGACTGGGGGCAGCGCGAGAAGAGCCACCGCCACATCTCGAACCTCTACGGCCTGTTCCCCGGCACACAGATCTCGCTCCGCCTGACGCCGGCGCTCTCGGCCGCAAGCCGCGTCGTGCTCGATCAACGCGGGTTACCCGGCAACGGATGGGCGTCGGCATGGAAAGCCGCGGCATGGGCCCGTCTCCATGAGAGCGGCCGTGCCCTCGAGAACGTCGTCTACGCGGTGAAGACGTACACGACCGACAGTCTCTTCTCCATCTGTTCGAAAGCGATGCAGGTGGACGGCTCGCTGGGGATGACGGCGGCGCTGGCCGAGATGCTGCTGCAGTCGCAGGAAGGCGAGCTTGCGCTGCTGCCGGCCCTGCCGCGGGAGTGGCCCGCCGGAGCCGTCACCGGCCTTCGGGCGCGGGGCGGGTTCGAGATCGATCTGGAGTGGAACGGCGGACAGCTGTCACGCTCGACGATTACGTCAACGCTCGGGTCGACCTGCCGCATCAGAACCGCGGCCGACGCCCGCGTGGCCTCGGGCGGGCGCCCGGTGACCGTGGCACGGCCGGAGCCCGGAGTGGTCGAGTTCACGACCACACCCGGAGCGCGGTACGACGTGACAACCGTGCGATAGGCACCAGGTGCGCACCCTCCGCGTGCTGACGCCGGCCGATGCCCTCGCACTCCTCCTGGGCCAAGAGCGCGACCGACAGGATGCCCATGACCAACGCCCGCACCCTTCCATGGCTCTTCGAGACGAGCGTCGAGCGCTACGCCGGCCGCATGATGATGCTCGAGAAGCGCGGCGAGCGCTACCAGGGCACGACGTACGCGGAGATGCGCGAGCGCGTCCACCGGTTCGCAGCCGGCCTGCTGAGCCTCGGGCTCGACAGGGGCGACCGCGTGGCCCTCATCTCCGAGGGCCGCAACGACTGGGTGATGGCCGAGCTGGGCATCCTCTTCTGCGGCGGGGTCAATGTTCCCCTGTCCGTCAAGCTCGACGAACTCGACGACCTCAAGTTCCGGCTCCTGCATGCGGGCTGCCGGATGGCCATCGTGTCGCAGCCGCAGGTCGGCAAGATCCGGGCAATCAGGAACGACCTGCCGGAACTGAAGCTGACCATCGTCCTCGATACGCTCGAGACCCTCGAATCCGACGAGTTGCCGGCCGCCGAGGTGCTGCGGCTGGGTGATGCCTTCCTGGAGGATCGCCGCGAGACGCTACGGGAGCGGTGGCAGTCGATCGGGGAGGGCGACTACGCCAACATCTGCTACACGTCGGGCACGACGGCCGACCCGAAGGGCATCATTCTGACGCACCGGAACTACACCGCCAACGTCGAGCAGGGCGTCTCGCTGCTCGAGCCCCGCCCGGACTGGGTGCTGCTGAACATCCTGCCGTGGGACCACGCCTTCGGCCACACCTGCGGCATCTACATGATGATGATGAGCGGCGCGTCGCTTGCGTCCGTCCAGCCGGGGCGGACGCCGATGGACGCGCTCAAGAACATCCCGGTGAACATCCGGGAAACGCGGCCGACGCTGCTCCTCAGTGTCCCGGCCCTCGCGAAGAACTTCCGCAAGAACATCGAGAAGGGCGTGAGGGAGAAGGGCGCGAAGGCCGAGGCGCTCTTCGCGAAGGCTCTCGCCACCGCCTGCGCATACAACGCGGAAGGCTGGAACCGCGGGGCGGCCAGGCACCTCCTGAAGCGCCCCCTGCTGGCCCTCTACGACGCGCTCATCTTCCGCAGGATCCGCGCGAACTTCGGCGGCCGCCTGCAGTTCATCATCGGCGGCGGGGCCCTGCTCGACATGGAGTTGCAGCGCTTCTTCTACGCCATCGGCATCCCGATGCTGCAGGGGTATGGCCTGACCGAGGCGGCGCCGGTCATCTCGGCCAACACCCTCGCGCGGCACAAACTCGGGTCGTCGGGCCGGATCATGCCGGGCCTCGACGTCCGTATCTGTGACGCCGACGGCGGCCCGTTGCCGACCGGCGCGCGCGGCGAGATCGTCGTCCGCGGCGAGAACGTGATGGCGGGCTACTGGAAGAACGGGAGCGCCACGGCCGAGGTGCTGCGCGACGGCTGGCTCTACACGGGCGACCTCGGCTACCTGGACGAGGACGGGTTCCTCTACGTCCTCGGGCGCGCGAAGAGCCTCCTCATCGCCGACGATGGCGAGAAGTACAGCCCGGAGCAGATCGAGGAGGCCATCGCCGGCAATTCGCCCTACGTCGAGCAGGTGATGCTCTACAACAACCAGTCGCCGTACACGTCGGCGCTCGTGGTGCCCGCGAAAGACGCCGTGCGGGACTGGCTCCGGGATGCGGGGCTCTCCGTGAAGACGCCTGAAGGCCAGGAGGCCGTGCTGCGGCTCCTCGAGTCCGAACTGGCGAAGCACCGCGAAGGCGGCGAGCTGGGCGGGGCCTTCCCGGGACGCTGGCTGCCGTCGGCCGTCGCCGTCCTCGGCGAGGCGTTCACCGAGCAGAACCACATGCTCAACTCGACGATGAAGATGGTGAGAGGGAAGATCGTCGAGTTCTACCGCCCCCGCATCGACTACCTGTACACGCCCGAGGGACGCTCGATCCTCAACGCCCACAACCGCGCCATCATCGCCCGCCTCGAATAGGGCCGCCGACGAGCCGGCGGCCGCGGACCGTGGTCTGCGGCGCCGGAGCCCGGGCTGATCACCGCTTCCGCAGGTGCCACTCGAAGAACGTCCATGTCCGGTTCCAGGAATCGATCTGTTCGGGCGAGTCGACGCGCTGCAGCGTCTTGGGGTCCACGCGCCGGCTGAAGCTGTGGCCGACGCTCTGCCCCCAGGGCGCCGGATCGACATACGTCTTGGTCTCGGCCAGGTCGGGCTTGCGCGACCGCAGCGCGTCGACGATCTGCTGGTCCTCGACGTAGTTCACGTCCGTGTCGTTGGTCGCCACGTGCACGAGCACCGGCACCTGCAGCTTGTCCACGTGATACAGGGGCGAGCGTGCGATGTAGATGTCGGGCTTCTCGAACGGCAGGCCCTGGATGCGCTTCTGCGTGGCGAAGTCCCACTGGTAGGACGGCCCCTTGAGCGAGAGCCGGAAGATGAGGTTCGTCACGGGCACAATCGCCGCGCCCGCCGCAAAGGGGTGCTGCTCGCGGAAGATCGAGAGCAGCGTGATGTAGCCGCCGTGGCTCCAGCCCATGATGCCGAGCCTCGCGGGATCCACGTGCGGGAGCGTGGCCAGGTAACCTGCCGCCGACATCACATCGTCGACCTCGTACCCGCCGTAGTCGATCTCCTTGTGATACGCCTCGCCGTAACCGATGCTGCCCCGGTAGTCCGGCGCGATGACGACGTAGCCGCGCTCGACGGCTTCCTTCACGAACGGGAAGTACGTGATGCCCCAGTTGCCGTGCACGCCGCCGTGCACCCACACCAGGGCGGCGTGCGCCTTCGGGCCTTTCTTCACGAGGGGCTGGAAGAGATACGCCGGGATGTCGAGGTCGCCGACGCTGCTGCGGTACGACACCTTCTGGAAGTCGATGGTCCCCTTGCACAGCTCGGGATAGCGGGCTTCGGCGGCCACGCGGGCGTCGATGTCCCGCTGGAAATCCGTGCCGATCGACTGGTGCGCCGGGTCTTTCGACACGTAGAGCTGCCGGGCGCGATCGGGGTCCATCGGGACCTGCGCACGCGGGCTCTGCCGCGGAGCCGGCGCGGCCTGCTGGGCCTGCATGAGCGTGTGGCCGGTCGTGGCGAAGACAAAGAGCGCGGCGAGCAGGAACGCGAGGCGCAGGCGGAGTGAGACCGGACGTGTCGAAGCGGACATGGTGCCCTCCAGCGGATCCTTCACTGGCGGCACACTATAGCAGACACCGATCGCCTACTTCGGGATGACGATCTTTTCCTCAGTCCTCACCTGGAAGCGGCGGTAGTTGGCGTATTTCGCCCTGCCCTCGACGATGGTCTCGGCGCGCGGCACCCCGGACAGCGACCGCTGCGTCAGCATCTGGTACGTCTCGGTCATCTCGGCGGGCACCCACATGCCGAGCACCGGGTCGTGACGGAACAGGACTTTGATCTCGCCGGTGGATCCGTTCTCCTCGATCCTCAAGACGGATTCGACAATCGCCCCGGTCACCTGGTCGACGAAGAACCAGCCCTTGGCGTCGACATCGCTCCCCTGCCTATCGCTGATGATGGTCGGAGACACGCGCTCGTCGAACTCGATGCGCCACGCTTCGCCCCCCGCCACAGAACGCGATCCGGCGAGGCGGAACCGGAAGCGGGGCCGGTTCTCCGGCTGCAGGAACCGCAGCAGGAACAGGGGCACGTTGATGTTGCGTTCGACGATGCCGAGGTTGTAACGCGCGCTCTCGTCGCGGATGGCCTGCAGCTGCACGCTGATGTCGATGCCTGTCTGGAGAAAGAGGCGCTTGAGGCGATCGTCGCGATCGCGCACGGCCACGCCGTCCACTTCGTACACGTCGCGGAACGAAATCCACTCCGCCGACCTCTCCGGCTTCACCAGCAGGTAGTCGGAGCGCAGCCGGGTCGTGCTCCCCCGCGTGGACTGACGGAACTCCTCTTCAGCGACCAGGCCGGAATACTGGCGCTCATAGGCGTCGACGTAGTCGACCAGCCGCGCCATCGCCAGCTGAAACTCGGCTTCGCGGCCCGACGGCGGCTCTGGAGGCCGCGTGGGTCTGGCGGCGGCCTCCGTGCGCGGCGACCTGGCGTCGCCGGAGGGCACGGCGGCCGGCGCCGGCGCGCTGACGGGCAGATCCCCCGGGTCCGCCGACGGCATCAGCCAGGCGGGAGCGCGCACCGTCAACCCGCGGGCCGCCACCTCGACCTTGAGCATGTGCCGCTTGCCATCGGTGTCGGTGGCGGCCGGTTCGAGCGCCACCACGTAGCACGCCGCCAGCTCCGAGGCGGTGCGGGTCATCAGGCGCTCCGGGTTTCGTCCCGCCGAGACGAACGCGCCGCCGGTCGACCGCGCAAGCGTCTCGAGCGGTCCCATCTGCAGGTTGAGGCTCCCGTCGTCGCGCGGGCCCGGCACGGCGAACACGTGAATCGCGGCGCGGGCGGCGACGGCCGCGGCAGCCACGTCGGAAACCTGCCCGGACGGCATATCGGCGAGGCCCGCTGAGAAGAGCGCGACGACCTTGCGTCCCGGGACGGTGCGAATGGCATCGAGCAGGCCGGCCAGCTCGCCGAGAGTCCCGGCCGACGGTGCCGCGTCGGACTCCTTCATGATGGGGGCGGGCGCCGCAACCGGCACTGGCTCCGATTCACGCAGGCGTTCGGGGTCGCTCAGCATGGGATTGCCAGCCGCCGGCAGCGCCGGCGCGTCGGGCCTTGCGAGCGTGGCCGGAGCGATCTGTCCGGCTGTCCTGGCCAGCGTTTCCCGCGCGGCAGGTTGCTCGGTGGCCAGCGAGAGCATCTGGTCCGTCGGCAACGGCAGCAGGACGACGGCGAGGCGATCGGCCACGCCGAGGCGATCGAGTAAGGCACGGCTGGTGGCGACCGCGGCCCGTTCCTCGCCGCGCACGAGGCTGGACTGGTCGACGACGACCAGCACATTGCGGATTGGCTCGGCGGCGAACGAGATGGACCCGTTGGCGCGGGCTTGGCGAGTCGCGGCGTCGGTTGACGCCCCGGGACCGCGGCTGACCCGACGCACGGCCGCCACGCGCCTCGGCTTGCCGTCGACCGACACGGTCAGGTCGCCGGGCGCGAGGATGTCCGGCACCCGACCGTCTTTGTCGACGACCACGAGGTCGAAGGACGGGGCCGAAGCCGGTCCGGCGGGAGGCGTCACCGGCGCGGGCTGCTGGCCAACCACCGCCGCAGACGCGGCGACGGTGGCGACCAGGGCGGCGACCGCGCAACGCGCGCGCACAGCAAGACGGGGCATGCGCCTCCAGTCTACCTCACACCGACGGCACCCCAGGCTTGCTCGACGGCGCGGGCGGCGCTCGAGTCAGGATAGCGCGATGCCGTGACCGTCACGTCGGACGGCACCGCCTGGAACTGGTCGAGAGGTGAGCCGAATTGACAGCCGAACCGGTCGGTTAACGCGTCCTGGATACCTCTCTCGATCGCCAAGCCTATCGGCGGGAAGGATATCGCAGATCAGCGTTCAGGATGCGTCGGGCGCCGCCGCGCGCTTGCGCGGGCTCCGGCTGCCCTTGACCGGGCGCGCCGCCTGGAGGCCCAGGGGTTGGTCCTCCTGGGCCTGGTAGGCCGCCGAATGGAGCAGGTGGCGGTTCATCAGCGTCTGCGCCAGATCGATGTCGTGCTTGCGGATCGCCTGGTAGATAGCCCGATGGAGGTCGGCGGCATCGCGGAGGTTACGGTCGGTCGCGCGCGCGGCCGTGTCGCGCCGGTGCTCATAGTAGAGGGCCGAGACCATTTCCACCAGCGAGGCGACGATCTGGTTGCCCGACGCCGACGCCACGGCGCGGTGGAAGCGGATGTCGTGGACGAGGAACTCCTGCGGGTCGTCGATGGACGCGAAGAGGCTGGCCACTTCCTCGGCGATCACGGCCGTGTGCTCCGCGCTGGCGCGTTTGGCCGCCAGGCCAGCCGCGCTGACCTCGAGCACCCGCCGCGCTTCGTACACCTCGTCGCGCGACAGGCCGTGCAGCGCGGCCAGGAAGCGGAGCGGCTCGCTTCCAAGCGTCGGCGGGCCCTCCGGAATGTAGGTGCCCGAGCCGTGGCGCGATTTCACCACGCCCATGGCGGAAAGTGCGCGGAGCCCAGCCCGGATGGTCGGCCGGCTCACGCCGAGCTTGGTGGACAGATCCCGCTCGGCGGGGAGGCGGTCGCCCTGGCGCAGTTCGCCTTTGGCGATCATTTCCCTGACGAACGTAATCACCTGCTCCGTGCTGTCTTTGCCGCTCTTGGCCATGCTGGTCCTCGCGCCAGGCCTCTCGGGCAAGCAGTATACTCCCGATGTCTCCCGGCGGTGCGAAGAAGACGCCGATTGGACAGTCCACTTCCGTGATTCAGGAAGATCGCCAGTTCCGGCCGGATTCTTCGTGGCGGGCGCCAAACATTCACTTGACGCCTGGTAACGGCGATGGTATTCATTCACGAGCACGGAAGTGGTCAGACCAGGCCGGTCTTTTCGGCAGGACTCCTATGACGACACCCGCGACCTCCAACCCACGTCAGCGGATCGGATACTTCCGCTGGGTCATCTGCGCGCTGCTCCTGCTTGCCGCCACGGTCAACTACATCGACCGCCAGGTGATCGGGATCCTCAAGCCGACGCTCCAACTGGAATTCGGCTGGAGCGAGATGGACTACGCCGACATCGTCTTCGCCTTCCAGTTGGCCTATGCCGCGGGTCTGCTCATGGCCGGCCGCCTGATCGACAGGTTGGGCACCCGTGTCGGGTTCGCCATCGCCATTGTCATCTGGAGCGTGGCGGCGATGGCCCATGCGGAAGCGACATGGTTCGGCCCCGCCGTGGCCGGCCTGCTGGGCATGTTCGGCCTGGCGTACTCGGCCTCGGTGGCCGGATTCATGGCGGCCCGGTTCATGCTTGGGCTCGGGGAGGCCGGGAACTTCCCGGCGTCGATCAAGGCCGTGGCCGAGTGGTTCCCGAAGAAGGAACGGGCGCTTGCCACCGGCATCTTCAACTCCGGGACCAACGTTGGTGCGCTGCTGTCGCCGCTTGCGGTGCCGTGGATTACCCTGAGCTACGGCTGGTGGTGGGCGTTTGTCGCCACCGGCCTCATCGGGTTCATCTGGCTCGCGCTGTGGTGGCCGACGTATCGCAGCCCTGAGCACCATCCCCGGGTGAGCGCGTCGGAACTGGCCTACATCCAAAGCGATCCGGCGGACCCGGTGGCCCGGGTCCCGCTGCGAGAGGTCCTGGCGCACCGGCAGGCGTGGGCGTTCGCGATCGGGAAATTCATGACCGACCCGATCTGGTGGTTGTACCTCTTCTGGGTCCCTGACTTCCTCAACCGCAACCACGGCATCGACCTGAAGCACATCGGGCCGCCGCTGGTCGCCATCTACCTGATCGCCGACGTCGGCAGCATCGGCGGCGGCTGGCTGTCGTCGGCCCTGCTGAAACGGGGCTGGAGCCTCAACGCGGCGCGCAAGACCGCCATGCTCGTGTTCGCCCTGGCGGTGGTGCCGATCATCTTCGCGTCGCGGACGAACAACCTCTGGGTGGCCACGCTGCTTGTGGCGCTGGCGGCCGCGGCGCACCAGGGCTGGTCGGCCAACATCTTCACAATCGCGTCCGATACCTTCCCTCGCCACGCCGTCGGCACCGTGGTGGGATTCGGCGGGATGGCGGGCGCCGTCGGCGGCATGCTGATCGCCAAGCTGACCGGTTTCCTCCTCGAGACGACGGGCAGCTACTTGCCGGTGTTCCTGATCGCGGGGTCGGCCTATCTTGTGGCGCTCCTGATCATCCACCTTCTGGTGCCGAAACTGGAGCCGGTCAGGCTGACCCCGCCGCCCTCGAGATCGTGAGGCAGGCGCGTGCACGTGACAACAGACGCTGACGAGCGGAACGAGGCGGGACGCGGCCAGCGAATGGCGGAGGTCCTGGACCGGTCCGGATTCCTGTTCCTGCCAGCCTCAGCCGCAGCCACCGACGCCGGCGAGTGGGCGATGGCGATCACGCCGGCAGGACGGCGCGTGCTTGTCGTTCCGGCCGCCGCGCAGACCGCACTTCTGGGGGAGTTCGAGGGAGAGCGCGGCGAGCACGGCGGCGCACCGTTCCTCGTCGGACCGCCGACGGCCGCCAATGCCGCGGCGCTCCGCCGCCACCTGCGATGGCTCGAACCGCGGCCGCTTCCCCTGGGCACCTCCGCAGGCTTCGGCGACCGCCTCGGCCTGGCGACGCCGGGCCACGCCAGGGCCCTTCGCGCCGCCGGCGGATCCATCGCGCCCGTCTTCGCGCAGCAGTCCATCCGCGAGATGACGCGCACCGGGCGCTCGCCGCAGGCGGTCCTCGATGACGCGACCTGGGGGAGCTTCGAGGCGGGCTGGACAGGCGGGCAGGGCGCCGACGCCGATCACCTCAAGACGGCCGCCGACATCACGGCGTGCGCCGCCGCCGGCTTCACGATGTTCACGATCGATCCCGGCGAACACGTGGACCCGCGCGCCGACGCCGGCCGGCCAGCCGAAATCCGGGCGGCGTGGGACGGCCTGCCGTGGGACCGGCTGGAAGACAGCGCCGCGTCGATGCGCGCGCGGCTGGCCGGCCGCGCCTTCGACATCGAGGGGCAGCGCGTGTCGTTCGACGAGGGCGCGCTCGTCAGGGCCGCCGTGAAGTACGGCCGCGCCATCGCCCACGTGACGGCCATGTACCGCCGCCTCTGCGATGTGATGGGCGGCAGGCCGTTCGATTTCGAGGTCTCGGTCGACGAAACCGACACGCCGACGGCGCCGGTCGAGCACGTGTTCGTCGCCTCCGAGCTGCGGCGCCTCGGCGTCCGGTGGGCGAGCCTGGCGCCGCGCTTCGTGGGCCGGTTCGAAAAGGGCGTGGACTACATCGGCAACCTCGCGGCCTTCGACGCCGACATCCGCATGCACGCGGCCATTGCCCGCGTGCTGGGGCCTTACAAGATCAGCCTGCACTCGGGGTCCGACAAGTTCAGCATCTACGACATCGCCGCGCAGCACACCCGCGGCCTGATTCACTTGAAGACCGCGGGCACGAGCTACCTCGAGGCGCTGCGGGCCGTGGCCCGCAGTGCGCCTCGCCTGTTCCGGGCCATCTACGTCTTCGCCCGCGAGCGGTACGACCAGGACCGCGCGAGCTATCACGTCTCCGCAACCGTGGCCGGCGCGCCTGAGCCTGCCCAGGTGTCTGATGCGGAACTTCCGGGCCTGCTGGAGGACTTCAACGCCCGGGAGATCCTGCACGTCACCTTCGGGTCGGTGCTCACGGCCAGCCACGCCGACGGCACCCGCGTCTTCGCGGACGACCTTCGTTCGATGCTGCAGGCGCATCCCGAGGTCTACGAGGAGTGCCTCGAGCGCCACTTCGTGCGGCACCTCCGGCCCTTCGCCGGACGGTAGGCGTGCCGCGACGGGAGCCGCCATGCGCCACCAACGCGTGACCCGCCGGGATTTTCTCGCCACTGGTGCGCTGGCCGGCGCCGGGCTGCTCGCCGCGCCGGGTCTGCTCGGGCGCGGAGGCGCGCGCGGGCTGTTCGAGCCGCAGGCCGCCCATCGCGGCTGGGCCGAAGCGGATGCCATCCTCGCCCGCATCAGTCCGCCGGTGTTTCCCGATCGCGTCTTTCCGGTGACGAAGTACGGGGCGGCCGGTGACGGCACCCGCGACTGCACCGCCGCGTTCCGGGACGCCATCGCCGCGTGCGCCGAGGCCGGCGGCGGGCAGGTGCTCGTGCCCGACGGCCGGTTCCTGACCGGCGCCATTCATCTGAGGAGCCGGGTCAATCTCCACCTGTCCGACGGCGCGACGATCGCCTTCAGCCGCCACCCGGACCACTACCTGCCCGTGGTCTTCACCAGGTGGGAGGGCGTCGAGTTGATGAACTACTCGGCGCTCATCTACGCCTTCGAGCAGCGCGACGTCGCGATCACCGGCAAGGGCACCCTCGACGGCCAGGCGAGCGACGAGCACTGGTGGCCGTGGAAGGGCTCCCGGACCCTGCCGCCCGAAGCCACGCAGATGGCGGCCCGCGCCCGCCTCTTCGACATGGGCGCGCGCGGCGTGCCGGTGGCGAAGCGCGTGTTCGGGGCCGGCTCGTTCCTGCGGCCGAACTTCATCCAGCCGTACCGCTGCCAGAACATCCTCGTCGACGGCGTCACCATCGTGAACTCCCCGATGTGGGAGATCCACCCGGTGCTGTGCAGGAACGTGACGGTGCGCAACGTTGCCGTCAACAGCCACGGCCCGAACAACGACGGCTGCGACCCGGAATCGTGCCGCGACGTGCTCATCGAGGGCTGCACGTTCGACACGGGCGACGACTGCATCGCGCTGAAGTCGGGGCGGAACGAAGACGGACGGCGCCTCGCCGTGCCTATCGAGAACGTCGTGATCCGCGACTGCACGATGAAGGACGGTCACGGCGGCGTGGTGATTGGCAGCGAGGTGTCGGGCGGCGCGCGGAACATCTTCGCGGAACGCTGCCGGATGGACAGCCCGAACCTCGACCGGGCGCTCCGCGTCAAGACCAACTCCGTGCGCGGCGGCTTCGTCGAGCACGTCTACATGCGCGACGTCACGGTGGGCCAGGTGGCCGAGGCGGTCGTCACCGTCAACCTCTTCTACGAAGAAGGCGATGCCGGGAAGTTCCCGCCCGCGGTCCGCGAGATTGACGTGCGCAACGTGACCAGCGGCAGGAGCCAGTACGGGCTCCTGCTGCGCGGCTACGCGCACACGCCGATGCGCGACATCCGCGTGACCGACTGCACCTTCGACAACGTGGCGAACGACGACGTGATCGAAGGCGTGGCGGGGCTGACGCTGAAGAACGTGCGCGTCAATGGGAAGTTACGGAACGAGGTCATCAGCAGATAGGGGCTGGGGACTCGGCGCTTGGCGCGAGTGGGACACGGCTCCCGCCGCGTGAGTGGCGTGTTCAATTGGAGGGCGATTCTCCCGCGCGTAGCTCGGCCGCCTCGCGCCCAGCGCCCAGTCCCTAGCGCCTGCTGCTGGCCCTCTTCCAGTCGGGGTATTGCTTCAGGACGGTCTCGGGCCAGTATCCATACCACGCGTAGTTGACCCGCCGCTCGTGTTCGATCGCCGCCATCTCGTCGCGAACGATGCTGTCGCGGCCGGAGAAGATCGGGCGGTTGGTGCCGATCTCGTAGAACCGGGCCCAGATCGGCGGCGCGGCCGGATCCTCCACGACGACGCGATCGAACCCGCCTGGCAAGGATGCATCGGTGCGCGTGTCCACGCGCAACCCTGTCAACTGCACGTCGCGCAACCAGGCGACGCCCGCCTCGACTCGCTGCTGGGTAAAAGGGTAGTCTGGCTAAACCACTTCCCATCCGGAAACCGGCGGCCAGGCGACGAACCGGCCTGCAAGGCCATGGACATGGTGCCCGGCGAGAACACGCTTGACGACATTCACAAAAGTGGTTATACCAATTAGCGGCCATACAGACACGTGGCCCCTCGAGGAGCCCGGTGATGCGACCTGCGATTTCATGTCCGGAGCGGCTGGTCTGCGCCATGGCGGTCGTCGTGGCCGTCGGCAGCAGCCTGTCCTACGCGCAACCCCCGGCCGCGACGGCAGCGTCAGGCCAGCGGCCCGGCCGCAGCGATCCGGCGTTCTCGCAGCCGTCGCTCGCGCCGGGCGTGGACTACACCGTGCCGTCGGAGGCCGAAATCAAGGCCGCCCTCGACCGGATCCGCGATCACTTCGTGCGGTCCACGCCGTACCGGATCATCGACTCCTCCACGGGACAGCCGATCTCGGACCTCTCGACGCCGGTGAAGACAGCCGGCATCGACAACCGGAACGGTGAATTCAACGACTGGAGCTACTCGATGGGCGTGGTGCTCGCCGCCATGCTCCAGGTGAGCGAGGTCACGGGCGACACGACGTTCCAGGACTACACGTTCAGGAACTTCGATTTCATCTTCACGCACCTGCCGTACTTCAAGAAGCAGGCGGCCGAGTTCGGGCCGCAGAACCAGGGCTACGGCCGCATGATCGACATGCGGGAGCTCGACCACTGCGGGGCGATCGGCGCGGCGCTCATCAAGACGAACGCGACGAAGCCCGACCCGCGCTACAAGGAAGGCATCGACCTCGCGGCCACCCACATCCTGACGAGGCAGCTGCGGCTGCCCGACGGCACCCTCGCGCGGTCAAGGCCGGTCAAGCTCGCGCTCTGGATCGACGATGCCTACATGAGCATCCCGTTCCTGGCGCAGATGGGGAAGGCGACGGGGGAGACGAAGTACTTCGACGACGCCGCGCGGCAGGTCATCGGGATGTCGGCGCGCCTCTTCAACCGCGAGAACGGCCTCTTCGACCATTCGTGGTTCGCCGGCATGGACGACGACGCGCGGTTCTACTGGGGGCGGGGCGGCGGCTGGGCGCTGATGGCGATGGCGGAGCTGTTGAGCGTCATGCCGGAGACCCATCCCGATCGCGCGAAGGTCCTCGAGATCTTCCGCCGCGGCGCGCGCGGCGCCGTCGAAACGCAAGGCAGCACGGGCCTGTGGCACCAGCTGCTCGACAGGACCGACAGCTATCTCGAAACCTCGGCCAGCGCCATGTTCACCTTCGCCATCGCGCGCGGCGTCAATCGCGGGTGGCTGCCGGCCTCCTACGCGCCGGTCGCGCAGAGCGGGTGGCGCGCCCTAGAGGCCCGCATCCGCCCCGACGGCCAGATCGAGGGCATCTGCGTCGGCACCACGGCCGCCTATGACGCCGTGTACTATTACAATCGCCCGACAGAACTCAAAGCCATGCAGGGGTACGGCCCCGTGCTGATGGCAGGCGCGGAGATGATCACCATGCTCCGGAACTTCGACATCCGGCGGGTGAACAACACCTTCTACTACGATCGGAAGAAACAATGAAAGCCTGGCGACTCCTCCCGGTCCTCGTCTTCTGCGCCGTGGCGTCCGGCCGGACGCTGCCCGCGGCCGCTCCCGGAGCGGTTGTCACGGTCAGGAACCCGCTCGATATCGCGCGGCCCTCCGAGACCATCGTGCTCACCGGCGCCGCCATCCGCCAGGCGATGCCGGTGGAAGACCTTCGGACCGTGCACGTCACCGACGACGCCTCGGGCAAGGAAATCCTCGCGCAGCCGATCGATCTGAATGACGACGGCGTGTTCGACGAGGTGATCTTCCAGGCCGACATCGCTCCGCGCGCGGTGCGCACGTTCACGCTCGGCGCCGGCCCCCGGCAGATCTACACGAAGGACCAGTTCAGGGCCTACGGGCGCTTCGTGCGGGAGCGCCGCGACGACTTCGCGTGGGAGAACGACCGCGTCGCGCACCGGATGTACGGGAAAGCCCTGGAAACCTGGGCCCAGGAGCCGCTGACAAGCAGCACGGTGGACGTGTGGTTCAAGCGGACGCGCCGCCTCGTGATCAACGACTGGTACATGGTGGACGACTACCATCGCGACCACGGCGATGGCGCCGACATGTACTCCGCCGGCAAGAGCCGGGGGTGCGGCGGCAACGGCATCTGGGACGCCGGCAGGCTCTACACCTCCGCGAACTTCATCGACTCGAAGGCGCTGGCGAACGGGCCGATTCGCGTGATGTTCGAGCTGACGTACCCGGCGTTCGATGCCGCTGGTGCGCGCGTCACCGAGATCAAGCGGGTCACGCTCGACGCCGGGCACAACCTGAATCGCTTCGAAAGCCGGTACGCCGGGACGCCCGCCGGGCCGAAGGCGCAGGCGGCGGGCATCAAGAAGGCCCCGGGATCGATCGTGGCTCAGGACAAGGCGCGCGGCGTCGTCCGCACATGGGAGCCGGTGAAGGCCGACGGCAGCAACTTCGGCTGCGGCGTCATCGTCGATCCTGCCCAGGTGAAGGACGTCGTGGAAGCGGACGGCAACGTGCTGGTCGTGACAGCGATGCCGGCTGGCAGCAACGTGACCTACTACGCCGGATCGGGCTGGGATCGCAGCGGCGATTTCAAGACCGTCGAGGACTGGGATCGGTATCTGGACCAGGCGGCGCAGCGGATTCGTACGCCGGTTGCGGTCTCGGTGGCCGCGAAATAGACTCGGCTCAAGGCAGGGGGCCGGCACCGCCGGTGCGGACACTTCCTCCCGTGCCCGCACCGGCGGTTCGTTCTCGGGCCCGTCCAGCCGCGGCCGACCCGGGACACCGCGAGCGTCTGGTGATACCCTGTCGCGGCCCCGCAAGGAGGTCGAAGTGTCGGACAGGCCCGGGACCACGGTCTTCGTCATCTCCAGCGACACGCTCGGGCGGGGCAGCGACGAACTCGGCAGGCAATTGATGGCGAAGTTCGTGCTGCAGCTGTCGACACAGTCGCCGAAGCCTCATGCAATCGCCTTCTATAATGCCGGCGTCAGGCTGTTGGCTGAGGGCTCGGGGTGCCTCGAAGGATTCCGGAGCCTCGAGCACGACGGCACAGACCTGCTGGCGTGCGGCACGTGCGTGGACTTCTACCAACTGCGCGGCCGGATCGCGGTCGGCCACGTGACGGACATGCGAGACATCGTGGCCGCCATCCACGCGGCCCCCAAGATCGTGACGGTGTAAGGAGAGCATCATGCGCATCGCGTTCGTGCTGTTGTGCGCGACCATACTGGCGGGATCGGGCAGCCTCGTGCAGGCGCAGGGGAAGCCCCAGGCGGCCATCCCGTTGTGGCCCGAAGGGGTGCCCGGCGCGATCCCGGGCGCCGCTCCGGAGGTTGTCGAAAGCGAAGGGCGGATCAGCAACGTGCACGAGCCGTCGCTCACGCCGTACTTGGTGCCCGCCGGAACCAGGCCCGCGACCGCCGTCATCGTCTGTCCCGGGGGCGGATACAACCGCCTCGCGGCGGACCACGAAGGACGCGCCGTCGCCGAGTGGCTCAACAGCATCGGCGTGTCGGCGTTCGTGCTCAAGTACAGGCTCAGGGAATACGGGCACCCGGCTCCGCTGCGCGACGTGCTGAGAGCCGTCAGGCTGTTGCGTTCCGGCCCCGATCGGTGGGGCATCGCCCCCGACCGCATCGGCGTGCTTGGCTTCTCGGCCGGGGGACACCTCGCCGCATCGGCCGGCACCATGTTCGACGAGGCTGACGGCCGTACCGGCGCGCCGCTCGATGCGGTGAGCGCCCGGCCAGACTTCATGGTGCTGGTCTACCCCGTGATTCGGCTGATCGGGCCGGACGCCCACACCGGGTCGGGAAAGTCGCTGTTGGGCGCCAACGCCACCCCCGAGATGCTCGAGCGCTATTCGCTGGACGCGCGGGTCACGAAGGACACCCCGCCGGCGTTCCTGGTGCACGGAGGCACCGACACCGCCGTGCCGCCGGAGAACAGCGTGCTGTTCTACCTGGCGCTCCGGCGAGCCGGCGTGCCGGCCGAGATGCACCTGTACCGCGAGGGCGCGCACGGCATCGGCCTGCGGCCCGGCAACGGCCCGATGTCTGATTGGCCGAAACGCTGCGCGGAATGGATGGCCGCGAAGGGGTTGCTGTAGTCTGAGTCTGAGGGGTCGGGACTAATTACGTACGGGACCCTTCAGCAATTACAATCCTGTCGTCTGCTCGCGCCAC
Source organism: Vicinamibacterales bacterium (assembly GCA_025456345.1). GTDB lineage: Bacteria > Acidobacteriota > Vicinamibacteria > Vicinamibacterales > JAKQTR01 > JAKQTR01. Next base: position 8,254 of record JALOKU010000057.1, on the reverse strand, counting down.
GCACTCCCGCCGACAGAATCGTCGTTGTGGAAGTCGCCGGTTCCTAATCAGTCCCGACCCCCGTCCGTGGAGGAGAAACGCTATGCGCCGACAGGCCATCGCAGGTGTCCGGGTTGTATTGCTGTTGTTGCTCGCAGCGGTCGGCGCCGCATTCGCCCAGACGGCGCCACGGCCGCCGATCGGCCCGCCTGTCGTGACGTCGCCCAACGGCGCGCTCGTTGTCACAATCGGCACCGAAGGCCAGGTGACGTGGTCGGTCACGCATCGAGGCCGCACAGTCATCGAGCCGTCGCCCATCGCGATGAAGCTCGGCGACGGGCGGGTGGTCGGCGAGAAGCCGCTCCTGACGACCTCGTTCCGCCGCAGCACCGACGCGATCCTGAAGCCTTCCGTGCGCTACCGGCGCGCCGAGATCCGCGACCGCTTCAACGAAGTCGTCTTTGCTTTCGGGGGCAACTACTCGCTCGCGGTCCGCGCCTACGACGACGGCGTCGCGTACCGATGGAGGACCAGGCTGCCCGGAGACATCACCGTCGCGGACGAGGAGGCCTCGTTCAGGTTCGCTGGCGACCACCTGCTCTACTTCCCGGAAGAGACGAGCCTGCTCTCGCACCAAGAGCGGCAGTACAAACGGGTGACGATTTCCGAGATCACGCCAGGACGGTTCTCCTCGCTGCCCGCGATGGTTCAGCTGCCCGGCGGCATGAAGGCCGTGATCACCGAAGCGGATCTTTTCGACTATCCGGGCATGAACCTCACCTCCGGCGGGCCGAACACGCTGAAGGGCCTCTTCCCGGCGTATCCAAGAAAGGTGGAGCTGAAACGCGACCGCGACGAGCACGTGATCGAGCGCGAGCCGTACATCGCGAAGACCCGCGGGACGCGCGACTTCCCCTGGCGCGTGCTCGTCGTCGCCGAGCGCGACGCCGACCTTCTGGACACCGACATCGTCTACCGCCTCGCGGCGGAGACGACGATGACCGACACGAGCTGGATTCGTCCCGGCAAGGTGGCGTGGGACTGGTGGAACGCCCTGAACGTGTTCGGTGTGCCATTCAAGTCCGGCGTGAACACCGAGACCTACAAGCACTTCATCGACTTCGCGGCCGAGAACGGCCTCGAGTACATCATCCTCGACGAGGGCTGGTACAAGCTGGGCGACCTCCTGTCGATCACGCCCGGCGTGGACATGGACGCCATCGCGGCGCATGCGAAGCAGAAGAACGTCGGCCTGATCATGTGGGTGATCTGGAAGACGCTCGATTTGCAGATGGGGCCGGCGCTCGACCAGTTCGAGAAATGGGGCGTGAAGGGCATCAAGGTCGACTTCATGCAGCGCGAAGATCAGTGGATGGTCAACTACTACGAACGCGTCGCGCGCGAGGCGGCGAAGCGCAGGATGCTCGTGGACTTCCACGGCGCCTACAAGCCGACGGGGCTCTACCGGACCTGGCCGCACGTCCTCACGAGCGAGGGCGTGCTGGGCCTCGAGCAAAGCAAGTGGGGCGACCTGGCCTCGCCCGACAACGCGGTGACCTTCCCGTTCATGCGCATGCTCGCGGGCCCCGTGGACTACACGCCGGGCGCGATGATGAACGCCGCGAAGAAGGACTTCCAGCCGATCTTCGACCGGCCGATGAGCCAGGGCACGCGCTGCCAGCAACTGGCGATGTACGTCGTCTTCGAGAGCCCGCTGCAGATGCTGGCCGATTCGCCGTCCAACTACCGGCGCGAGCCCGAGAGCCTCGCGTTCCTGGCGGCCGTGCCGACGACGTGGGACGAGACGCGGGTGCTGGGCGCGACGGTCGGCGAGCACATTCTGGTGGCGCGCCGGCACGGGCGCGAGTGGTACGTTGGCGCGCTGACGAACTGGACCGCCCGCGATCTCGACGTGGACCTGTCGTTCCTCGGAGCCGGGCAGTTTCGGGCGGAGACCTTCCGGGACGGCGCGAACGCGCACCGGGCCGGGGTGGACTACGCGCGCGAGGAGAAGGCGGTGACCGCGGCCGATCGCCTCACGATCCACCTCGCTCCCGGAGGCGGGTGGGCGGCGCGCATCGTGCCACGCTGACGAGGATGAGCCTTGACGGAAGGCTCATCGGGGCCGAGATTATGCAGTACCCCCGGAGGACTCCCATGGCCATCCCTGTCTCCATCGAGCAGTTCGTGGTGTCACACGGCGTGCCGTTCACGCCGATCCATCATCGCGCGGCCTTCACAGCCCAGGAAGAAGCCGCTGCCGCCCACGTGCGGGGACGCGAGTGGGCGAAGACCGTGGTGTGCCTCGCCGACGGCAAACCCATGCTGGCCATGCTGCCGGCGCACTACCAGGTCAACGTGACGGCGCTCAAGAGGCTGACCAAGGCGACCTGGGTCAGGCTGGCCACCGAGCACGAGATGGCCGGCCTGTATCCCGACTGCGACACGGGCGCCATGGCGCCGTTCGGACCGCTCTACGGCCAAGAGGTCTACATGGACGACAGCCTGCTGGCCGACCCCGAGATCGTGTTCCACGCAGGCACGCACGCCGACGCGATGCGGATGCGCCTGGCCGACTTCATCAAGCTGGCCAACCCGGTGTGCGGCCCCTTCGCCGAGCCGATGCACCACGGGCATTGACGCCAGCCGTGCGGGTGGCCTGCGCGCTCCGGGCTACAATGGTCCGGAAACCATGGCAAGGAGTGTGCCCGTGAATCCCAACCGCCGGCGGTTCCTGACGACGTCCTCTCTCGCGCTCGCGGCTGCCACCGTCGATCTGTCGAAGCTGTTCGCGCAGGCCGGCCGGCCCGCGCCTCAGACACCGCAGACTGCGTTCATCCCGCTCCGGGGCACGGTGGGTGTCTTCACCGGCCAGGGTGGCACCATCGGCTATCACATCTCGAAAGAGGGCGTCGTCGTCGTCGACGCGCAGATGCCGGTGACGGCGAAGATCTGCCTCGAGGGCATCAAGGAGCGTGATGGCGGCCGGATGATCGACATCCTCGTCAACACCCACCACCACGGCGATCACACGGGCGGCAACCCCGTGTTCAAGTCGTCGGTGAAGAAGATCCTGGCTCATGCCAACGTGCCGGAACTCCAGCGGGCGGCGGCGGCGCGGCAGGCCGCCTCGCGCCCGAACGACCCGGCGCCGGAGATCGTGGTGGCCGATGCGACATTCACCAGCACGTGGCGCGAGGACGTGGGCGGCGAGTGGATGGCGCTGAAGTACTACGGCGCGGCGCACACGAGCGGCGATGCCGTGGTGACGTTCGAGAAGGCCAATGTCGTGCACATGGGCGACCTGGTGTTCAACAGGATGCACCCCTACATCGACCGGCCGGCCGGCGCATCCATCGCGAACTGGATCAAGGTGCTCGAGCACACGGTGGCGGATCACCAGAACAGCACGACCTACATCTTCGGGCACGGGTCGGCGAAGTTCGGCGTGACCGGGGCGCGCGCCGATCTCCTCTACATGCGCGACTATCTGACGGCGCTCCTCGGGTTCGTGCGGGGCGAGATCAACGCGGGGAAGCCGAAGGACGTGATTGTGAAGATCACCGACCCGCTGACGGGCTTCCCGGATCACGGGCCGCTCATCGAGCGCGTGCTGACGCCGGCGTACGAAGAAGTGACCGCCTGACAGGCTACTTCGCGCAATCGCCGGTGCGGCGCGCCTTCATGGTCTCCTTCGTCGGCTCGCCGTCGGTTGTGCCCTCCACGGTGAGCGTGTAGGCGCTGTCGCTCTCGACGACGAGCGTCGACGTCGTGTTCGACGAGATGCCCATGATCTTGCACGCCGCGGTGAAAGTGTAGGTGTTGCCGGCTCTGGCCGGCGCCGAGATGGCGCAGCCCGATTTGGCCAGGGTCGCGTTCTGGCGCTGCATGTCGGCCGCCGGGTCGATGCACCGCTTCGACGTGACAACCTTGGGCGCGCCGCCGCCTGGCGGCTGCATGGTCCGGGTGAATTCCCACATGCCCTGTTTCAGGACGGGCCACTGCTGCGCCTGGAGAGCGGCGATCCAGGCCGCGGCCAGGAAGAGCGTGAGGATGGAGAGTGCCGACACGGCCTTGCCGCCCGGCCGCGCGACGCGTTGACATGCCACCATGACTGCCGGCTCCATTCCGGGGGCAAACTACGATAACGCCGGATGCCGCCCCGTCGTCAAGATGGAACGGTCAGGCGCGCGGTTCGAGATCGATCCAGCGGGCGTAGGCGTCGTCGAGTTCGCGCCGGGCCTCTTCCACGCGGGCGAGGACGCGGGCGATCTCGGCGGCCCCCTCCCTGTAGAACGCCGGGCCTGCGATCGCTTCGTTCAGCTCGCGCACCTCCGCTTCGAGCGCGTCGATGCGAGCCGGCAGCGCGGCGTACTCGCGCTGCTCGTTGAAGGTGAGCTTCTTGCGCTTAGGCGCCGCACGCCTCTCGTCGGCCGCAGCCCCAGGGGCGGCAGTGGACTGCTGGCGCGGACGTCTCTCGGTGGCGCTCTCGAGTGGCACAGCCGCCTCCCGTGCCGCCTCGCGCTGCCGCAGCCAGTCCCGGTACCCGCCGACGTACTCCCGTACCCGGCCGCCGCCCTCGAACACCAGCGTGCTCGTCACCGCGTTGTCGAGGAACTCGCGGTCGTGGCTGACGAGCAGCAGCGTGCCCGGGAACTCCGCCAGCTGCGCCTCGAGCAGCTCGAGCGACTCGAGATCGAGATCGTTGGTGGGTTCGTCGAGTACCAGGACGTTTGCCGGCCTGGTGAACAGCCGCGCGAGGAGCAGGCGGTTGCGCTCGCCGCCGGAGAGCGACTTCACGGGCGAGCGCGCGCGCTCCGGCGGAAAGAGGAAGTCGGCGAGGTAGCCGTTCACGTGACGCGGCTGCCCGTTGACGGTGACGGTGCTGTTGCCGTCTCCGACGGTGTCGAAGACGGTGGCCTCCGGATCGAGTTGCTCGCGCTGCTGGTCGTAGTAGGCCACCTGCACGTTTGCGCCCGTGCGGACCTCGCCGGAATCCGGCGCCAGCTCACCGAGCAACAGCCGAAGAAGCGTCGTCTTGCCCGCGCCGTTCGGCCCGATGAGCCCGATCCGATCGCCCCGCATGACGCGCGTCGAGAACCCGCCGACAATCGGGCTGCCGTCGAACGCCTTGCAGACATCCGCGGCTTCGAATACCAGGCGGCCCGACGGATCGGCAGACCCCACCTGGAGGCGCAGCGTGCCCGGCTGTTCCCGGCGCGCGGCGCGCTCGGCCCGCATCGCCTCGAGGGCGCGGACGCGGCCCTCGTTCCGCGTGCGCCGGGCCTTGATGCCCTGACGGACCCACACTTCCTCCTCGGCGAGCTTCTTGTCGAACTTCTCCTGCACGACCGCCTCGTTCGCCAGCCACTCGTCCTTCTTGCGCACGAACGTCGCGTAGCCGCCCGGCCAGGATGTCAGGCGCCCGCGGTCGAGTTCGACGATGCGGGTGGCAAGGCGCTGCAGGAAGGCGCGATCGTGCGTGACGAACATGACCGAGCCGGGATAGTCGGCGAGGAAGTCCTCGAGCCACGTGATGGCGTCGATGTCGAGATGGTTCGTCGGTTCGTCCAGGAGCAGCAGGTCCGGCTGCGCCACCAGCGCCCGCGCGAGCAGCACCCGCCGGCGCCATCCCCCGGAGAGCGTGTCGACAATGGTGTCGGCTGGCAGGCTGAGCCGAGAGAGGACCATTTCCACCCGCTGCTCGAGGCGCCAGCCGTCGCGCTCGTCCAGTTCGTGCTGGAGCCGGCCGAGGCGATCGAGGGCCGGCGCGGTCGCCGCTTCGGCGACGGCCACGGCGGCGTGGTGGTACGCCTGGACGAGAGCGCTGAGATCACCGAGTCCCTGGGCCACCACGTCGAAGACGGGGAGATGCTCGGCGAGGGGCACGTCTTGATCCAGCCTGGCCGTCCGCAGATTGGGCTGGCGCCAGACCGTGCCGCCATCGGGCCGCTGCTCGCCGCTCAGCACGCGGAGCAGCGGCCGCTGCCGTTGCGGCCGAGCACGCACACGCGTTCCCGCGGCTCGACCTGCGCGCTCACGTCCTCGAGGAGCGGCAGATGGCCGAATGCGAGCGACACCCGGTCGAGCGTCAGCAGCGGCACGTGATCACGTTACACCGGAGCGCGACGTCGCGCGTCACAGCAGCCTGAACGCGGCGAAGGTCACCGCCGTCGGCAGCAGGGCGCCGAGCAGGAGGTTGATCGGGGAAACCGTTCCGTCGAAGTAGCGCGCGAGCAGCGACTGTCCGGCCGGGTTCGGGGCGTTCGCGATGACGGTCAGCCCGCCTCCGGCCACCGCGCCCTCGACGACGGCGATCTTGAGCGGGTCGCTCAGGTTCGGGACGAGCGTGGCCAGGTAGGTGATGAGGGCGTTGTCGTTGAACGCCGTCAGGAAGGCCGCGCCGAAGAACAGGGGCACCTCGGTGAGACTGCCGAGAAACGGCTGAATCCACCAGCCCTGGAGGCCGCCGTGAATCACGAGGCCGCCGAGAAAGAACCCCACGAGCAGCGGCCCCCGCAGATCGAAGCGCCCCTGGAACGGGGCGGTCGCCTTGGCGAATCCCAGGAAGAAGAGGAACCCCCCGATGACCAGCGGAGGATAGTGAGATGTCACCACGGTCCAGGCCATGAACAGGCAGTTCGCCAGGATGATCCAGGCGGGCACCGGTCCGGCAGGCGTGTCGGCCTCGGTCTCGTCGGGATTGATCTCGAGAGGCCGCGGCACGGCGGCCAGGCGGGCGAACTCCTTGCGGAAGGCGGCGAAATAGAGCGCGTTCGACGCGAGGATGGCGACAACGGCGCACCAGCCGAAGTGGGAGGCCATGAATAGAAAGTCCCACTCCCACGCCCGCGCGACCATCAGGACGGGCGGCGCCGCGAAGTGCGTGAGCGTGCCGCCGATGGACACGTTCACGAAGAGCAGGCCGATGGTGGCGTACTTGAGACGCGCGCTGGGGTGACGCTCGTAGATCTGCCGGCCGAGCAGCACCGCGCAGATCGTCATGGCGGCGGGCTCGGTGATGAGGGAGCCCAGCACGGGGCCGACCGTCAGGATCGTCAGCCACCAGGCCGCCGGCGTCGCTCGCCCGAGTCCGGCCACTCGCCGCAGCGCGCCCTCCGCAAGCCCGACCACCGGCGTTGTCGAGGCAAGCGCCATGATGACGACGACGAAGACGGCCTCGGTGTAGTTGACCGTATCGCCGAAGTAGCTGATGACCGCGCCGAAGCCGTGCCACGCCAGGATGGCCGCCGCCAGTACCACGGCCCAGAGACCGAAGACCACTTCGACTTCGCCGAAGAAGTGGAGGAACTCGGCCTTCGGGCTGGGACGCCGCGACCGCCCCTCCCGGTCCGCCTGCGCGTCGGCCTCGTGCTGCACGCGATGTGCAAGCGCCGAGAACCTGGCCACGAGAAAAGTGTGAGAGATGGCCAGCACGAAGATGGCAGTCGCGATGAGGTTGAAGGGATCCTGCGACGCCCGCTGGGCGAGCGTGGCGAACAACCCGTCCGCAGAGGGCGGAGGATACCCCGACAGCGGCGTCGGCAGCAGCGTGGCGGGTGGAATGGTTGGCGCCATGCCCTACGATAGCGTTCCGGCCGGGACGTCGGCAATTGCCAACGCCACGGCCGGTGCCTCCCGCCTCCCGCCTCTCGCCTGTCAGTACATCCTGTCGTACCAGACGTCCTCGATGACCTGGAACGTCTTCGCCAGGATCTTGCCGCCCGCGGTCACCACGACCGTGTACTCGCCGACTTCGGCCGGCACCGTGCCGCCGAAGGTCGGGTACGCCGCCGGCGCCTGCTGGCCGCCGAACCCGCCGCCCATGCCTCCGCGACCGGTCGCCTGCGGAGCGGCCTGGCCCGGGATCGTGACCGGCGTGGCGCGCATGTTCCAGAGCACCTGGTTCATGCCGGCCGCGTTCGGCCCCTTGGTTTCGGCGACGACGCGCGAGCCCTGCATGACTTTCACCGTCACGTCGCCCGGGGCGGGCGATTTCAGGAAGTAGTTGATCATCACGCCGTTCGGCTCGCTCTCGCCGTTGAAGTTGGTGAACGCCGCGACGTTCGGGCGGCGCACGATCCATTTCACCTTCGATTCGACGTCGAACAGGTGGAAGTCCGCCGCGAGCGTCTTCTCGCCGAGCGCCTGGAGGGCGGAGATGTCGGTGATGAAAATCCCGCGCCCGTGCGTGGCGACGATCAGGTCGCGCTCGCGCGGGTGGATCTTCAGGTCGTAGACCGGCTGCGTCGGCAGGCCGTTCTTCATCTCCTGC
>JALOKU010000248.1 GCA_025456345.1 Vicinamibacterales bacterium | reverse complement strand
GCAGGCTTTGAAGGGCACCGTCTGGAGTTCAGGCTGCAAGAGCTGGTACCAGTCGGCCGACGGCCGCAACTTCACGATCTGGCCGTGGTCCACGTGGCGATACTGGCTCGAGACGCGCAAGGTGCACACCGAGCGCTACCGGTTTGCCCGGGCCGGCGAGCCGGCCTGAGGGTCGCCGGTTCAGTCCTTGCCGGCCTCGTCTGCCTTCCAGGCGTTGTCGCCGGGGTTGGCGTCCACGAAGATGCCGGTGTCCAGCGTCACCGAACGCAACGCTTTCCCGCCCGAAACGCGCACTGCAGTCTCGTGCCCATTCGCCTGCCACGCGGCAGGCGTGCGGTGCACGCGTTCGCTGCTGCCGTCGGTGAATTCCAGCACCACGTCGAAAGGCACTGCCATGCCGCCAGTGTTGCGTACGGCCACGGCGTGGCCGCCGTCCACGCTGCGCACGCCATCCAGCGTCAGGTCGCTGTGGTTGTAGCTGAAGAACCAGTTTCGGAAGAACCAGTTGTAATCGCCCGCGCCCACGTCGTTGAAGGTATTGAACATGTCCCACGGCAGCGGGCGCTTGCCGTGCCAGCGCGCCATGAACTCATGGAGGCCCTTGCGAAAGGCCGCAACGCCCATCAGGTCCTTCAGCGCCAGGAAACCCAGCGCGGCCTTGCCGTACTGGTTGAAGCCGAACACCGCGCTCTGGCCCCACATCGAATCGTGCGGCGTGATGATCGGCAGTTCGTAGCTCGACGCGGGCGTGCCCCAGCCCGCCACGCGGAAGTCCTTGAACAGCGAATCCGCTACCGACGCTCCCAACGCGTCGCGGTTGCGCAGGTACTCGAACGCCGTGGTCCAGCCCTCGTCCATGAACGGGTAGCGCTTCTCGTTGATGCCCATGTAGAACGGGAACCACGTGTGCAGGATTTCATGTGCTGCCACGAAGTCGGTGAAGGCGGTCCCACCCAGCTTGGCGGCATACGCGTTGCCCAGGTTGGACCCGTCGTTGACCATCATCGGGTATTCCTCGTCGGCGCTGCCGAGCACGATGGTGGTTTTCGGGTACGGATACGGCACGCCCGGCCACACGGTGGAGGCGAACTTCAGCGTCTGCTGCGCGCCGCTGACGATGTTGCGGAAGTCGGTGGCGCTGTCCAGATACGCCGCCTGTACGCTCGCCCGTCGGCCGGTCGCGGGATCGACGACGACGCTGGCTGCGTCCCAACGATAGTGGTTGCTCACGGCGATGGCGAAATCCGGCACGTGGTCGGCCTGCCACTTCCACGTCAGCCGCTCGCCGCGGGCCGTGACCTTGCCGGCCCGTACCTCCGCCGCTTCCGCGAGCGTGACGACCTTGTCGTGCTTGAAGCTCGCTTCGAGCTTACGCTGCACGGCCGGCTGCAGCACTTCCTTGGCGTTCTGCAGCGTGCCGGTGGCCCACACGACGTAATCGCGCGGCACGTCCACTTCGACCTTGAAGTCGGCGAAGTCGTTGTTGAACTCGCGGCCCAGCGTGAACGCCGTGATGTCCCAGCCGTTGTAATCGCTCATGTTGGTGACGCGCGGGAAGAAGTAGGCCAGGAAGTACGTGGTCTCGTCGATCGCGCCTTCCTTCCAGCCGCTGTCGGCGACGAGGTCGTAGTGCCAGCGCATGCGGATGTGCACGCTGCCCTTGGTGGGCACCGGCGCGCCCAGAGTCATCGCGTGGATGGTGCCGCCCGGATAGTTGTAGACCCGCAGCGGATCGGCCGGGTTGTCCCAGGGCACCGTCTTGCCGTCGATGCTCAACTCGTCGACGGTGATACCGTCGGTCAGGAACTTGGCGTCGACCTGCTTCTCCCGGAAGATCAGGTTCGTCATCGGCTCCGGGCCGTTGTGGGTGTAGACGATTTCCTGTTCGCCCTGCACGCGCCGGCTGGGCGGATTCAGGGTGATGCGAATCCGATGTTCGGCGTGATTCTGCCAGTAGTTGGGGCCGGGCCGGCCGTCGGGACTGCGGGTTCCGCTGGCGTACGCCTGTTGGACTTCGCGTGGCACGAAGAGCCCTGCATCCGCCTGCCCGTTGCCGATCACCCACGGTGGAGAATCAGCCCGGCTGCCAGCGGCCGAAGCGTTCGGGGTGGCACCGAGCGCGAGCGACAGGGCGCTGCAGGCCAGGACGATCAGCAGAGTACGCATCGAACACCTCTTCCCATGGGTTTGCCGCCTAAATTACTGGTTTTCGCAGCCCACGGATGACTCTCGGGCACGCTGGCCGAATTAACGCAATTCGGATAGCGAGGCACCTGTCGTCGACGTCACGATGGCGGGTCTGTTCGGCAAGGCCGATGCAGGGAGACTGGGCGATGACACAATCCATCGGTCGGAGAGGGCTTCTGGTGATCGCCCTCGGACTCGCCGCAGTGTTCGCGGCTGCCCCGGGCGCGCTGGCACAGAAGCTGCCCGCGTACGACGCCAGGGCCGGCATGATGAACGTCGGCCCGAACCCAGAACGTCCCGATGCGGAGATCTTTCACGTCGCGTACACCATGAAGGGTGGCAATCCGGCGACGCGGCCGGTCACGTTCGTCTTCAACGGCGGGCCCGGCGCGTCGAGCGCGTACCTGCACCTGGCCGCCATCGGGCCGAAGACGCTCGTAACCACCGGCGACGGCAGCTTCCCCGCGGTGCCGGCGCGCCTGGAAGACAACCCCGACAGCTGGCTCGCCCCCGATGGCAAGCCGGGTGACCCCACGCCGTACTACGCCGTCGAAAGCGACGTGAACTTCTTCGCGGGCTTCATCCGCCAGTGGCTCACCGTCAACAAGCGCTGGGCCTCGCCCAAGGCGGTTGCGGGCGAGAGCTACGCCGGCCAGCGCATCGCGGGGCTGACGCGCGTGCTCGCCGAGGATTACGGCATCAACCTGAACCGCGCCGTGTTGATCTCGCCGGCGTTCAACGTGCCCTCAATCGCCGAGCCGTTCCCGCCCTACGACCTGCTGCACGCGATCACGGTGTTTCCCACCTTGGCGGCGACGGCCGCGCATCACGGGCGCAGCACGATCACGAACGATGCCGCGGGCTACAAGGCGGCCGAGGACTTTGCGCTTACGGACTACCTGACCGGGTTGGCGACGCTCGGTCGCATGGATCCAAAGGCGCAGTCCGCGTTCTATGCGCGCGTCGGCGGCATGATCGGAATCGACCCGGCCCTCGTCGCGGTCAATCGCGGCCGCGTGGGCGAGGCCGTCTTCGCCAACAACCTGCTCGCCTCGCGCGGGCTGGTACTCGATCTCTACGACGGCACGCAGGCCACCGAGAAACCCATGCCGGAGAAACGAGACGAGTACGGTGCGAGGCCGCGTTCGCTCAGCATCCTGACGGGCGTCCTGCAGCCGCCGTTGATCGATTACCTGCAGAAAGACCTGGGCTACGTCACCGACCGGCCTTACCTCGTGCTCAACCTCGAGGTATCCATGCTGTGGAACCGCAAGTCGACGATGGGGACGCCCAGCGACCTCGAGATCGCGTTCCTCTCGCGGTACGTGCTGGAGCAGGCTCTGGTGACGCCGTCGGCGCGCGAGCGCGTCACCTTCCACAATTACCCGGGCGGGCACATGTTCTACCTGAACAAGAAGAGCCGCGCCGCACTCGCCGCCGACGTGAGCAAGTTCTTCGAAGGCCCGTACGGCGTCGTGAGGTAAACAGCGTTCAGGAGCGGCGCGTCCACATCGGCGACCTGACTTCGCCGCGGCGGATCGCCATCACCAGCATGACGACGCCGGTGGTCGTGAGCAGCACCAGCGCGACCACCGACGCTTCCATGCCGAAGTTGCCGCCGGTGATCAGTTCGGGGCCGTGCATCGTCGTCTTGATCAGCCCCGTCGGCTCCTGCGTGCCCGACACCGCGCCCGAGAACACCGAGCCCTGCGTGAAGTTCCACGCGGCGTGGAAGCCGATGCAGAGCCACAAGCGCCGGGTGAGCATGTAGGCCGCGGCCAGCAGCAGTCCCGCCTCGATCGAGATGAACGTCACGTCCATCACCGTCGCGCCCTCGGTCGACAGGTGCACGAAGCCGAACACGAGCGACGACACGACGATCGCGATCCAGCTGCCGAACCATTCCTCGGTCAGGCGGAAGATCGCGCCGCGGAACCAGAGCTCCTCGTAGAACCCCGTGCCGAGCGTGAGTGCGAT
>JALOKU010000144.1 GCA_025456345.1 Vicinamibacterales bacterium | reverse complement strand
GAAGACGATCGCCAGCCTGAACCACCCGCACATCTGCACACTGCACGACGTCGGTCAGCATGGCGACTCCATCTACCTCGTGATGGAACATCTGGCGGGCGAGACGCTCGCCGACCGCTTGCTCAAGGGCCGACTGCCGCTGGACCAGGCGCTGGGCGTCGCGACGGAGATCGCCGATGCACTCACGGCCGCGCACCGGCAGGGGATCATCCATCGCGACCTGAAGCCCGGCAACGTGATGCTGACGAAGGCCGGGGCGAAGCTGCTCGACTTCGGGTTGGCGAAGCTGAAGGGGCACGCAGCTGGGCCTGCCGCCGGCCAGTTGACGTCGCTGCCCACGCGAACCGCGCCGCTGACGGCGGAAGGCACGATCGTTGGCACGCTCCAGTACATGGCGCCGGAGCAGGTGGAAGGGAAGTCCGCAGACGCGCGGACGGATCTGTGGGCGTTGGGCGCGATCCTCTACGAGATGCTGACAGGGAAGCGGGCGTTCGAGGGGTCGAGTGCGGCGAGCCTCGTGGCGGCGATCCTCGATCACGAGCCGCCGCCTGTCGCGTCGCTTCAACCGCTCACGCCGCCGGCGCTCGAACGCCTGGTCAGGCGCTGCCTCGCGAAGTCGCCGGACGACCGGCCCGACACGGCGCACGACGTGGCCGACGAACTGCGGTGGATTGCCCAGGGAAGCGCACCGATGCTCGAGCTTCCCGCCGTGCGGCCGCGACGCCGCGTATGGCTGACGCGCACCGTGTGGGCACTTACGTTGGCTGGCGTCGCGGCGGCGGGCGTCATCGTGGGCCAGCGGTTCGAACGGCCTGGTTCAGGCCGGCCGCGCGGGGAAGCCGCGCGAAAGGTGGCCCATCTCGATCTGATGTTGCCATCGGACGCGCCGTTCTGGGTCGATCCGCGTGGTCTCTCGACATCGTTCGCCCTCTCGCCGGACGGGTCTGTCATGGCCTACACGTGCGCCCGTGACGGCGCGACCGAGATCTGCCTGCGTCGGCTCGACCGCAGCGAGGTGTCACGGGTCGCCGGGACCGAGGGGGGACGCCACCCCGTCTTCTCGCCGGACGGCCAGCGGGTCCTGTTCTGTGTGGCCAGCGGTCAGACGTGCTGCGACGCTGGAGCCCCGCTCAGGCAGCTCCTGGTGCTCGACGGAAGGGTGGACACGCTGAGCACGACACCGGCCGACAGCGGGTGTATGAACAGTCTTGCCTGGCCCACGGACGACATGATTCTGCTGAGCGGTTACGGAGGGATCTGGCAGGTCCTGGCGTCCGGCGGACCCGCCAGGCGGGTCGTGCGCACCGACGCCGCTCGCGGGGAGATCAGCTTTGCCTTCCCGGCGTTGTTGCCGGGCGGCCGGCGCATGGTCGCCGCCGCCGCCCGGCTCGAGCAGGGCCGGTATGTCGGGGAACTGCGGGTGGTGACTGTCGAAACCGGCGAGCAGCACGTGCTCCTCAGGGACGCGACGCTCCCGCGCTATCTCGCGACCGGCCATCTCCTCTACGCCCAGGGTGCCGCCGACTCGCTGATGGTGGCACCATTCGATGCCGCGCGTCTCGTGCTCGGGCCTCCCGTGCCGCTCTCGGAGCCGATCCGCAGTCTGAACGGGCCGGCGTACTCGGTCGCGTTGAACGGCACGCTGCTGTATCTGCCGATCGATCAAGACCGCGTGCTGACGTGGGTCGATCGGCAGCAGCGGTCCGTGCCCGCGCTTCCGTTGAGAGCACCCTGGCAGGCGGTGCAGCTCTCGCCGGACGGCCGGCGGGTGGCTGTCGAGGTCGCGCGCGAACAGGGGCGCCCGAGCATCGAGGTCGTCGACCTGGATCGAGGAAGCCCAACCCCGGTCGTGCCTTCGGGCAATGGCCCGCTCTGGACACCGGACGGCACACGGATCACCTTCGGCTCCCCTGGCTACGACAGCATCCTGTGGCAGCCCGCCGATGGGAGCGGGACAGCGGAGGTCCTGCACCGTGCCGGATTCGCCGTTGACGACGGATCGTGGTCACCAGACGGGCGGGTCCTGGCCTTCACCGGGATCGGGCAGAGCGCCGAGCGCCAGATCTGGGTGGTGTCACAGGAAGGGGGCAAGTGGGCTCCGCGGCGCTTCCTTCCGGTTCCCGGCTCCAGCGCGCCCGGGGGCTGCGCTCCGCGCTTCTCGCCGGACGGCCGCTGGATCGCCTACACGTCCTCGCAGGAATCCGGGGCCTACGAAGTCTGGGTCCGCGCGTATCCGGGCGGCGGCCAGCGCACGCAGGTCTCGGTTGGCGGAGGGCACGATGCCGCATGGTCGCCCGACGCCCGCGAGCTGTTCTATCGGGACGGCGACCGGTTCTATGCCGTGCCGGTGACGCTCGCCCCGACGTTCTCCGCCGGCAGGCCCCGGCTCCTGTTCACCGGGCCGTACCTGGACCGGGGTGTATACAGCGCGCCGGTCTACGGCGTGACGCGCGACGGCCAACGCTTCCTCGTCGTGCAGGTCGGCGACGAGGAGCGCGCGCCCCGGCGCTTTCACCTTGTCCAGAACTGGTTCGAGGAGCTGAGGGCGAAGGTGCCGGCGGGCGGGGCGAAGTAGACAGACGGCGGCGCCAACCCGAAGACCTGCCCGTCGACCTCGCGAAGGCGGCGTCGGGGCGCCGCGCGACTCACGGCCAGTTAGGGAGTAGAATCTCAGGCGGCCGGAGAGACGACCCGCATCACGAATCCCATGCCCGCCGAGGACCTATGAACTCACCAACCCGGAAGCCGTGGCTGCTGTTCGCGTGCCTGTTCCTGCTCGCCGCCGTCCCGGCGGCGGCGCAGCCAGCCGAGCTCTTCATCTCCGAGTACATCGAAGGGAGCTCGAACAACAAGGCCATCGAGATCTACAACGGCACCGGCGCGGCCATCAATCTCGCCACCGGCGGCTACAACATCCAGATGTTCTTCAACGGCAGCGCCACCGCCGGCCTGACGATCAACCTGACGGGCACCGTGGCGGCCGGCGACGTGTACGTCGTCGCCCAGTCTTCGGCGAACGCGGCGATCCTGGCCCAGGCGGACCAGACCAACGGCTCCGGCTGGTTCAACGGCGACGATGCCGTCGTGCTGCGGAAGGGGACTGCCGTCATCGACGTGATTGGCCAGATCGGCTTCGACCCCGGCACCGAGTGGGGCACGGGCCTGGCCTCGACCGCGGACAACACGCTGCGGCGCAAAGCCTCCATCTGTGCCGGCGATCCGAACGGCGCCGACGCGTTCGATCCTGGCCCGCAGTGGGACGGCTTCGCCACGGACACCTTTGGGGGCCTCGGCGCGCACGCCGCCGTGTGCGGCGGCGGCGCCAACCAGCCGGTCGGCATCACCTGCGGGGCCCCGCTCTCGGTCCTGCAGGGGGAGGGCGCCACGCGCGCCGTGACTGCCACCGATCCCGACGGCACCGTGACCGCCCTCGACCTGACGAGCGTCACGCCGTTGCCCACCGCGGGCACGATCAGCCGCACGGCCTTCACCGCGGCGCCGGCCTCTGGTGGAACGGCCACGGCCACGGTCACGGTTGGCGCAAGTGTCGCGGCGGGCAGCTACGCCGTGCTGATGACGGCCTCGAACAGCGACCCCTCTCCTCAGAGCGCCACCTGCACGCTGACGGTGACGGTGACCGGGCCGAAGGAGATCTGGGAGATCCAGGGCATCGGGGCCGCCTCGCCGCTGGCGGGTCAGCGCATTCGTACCACCGACAACATCGTGACGGCCATCGCGTTCGGCAGCGAGGGGCCCAACGGCTTCTTCATCCAGACGCCCGACGCCCGCGCGGACGGCTCGGACCAGACCTCGAACGGGATCTTCGTCTTCACCGGCGGCGCGCCGGCGGTGGCCGTGGGCGATCAGGTCGACGTCACGGGCACGGTAGCCGAGTTCTTCACGATGACGGAGCTGACCGGTCCGACCTTTACCGTGGATTCGTCGGGCAACCCGCTGCCCGCCGCCGTGCTCCTGACCCAGATTGCGCCCGGAGTTTTCGTGCCGTCGCACGACCAGCCGTGGCCCGCCAATGAACTCGAGCGCTTCGAGGGCATGCTGGTGCGGGTCGAGAATGGCCGCACGACGGCGCCCACCGACGGGTTCGGCGACGTCGCCATCGTGGCCGACGACACGCGCGCGTTCCGCGAGCCCGGGCTCGAGTACCCCGGAGTCTTTGGTTATCCGATCGTCTGGGACGGCAACCCCGAGATCTTCGAGATCAACCCGGACGGGGCGGGGCTGCCCGGCGTGACGCTCCCTGCGGGGTCGGTCGTTCACGTCGCAGAGGGCCCGATGGCCTATTCGTTCAACGACTACCAGATCTGGCCGACGACGTTCACCTACACCGAGCCGGTCCTGCCGCGAGCTGCGCGCGCGCGGCACCCGGGTGAGCTGACCGTGGCCAGCCAGAACCTGCTGCGCTTCTTCGACAGCGATCCGACCAACGGGCCTGACGACGGCCCCGTCACCCCGCAGGAGTACCAGGCGCGGCTGGCCAAGGCCTCGCTGCACATCCGAAGCGTGCTTGGCGCGCCCGACGTGCTGTCGCTGGAGGAGATCGAAAACGCCGGCGTGCTGAATGACCTGGCGGCGCGGATCGCCTTCGACGACCCGTCACTCGCCTACACCGCGTACCTGCTCGAGGGCAACGACGTGGGCGGCATCGACACCGGTTTCCTCGTGCTCAACACGGTTGCCGTCGGCAGCGTCACGCAGGTCGGCCTCTACACGACGCTGAGCCTCGACGGCAGCCTGCTCAACGATCGCCCGCCGCTGGTGCTCGAAGGGAGCTACGTCGCGAACGGCGCCGCGTTCCCCGTGACGGTCATCGGCGTCCACGGCCGATCGCTGTCGGGGATCGAGGGCACCAGCAGCGGTGCGAACCGCGTGCGCCAGAAGCGCCTCGAGCAGGCTCTCGAACTGGCCCAGTACATCCAGGGCATCCAGGCCGCCGACCCCGCCCGCCGGATCGTCGTGACGGGCGACTTCAACGCGTTCGAGTTCAGCGACGGTTACGTGGACGTCGTCGGCATCATCAGCGGAAACCTCGACCCGAACGGCGCGATCCAGCCGGGGCATGCCGACCTGGTGGCGCCCGATCTCGTCAACCAGGTGAAGACTCTGCCTGGGGTGGAGCGCTACTCCTTCGTCTTCGGCGGGAGCGCCCAGACGCTCGACCAGATGCTGACGACGGCGAACCTGGCCGACTTCGTGAGGGGCTTCTCGTTCGCGCGCGGGAATGCCGACGCCCCGGAGCCGCTCCAGGCCGATCCGTCAACGCCGCTGCGCACCTCCGACCACGACGCGGGCGTGCTGTTCATCATGTCCGACCACGACGCCGACGGCCTGCCCGACGACGTGGACAACTGCGCGATCGACCCGAATCCGGGCCAGCAGGACTTCGATGGCGACGGGATCGGCGACGTGTGCGACCCCGACGACGACAACGACGGCGTGCTCGACGGCGCCGACGCGTGCCGGCTGTCGGCGCCGCTGACGCCGTTCGTCCTCATCGGCTCGTGCGACTCCGGCGTGCCGGACCAGGTGCTCGCCACGGGCTGCTCGATCACGGAGTCGATCGCGAAGATCGCGGACGCCAGCTGGAACCATGGCCGCTTCGTCAGCCAGACGACACGATTCGCGACCGACTTGCGAAAGGACGGATTGATCTCGAACACCGATCGGAGCGCCCTGACGCGCTGCGCGGCCTGGGCCAATATCAAGTAGCTGTCACGTCCGGCGGGCGATCGGGCCGGGAGCCGGGGAGCGGGTGTGGCGTCAACACTCGAGGAAGGCTGGGCCGCGCCGTTCGCGCGGACGACGTCTCTCCTCGTGTTCGTCGGTTTCGCGATGGCGAGATAGGCCGCGCTCGTCTTCGAACTCGATGAGCGAGCGGAGCGGCTCTCAGCCGGCCGATCAGTCGGCGGGCTGCCGGTGGATCAAGAAGCCGGCGCAATCCGGAATCGGGCGTCCTCCTTCCTCACTGGGGTTCGGCGTCTTCGCTAGTTGTCCGGCACTGTTATAAGCGCGCCGGCTCCCAGGAAGGTCCCGAGCGCTGCGACGCCGAACACCAGCGCCTCGCTCATCGTCGCGGTCGGCTGCCACGGCAGCAGGTTGATGCCGATGGCGGTCGCCACCGCGAGCACAAGGCCCGACACCGCACCGACCGCCAGCCAGCGCCACGAGCCCTTCGACTTCTTCCCGCTCGCCGTTCCGCGCTTGAGGAACGCGCCCGCGCAGCCGCCGAGAAGCGAGAAGACGAGGAATCTGACGGGCCAGACGTATGCGACGGTCCCGGTCTGCGGCTGCACGCCGCCCGCCGACGCGGTCACCGTGGACGGGCCCACGCTCTCCGACCGCAGCGTTGCCGAGGCGGTACCCTGGGCGTCGAGCGTCACGGCGGGCGCGGGATCGAGCCGGCCCTGCGTCGACGCGAGCGAGACAGATCGCCCGGCGGCATCCTGCACGCCCTCCATGCGCACGGACACGACTGCGGTGTCCACGCCGAAACCCTGGATGCTCGGCGGCGAGATTTCGAGCACCAGCCTGGGCCGCCGCACGGGCACGGGGATCGTGAACGCCTCCTGGACGAATGACGCCCGCACGAGCAGCTGGGTCCCTGTCGGGTTGACGGTGTTCCTGACGCCGACGTGCAGCGCTCCCGTAAAGGCGCTGCCCGCGCCGCGCATCATCAGACCGTCGCCCGCTTCCACGATCGGCTGCAGTTCGAGTTGCACGCCTTCAGCGTTCACCGTGACGAGCGTGAGCGGCAGCGCCCATGCCGGCCGGTCGGGCGAGCCCGCGGTCATGGGCTCAACCCTGGCGACACCGCCCTCGCGCCGCGCCACGACGTACTGCCATGGAGCGATCTGGACCGTGGCGGCCGCGGCCGCGACGGGCACCGTCTGCGCGCCCTTCTGGACGAGGACGCTCGAGGCCTTCAGCGCGGCCAGGTTGACAGAGTGAGTGACTGGCGGCGGCTGGGCGGCCGCGCGGCTGGCGGCAGCGCCCAGGACGGCGGCGAGCAGGGTAGCGACGGCGACGATTCGGCGCGATTTCATGGATCCTCCTCGCGGCGAGATCTCCGCAGGCCAGTCCCGCGGCCGCCCGCGTGCCGTGCGTGGCGCGTTGCCCGTAGACGTACGTGGCTGGCAATTGATCACAAGGTAGGCCCGCCCCGGGTGGCGGTCAACTCCCGAGCGAATCAAAGTCAAAGCGCCAGATTCTGTGTGCAATCGGCAGCCCCGCTGGCACACCTCTTGATCCCCGCAGCTCGTCGACAATGCTGGCTGCCGGCCTCGCCAGGCCGCACGCCGGCTCTGGTGCGCTACACTGCACCGGTCTCGCGCCCGGCGTCCATGCGCACCCCGGAGGCCACACACGATGCCCCGTCCCCACGGACTCTCCAAGTCGCGCTACACCGCCGGGCTGCAGTGCCACAAGCAGCTGTGGTGGCGCGTGCATGAACCGGAGGCACCCGAACTGGTGCCTGACGCCGGAACCCGGCGATTGTTCGACACCGGTCTTCATGTCGGCGAGGTGGCGCGTGGCTACGTCCCCGGCGGCGCCTTGATCGATCTGCCGCACACGGACTACGAGGGCAAGGCCGCCGAAACGCAACGCGCCATCGAGGCCGGTGCTCCGGCCATCTACGAAGCGTCGTTCGCCGCCGGCCAGGTGTTCGTGGCGGTCGACATCCTCGTCTGCGAACCGCCAGGTTGGCGCGTGATCGAGGTCAAGTCGACCACCTCGCTCAAGGATCAGCATCTACCCGACGCCGCCATCCAGATGTATGTGGCGCGGCAGACGGGCCTGCGCGTGACCGGGGCCGACGTGATGGTGCTGAACCCGGCTTGTGCCTTCCCCGACCTGTCCAACCTGTTCACACGTCACGACGTGTCCGCCGACGTCGAGGGCCTGCAGGGCAGCATCCCCGGCGAGGTGCGGTCGCAGCTCTCCATGCTGGCGGGGCGGTTGCCGGTCGTGCCGGTCGGTCCGCACTGTTCCAAACCCTACGCCTGCCCGTTCATCGCGCGCTGCTGGCCGGTGCTGCCTCGGCATCACGTGAGCACGCTCTTTCGGAGCAGGAACAGGGCGCAGGAGTTCGAGGCGCTTGGATACGTCACCATTCATGACCTGCCCGGCGGGCTCGGACTCAACGTCCAGGCCGAACGGCAGCGGCGCGCGGTGCGGGCGGGCCGCATGATCGTGGAGGGCGACCTCGGGCACGCGCTCGAGCCATTCCAGTCTCCGCTCGCGTTCCTCGACTTCGAGACCGTGCAGTTCGCGATTCCCATCTGGGACGGCTGCCACCCGTACGATCAGATACCAGCGCAGTTCAGCTGCCACCGCGAGCGGCCCGGCGGGGGACTTGATCATTTCGAGTGGGCCGCCTCGAAGACCTGGCGCTCGCGGTGCCCGGCCAGGCCGCCGCGCTCCGCGCCATCATCTCGAGGCTCGTCGATCCGCTGCCGGTGGTGCGCGATCACGTCTACCACCCGGACTTCGAGGGCAGCTTCAGCCTGAAGACCGTTCTGCCGGCGCTCGTGCCCGACCTCGGGTACAACGACCTCGCGATTGCCGACGGCGACACCGCCAGCCGCGAGCTCACGCGCCTGGTCCTGGGTGACGCGGCATTCCTGCCTGCTGATCGCGCGCTCACACGCGAGCAACTGCTGCGCTATTGTGAACGCGACACGCTGGCCATGGTGCGCGTGCTGTCACGGCTGCGCGAGTTGGCTTGAGCAAGCCCCGCCGGCCTGAGTCACCTCACCTGCGCCCGGGCGCACTCGGTACGGCCAACAGGACGCGTCCGTTCCATCGAACATACGTTTGTCGAGACGCCCGTTCGCCTGAGCCCCTGCGCGAGATCGTTCCCGTCTCTGTGACTCTCGGAGTCCAGAATCCACGGTGATTTGTGAGACGCGACCTGCCGCGGGCAGAGCGGGGCGTATAATGCGCCGCAGAGACAGCGCCGCAGAGCGCCGCGGTCTCGATGAAGGACGTCGCCATGGTCGGCACGACCCTGTCGCACTACCGCGTCACCGGCAAGCTCGGCGAAGGCGGGATGGGGGAAGT
>JALOKU010000143.1 GCA_025456345.1 Vicinamibacterales bacterium | reverse complement strand
TTCGACGAGCGCGGTTGGATGCCTGATGCCGCCTGCCATGCTACCGGCCCTCCGGCGAGTTGATCGCGATCGGCGCGCCGCCTCGGGCCATCGACTCGTTGATGGCCGCGAGCACGCGGACCACCTGCGCGCCCACGCGGCCGTCGCTGCGCAGTGTCTCCGGCGCCTCGAGCGCCTCGATGAACGCCTGCGCCTGCATGCGGAGCGGTTCCGCCGGCGGCACCCTCGGCACGGTGACGTCGCCCTCGCGCGTGAGCAGCTGGAACTCGCCGAAATCCGAGTACTCGCGCGGCTTCTTCGTCACGCCCTTGTCGAACACCATCACCGGTCCGAGCGTGGCCAGGTCGTCCCACATCGCCATCCGGCGGTCGCCCACCACGGTGATTTCACGGACCTTTCGCGGATCCAGCCAGCTCACGTGGATGGACCCGATGATGCCGCCTGGATAGGTGAGGGTGATGACGGCCACGTCCTGGATGCCGGGCTGCAGGAACGCCTGGCCCACGGCCGAGACCTTCGTGGGCACGGCGTCGAGCAGGAAGTTGTAGATCGACACGTCGTGCGAGGCGAGGTCGAGCACCGCGTTCACGTCCTGGCGGATCGGGCCGAGGTTCGTCCGCCGGGCGAACAGGTAGTAGATGCGGCTGCCCAGGTCGCCGTTGCTCACGAGTTCCTTGAGCTTCAGGATGCCGGGGTTGAACATGAAGACGTGGCCGACCATCAGGCGCAGGCCGCGCTCGTCGGCCATCGCCACGAGGGCGTCGGCTTCCTGGCCGGTCAGGCAGAGCGGCTTCTCGCACAGCACGTGCTTGCCGGACGAGAGCGCCTGCCGCACCACGTCGAAATGCGTCATCGTCGGCGTCGAGACAACGACCGCATCCGGCTTCGTGATCGCCATCATGGCGTCCGCGTCGGTGAACGTCGCGATGCCCGGCACGATCGCCTTCACGCGGGCGAGCCGGTCCGGCTGGAGATCTGCTGCGCCGACCACTTCGGCGTTGGAGAGCGCCGAGAAGTTCCTGACGTGGTTCGGCCCCCACGCGCCGCACCCGATTACGCCGATCCGCCACTTGCGCACGGTGTCCACGATGATGGCTCCTTCCGACGAAGATCCGAAGAATCGTAGCATGGCGCCCGAGCCACGACAGCATCTCTTCCGGCGCTCCTCGCGGCCGCGTCGTTCCGGCCCGGCGGACCCCGATCTCCGGCCAGTTTGCCCGCCGGGCCGTCATAACAGGCGAACGCCCCCGGAGGACCCGCGATGCATGCGATTCCACTCGCCGCTCTAGCGCTGTGTCTCCTGACGGGCCCGTCTGCCGCCGCCTCGCCGCAGGGCGCGGAGGGCCCGGTCTACAAGCCGGGCGATGGCGTGTCGGCGCCCATCCTCGTCAAGCAGGTCAAGCCCCAATACACTGCCAAGGCGAAGGACGCCAGGGTCCAGGGCGTCGTCGAGCTCGCCTGCGTGGTGGAGACCGATGGGCGAGTCGGCGACGTCAAGGTGGCGAGGTCGCTCGACGAGGATCTCGATCTGGAAGCTGTCAAGGCTGCCCGGCAGTGGCGGTTCGAGCCTGGCAAGAAGGACGGCAAAGCGGTCCGGGTGCAAATCACCCTCGAGATGACCTTCACGCTGAAGTAGGGCAGCGGCGGCGCCGCGGGCGGACTCGCCGCGGGCGGATTCCTCCTCATCGCGTCCGGGTTGTGCGATAATCCCGGTCCACGACCGGGCCGGGCCGGTTCCGCCCGGGTAAGCGGGGGGGCACGTGAGGATTCCTTTGGCGATGGCGTTGGTGCTGTCCCTGTCCGCGTGCTCCGGAGGGTCGAAGGGGTCATCGTCCGCGGCCCCGACAACCCCGACGCCGACGCCGACGCCAACCACACCGAAGGTCACCGTCAATACTGCCGATTATGCGAGCCCGGGCAACGGCATCGCGCGGACCGGAGAGCACCGGATCTCCTGGTGGCACGGCACTGACACGATCTCGATGGTGAAGGGCGAAGACCCCGCGCACATCGAGCAGTGGCAGCTTTCAGGCGGCGCGTACCGCCTGTCCTACGACCGCACCGACGGCACGGGGACGGCCTACCGGCTCGAGTTGCGTTCCGGCGGCCTCGCCACCTGGCTGCCGGCCACGTGGGCAGTGGGCGACGAGATCGTCGAGACCGAGGGGATGGTCCGGCGCGTGGACATGGCAGGCCGGCAGATCGAATACTCGCCGTTCCCGTTCCGCGTCAGGCTGGTCGCGGCCGAATCGCGGGACATCGGCGGGGACCTCGGGACCGTGGATGTCATCAAGGTCGAGTACGAGCCCGTCCCTTCGGCCTACGGGCGGTGCCCGACGTGCGTCGAGACGTTCATTTATGGCAAGGGGCTCGGGATCGTCGGCTGGCAGGCGCAGCGTGATCCGCGCGGGATGCTCTGGTTCAACAAGAGGAGCGCGGCGGTTACGCCGCTCGGCCCGATGGCGCCGTTCTAATCTCGCGAGCCCCTCGGGCTGGCATCCCGCGGCGCTCAGGTCTCCGAAGCGATGCGAGACTTTCAGTAGGGAGTAGTGGGGTGGGTAACGGGGTTCGAACCCGCGACTTCCGGAGCCACAGTCCGGCGCTCTGCCACTGAGCTATACCCACCACAGGCCGAACCTCAAGTTTACCACAGGGCAGCAGCGGCAGGCAGGGGGCGGCAGACGCCGGCGGCTTGACTCCGAAGCCCGGCGGGCCTACAGTCAAGGCGCCTCGTCGTGCGCATGCGGGCCTGCCCCGGTCCGCGGAGAGGAGCCGCCATGCCGATCGGGTTCTGCCGCACACGATTCGTCATCATCATTGCCGCCGCCGTGCTCGCCGCCAGTTGCGGCGGAGGCGCAGCCACCGGCGACGTGGACAAGATCACCGTCGTCCAGTCGCAGTTCGACATCACGGTGACCAACACGGCCGGGAAGGCGCTGTTCGAGATCAAGGCGGAGATCCTCCCCGTCGGCCCCTCGAGCCACTTCACGACGCTCATCGCCCGGATGGAGAACGGCGAGCGGCGCGTGATCGCGCACAACGTGTTCACGGACCGTGACGGCGTGCCGTTCAGCGCGCGCAGCCACAAGGCCAAGGCGGTTGCGGCCGGGCAAGCGGGCGGATCCGTCGTACAATAGCCGGGCTGCTCAGTTCGAGCGCCCGTAGCTCAGCCGGATAGAGCACCGGCCTTCTAAGCCGGGGGCCGCAGGTTCGAGTCCTGCCGGGCGCGCCAGCCTTCGCAACGCTCCGACCTGCCACTCCCCTCGCGTTGCTACGGCTGGGCAAGCCAGTTTCCGCCGGTCCATCCCTGTCTCGCGCTGCTTCGGCTGGGCATGCCCGGTTTCAACACGTCTCGTCCTGGGCTGTGTTGCCCGGTCGGAGCCAGGAAGGTCCGATCCTCAGCAGAAGCACAATCCAGATGGGTTCAGCGAGAACGAGCGTGGAACCGGCTATAGTGTGCCTGTTCACCGAGACTTCTGAGCGATGGAAGGTTGGGTCGCAGTCACGCATCACGAGTGGTTTGACTTCCTGTCCAGGAGAAGGACGTGGGAGGAGGTCAACTTCTGGACGCCGTCCGACCACTACGCCTTCCGCGGCACTCCCGGCGCGCCGTTTCTCTTCAAGCTGAAGTCGCCACGCAACGCGATCGGCGGCTTCGGCTTCTTCTCGCGGTTCGACAAGCTTCCCGAGTGGCTGGCGTGGGAGTGTTTCAAGGAAGGCAATGGAGCGGCGACCCTGGACGATATGCAGGCACGTCTGGGCGATATCCGGGAACGGAACCACATGGCGGAGCGTTCTGGTGTCAGCCAGATAGGATGCATCCTGCTCGCAGAGGCGATGTTCTTTCCGCCTGACATGTGGATCCCGCAGCCCAGCGACTGGCCTCCCCAGAATCTCCGGAGCAAACGATACGACCTCACCGTTGGCGAAGGCCAGCGCGTCTGGCAACAGTGTCTGGAACGGGCGGCCATGCTGAAGGCAACTTCCGAATGGGCCGCTGGAGTCCCGATGTTGGTTCGCGAGTCCGAGCGATTCGGGGCTCCCGTGCTTGTTCGGCCGAGGCTCGGCCAGGGTACCTTCAGGGTCGCCGTCACCGGGGCCTATCACAGGGCCTGCGCGGTCACGGGGGAGCACTCGCTGCCGGCGCTCGAGGCGGCGCACATCAGGCCTTACGGAAAGGGCGGCGAGCACGAGGTCCGCAACGGTCTCCTCCTGCGGTCAGATGTCCACCGACTGTTCGATAGAGGCTACGTGACGGTGACCCCGGAACATCGCATCCTGGTCAGCCCGCGACTGAAGTCAGACTACGAAAACGGGAAGAGCTACTACCCGTTCGACGGCAAACAGCTCGTCGTGCGTCCAGATGGTGGCGCGGACCAGCCGGACGCGAACTGTCTCGCCTGGCACAACACGCACGTGTTCTTGTCTTAGGGCGGCATCAGACTGGCCATGAACACCGATCTCGACTCGCGTGTTCGCACAGCGGCATTCCACTTCCTCGAGGCGGAGACGCGCCTTGTTGCCGACAAAGTCCTACCGCATGCGCTGCTGGCCAAGGGCTTCATGTTCGACGGCCAACGTGTTCCGCTGCTGAGTCCTCAGGGGATCTTCAAGCCTGCAGTCCTTCCGGAGATGCCCCTCACGATCCGGACGAAGTACGTCGAGGACGGGGAAGCGGCTCCATACCATGACGTGATTGGCACCGATGGCCTGTTGCGCTATTGCTACCGGGGAACCGACCCCGGTCACCGTGACAACGTCGGCCTGCGCTTGGCGATGCAACGTCAGGTGCCGCTGATCTACTGCCATGGCGTGCTGGCGGGCCGTTACGTCGTCGAGTGGCCGGTATTCATCGTCGGGGACTCGCCGGGCGAGCTGACCTTCACGGTCAACATGGACGAACATCGATTTGCGTTGCTTGGGGAGGTGGGCGCGAACGACTCCGAGACCGATGGCCGTCGGCGCTATATCACTCGACAGGTCCAACAACGCCTACATCAGGAAGGATTTCGGCAGCGCGTCATGGCCGCCTATCTGGCACATTGCGCGGTATGCCGCCTTCGCCACGAGGAGCTTCTCGAAGCCGCGCACATCCTGCCAGACGGGCACCCGCAGGGACATCCCGTCATTCCGAACGGGTTGTCTCTGTGCAAGCTTCACCACGCGGCCTTCGACGCGAACATTCTCAGAATCCGGCCTGACTATGAGATCGAGATCAGGCTGGACGTGCTCAAAGAGATAGACGGTCCGATGCTGAAGCACGGCCTTCAGGAGTTTCATCGCGGGCGCCTGTGGACGCCGCACCGACCGCTTCACAAGCCCAAGCCGGAATTCCTCGAGGAACGGTACGCAATGTTTCGGGATGCGAGCTAGTCGCGAGCGGAACCAGCGGAGCGGTGCTGCAGTCTACCAGTCACCCAGCGCGGCCAGGATTCGAGCGCGCTCATTCGGACCGAACACGGATGGAGCCGACCACAGTCGAGAAGTGGCCGGCAGGCCAGAGTAGATGGCCGTCGCGACGGATCGCGTGCGATCGCCATCCCGAGGCCAGGAGATCGTGGTCGAAAGCGCCGCAAATTCGGTGCCGTGGCTCTTCGCTCGTGCCTTCCAGTGCTCGACGTGTTCCGCCGCGGCGAGGAAGTCGCGCTTGCTGTTGTTGCACTTCGGATGCGCCGCCACCAGGTTGTCCAGTCCGTCGTCGGGATACCGCGACCACGGGATGAAGTGGTCCACTTCGGCCGGGCCAGCCAGACGGCTTTCGCAGTAGAAACACCGGCTGTCCTGAATATCCCGGAGGGGGCCGCGGACAGCATCGAGAGACGTCCTCTCGGAACCGAACAGGAACCGTTCGAGTTCGGCTTCGGGTAACTTATTCATCCGCGCAACCATGACGGCCCACGCCCGGTAGAAAAGCGGGCGCAGGATGCCATTCAGCCGGACGAGATGCTCGGCCACGCCCGGTCGGAGGAGTAGCCGGTTGTCAAAGTCGGATGCGGTTCCCCGCTGGTGGGCCGCGATACTTGTGTGGCGGACGTACTGTGTCCAGTTGTACTCGTAGAGGAACCGATCCTCCTGACGGCCGAGCACCTGCAGCCTGGGGATCGGCATCTCGACGAGCTTCCATTCAACGAAGTCGACCAGGGCCCCGAACTCGACGGGATGCGCCCGGCGGGCCCGATACGCTGTGTCGGTCTGCGCACCCGCCCATTGCTCACGGGCCGTCTCGATGCGCCACACGATCGTCGCCTGCTGGCCGAGGCCCCCGCCCTGGCGAAGGGTCCCGCGCCCGCCGTACGGCGTGACGTGATTCCAGTAGAGCTCGACGACCCTGTCGGCGAGCTGCCGCGTGGTCAGGGTGTCGGGTGGTGTGCCGTGGGTCGTCGTCTTCTCGATGCACAAGTCGAGAATGGCCGTGAACAGCGCGAACTTATAGGTGGCCGAAAAGCCGCCCTCGTTGAGAATCCCCAGCACACGTTCGGCAAGCGCAATGGCGTCCTGGTCGCCGGCCATCAGCGCGAACTCCAGTAGTTGGCGCGACCGGGCAGCACCCACCGCACGCCTCCACGCGGGTCGGCGGCGTCGCCGCTGTATCGAGGGATAACGTGGACATGCACGTGGCCGACGGTCTGCCCGGCAGCCGCGCCGACGTTGACCCCGACGTTGTAGCCGGCAGGCGAATGCACCTTGTCGAGCACGCCTCTGACGATGGGGAGCAGCGCCCACAACCCGGCCTGCTCCTCAGCGGACAGATCGAACAAGTCGGCTACATGGCGGCGCGAGACAATCAGCGCGTGCCCGGGACTAACAGGGTAGGAGTCGGAGATCGCGACCGCGTGGTCGTTGCCGGCCAGAATGTCGCGGCGTTCGGCGGCGGCACAGAGCGGACAGGCCTCGTCCATCGCGCGACATGGTATCACCGTGGACCACGACCGATGCTGGCGGTGTAGATGACCGAGAGCGGCAGTTGCGGTAGCATTCAGGAGTCATGCGCGTGCAGGTGCGGCCGGAACTGCTTCGATGGGCACGAGAGCGGGCCGGTTTCTCCGCTGAGGCACTGACTCGCCGTATTCCTCAGCTGCCGGCATGGGAACGAGGCGAGGTCCTGCCGACGCTGAAGCAGGTGGAGAAGTTCGCGAAGGCGACGTACGCGCCGGTGGGCTACCTGTTGCTGTCTGAGCCGCCAATCGAGGTGGTGCCCATCCCAGATTTCCGTACGCCGGCGACGGTTCGAGTGAACCGTCCCAGCCCCGATCTGCTAGACACCGTCTACATCTGCCAACAGCGTCAGGAGTGGTACCGCGACTTCGCCCGGGCGGAGGGCGAGGCTCGGCTGTCGTTTGTTGGCTCCGCCACGTTGGCCAGCAGCTTCCAGGAGACGGCTGCCGTGATGCGGTCGGCGCTCGGCTTCACCACGGAGGAACGTCGTAGGATACCGACGTGGACGGATGCCATTCGACGGTTCATCGAGCAGGCGGACTTGCTGGGCGTGCTTGTGATGATCAGCGGGGTGGTTGGCAGCAACAACCGGCGCAAGCTGAATCCCAACGAGTTCCGTGGGTTCGCCCTGTCGGATGAACTCGCGCCGCTGGTCTTCATCAATGGCGCCGATACGAAGGCGGCGCAGATGTTCACGCTGGCCCACGAGCTGGCCCACATCTGGCTGGGACAGTCGGCCCTGTCCGATGTCGATCCCGGGACGGCGCCTTCCCACCGGGTCGAGATCTGGTGCAACCAGGTTGCGGCCGAATTCCTGGTGCCGATGGAGGATCTTCGGACAGAGTACCGTCGCCAATCTCCTCTGGATGATGAGTGCGCGCGCCTCGCGCGCTGCTTCAAGGTGAGCACACTGGTCATTCTGCGTCGGCTTCATGAGGCCGGGCTGATGAACCGCGACAGGATGTGGCAGGTGTATGAGGAGGAGCTCACAAGACTCCGAGCGATTCCGCGGTCGAGCGGTGGGGACTTCTACTTGACACAGGCCGTGCGGGTCAGCAGGCGTTTCGCCCGTGCCTTGGTAGTGAGTACGCTCGAAGGGCAGACGCTGCACCGCGATGCTTTCCGACTGCTCGGTTTCTCCAAGTTCGAGACGTTCCGTGAGCTCGGACGAAACCTGGGCGTAGTCTGATGGCATACCTGCTCGACGCCAACGTGTTCATTCAGGCCAAGAACCTGCACTACGGCTTGGACTTCTGCCCGGCTTTCTGGGACTGGTTGATCGAAGCGAACGTCGCGGGCAAGGTCCTCAGCATCGAGAAAGTCGGGGACGAAATCGACGCCGGGGCCGACGAACTGGCGTCGTGGGCAGCCGCTCGGGGACCTGGGTTCTTCGCGAAGCCGGACGCGGCTCTTCTACCAGCCATGGGGTCAGTGAGCGCCTGGGCGACCGGCCAGGGTTACGAGCCGGCGGCCGTGAATACGTTCCTTCAGATCGCCGACTACTACCTGGTGGCTCACGCGCTCGCGCACGGGCACACGGTCGTCACTCACGAAGTGCCGGCACCGTCGGCCAAGAAGATCAAGATCCCCAATGCCTGCATCGGTGTCGGCGTGAAGTGCATGACGCCGTTCGAGATGCTCCGTCACGAGCGCGCACGATTCGTGCTTGAGTCGTCTGCCTGAGTCATCGTCGGCAACCGCTATTCGAGCGGGTCAGTGATTCGCAGGTGGAAGCCCCAACCCTCTCGAGCCGCCAAGAACCGCGCGAGGTCCTCGATGTCGAGCGGGATGCCGTCAACCACGACCACCACCTCGCCTGCGCGCGACGTGATTCTGCCCTCAAGAGAATCGTGGAGCATCTCCATGGGGCGCTTGGCGCTCGACAGGTGCCGCGTCGCAAGCCCGCGCGCCATCTTGTCCCTGACCCGACCGAGGGCGGCGTACGGGCTCGTCTCGCTTTCGGCAAGCTCACCGCCACGGCGACGCGAGAGGCCGGAGCACGACTCATGGCGCCGTGGTATCGACGAACCTGCGGACGCGGCCGGCGGCGGCTCGTGACCGTGTGTCGCGTGACCGTGCCGACGAACTACGCGGCCACCCTCGTGGTCCTACGCCACCGTCTCGGCCTCAGTCAACAGCAGCTGGCCACGAGGGTGGGCGCAGCCGGCATAGCCGTCGTGAACGCAGGCGGACCTGCGCTTGGTCGGTGACGGAGTCGCGCGCAGGTAGCGAATCTGGCGGTCCCAACGGTACGTCACGTCAACGTGCTCGGTGACTTCGTACAGCGTGAGGCCGAACGCCACAGTGCCGATAAGGAGGTTTCGCCTGAACGGCCGCAGATATCCCACTTCGGAGAATCTGGCCTTCTCGAAGGAGTCTCGGACTCCCGCGAGCACTTGATGACGAGCGGGGCGTTCTGATCGCGACGCGGGGCAGGTAGCGGTAGGCGGGGTGGCGCCTTCCCGAACTGCCGCTTGGCCCAGTAGCCCCGATGCGGGAACGGGACGTTGACGTGGTGACATCCCCGGGCCAGATAGTTCGCGGACACGCCGAGCCGGACCGCCACTCGGACCATCGGTTCCGCCCAGACCTCTTCGTACAGCTTGTCGCGGGTAATGCGCATCCGCAAAACACCGGGCATGAGCGCGGGCGCCCGCAAGCGCAGGCTCGGCCGACGTCGCGCGGTTAGAGCGAATCGCGGAGGGTGTCCGGGGCGATGTCGCAGTCGCGGAGGATCTTCGCGGTAATCCCCGGTCCCAGGACTTCACCGGAATGAGCGGGAATGACGGTCGACCGGCCGTCCTGGTGGCGAATGAGGTGATGACTGCCCTTCACGCGGACGAGGTGGAACCCGGCTTTGGCGAGTGCCGCAATCAGCTCTGGTCCGGTGAGGCGGGGGAGGCGGGTCACGACGCCAGTCGAACTCGTTGCACACCGACAAAGTCCAGCGTTTCGGTGGTTTCGCCTTCGACCTCGAGACAGAGCGCGATCGCTTCCTTGATGCGCTCCATCAGCTCATCCAGGGAGCGAGCC
>JALOKU010000056.1 GCA_025456345.1 Vicinamibacterales bacterium | reverse complement strand
GAATTGCGCGCCGCCGAGGCCGATCATCACGATCACGCCGGCCTGCACTCCCGCCGACTTGATGGCCCGGACCGTCTCTGCGGCGTCAGCAGCAGTTCCGGGCTTGCGCACGAACGCCAGAAGCGGATCGTGGCCTGACTCGAGGCCCACGTATACGCGGCGTAAGCCGAAGTGGCTCAGCAGCCGATACTCGGGCACGGTCTTTCGGGCGCCAGTGAATCCGTCCACGAACGCGCACACGCCCCGCCGCGCGGCATCCAGTTCCTCGAGCAGCGTCTCGAAGATCGGCAGGCGCCAAGAAAGATGCCCCTCGAGCGGAGCGACGCCGAGGCGCCCAGGTAGCTGAGCACGCCGCTCACGTGCTGGCGAAACTCCTCAGGCGTCTTGACCCGGTACCCCTCGCCGTAAAGCTCGCAGAAGGTGCAGGTGTTGAAGGAGCAGCCCTCCGTGGCCTGCACGACAAGCGACAGGTACTGGTCCGGCGGGAGGATGCCCACGCGCCCGAACACGAGGCTGAAGCGGCCGGCGTCGGCGCGCGCGGCGGCGGCATCGAACCGCGAGGCCAGCGCCAGCAGCGCCCGCGCCTCCTGTGCGACAACCGAGTCGACCGCGCTCGTCCATCGCCAGGAGCCGCTGTTCATGGACTCGAGCGTTGTCCGCGCGATGCCCGCGGCCACGTCGACGACGGGGTCGGCGGCATCGCCGGCGAGGAGGAGCCGCACACGCTCCTCGCCCGCGCGGCGCTTCTCGATCACCTGCCCGCTCAGGCCCCGGCGCCACGTCACCCCATCGTCGTACAGAGTGTAAAGTCGCCCGCCGCGGTCCCACGCAACGACACATGTGCCGTCCACGCTGACCGCGATCGAATGCGGCTTCAGGCTGACGATGTAGGCCGAAGTGCCGTGTTGGGCGTGGAGGACCATGGCTCGGCGCTAGGGATCAGGGGCTAGGCGCTAGGCGCTAGCTCGCAGCATCGGGAGTATACCTGCTTCTCCCCCTCGACAACCGAGACCGGATGGTCCTCGACAGGGCCGTCCACGGGTGGCAGACTGAAGGAGTCTCATTTCTACTGCACTGCACACCATGGCCACGACTCGTTATACGACGGTGTTCCTCGACGCCGGGGGCGTCATGATCACGCCCAACTTCCCGCGCCTGGCCGGCGCGCTGGCGCGGCGTGGAATCGACATCTCACCAGCCGCCCTGGCGGCCGCCGAGCCGCATGTGAAGCAGGAACTCGATCACGGCGCCACCATCCAGGCCACAGACGACCGGCGGCGGGGCTACGTGTACTTCGACCGCATCCTCGAGCTGGCGGGAATTCCGGCAAGCCCGGCCACGACGGACGCGATCGAGGAGTTGGTCGCCTTCAACGACCGCGAGGGGGCCTTTGACGTCGTCGCCCCTGGCGCGGTCGAGGCCCTGACCCGGCTGAGAAGCGCTGGCTGCCGGCTGGTGGTCGTCTCGAACTCCAACGGGAGGGTGCGCCGCATCCTCCGCCGGACCGGCATCGAGCCGTATGTCGATCTCGTCCTCGACTCCCACGAAGAGGGCGTCGAGAAGCCCGATCCGCGCATCTTCGAGATCGCCCTCGAGCGCTCGCAGGCCGACCGCCGCGCCACGATTCACTGCGGCGACATCTATCACATCGACGTCGTCGGCGCCCGTGCGGCCGGCCTGCCGGCGGTGCTGCTCGATTCCGCAGACCTGTACGGGAATGCCGACTGCCCGCGCGTGCAGTCCCTGCCTGAGTTCGCCGATCGCCTGCTGGCGGGCGCATTCGATTGAGGCACGTACCATGAAGCGAGTCGTGTTCATCGCCCTGGTCGCCACCGTCACCGCGGCAATAGCCGTGGCTGCGCAGACGCCGGCGCCGGCCGCCGCGCCCGGCAGCGTGCTCCTGAGGCCCGCGCGCGTGTTCGACGCCGTGTCGCAGGCGCCGCACGAGGGCTGGGCCGTCCTCGTCACGGGCAACGCCATCGCGGCCGCCGGCCCAGTCGCCGAGATCAAGGCGCCCGCGGGGGCGACGGTGATCGATCTGCCGGGCGCCACGCTCATGCCGGGCCTCATCGACGCGCACTCCCACATCTACCTTCACCCCTACAACGAGGCCACCTGGAACGATCAGGTGATGAAGGAAACGCTCGCCTACCGGACCGTCGCGGCCGTCATCTACTGCAGGGACACGCTGATGGCCGGCTTCACCTCGCTGCGCGACCTTGGCACCGAAGGCGCCGAGTACGCCGACGTGTCGATCCAGAAGGCAATCAACGAAGGCCGCATCCCGGGCCCGCGTCTCCAGGTTGCGACCAAGGCGATCGTGGCCTCCGCCAGCTACGGCCCCGGGCCGCGCGGATTCGCGACGAGCTTCGAGTTGCCGCGCGGCGCGGAGGAAGTCAGCGGCGTCGATCAGATGTTGTGGGCGGTGCGCGATCAGATCGGGCACGGCGCGGACTGGGTGAAGCTCTATGCGGACTATCGGCGGGGCCCGAACGGCTCCAACGTGCCGACACTGAACCTGGCCGAGATCCAGGCGGCCGTCGAGGAGTCGACGAGCGCGGGCCGGCCGGTCGCGGTTCACGCCTCCCATCCCGAAGGCATGCGCCGCGCGGTCGTGGCCGGCGCGCAGACGATCGAGCACGGCTACGGCGGTACTGACGAGACCTTCGCGCTCATGGCGGAGAAGGGCGTCGCCCTCTTCCCGACGCTCGCGGCCCAGGAAGCGTCGGCGATCTACAACCAGGGCTACAAGCCCGGCGTCTCGAAGCCGACTCCCTCGCTCGAGCAGGGCCGGCGCGCGTTCCAATCGGCCCTGAAGCACAACGTCGTCATCGGCCTGGGGAGCGACGTCGGCGTCTTTGCGCACGGCACCAACGCGCGCGAACTGGAGTTGATGGTCGAGTACGGCATGACGCCCGCGCAGGCGCTCATGGCCGCGACGACCGTCAATGCGAAGGTGATGGGATGGGGCGGCAAGCTCGGCCTGGTGAAGGCCGGGTATCTCGCGGACCTCGTTGCGGTGGCGGGCGACCCGACGCGCGACATCACGGCCGCACGCAGGGTGATGTTCGTGATGAAGGACGGCGCGGTCTACAAGCAGTAGGCGCTAGGGCCTAGGCGCTGGGCGCTGGGCGCTAGTGAGACGCGGCTGTCGCCGCGTGGGGGGATGTGCCAGCTTCAAGGCGAGACTGACTAGCGCCTAGCGCCCAGTCCCTGGCCCCTACTTGACCGCCGCCCTCGCCCAATCCCACCCTTCGAGCCCGCGCGCGTTGACGGCCCTCACCGACACGACCATGCCCGGTAACGCCGAAGGAACGGCCGCCGCCGGCTTCGTCACGCGCATCGTGTTCCGCAGCGGGGCGTCCGGAGGCCCCCACGCCACGATGTAGCCCGAAACGTCCTCCTCGAGGCTTTCGGACCACGTCACGCTCACGGCCCCCCCGGGTTGGCCGGCCACTTTCAGATCCTTCACGGGGGACGGGCTCGACGCCAGCAGCATGATGCTCGCCACGGTCACCTTGCTCGTCTCGGCCACCAGTTCGTGGTTCACCGTTTCGAGCAGGTCGGTCGGCTGGTGATAGTGCGGGTTCCCCAGCACGGGGTACGAGCCGATGCCGCCGACGATGTCGCCGTAGGCGTCGAAGTAGGACGCCGCGTCGGTGGACTTGAAGTAGCGGGCATCGTAGGTGACCAGTTTCGTCAGGAACGAGGCCGCGTGCTGGACGTCGCGGATGCCGGCGTTCGAGTAGCGAATCGTGTTGTCGAGGCGATGATCGTTGGCCCAGCCGATCATGTCGTTGTTGAGCGCGCCGACAATGCGCATCCCGCTCTCCTGCGCCCGCCGCACGAACTCGCGGCTCCCGAGCAGGCCCGACTCCTCTCCGGTGAACGACGCGAAGATCACCGTGGCGGGCAGCGGCCGCTTCGCCAGCACCCGCGCGGCCTCCAGCAGCGCCGCTGTCCCCGAACTGTCATCGTCGGCGCCAGGTCCGGAGGCCACTGAGTCGTAGTGGCTGCTGACGACGTACACGAGTCCGGGGTTCTCGGTGCCCTTGAGCGTGGCAATCACGTTGGCCGACTTGCCGCCGAGGGCTCCGCGCGGCTCGAACCACTGGTACTCCGGTTCGTAGCCGAACGAGCGGTACATGTTGAACAGGTACTCGCCGGCGCGCTGGTTGCCGGGCTTGGTGATGTGCTTGGAGTCGAAGTCGAACAGCGCCTTCTCGTAGCCGAAGATGCGCGGCGTGGACACCTCGGCGATCGCGCGTTTCACGTCCGCCAGGATCGTCCGGAACATCCGCTCGCCCTTCGCCCGCAGCGCCTTCTCGGCGGCCAGGCTGGCATCGAGGCGAGCCCGCACGTCGGCCACGGCGACCTTGCCGTCGAGGGACACGAGGTAGAGGCCGCGTTCGGGCGACACGGTGTCGCCGTCGCGCTCGGCGGTGACGAGCACCTGCCGGCCGTCTGCACTCGGGACCCAGGCGTATTCCGGCGCGATGGTCCGCACGGTGTTGTTATGGAACAGGCGTGTCTGCCGCAGGGCCTCCAGGTCGTAGAGCGACGACCGCAGGTGGCGCGACTCGCCCGTCGCCGCGACGAGCAGGGTGCCCGTGACGAAACGCGGAGAGACGTCGTGCTGGATCTCTCGCGTGACACGGACCTCGTTCGTGCCGTCGCGATGGACGACGAAGATCTCCCAGTCGTCCTTCGGCATCGCCTGGAACGCGAGGCGTGAACCGTCCGGCGAGACGGCAATCGCGCCGATGCGTTCGCGCGTCTTCTTGACGGCCGACGCGGCGCTCCCCGGCGCGCCCGCCATGATGCTCGTCTCGTCACCGCTCCGGCTCACATAGGCGAGCGTCGTCCCGTCGGCGGACAATACGGGCGACGTGCCCGTCACGACCGTCGCCGCGGCCGTCTTGAGGTCGAGGATCACGAAAGAGCCGGACGTTCCGAAGCCGCCGCCGCCGCGCCCGCCGCCCGCGGGCGCCGCGGCCGCAGCGCCGGGCTTCGCAAACGGGTTTGCGGCCACCCTCCCGTAGAGCAGGAACGCGCCCTTCGGATCGACAACCACGCCAGCCTTGTACCCGGGCTCCTTCGTCACGGCCACGGGGTGATCACAGTCGACGGCCACGCTGTAGATGTCGTTCCGCGACGGGTCGTCTTCGCGGGCGCCGGTCACGTAGAGCAGGCGGCCGTCGGCGCTCGGCACGACGGCCGATTTCAGGAGGCCGTCGGTCGGGCACACGCGCTCCTGGCCGGTCGCGAGGCTGCGCGTGACGATGTCGACGTGCTTGAATTGCAGCCAGTTCAGCCGCTGCTGCGGGGCGAAGCGCGCGATGGTCTGGCCCGCTTTGTCCAGCTCGGCCTGGGCCTGGCTCACCTCCTCGGACGGCTGCAGCTTCAGGTAGACAACCCTGTCTCCCTGAGGGAGAAACGCGAGGCTGTGGCCCTTCACCTCGGCGGCCACGCGCATGCCGGCGGCGGGCTCGACGACGCGCGTGACGCGGGCCGTGCCTGAGCCCGTTTCGTACGCCACGAACCGGCCGTC
This sequence comes from Vicinamibacterales bacterium, assembly GCA_025456345.1. Taxonomy (GTDB): domain Bacteria; phylum Acidobacteriota; class Vicinamibacteria; order Vicinamibacterales; family JAKQTR01; genus JAKQTR01. The sequence continues at coordinate 17,322 of JALOKU010000056.1, read as the reverse complement.
CGGGCTGAACCGCGGATTGGCGCCGTCGGTCGTGATCTCCCGCGTCTGGTAGAGTTCGCCCGTTTGCAGGGCGATGGGCTCCAGCCACTTCTCGCCGCCGGGCTCCGCGAGCAGCGCCTTGTAGGCGGTGAGGGCCGCCACGTAATCGCCGCGGTCCCATGCCAGCGTGGCCGCGTCGAAATCCAGTTTCGGCGCCTGCTGGCCGGTCACGGCGGTGACGAGCGCGAGCATCACGACGCCCGCCAACGCGATGCGCCTGTTCCGCATGTGTCGCCCCCTCCTCATCCGCCGGCCCGCTGCGCCACCCGGGCCCACGTGTCTTTCAGGGTCACGGTCCGGTTGAACACCGGGCGTCCCGGCGCCGACCCGCGATCCACGCAGAAGTACCCAAGCCGTTCGAACTGGAACCGGTCACCCGGCCTGGCCGCGGCCAGCGCCGGCTCGACCCGGCAGGCCAGCACCTCGAGCGACGCCGGGTTGAGCGACGTCCGCCAGTTGCCGTCGCCGGCTTCGTCGCCCGGCGTCATGCTGGTGAAGAGCCGGTCGTACAGCCGCGCCTCGGCGTCCATGGCATGCGCCGCGGACACCCAGTGAATCGTCGCCTTGGGCTTGCGCCCGTCAGGCGCGTTGCCGTCACGCGTGGCCGGGTCGTAGGTGCAGCGAAGCTCGACGACGTCGCCCGCGTCGTCCTTCACGGCCCGCACACATGTGACGAAGTACGTGCCGCGCAGCCGGACCTCCCGGCCAGGGGCGAGGCGGAAGAACTTCTTCGGCGGCTCCTCCATGAAGTCGTCGCGCTCGACGTACAGCTCGCGCGAGAACGGAACCGCGCGCGATCCATCTTCCGGGCGGTCGGGGTTGAGCGGCAGGGAGATCGTCTCGACCTCGCCCTCCGGGTAGTTCTCGATCACCACCTTCAGCGGCCTGAGCACAGCCATGGCCCGCGGCGCTCGCCTGTTCAGGTCGTCGCGGACCGCGTCCTCGAGCAGGGCGACGTCCACCAGGTTCTCGCGCTTCGCGACGCCGATGCGCGCGGCAAACTCGCGGATGGCCTCAGGCGTGTACCCGCGGCGCCGCAGCCCGCTGATGGTCGGCATCCGGGGATCGTCCCAGCCGTCGACGACGCCTTCCTGCACGAGCGTGAGCAGCCGGCGCTTGCTCATCACCGTGTACGTGAGGTTCAGGCGCGCGAACTCGATCTGGCGCGGCACGCTCGGGACCGTGCAGTTGGCGACGCACCAGTCGTAGAGCGGCCGGTGATCCTCGAACTCCAGCGTGCAGAGCGAGTGCGTGATGCCCTCGATCGCGTCCGACAGCGCGTGCGCGAAATCGTACATCGGGTAGATGCACCAGGCGTCGCCGGTGCGGTGGTGCGCCGCGCGCCGGATGCGGTAGAGCGCCGGGTCGCGCATGTTGATGTTGGGCGACGCCATGTCGATCTTCGCCCGCAGCGTGTAGCCGCCGTCCTCGAACTCGCCCGCGCGCATCCGCCGGAACAGATCCAGGCTCTCCGCGACGGGCCTGTTCCTGTGCGGGCTCTCGCGCCCGGGCTCGGTCAGCGTCCCGCGGTGCTCGCGCACTTCGTCGGGCGTCAGGTTGTCGACGTAGGCCAGGCCCTTCTGGATGAGTTCCTCCGCCCAGAGATACAGCTGCTCGAAGTAGTCCGACGCGTAGAACTCCCGCCCCTCCCAGTCGAATCCGAGCCAGTGCACGTCCTCGCGGATGGCGTCGACGTACTCGACGTCTTCCTTCTCCGGGTTCGTGTCGTCGAACCGGAGGTTGCACTTGCCGCCGAACTCGAGCGCGACGCCGAAGCTCAGGCAGATCGCCTTCGCGTGTCCGATGTGCAGGTAGCCGTTCGGCTCGGGAGGGAAGCGCGTGTGCACGCGCCCGCCGTTTCTCCCGGCCTTCAGGTCGTCGGTGACGATGGTCCGGATGAAATCGAGCGGCTTGGCGGCGTCGGGCCCGGCGTGTGCACCGGGCCCCGTCTCGGTGGTCATCCCGCCATTTTATCCGCATGAACGGGGGTGCCGGCGACCGATCGTCACGGTCGCCGGCATTCGGGGCCTGGGGGCAGAAACGCCGGCCGCTGGCGGCGTCTCTGCCGGGAGTCTCCGCGCGCCTCAGTCACCCGGCCGAAACCGAACGCTTCGGCAGGCGTCTGTCCCGCGAGGCGCGCTCACCACACGGGGGCCGCCAGCGGACTCGGCCGTGCCGACGCCGAGTGCGCCGCCGCGCCTGTGGCGGGCGACAGCCGCCGCACCCGCGCGTTGTCGCGATCGGCGACGTAGAATCCGCCTTCGGGCAGGCTGGCAATGCCGGCGCTGAGCGAGAATCCGAACGCCGTGCCGAGAGCCGGATGGCCATCTCCGTTGAAGCCGCTGCTCCCGCCGCCGATTGTCGCAATCAGGCCGTCGGGAGTCACTTCGCGGATTCGTGGCGTGCCGCTGGTAAGGTCGAACTCGAGGAACGTCACCGTGCCGTCGGGGCACACCGTGAGGCCCGACACCGCGCCGACGTGCGCGCTGAGGGCTGGCCCGCCATCGCCGGCTGAGCCATGCACGCCGGTGCCCGCAAGCTGGACGAACGTGCCATCAGCGGCGACCCTGAGCACACTGGCGTAGCCGCCGACGAAGACGCCCCCGCCGGGGTCCGCAGCCAGCGCGTAGGCGGAATCGGACGCAACCACGACCGAGGCGGCTTCGCCGGCGGCGCCCGGCAGCAGCCTCGCCACAAAGTAGCCGGCGCTGAGGTAGAAGACGCCTTCAGCGCCGATCGCCAACTTGGCAGACGGCGAGCACGGGCCCACGTACCCCTCGCCCGCCCAGGTCGCCACCACGGGGTCCTCCGCTTGAGAGGGCAGAAGCCGGCGCACCCGGACCTCGGTGTAGAACCCCCCTTCGCCGCAGGAGCCGGTCACATCACCGTCGGTGTAGTAGACCGCCCCGTCCGGCGCGACCGCGATCGACGGCCCTTCGTCTCCTGATCCGCCCTCGGGGAACGTGCGCGCGTCGGTCAACGTCCCGGCCGAGTCCACGCGGACGATGCGCAGAGCCTCCGCGACGTAGAACGACCCGTCCGGCGCGACGGCCACCTGGCGGGGATCGAACAACTGCACCGAAGTGGCGAGCCCGGGCGCGCCGCTCCGCCCCGCAACTCCCGTGCCCGCGACGGTGTCCACGACGTAGGCGCCGGGCCTCTCCGCGGGAGCGGGCGCGGGCGCGGGTGCGACCGACAGACCCAGGCTGGCCAGTGATGTCGCCACGCCGTCGGATACGACCACCGTCGCGTTGAACGCGCCGGCACCCGCGTACGTGTGCGCCGGGCGTGGCCCCGTTCCGGCCAGGCCGTCGCCAAACGACCACGCGTACGTCAACGGGTCGCCGTCGACGTCGGTGCCAATGGCTTCGAATGTCACATCAAGAGGCGCGGTCCCCGACAACGCCGATACGGTCGCCGTCACGGCCGGAGGATCGTTGACGGCGGCGATGGCAACCGTGACGCTCTGAGTCGCAGTCAATCCGCGGGCGTCGGCAACCGTATAGCTGAACCTGTCGCTGCCGTAGGCATCTCGGGCGGGCGAGTACCTGACTGAGCCGTCGGGCCGGACAGCCGTCGTGCCGAGGCGCCCGGCGGTGGCCGAGACCAGCCGCAACGCGTCGCCGTCGGGGTCGACGTCATTGGCCAGGACCGCGATTGTGACCTCGACGTCCTCGAGCGTCGACGCGACGTCGGCCTTCGGCTGCGGAGAAGCGTTCGTGGGCGTCCTGCGTGCCTTGTAAGCCTCGCGGAGCACGTGGCTGAGATCGAGGCCGTCGACCCTGCAGTCACGATTCATGTCGCCGGGGACGGCAGGGCGCTTCGCCGTGCAGCGCTCGCCGAAATGGCGGATGACGAAGAAGACGTCACGGACGTCGATGACGCCATCCCTGGTCACATCCGCGCTGGCCCACGCCGGCGGCACCGGAGGTGGAGCCGTGCGCGCCAAGGCCGCGGGTGGCCCGGCGGCCATCGACATGACCAGGGCGGCGCTCAGCAGGAAAGTGACTTTGAGGAGAGGATGAGTACGCATCGTCGAACCTCGCTAGGGGCGGATGTTGTGCGTGCCGTCTCGTGCCGGTCGCCAACGATTTCGTATTGGAAACCGCAGGCCGCGTCGGTCAAATGGCCAGATCGCGTGCCTGACCTCCAGGTCTCGCACCAATCGTGCCAGGTGAGGGCAGTAAGCACTCGCCGGTCATGACCTGCCTGTTTCACGAAGGATTCGCCATCGGACGGCACGGCCAGCAGGATTGTCCCGACGCCTCTGACAGCCTGGCGCGTGCCTCGGACTCAGCCAGTGCTGTACGCTTTCGTGACACGGGGCCGAGGGGCCGCGCGTCGGGCGCCAGGGCTTCCAGGAAGGGTCTGGACGCGTTGGCCAGGCCGAAGGAATTGAGTCGGGGACGCTACCCGCGCTACTCTGGTAAGACACGCTTTCCAAGAGGATTCACCATGAACGTGACGCGCAGAGAAGCTCTGTCGACGCTGGGCGTGAGCGCCCTGGCCCTGGCCGCCGCCGGCCGCGGCCTCGACGCCGCCGCCGTGGGCCAGGCCCAGGCGCCCGCCGGTCCCTACACCCTCGCTCCCCTTCCGTACGCGTTCGATGCTCTCGAACCTCATATCGACGCGCTGACGATGCAGATCCATCACGGCAAGCACCACCAGTCGTACGTCAACAACCTGAACACGGCGCTCGCCGCCGCTGGCGCCGCAGGCAAGGCGGGGGTCGACGACTTGCTCAAGAACCTGGCGGCCTTGCCCGAGTCCGTGCGCACCGCGGTCCGGAACAACGGCGGCGGCCACGTGAACCACGTCCAGTTCTGGACGTTGCTCGCGCCCGGAGCGGGCGGGCCGCCGACGGGCGCCATCGCCGACGCCATCACCGGCGCCTTCGGCAGTTTCGACGCGTTCAAGGACCAGTTCTCGAAGGCCGCAATGGGGCGCTTCGGCAGCGGCTGGGCCTGGCTGAGCGACGAGAAGGGCAAGCTCGTCATCCACAGCACGGCCAACCAGGACACGCCGTCGATGGAAGGCAAGCGCGCCGTCTTCGGCCTCGACGTGTGGGAGCACGCCTACTACCTCAAGTACCAGAACCGCCGGGCCGACTACGTGGGCGCCTTCTGGAGCGTCATCAACTGGGCGGAGGTCAACAAGCGCCTGAAGGGCTGACGTGATCCTGCGCGACCTGGTCGTCATCCTCGCTGCGGCGGTGGCCGTTGTGCTGGTCTTCCGCCGCCTCCAACTGCCCGCCATCGCCGGCTTCATCGTCGCCGGCGCGGCGCTGGGGCCGGCGGGGTTCGGCTGGGTGGGCGACGCGGAGGGGATCCGGCACCTCGCCGAGATCGGTGTCGCCCTCCTCCTCTTCACCGTCGGGCTCGAATTCCCTCTCGGCGAGCTTCGCCGGCTGGGGAAGATCCTGACGGTTGGCGGCGGCATTCAAGTCGGGTTGACCACGGCGGCGACGGCGGCCATCGCAACCGCGTGGGGCGCCGGCGCGCCGAAGGCGCTCTTCATCGGCTTTCTCGTCGCGCTGTCGAGCACGGCCATCGTGCTCAAGGGCCTGACCGAGCGGGGCGAAGTCGACGCGCCTCACGGCAGGCTCATCGTCGGCATGCTGCTGTTCCAGGACCTGTGCGTCGTGCCGATGATCCTGCTCGTGCCGGTGCTGGCCGGACAGGAAGGCGGCGCCGGCTCGGTCGCCCGCGTGCTGGTCACGGCCGCTCTGGTGGTGGCCGCCACCCTCGTCCTGGCGCGATGGGTCGTGCCCCGGGGGCTCCACTTCGTGGCGGCATCGCGCAGCCGCGACGTGTTCGTGGTGGCCGTCGTGCTCGTCGGGGCGGCCATCACGTGGATGGCGTCTCTGGCGGGGTTCTCCCCGGCGCTCGGCGCATTCCTGGCCGGCATGGTGCTGGCTGACTCGGAGTACGGCCACCAGGCGTTGTCGGACTCGCTGGCCCTCCGCGATCTCTTTACGAGCCTCTTCTTCGTGTCGATCGGGATGCTGCTCGACTTCCGGACCGGATACGAACAGCCCGGCATGGTGGCTGGCGTCGTCGCGGCCGTGCTGCTCGGCAAGGCGGCCATCGCGGCGTTCGCGGGATTGGTACTGCGGTTCCCCGTGCGAATCGCCCTTCTGGCGGGGTTCGGCGTGGCCCAGATCGGGGAGTTCTCGTTCGTGATCGCCCGTCAGGGCGCAGAGGCAGGCCTGCTCACCGCGGGCCAGCTGCGCGTGTTCGTCGCCGCCAGCGTGATCACGATGTTCTTCGCGCCTCTGGCCCTGCGCTTCGGTCCGGGCCTCGCGGCAGGTGCGTCGCGTCTTCAAGGCCTCGACCGCCTGGACGCGGCGGGCGCCGGCGGCATGGCTGCGCGGGCCGGCCAGCCGGACCCGCAGGTGGTCATTCTCGGGTACGGCGTGGGCGGCGAGCTGTTGGCCGAGGTGCTGCGCGAGGCGGAGATGCCGTTTGTCGCGCTCGATCTGAACGCGGAGCGCGTGCGCCTGGCAAGGCGCCAGGGAACGCCGCTCTACTACGGCGACGTGACCAGCCGCGAAATCCTCGAGCGCGCGGGCGTGGGGGGGGCCATGCAGGTGGTGGTGGTCCTGAACGACCCGCGGGCGACGCTGCATGCCGTCCGCGTGGCGCGCGAGGTTGGGCCGGCGTCGGTCATCATCGCGCGCGCGCGGTATGTGGGCGAGACGCACGCGCTGCTGGCCGCCGGCGCAGACGAGGTCGTGGCCCAGGAGCTCGAGGCGTCATTCACCATCATCGAGCGCGTGACGCGGGAAGCCCGGCTGCCCCGGCCGCACGGCGCGGCCTCGTACGATCGCCGCGATGCCGTGGCGCCTCCGGGGGCGGCGGTCAGCCGTGTGCCGCTTCCGGCCGGCCTCGAGGTGGAGAGCGCCGTGGTTCCGGAGGATGCCTGGATGGCCGGGCGGAGCCTGGTCGACGCCGACCTCAGGCGCCTCACGGGGGCCACGCTGGTGGCATTCACGCGGGACAGCGACACCGCCGTGCATCCCTCGCCCGACGAGGTGCTGCAGGCCGGCGACGTCGTCACCCTGGTGGGCACGGAGCTCCAGATCTCTGCGGCCCGCGCGCTGATCGCGTCGGGGCCGCCCGGCCGCACGTGAATCACCGCGGCTCCTGCGCCCCCCTTCAGCGTGGGAACGCAGGCCCGAGGCCGGCTACGCCAGCGCGGCCAGCAGCCTGTCGATTTCTGCTTCCGTGTTGTAGAACGACGGGCTCACGCGGCACTGCCCTCCCCTGAGGGAGATGCCGATGCCGGCCTTTCCCAGGCGGGCCTGGAGTTCGCGGTTGGCGTCTTGCGTTGCGGCCGTGAACGTCACGATGGCCGATCGTTCGCCGGGGTGCGCCGCGGGCGTCAGCACCGTCATTCCCCGCGCCCGCAGGCCGTGGATGAGGCGCGACGTCAACTCCAGCACGCGCGCATGGATCGCGGGCACCCCCATCTCGAGGATCATCTCGAGGCCGGCCGTCCACGCGTGGAAGAGCGCGTAGGCGAGGGATCCGGTCTCGTACCGCTGGGCGCTCGGCAGCCATCGAAGCTCGTGCAGGTTGTCCTCGGCCGCAAACATTCCGGGCAGGACAGGCTGTATGCGGTCCCACGCGCCCTTCCGGACGTACACGAAGCCGGTGCCGTGCAGCCCGAGGAGCCACTTGAACCCGGCCCCGGCCAGCACATCGATGCCATCGTCATCGACGTTCAAGGGCGCCACGCCGGCCGCCTGAACGCCATCCACGACGAAGAGGGCGCCGCGATCGTGCGCGATGCCGCTCAGGCGGCGGAGATCGGATCGAAAGCCGGTCAGGTGATTGACCGCGGCCACCGCGACCACGCGCGTCCGATGGTCCACCCGCTCCGCGACGCGGGCCGGATCGAGGCGCTGGTCGGCGCCCAGGGGAACAACGCGCACGTCGACGCCGCGTGTGTGCAGGGCCAGCCACGGGAAGGTGTTGTTCCAGTGTTCGCCGGCTGGCACGACGACGTTGTCGCCGGGAGCCCATGCGTAACCGGCGGCGGCAAGCCCCAGGCCGACGCCGGTGCTCGTCACGAGCCCGTACTCGTCGGACGAGCCGCCCAGCAGGCGTGCGAGGAGCGGCCTCACCGGGTGCCGCGCCGGCGGGCGCGTGTCGGGAGACCAGGCGGCCTGGTCGAGGTACTCGTCCAGCCTGCGGCGGACGGGAAGGCTCAGCGGCGACTCCGCCGCGTTGTTGAGGAAGACCATCCGCTCCGTCACGGGAAACAGACGGCGGATTGCGGCGATGTCCATCAGCACACCCCTCACGCCAGTTCAGACCCGCACGCGGCGGATGGCGCCGACGCCCGGCAGTGTCGCCGCCTCGCCGGCGAAGCAGAGCCCGTAATACACCCAGCAGATGCCCAACGCGACCGGCACCCCCGCAAGCGAGAGCCCGACCTTGCGGCGATGGCGCACGATCGCCCGCAGGCCGGCGCCGCCGTGATGGGCGACACGCGCCAGCGTGACCAATGCTCTCGGCGCGCCGGCGAGCGCGACGTTGTCCCACTCGACGACGATCGACGCGTCGGGCATCATCGAACCGGGGCCTTCGACCATCGCCGCGAGTGGCTGCCGAGGCTCCACGCGGCCATGCCGCCGGCAAGCAGGCACGCCAGGGCGGCGGCCGACGCCCACGAATATCCGCCGTCGCGCACCGTGGCGCGGAAGGCCTCGAGGCGCTCGGCCGACGTCAGGGGCCGGGTCTTGACGATGTGCCGGTAGAGCTGGCGGCTGCGCCCGTAGGTGAACATCTTCCGGTAGTAGGCCCGGACACCGTCCATCTCCGCGTGCCCGATGCGCATGGCGGGGGCGTAGGCCACGGCCTCGCACCCTTCGCCTTCGGCCACGCGCCGGACGAAGATCGTGTCCGCGCCGCGTGGACGCTCGACAAACGGCCCGTACTGCTCGAACGTGGCCCGGCGCACGCCCATGTTGTTCGTGAAGCCGTAGTAGGACTCGGCCGCATGGGACGCGAAGACGTGTTCGTCCTTCTTGTTCTCGTAGTCCGCGAGCAGGCGGATGAGCCCCGCGTCGCGGCCCGGGCGCCGGCATCCGAGGACGACGTTGACGCGCGGTGCCTCGAATGCCCGTTCGATTGCCCGCAGCCACCCGGCAGCCGGCGCACAGTCCGAGTCGGTGAACGCCAGGACGTCGCCGCCGGCCTCGCGCACGGCCCTGTTGCGCGCGGCATACGATCCCTGCTTCGGCTCGGCGAGCGCGCGCACGCCGTCCGCCCGGCCGAGTATCCCGGCCGAGCCGTCGGTGGAGTTGTTGTCCACCATCAGGATCTCGAACTGGTCGCGAGGATAGTCCTGCGCCCGCAGCGCGGCCATGCAGCGCTCGAGGTGTTCCGCCGTGTTGTGCACCGGGACGACGACCGTGAATTTCATGGCACGACCGCCCCCTAGTGTTTCACGGTCGCCGGGGAACCGGCCAGCGTCTGGCCGGGCCACACCGGATGCTCCGGGTGCTGGCGGTGGTTCAGCCGAACAGGAGTGGGATCTGCCTGGCGGCGGCAGGCCGGAGGAGCAGGAGTGCGTGCAGCGTTTCGCGGTGGCTGGCCGGCGCCGCGTCAGATCCGATGAACAGCGCGGCGACCAGATCGCGCCAGCGGAGCAATTCGCGCCGCAGGGTGCGCTTGCGCTGGACGGCCACGGTGAGGTCGAGCAGCCGAAGCACGCGCTCGTAGGCGCGCTCGAGCGAGGCCCGGTCTCCGGCTCCCTGGAGCGCCGAGGCGCGGTGCATTTCGTTGGCGATCATGAGCACCTGCTGGTCGAGGCTGAACCGCGACCAGCGCTCGGCGGTGAGCGATGCGTGCTGGGTCACGGGAGCGGTTCACCGCGTCCGATGAGCCCGAGCGCGATCTCACGGACGCGTTCGCGGAGCGCGGCGCTCTCGATGACCATGCTCCGGTTCGCCTGGGCCGGCCTGATGTTGATGAGCGAGGTGCACTCGACGCACGCCGCTTCGCCTCGACCCGGATAGTAGTTCGCGCCCCAGAGATCTTCCTGGCGGCTGCCGTTGTCGAGGAGCAGCGCCTCCTCATCGGCGTGCAACTCACCTCCGACCGCCGCCACGCGGCGTTCGACGTCGACGACGAACTTCACCATGTCTTCGAAGTGCCGCTCGACGAGTCGACGCAGCACGGCGGGATCGATGGGCCGGTCGACGATGACGATATCCGGGACGGGGTCGCTCATGTTGCGCCTGCGGCTTCATTCTATCTCACGGCTCGACGCCCGATCCGGGCTAGAATTCGCCCGGAGACGTGCCCATGAAGCGCCTGCCCGCCACACTGCTCTCCCTCGCCGCGCTTGCCGTCGTCGTCCTCGTGCTCGTCCCGGCGCTGCCGTCGGGCCAGGAGCCCCGCTTCAACGAGTCGTGCTTCGCGCGTCTCGCGTGGCGGAACCTCGGCCCGTTCAGGACCGGAGCCTGGACCACGGCCATTGCCGTGCCCGAGGCGCCGCTGAGGTCCCACCTCTACACGTTCTACGTCGGCACCCGGAACGGCGGGGTGTGGAAGACGACGAACAACGGGACCACGTTCCAGCCCGTGTTCGACGCCCAGCCGTCGCTCTCGATTGGCGCGATCGAGGTGGCCCCGTCCGACGAGAAGACGGTCTGGGTGGGAACCGGCGAGGCGTACCAGGCGCGCAGCTCGTACTCCGGCGACGGCGTGTACAAGTCGATCGACGCGGGCAGGACGTGGGCCAACATGGGTTTGCGCGAGTCGCACCACATCTCGCGGATCCTCATTCACCCGAAGGACCCGAACCGGGTCTACGTCGCCGCGATGGGCCACCTCTATTCGCCCAACGCGGAGCGCGGGCTGTTCGTCACGGAAGACGGCGGCAAGACATGGAAGAAGTCGCTGTACGTCGATGAGAAGACGGGCGTGATCGACGCCGTGATGAGCCGCCGGGATCCGGACGTCATCTTCGCGGTCACGTACGAACTGACGCGCAAGCCGTGGGACCTCGACATCGGCGGCCCCGGTAGCGGCATCTGGAAGACCACTGACGGCGGCCGCACGTGGACGAGGCTCCGCGGCGGCCTGCCCGCGGGGCGGATCGGCCGCATCGGCATCGATCTCTATCAGGCGAATCCCGACATCCTCTACGCGATCGTCGAGAACGCGAACCTGCGGAAGCCCACCGACTCGGAGGCGAAGCGCGACGCCGCCCGGCCGAAACCCAGCGAGTTCGTGGCCGGCAACGAGGTGTACCGCACCGACAACGGCGGGCGCACGTGGAGCAAGACGCACGCCGACACCATCAGCATCGGCAGCAAGGCCGCCTACTCGTTCAACATCATCCGGATCGACCCGGGCGACGCGAACCACGTGGCGGTGATCTCGGACGCGATGCCCAACTCGAGCGACGGCGGCAAGACGTGGCAGGGCACGTCGTGGCCGCCGCAGGGCATGTTCGTGAAGGCGTTCGGCGACTTCCGGGTGCTCTGGTGGGACCAGCAGAACCCGGACCGGATCCTGGTCGGCAGCGACGGCGGTTTCTACGTGTCGTACGACAGGGGCAAGACGGCCGACCACTACCTGAACATTCCCGTCGGCGAGTTCTATGCGATCGACGCCGACATGGCCGACCCGTACAACGTGTACGGCGGGATGCAGGACCACGACTCGTGGAAGGGCCCGAGCAACAGCTGGTCGGGCGAGGTGAACGCCGCCGACTGGATCACCGTCGGGACCGGCGACGGGATGTACAACCGCGTCGATCCCACCGATGCCCGCTGGCTCTACAACACGTCGCAGTTCGGCGACCACAAGCGGGTGGACCAGGCGCAGCGCACGATGACCGACATCATGCCGCGGCGGCCCAAGGATCAGCCGGCGCTGCGCTGGAACTGGAACACGCCGCTGGTGCTCTCGCCGCACAACCCGCAGATCCTCTACACCGGGGCCCAGGTGCTCTTCCGCTCGCTCAATCGCGGAGACGCGTGGCAGCAGATCAGCCCCGATCTCACGACCAACGACAACAGCAAGACCTTCGGCCGGGGCAACATTCAGTTCTGCACGATCACCACCATTTCCGAGTCGCCCCTCGCTCCGGGCGTCATCTGGATCGGCACCGACGATGGCAGCGTGCAGGTGACCAGGAACAACGGCGCGGAGTGGGCCGATGTGACGGCGGGGGTCGAGAAGGCGGGCGGTCCGCGCGACCGCTGGGTGAGCCGCGTCTTCGCGTCAGGCCATCAGCCCGGCACCGCCTATGTCGCCAAGAACGGGTACCGCCACGACGACTTCGCGCCGTACCTCTTCAAGACGGCCGATTACGGCGCCACGTGGACCCCCATCGGCAGCGGTCTGCCCGATCAGCCGATCAACGTGGTGTGGCAGGACCGCAAGAACGCGGCGCTGCTGTTCGTGGGCAACGACAAGGGCGTCTGGGTGTCGCTCGACGACGGCGCGCGGTGGGTGCGCATGCAGGGCAGCATGCCCGCCGTGCCGGTGCACGACCTGCTCGTGCATCCCCGCGAGCGGGACCTCGTGGTGGGCACGTACGGCAGGGGGATGTACATCACGAACGTCTCGGCGCTCCAGCAGCTGGATGAGAAGGTGCTCGCCGAGGACGTCCACGTGTTCGACATCGACCCGGAGAGCATCGTCCGGACGAGCGGCTGGGGGAACTACGATCTCTACGGCGATCGCCACGTGACCACGCCGAACGAGCCGAATGCCCTGTCGATCCACTACTATCTGCGGGACACGCGGGATCGGAAGGTGTCGATCACGGTGGCGGACCTGTCGAACCGGCTCCTCAGGACTGTGCCCGGAACCACCCTTCAGGGCCTCAACACCGTGCGATGGGACATGCGCGACACCGGAGGGAAGCTGCAGCCCGGCGGCGAATACCTCGTGACGGTCGACATCGACGGCCGCAAGTTCGCGAAGACCGCGAAGATCCGGAGCCCGGACTGATGACCAAGAAGACTGCCGCCGGACCGCTGCCCCTGTTTCCCCGCGGCGACGAGCCTGCCCCCATCGCGTTCACTCGCGGCGCCCGGGAGCCCTACGGCATCCGGTGGTTCGGCAGCACGGCCCTGCTCGGCCATGTGCGGCACCTCAGCGCCGAGAGTCTGGCTTCAGGCGAGCGCGATACGCGCGACTGGATGCGCCCCCAGCCGCCGGCCGATCTGCTCCGCGAAGTCGCGCGGGTGCTGGAGGCGCCGGAGACCGGAGACACGCTCGTCGAACGGCTCGGCCGCGAGGTCTGGATCGACTTCGTCGCCGACACGGGCGACGACAGCGACGTCAGCTCGGCCGTGGCCCGCATGGTGTCCGCCGAGTACGCCCTGCAGGACGGATCCGGGCGCGTGCTGCCCCGCGGCGATCTGCTCATCTTCGGCGGCGACACCGCGTATCCGCTGAGCTCTGCCTCTGAAATCGCGCGCCGGCTCATGAATCCATGGAACAGGGTCCTGCGCCGCAAGGGCCTGCCCGATCGGGCGAGGGTCTTGCTGGGCATCCCCGGCAATCACGACTGGTACGACGGCCTCGACGGGTTCGCGCGCATGTTCCGGCAGAACCCGATGCGTGAGCGCGCCGACCGCTCGGACGACGCCGAGCTGCAGGAGCAGATTCGCCAGGCCGAGAGCGAGGATCCGGAGGAGTCGAGCAGGGCCATCGGGCGGATCTACCAGCAGTTGCACCTGGACGAGCTGGCCGGGTCGATAGGCCTCGCGGAGCAGGCGATGGCGGAAGCGCTCGCCATGCTCACGGGCCGCAAGGTGAAGCGCGCGTCCCGGCTCTGGCTGATCGGCTATCGGGCGGTCCAGGAGGCGTCGTACTGGCTGCTTCCCCTCGCGCCGAATCTGGATTTGTGGGGCGTGGATCGGCAGCTCCGCACCCTCGACTTCCGGCAGCGCCTGTTCTTCAACGATCGCCGGACAAGCGGCGCCGCCAGCCGCCGCATCATGGTCTCGCCGGATCCGGCGATCGCGATGGGTGAACCGAACCGGCCCGGCGAGGAGATCGTCGCGGCGTGCGGGCTTTCCCTCAAGTCGGATCCGACGTGCTACGTGACGGGTGACAGCCATCACTACGAGCGGCGGGCCGTCGGGCCCTCGATGCAGGTGATCGCCGGCGGCGGGGGGGCGTTCGTCCACGGAACGCGCGTGCATCCGTACCGGCGCGGGAAGGAGCCGGCCTGCGCGTTTCCCGACGCGAAGACCAGCCGGCTCCTCGCCGCCAGCGTGCCACTTCAGCTGGTGCTCGGCACGGCCGGCCTGCTGCCGCACCTGCTGTGCGCGTGCCTGGCCGCCGCCCAGCTCGCGGCGTTTCGCGGCGGGCCGTGGCTCGGCTGGCTCACCACCGGCCTGGTCGCCGCCGCATCGGCCTTCTTCATGTTCCAGGCCGTCGTCGAGCGGCGCCATCGGGCGAAGGCCGCCCTGGCGGTCGCGCTGGCGCACGGCCCCGCGCTCGCCCTCGCCCCGATCGGCGTCGCGTGGCTGCTCGCGCGTTTCATGCCCGCCGTGGCCTTCAACTTCGTCAACGTCGCCATCATGGCGCTGCTCGGCCCGCTCATCATCGGGCACTTCCTCCTCACCCTCGTCGTCACGGGGCTCGAGCATCACCAGGCCTACGCCGTGCTCGGCCATCCCGGATTCAAGCACTTCGTCCGCCTGTGCGCGCATCCCGACGGCCGCGTGGAGGGCTGGACGATCGGCAAGGAGGACACCCTCGGCAAGGGCCTCCCGAGGCTGATTGACCGCTTCGAGTGGTAACGGGTATTCTCTCTACTCCCGTTCAAGCGTGAAGCGCAGACTGTGCCGGCCGCGATCAGGCTGGCGCGGGGGAGGCCTCCAGTGTCCGCAACCGTCCGTCAGATGCTCGTCGGAAGAGGTCCACTCATTTCGGTGGGTCCGGCCACGACCGTGTTCGAGGCCCTGCAGCGCATGGCTGAACGCAACGTCGGCGCGGTGCTCGTCATGAACGACGGCCGCCTGGTCGGCATCTTCACCGAGCGCGACTACGCGCGGAAGGTCGTGCTCCGCGGGCTGAATTCGAAGCACACGCCGGTCGGCGACCTGATGACCGGCAAGCTCATCACGGTGGACCAGGCCTGGACGGCGGATCAGTGCATGGCCGTGATGACCGAGCACCACATCCGGCACCTGCCGGTCGTGGAAGGCGGCCAGGTGCTCGGCGTGGTCTCCATCGGCGACGCGGTGAAGGCCGTCGTCGACGAGCAGCACTTCGTGATCGGGCAGCTGACCAACTACATCAGCCAGACGTAACCCCGGCACCGGCGGACGCGACGTCCCGCCGGGCAAGCGCCGAGGCGGTCAGCAGGACCAGCGCGATCCAGAGCAGGTCGGCGACGAGCAGGTGCGTGAGCTGCATCCAGACCGGCGCGAGCAGCCACACGTTGACGAATCCCAGCACGACCTGCCCAATCGCCAGCACGACGACCGCTCGCTTCGCGAGGCGCCCGCGGCGGTCGCCCGCCCCGATCGGAATAGCCGCGGTCCCGAACGCCAGCATCGCGCCGACCGCCACGCCGAGCGCCGGGTGCAGGATGCGCAGCCGCAGGAGCAGCGTGCTCGTCGGCGCAAGGTCGGCTCTGAGCCCGTCGAGGAGCGATGACGCCGGGTAGAGGGTGTCGCCGAGGGCGGCGATGGCGCCCGTCTTGCCCACGCCGATCATCAACACCAGCAAACCGACCAGGATGCCGAAGGTCCGCGTCCGCCCCGAGATCGACACGGGCGCTCCGCCCGACAGGAAGTGCGCCGTGAGCGTCAGGCACAGCAGCAGGATCAGCGTGTTCGCCAGGTGCAGCGGCATCACCATCGCGCGCGCCAGGCTCTCGTCCTGGGCCACGAGCCTGAACAGCACGAGTCCCGCGCCGAGCAGCGCCTCGACGACGATGAAGACGAGCGAGGCCATCCCGGCCCGCCGCGCCGGATGGCCCGCCGCGACCGTCCGCCAGATCCAGACGGCGAGCACGAAGACGGCCACCAGCGCCAGGCCGCTCGAGAGCCGGTGCGAGAACTCGATCATCATCGCGGTGTCGGGCGCCCGCGGCACCACTTCCCCGTTGCAGAGCGGCCAGTGGGCGCCGCATCCCGCGCCGGAGCCGGTGGCGCGCACGTAGGCGCCCCACAGGATGACGACGACGTTCCAGGCGAGGACGAGCCAGGCGAAGCGGGAGAGTTTGGCGTGCACGGGGAGATTCTACGTCAGGGGCTAGGGGCTAGGGGCTGGGGAAAGACTGTCACAGCGACACGAAGTCCCGCCTGCAAACTGTTACGGCGTCGACGATGCCGACGATGACGGAGCGGACGGGGGCTCCGGGCGCGCCGTCCGACGACGGGGGTTACGTCAACTCGCCCAGCCGGCCCCGGCAGTGCTTCCTGTCGTCTATTGCTATTACATCCATAGCAAGTATAATAGTTGTGAGAGGTGCACATGACGGACACGGTGTCCACCATCGACGTGCGGCAGCGGCTCGGCGACATGCTCAATCGCGTGGCGCTCAGGAACGACGAGTTCATCATCGAACGAAAGGGAAAAGCGCTCGCCGCACTGGTCCCGGTCGAGCGCCTGGAACAGATGCGACGCTTCGCGCGCCGACACGCGTTGGAGTTTCTCGCGCAGCAGCACGGCAATGCACTGACGGACAAACAGGCCTCTGAACTGGCCTTGGAGGCACAACGATGGGCCCGCAAGTCCGGCAAACTGCGGTCGAAGTCGGCGTAACGACCGTGTTCCGAGCCGTCCTTGACGCCAATGTCTTCGTGAGCGCGGCCATCCACCCTGACGGACCGCCGGGCCGGATCATCGAACGGTTCCTCCGCACGAATGCGTTTACGCTGATCCTGTCTCAGGCCATCGTCGAGGAGGTCATGCGGGCCCTCGCATACCCCAAAGTCCGCCGGTACGTGCGCCGGGGCCTCGACCCCGGACTCTGGATGGAGGACCTGGTCGTCCTCGCCGATTTCGTTCTGGATCCCATTCAGGTTCCTGGTGTGAGCAAGGACCCTGATGATGACAAGTACGTGGCCGCAGCCGTCGCTGGCCGCGCCTCGCTCCTGGTGACTGGCGATCCTCACCTCCTCACGGTCGGGGAGTACGAAGGCGTTCGCATCGTCACGCCCCGCGCGTTCCTGAACCTGTTGAGCGCTTGAGCACCCGGCGTAGCCGGGCTTCTCTGACCACCGCGCCGGTGTCGTCGAGTTCGGCCAACGTGATGCCGTCGGTCAGCGCCACTCCGCCGCCGCCC
>JALOKU010000055.1 GCA_025456345.1 Vicinamibacterales bacterium | reverse complement strand
CGGTCACCGCGCGCATCAGCGTCATGTTGCGCGCTCCGGCCGGGTCCCGGCGGGGCGGTTGTGCCGCTCGCTGTCTGCTAGAATCTCCCCGCCATGGCGAACACCACGCGCGGACCCGCCCTGATCATTATGTTCGCCGCGCTGATGGCCGGGGCCGGCAACGGCATCTCGATCGTCGCCTTTCCGTGGCTGGTGCTGCAGCGCAACAGCTCGGCGCTGGACGCATCGCTGGTCGCGCTGGCCGGCACGCTGCCACTGCTGGCGTCGACGCTGATCGCCGGGACCGCCGTCGACTACATCGGACGCCGCCGGGTATCGATGATCGCCGACGGGCTGTCCGGGCTCTCCGTCATTGCGGTCCCGGTGATCGCGCTGACCTTCGGCGTGGACGCGGTCAACGTGGCGGTGCTCGCGACGCTGGCGGCGCTCGGATCGCTGTTCGACCCGGCGGGCATGACCGCCCGCGAGTCGATGCTGCCCGAGGCGGCCACGCGCGCCAACTGGACGCTCGACCGCGCCAACAGCGTCTACGAGGCGGTCTTCAACCTGGCCTACATCGTCGGGCCCGGCATCGGCGGCCTGCTGATCGCCACCCTCGGCGGCATCAACACCATGTGGGTGACCGGGGCCACGTTCGTCCTGTCGATCCTGGCGATCTCGGCACTGCGTCTGGAGGGCGCGGGCCGGCCCGACCGCACCAGGCTGCCCGGCGGCGTGTGGTCGGGAATCGCCGAGGGCATCGGCTTCGTCTGGCACAACAAGGTGCTGCGCACGCTGGCATTCGTGGACCTGACGGTGACGGCGCTGTACATGCCGATGGAGTCGGTCCTGTTCCCGAAGTACTTCACCGACCGCAACGAGCCCGCGCACCTGGGGTGGGTGCTGATGGCGCTGTCAATCGGCGGGCTGGTCGGCGCGCTGGGATACGCGGTGTTGAGCGAGTACATGAAGAAGCGCACGATCATGCTGGTCGCCGTGTGGACGCTGGGCATCGCGATGACGGCGATCGCGTTCCTGCCGCCCCTCCCGCTGATCCTGGCGCTCTGCGCCGTGGTGGGCCTGGTATACGGACCGATGGGGCCGATCTACAACTCGGTCATGCAGACCCGCGCGCCGCAGCACCTGCGCGGCCGCGTGGTCGGGGTGATGGGCTCCCTCGCCTATGCCGCCGGACCGCTGGGCCTGATCCTGGCCGGGCCGCTTGCCGACGCCGCCGGTCTGCACACGACCTTTCTGGCGTTGTCGCTGCCGATGCTGGCCGTCGGCGTGATCGCGTTCGCCCTGCCGTCGCTGCGTGAGCTCGACCGGGCGCCGGTGCGGGCCGCCGACCCTGCCTGCTGAAGCGTTGTGGACGGACAGGCCCGAGGCATGCCCTGGGCCTGAATGCACCGCGCCATCCCCCGCGACTTCAGCCTTGACACGTGAACGCAACGGCGCAGAATGGGGCTCGTGCGGCCTGTGTCCTCAGTCGCCGTCGCCGCGTGGCCTGCGGGCACCGGGCGATCTGTGTCTGAGCATGGGCGTCATGTTGCGTGCCCCCCGCACCACGCGCACCCGCAGGCCGCTAATGCCGTCTCTTGTCACGTCCAGCTGGAGCGGGCAATCGTCTACGGCCTGCGGCGCTGAGCCGGAGACGAGGTCGCATGCCGGCATCCCGAGACACCCCGGGTCGTGCAATCCGCCGCCATCGAACTGAAGGGGCAAGTATGACTGCCGACGAGCTGCGCGCCGCCACCGAGGGCATCACCTGGTACCACCAGATCGACCTCGGCCAGGGCGTGGTCACGCCAGGCAGCGACAACACCCGAGCGCGGATCGCGATGATCGGGCTGCCCGACGACCTGAGCGGCAAGAGCGTCCTGGACATCGGCGCGTGGGACGGCGCGTTCTCGTTCGAGGCCGAGCGGCGCGGGGCCGCGCGCGTCGTCGCCGTGGACTCGTTCTGCTGGAGCGGCGAGGGCTGGGGCACGAAGGCGGGCTTCGAACGCGCTCGGCAACTCCTCTCCTCGAAGGTGGAGGACCGCGAGGTCGAGGTGCTCGATCTCTCGCCCGACACGGTGGGCGTCTTCGACCTGGTGCTCTTCCTTGGCGTCCTCTACCACATGCAGCACCCGCTGCTCGCCCTCGAGCGCGTGGCGAGCGTGTGCCGCGAGCAGCTCATCCTCTGGACGCAAATCGACATGGCCCACGTCGAGCGCCCCGCCGCGGCGTTCTACCCGGGCACCGAGCTCAACAACGACCCGACGAACTGGTGGGGCCCGAATCCCGCCGCCGTCGTCGGCATGCTGCAGGTTGTCGGGTTCCGGCGCGTGGACGCTGTCTACACGTGGCTGGCGGAGCCGTCCACGCCGGGTGCCCCGCGGGCGCAGGGCAACGCCATCTTCCACGCCTGGCGCTGAGGCGCGCCTCGAACCGGGCCGCGGCAAGTGAGCGTCTCGATCGTGCCAATGACCCTGCTGCAGTCGAACGCCGGTACGGTGCCCCGGGCGGAGGCCCCGCGAGGCGGGCAGGCGCCTGCGCCAGCGTGACCTCGAAGGCGCACCGAGGACTGCCACTGAGCTTCGACGCCTTGAGCACCGCCTCGACCGGTCTGCCGAAGACCGTCTCGAGAGCTTCCTTCTGGTACCCGACCGAGCAGTTGCACCAGAAGGCGGGCGTTCGCCTGGCGTCTACACGCGGGCAGCCGCACTCGCCTTCAGCCACGGCCACGCTGATGATTCGCTTCTCCTTCTCCCACGAGAAGTCGGTGCCCCAGTTCTTCCTGGCCGTCGCGAAGCAGCCCTCGGGGTCTCCCTTGAACCTGGCGGGGAGTCCGCCGAGCCTGGCGCATTCCCGGCCGGTTTTCTCGAGGACCTCCGTACAGGCGGCTGCCGTCGGGCCGGCGGCCAGGTGGCCGACCATCTTCGCCACCTGATCGCGGGCGAACGCCAGCCGCTGGTCCGTGGCCTGTGCCGTTGCGGCCGCCAGGACTGTGTCCTCAGTCGCCGTCCCCGAGTTGCCTGCGAGAGCCGGGCGATCCGGCTGTGAGAACGGGCGTCATGTTGCGTGACCCCCGCACCACGCGTCCCCGCAGGCCGCTGATGCCGCCAATCGTCTGCGCCGGGGCGTGGGGACTGTTCCCGAACAAGGACGCGGTCTCGATCAATCACAATGGACATCTGTCCGCCGACACATGCCACACCGCCACCTGCCAGGCGCCCGAGAACAGTGCGTCCTGGTCCATCACCGTTTACGGCGCGGATGGCTACATGAGGAGCGTGAATGGCATTCTCAGCGCATCGAACACCACGATGCACGCTGACGGCACGTTCACGGTTCATTCCGGGTCAAAGGAAGCCTGCGGCGATGTGCCAAACCGGCTGGATGTGAGCGGGTCGTGGGTGACGAGCACTCGCCCCTGTTCACTCGCCCAGGCCAAGATGGTGACGTCGGTCGCCCGGTAGTCCCCGACCTCGGACCAATGCACGACGTCGTGTCCGTGGCTGGACAGCAGTCTCGCCAGCACCGGCGACAGGTTCATGTCGAGGAGGAGATTCGCGGCTGGACCAGCGGAACTTCCTGTTCTTCGGCGCGCCACGCCGCGTAGGCGAGGGCCTCGCGGATGTCGTCGGCTTCAAGGTAGGGGTAGGCCTTCAGGATCTCGTCGGTCCTTCTGCCGGCTGCGAGCAGCCCTACGACGGTGCCGACCGTCACACGCATGCCGCGGATACAGGGCTTCCCGCTCATCACGGCGGGGTCGCGGGTGATGCGCCTCAAGGGTATCAGGTCGAAACGCTCCTGCTCCATCGTAGCGCGCCGCGTCGAGAATGGAGGGGACGGGACTGGAACCGTGTCCCAGTTCTCGTGTCGGGGGCCGAAACCGGCGAACCAGGCCTGAGAACGGGCGCTCTGTTCCGCGCTCCTCGCCGGCGCGCCCCGGCGGACTGCTGATGCCGCCTAGCGTCAACCCGACCAGCCATCCGGGTCAAAGGAGGTCAACCCATGTCCGCTGTGTCCACGCTCGCCGCCGGCGTGGCGTATTTCGCCTTGGGAGGCTTGTGGTTCACGCCTTTGTTCGGAAGATACTGGGATCGCGCCGTGGGGTTCCAGCGGCCGGCTCGATGGCGGCCTGCGCTGACTTACTACCTGGTGCCCCTGGCGGGCTGCCTGGCCGTGTCCTTGACACTGGGCTTTCTGCTGGGGAGGGTGGCTGCGGTGTCGCTGACTGAAGTGCTCGGGCTGGGCCTTGCCGTCGGTGTGGGCATCAGCTTTGCCGTCACCAGCATCAACGCCCTGGCGCCCAACATGCCCCGGCCGGCGCTTTACGCTGCCGTGACGGGCCGCTACCACGTGCTGGGGGCTGTGCTGTGTGCGGCCATCCATTTCTGGTTGCGTGGCTAAGGCCGCATTCGAAAGGTACTCATGACCGACCTGGCTTCGGCTCTGTGTGCAGCGATGCTCGCGATGCTGGTCGCGGTCGCACCCTCGGCCGTCCCCGCGAAGGGGCAGGACTTCCTGACCGCCGAACAAAGGGCTGCGGACTTTGCCGGCTTCTGCGACTTCGTCGGCGAGTCGTACGCGTACTTCGACCTCAAGGCGACCGACTGGGCGCGGGTGTGCGCGCACCACGCCCCACAGGCGGCAGCCGCAACCCGGCGGTCCGAGTACGTTGCCGTGCTGGAGCGGGCGCTGGCCGAGCTGTACGATGCACACGCCCACCTGGGCACGCACACGCCCAGGTCCTTCCGCCTGGTGCCGTCGCAAACCGATCTGTTTGCACGCTGGCAGGATGGCAAGGCCATCATCGCAGCGGTGCGTGCCGGCTCGGGCGCCGAGGCTGCCGGGTTGCGGCCGGGGATGGAGGTGATGGCCCTCAACGGTGAATCCATCCAGGCCGCCGTGCAGCCCATCGAGCCGGAGTTCCTGTCGCGCGACGACGCCAGTGCGCGCGACTGGGCGCTGCAGGTCGCGCTGGCCGGTCGCCACGACCAAGCGGTGACGCGGCTGCTGGCCCGTGTCGACGATGGGCGGCGGTTGTTCGAGTTTGTTCCGCACTATCCCGAGCCCGGCTCGACCCTCTCGTCGCGTGCCATCGGCGGCGTGGGCCATCTGCGCATCCACGACGCGCTGGGCCAGCAGGCACTGGTGCAGGCCTTCGACCAGGCCCTGGCCGAGTTGCAGGACACGCGGGCCCTGGTGATCGATCTGCGCGACACCCCCAGCGGCGGCAACTCGGCGGTGGCGCGGGGGATCATGGGGCGGCTCGTGACCCGCATGCTCCCCTACCAGCGCCACGAATTGGTGTCGGAGTTTCGAGAGAACGGGGTCCGGCGTGTCTGGGCCGAGTACGTGGCACCGCGCGGGACGCCCTGCCTGAAGCCCCTCGTCGTGCTCGTGGGTCGATGGACGGGCAGCATGGGCGAGGGCCTGGCCATCGGCCTGCACGCCACGCGCGGCGCGGCGGTGCTGGGCCAGCCCATGGCGCAGTTGCTCGGGGCCATCGGCCAGAAGGTGCTGCCCCATTCGAGCATCGTGGTGCGCGTGCCGGTCGAAAAACTGTTCCATGTCGACGGCACGCCGCGAGAGGCTGCCGTTCCTTGCGCCGTGGGCGGTGCCGGGCGGGACTGGCGTGCCCAGGACACAGAGCTCAGCGCGGCCGTCGCGCTGGCCATGCGCCTGGCCGATACGCGCGCTGCCCCCCTGCTGCAACCAGGCTGCCTGGGGCCCCGGCCGGCGCAAGCCGTCGAAGCCGGGCGCGCTGCGGCGATGCCAGCGCCTGTAGCCGCCCAGAGGCGCAGATGATCCGCGCTGCTTGCCTGAGTCCTCAGCCGCCGTCTCCGCGCGGCCTGCGGGCACCGGGCAATCTGTGTCTGAGAATGGGCGTTAGGTTGCGTGCCCTCCGCACCAAGCGCACCCGCAGGCCGCTAATGCCGCCTATTGTCAGGAGGTCGAACACCGTCAGTTCCTCCTCCGAGGGCTGCTCGCGGACGTGTCGCTGCTGTTCGTCCGTCAGTGCCCGCGTCAGGGCGAGGAGGTCGTGGAACAGGTCGTCGATGTTCCGGCTACCGCTGTTGTACGCCTCGATCAGCTCCTCGAACTTGGCGAGATAGTCCACACGGGTTGGGTTGGGCTGGACCATCTTCTCGGGTGGCGCGCGGACGGCCAGCTTGAGTCGCTCCAGTTCGACGTTCTTCTGGGCCGTCTGCTTGAACCGCTTCGCCAGTGCCTCGAAGTCGATCGACGATACGTCGATGAGGCGGGGCGAGGGGCCTTCGCAGACAACGGGAATCCGGAAGGCCTCGGCCTCGATCGACGCATCGAGCAGTGCGCTGATTTCAGACATGGCGGCCGTGATGTCCGGCGGCGCCGGGTTGGTCCTCCGTGTAGGGGTGCGGCGTCATGTGGCTGCCAACAATTTCTGCACGAGCTCGTACGCCCGCCGCGCGTGCATCTCGCTTTCGTCGGGACTACCGCCGGAATGGAAAGTGGCCAACTGCTGCGGCCCATAGTGGTCCACGGACTGGAACTTCTCCTTCAGGATTGCGACGGCGCCGGCAACCAGGGTGTCGTCCTGTCTTGCCCTCCACTCCACCGCCACGACCTCGATTGCGTTCGGAAACTCGTCAAGACAATAGCAGAGGTCGTAGACGTCCTTGGGCTTGTCCCGGCCGCCGATTGCGTGAGCCTTCATGACGAGGAAATCCGAGAGCGACGCCACGCGAAGGTGAACGGTGTTCGCCGCGCCCGAGATCATCGGCCCGGAGAGGTCGATGCTTACCGGACTTGTAAAGGCTGCGGCGAATGCCGGAAACCTCAGTACGCGGAAGCCCTCCACCAGCTTCGGATGGTTCTTCTTCAACACCAAATCGTCCGAGGCGAGGAACTCCACCTCCACCCTGACGGGCGCATCGCCATCCGCGAGATCGACGCTGCTCACCAACTGGAAGTCCTCGTCCCCCTTTCCATATCGGCCGGTGTCCAGAAGCAGCTTGAGCAGTTCCGCGTACCGGCCGTCCGCCAGCATCGCCGCATCGAGGGCGAGGTCCACATCGATGCTCCCAATGTGTGCGGATGCGTGGGCCGGGAGCAGGAGGTCCGGTACCCAGCCGCCCACGACGACGATGGCGTCGCCGAACGAGGCGAGAACCTGCCCGACATCGACGAGCACGCGACGAGCGGCCTCGACCTGTCGGGGTGTGTACTCGCCCTCGAAACGTGGCTCAGGGTTCACCGCGCGCCGGCCCACGCCGGCTTCAGTCGCTGAGTGAGAATGGCCTCCGCAGCCTCTTCGCCTCGGCCGCCGGCTTTGCGGAGGTCGACGTACGTCTGCACCGCGTTGGTGCACGGCGCGCGGTTGGCGCCCGCATCCACCTGATAGAACACGCCGGCATCGTCCGGCAGCATCACGACGAGATTCTCGCCGGAGTCGACCAGCTTGGCGTCGAGTGCAGACGCGAGCTCCTGCTCGAAATCAGGATCGACGTACAGCCACGTGCGCGGCTGACGGACAGTCGGCGCCTGCAGGTCCGCTGCAGAGAACGCCGAGTACGCCAGCCGAACACTTCCTTGCGAATCGAGTAAGCGCAGTTTCTCCTGAAGCGCCTTGGCCGGCAGGAGCGTGAAGTAGGACCGGCGGACGTGACGGTCGAAACGGTAGGCTTGCCGCCACGCCTGCAGCAGGCCGTCGAAGTCGCTGACGCGGAATCCACGGTGGGCCAAGGACTCGATGAACGCCTGATCGCGCAGGTGCTGAGCGACTTTGTTCACGAGCGCGAGGCTCGGTGCGGGGATCGCTGGCGTGAGATCGGCGAAGTGGCCGACCATCTCGCGTTGCGTCCAACGCCTGCCAGCATTCTCGGGCGCGAGCAGCGCACGAACCACGCGCGCAGCTTCCGGCGTTCCGAGGTTCGCGCCGCTGCGCGATTCCAGCCTGACCGCCGGGCGGCCGGACCGCTCGATCAGCAGGACGCCGGGGATCTCCAACCGACAGTTGCCCGCGAGGTCGTACCAGCTCCAGCCGTGGTATTGGCACAGCGATGCCATGCGGGGCGACACCCGTGGCATGGCGAGCACCCGCGCGGAAACGGCGTTCTTACCGGCTGAGCAGGGACGCTCGGCGAGGTTGGGAAACTGGTTCGGCTGGAAGTTCACGCCCTTACATTCGACGCAGAGGACGCCCTTGCCACCAGCAGGTAGCGGACCGGACGCCACCAGGTCCCAGGAATCCTGAGGTGCCTTGATCTCCCTCGCGACGCGCCACTGCTGGAGCCAGGACGCTTCCTGGAGGAGTAGTGCCAGGGCGTCCGACAGGGCGCGCTCCAGGGAGGCGCCCTCGGAACGGGCAACGCTCACGCTATGAGCCATGTTCACAACATCGTGAACATAACACAATTCGTGAACATCATAAAGCCGAAGTCCGCGGTGCCCGACCGCCCCCTGGGCCGGCGCACCTTGACGCGGAGGCACTCCACGGCGAGGAAGAGCGTGTTCATCGGCGGCTGTCGGACCTCCGTGAACCGGCGGTTGACGACCCTACCTCCGGAAAGGTGATGGACGGCTCGGTTCCGACAGCCATAGGTCAGCGCGAGGTCCTTCTCCACCCCTGCGAGCTGACGCCCATCCGGCAGGGTGTATGCGCCGTCGAGGATCGTCACCACGGTCGAGTTGAAGTCGTTCTCGAAGTCGACGTTGAGGGTCCGCAGACCCACCGTGGCGAGCGTCATTGGAACCGAGGACGCCAGGGCTGTGTCCTCAGTCGCCGTCCCCGAGTTGCCTGCGAGAACCGGGCGACCCGTGTGTGAGAAGAGGCGTTATGTCGCGCGCCTGCCCGGCTGCTACCGCGCCTCGGCGACGAGCATCACCCAGGGCTGAGGCGAAGGGAGCCTGATGGCCTGCCTCCCGAGCCCCGGCCTCAGGCGGACGCGGGTCCCCTCGATCGGTCCGCTCTCGATCGTGAGCGCCACGCTCATCTCCTGCGTGACCTGCACGACCAGTTCGGCATCCGGCCGGACATCGACGGCGAACGCAAAGAACCGGTTCGCCGCCTGCCAGATGACGACATGGCCGACGTGGCGCGACGACTGGATGACGGCATCCGGGTCGCCGGCCTGCCGCACGTCCATGTTCCACCACGCGAGCGACGCGAGCGCGTCTGCCACGAACGGCTCGGCCGAGCGCGGCCACGTGGCGCCGCGCGCGAGGCGGAACGCCTGCGGCATGGACACGCGCGGGCTGACGAACGCGTACCCGGTCTTCGTGCGGTTCGCGTAGCACGTCGCGCCAGCCACCTGGCACCGCGCGGGCACTGACACAGGCGCGCAGGGCATGGGCCAGACGCTGTCGCGCCCGCCCCGTCCGGGCAGGAGGACCTTCTCACAGCCGGGGGTGGCGACCGGCAACCAGTTCTCGTCGAGGCCGCGCAGGCGCTCCGCGAAGATCTCCGGCAGCGGGTTGTCGAACGACGGATGTCTGGTCCACAGGAACGACGCGAGCCTCGTGGGCCGATCGACCGCCTCTGGCCGGGCTGGGTGAAAGGCCCAGACTCCAAGGACGACAGCAGCCACGGCCGGAAGCGCCATCCAGATGATGCGGCGGGCCAGCACGCGGTCGAGTTCCTGGAACAACGGAACGGCCAGCGGGATGAACCAGGTGGCGTACCGGCTTAGACCGGGCGTCCCGCCGTGGTTCACGTTGGTCGCCGTCGCCGCGACGAACGCCAGCCACGCGGCAGACATCGCGGCCGCGACGACACCCGGGCTCGCCAGGCGCCGCGGCGCGCGGAACGCCAGCAGCAGCGTGCCAGCCAGCACGGCCGCTGCGTAGACCGGCACCTGCGGCAGCAGGCCGACGTTGGGATCGACGAGCACCGCGACGTATTCCTGCAGCGTCACCCAGCGCACGTCGCCAGCCGACGCGAGCCGCGACGGCGTCCCCAGCCTGATGAGGTAGTAGACCGGATGGAGGGCGGCCAGCGCCGCGGCAACCGCGAGGCCCGCCCAGAACCGCCGGTCCTTCAGGAGAGAGGTCTTTCCGGCAACGGCCGCCACCGCCAGGATGCCGACCAGCGCGGCGTTTCCGGGGTTCTGAGTGGCCGCCGCGCCCGCCGCCACGAGGCTCCACCAGGGCGCGGATTCCAGCAGGGCGAACGCGATCGCGTAGATCGCGAACGTGAACGGCTCGGTGTGCGGCTTGTCGAGCCACCACAGGATCGGGCCCGCAAAGACGATGGCGCACCAGGTCCAGTGGAGGCGGGAGGCGGTGACGTAGAGCGCGGCGGCCAGCAGCAGGCCGTTGAGGATCGTGAATGCGGCCGTGGCCGTGAGGCCGAGCGTCAGCAGGGGCGCCGCGAGAGCCGGATAGAAGATGAAGTGCCGCGACTCGCCGGCTCCGGGCAGCTGGCCGGCCGCCAGGCGCGATGCGAGATGAACGTATTCCGCCCCGTCGCCGGCGACGCGCGGCGTCGAGGTGGCAGCCAGTGACAGCAACAGGCAGGCGAACAGCACGGTGGCCACGGCGGGGCGCATCAGGTGGCCGTCCTCCGCCGTTCGCGCCCGGCGCAGGGCAGGAGTCGGGATGCCATCGTCGCGGGCTGGCCGGGTGTGTAGGTGACCATGCTCTGGGCCAGTAGAATACCCCTGTGCCCCTGGTCGTGCGAAACCCGAGGAGCAGTTCATGGCCATCGTTCTGGACGGAAGCAATCTGACCATCGAGTCCCTGGTGCGCATCGCGCGGTTCGGAGAGAAGGTGGCGCTCGCGCCGGAGGCACTCGGGCGCATCAAGGTGTGCCGCGCCATGCTGGAGGAGAAGCTCGCGGCCCGCGAGACCATGTACGGCACCAACACGGGCATCGGCGAGTTCTCGGAGAAGATCCTCACCGACGATCAGGTCAAGAACTTCCAGCGTTATCTCGTCTACAACCACGCGGCGGGAATCGGGGCGCCGGCGCCCGTCGAGCACGTGCGCGGCGCCATGGCGGGCCGCGTCAACGTGCACGCGCACGGCAACTCCGGCTGCCGGCCGGAGATCACGCTCACGTTCATCGAGATGCTCAACAAGGGCGTGACGCCCGTCGTGTGCCAGAAGGGGTCCGTGGGGGCGTGCGGAGACCTGGCGCCGATGGCCCAGCTCGCGCTCCTGTTCATGGGCGAAGGGGAGGCGTTCTATCAGGGCGAGCGGCTCCCGGGCGCCGAGGCCCTGAAGCGGGCGGGGATCGAGGCGCCCGGCCTGCAGGCGCGCGACGGGCTGGCGGCGATCAACGGCTCGAACCTGCTGACCGCGATGTCCGCGCTGCACATCCACGACATGGAGCGGTGGATTCGGCAGTCTGACATCGTGGCGGCGATGTCCATCGAGGCGCTCCTTGGCAACCTGAAGCCGTACAACGCGACACTGCACGAGTTGCGGGGCTTCTCCGGCGCGATCGTCTCCGCCAGGAACATCATGAAGGTCCTGGAAGGATCGGACCTCGCGACGGGGAAGATGAAGACGAAGGTGCAGGACGCGTACTCGATGCGCTCGACGCCGCAGGTGGTCGGCGCGGCCCGCGACGCCATCGCCTACGCGCGCGCGCAGGTGGAGATCGAGCTCAACGGCGTCGGCGACAACCCGATCTTCGTCCCCGAGCAGCGGCTCACGCTGACGGGCGCGAACTTCCAGGGATCGCCGGTGGCGCTGCCCATGGACATGGCGGGGGCGGCCGTCACGATGGTGTGCGTGCTCTCCGAGCGGCGGCTGAACCGGCTCACCAACCCGGCGCTCTCCCAGGGACTTCCGGACTTTCTGGCGCACGAGCCGGGCTTCTACTCGGGGATGATGCTCAGCCAGTACACCGCCGACCATCTCATCGTGGAGCAGCGCATGCTGTCGGCGCCGGCGTCGATCCAGTCGATTCCGGCCGCGGCCGACCAGGAGGACTTCGTCTCGATGGGCATGAACACGGCCCTCAAGAACGGGCAGATCCTCGACAACGCGTACGGCGTGCTGGGCATCGAGTTCATGGCGGCCGCCCAGGCCCTCGACTTCCGCACGTTCTCGATTGGCAAGGGGTCCCAGGCGGCGCGCGCGGCGATCCGCCGGCACGTGGCGCACCTGGACGTCGACCGGCCGCTGTTCAACGACCACAACGCCATGAAGGCGCTGGTGCAGTCGGGGGAGATTCTCGAGGCGGTCGAACTGGCGGTCGGAACGCTGGGCTGAGGCCCCGCGTCGGGTATCATGGTGAGTCCCTGACCGAACGAACCGCGCCAGCACCAGGAGTGCCTGATGCCGCACCGATTCACCCTCGGCGTCGAGGAAGAGTTCCAGATCGTCGACCCGCACACCTGCGAGCTGCGCTCGCACGTCAGCGAGCTGGTCGAGCCCGGCGCGACGGTGCTCGGCGACCAGATCAAGCGGGAACTGCACCAGTCCATCGTGGAGGTGGGCACGACGATCTGCAGGAACGCGGACGAGCTCGAGGCGCAGGTCTATCACATCCGGCGCGAGCTCACGGCAGCGGCCGAATCCAGGGGCCTCGCGATCGCCGCGGCCGGGACGCACCCGTTCTCGCACTGGATCGACCAGGTCATCTCCCCCGGCGAGCGCTACGACCACATCGTCGAAGAGCTGCAGATGCTGGCGCGTTCGCTGCTCATCTTCGGCCTCCACGTGCACGTCGGCATGCCGGATCGCCAGTCCACGATCGAGATCATGAACATGGCGCGGTACTTCCTGCCGCACCTGCTGGCGCTCTCGACCAGCTCGCCGTTCTGGATGGGCCGCGAGACGGGCCTGAAGTCGTACCGGACGACGGTGTTCCGGCGGTTTCCGCGGACGGGGCTGCCCGAGCACTTCGATTCGTGGGGCGAGTTCGAGGACTACGTGCAGACGCTGGTCGACACGCGCTGCATCGACAACGGCAAGAAGATCTGGTGGGACGTGCGGCCGCACCCGCAATTCGGCACCCTGGAGTTCCGCGTGTGCGACGTGCCGACACGGCCGGCCGAGACGGTGGCGATCGCGGCCCTCATCCAGGCGCTGGTGTTCAAGCTCTATCGCCTCCGCGCCCAGAACCTCGGGTTCCGGGAGTACCGCCATATGCTCATCCAGGAGAACAAGTGGCGCGCCGCGCGGTACGGCCTCGACGGCCACCTGATCGACTGGGGCAAGCGGACCGAGGTGCCGATGCGAGACCTGGCGGTCGAGCTGGTGGCCTTCGTCGACGACGTGGTGGACGAACTGGGCAGCCGGCGGCACGTCGCGGGGATTCTGGATATCCTGCGCGATGGCACGAGCGCCGACCGCCAGCTGCGCGTCTTCCGTGAAACGCAGGATCTGAAGGCCGTCGTGCGGCACGTGGTGGCGGAGACCAGGGGCTAGGGACTAGGCGCTGGGCGCTAGTCAGACAAAGACGAGGGACAGGGCGCGAGGCGCTGGGGGGAACAGCCATGAAGCGAGTGGGACTGATGTGCGGCCGGGAATACGCGTTTCCGCCGGCGTTCATCGAGAAGGTGAACGAGCTGGGCGCGGGCGACGGCGTGGTCGCCGAGTTCGTGAAGCTCGGAGGGACCTACATGGGCGAGGCCTCCCGCTACGCGGTGATTGTCGACCGCATCTCGCATGAGGTGGACTACTACCGCGCGTTTCTGAAACACGCGATGCTGAACGGGACGTACGTGATCAACAACCCGTTCTGGTGGACCGCCGACGACAAGTTCTTCAACTACTCCGTCGTCCAGAAGCTCGGCGTGACCGTGCCGAAGACCGTGCTCCTGCCCCAGAAGGGCTACCCGTGGGACGTGGACATCCAGCAGGAGTCGCTGCGGAACCTGGACTATCCGCTCGACTGGGACGCCATCCTCGAGTTCATCGGCCTGCCGGCGATCCTGAAACCGTTCTCGGGCGGCGGCTGGAAGCACGTCTACAAGATCCACAACAAGGAAGAGCTGTGGGCGGCCTACGACGGGACCGCGCCCTACTGCATGACGCTGCAGGAGTTCATCGACTTCGACCACTACGTGCGCTGCTTCACCTTCGGCAAGTCGGACATCATGCCGGTGGCCTACGACCCGAAGGAGCGCAAGTACCTCGTGATCCACGACTACCTCGCGCCGGAGCTCGGCAAGCGCGTCGTGCGTGACGCGCAGACGATCAACGACGCGCTCGGGTACGAGATGAACACCGTCGAGTTCGCGATCAAGGACGGCGTGCCGTACGCCATCGACTTCCTGAACCCGGCCCCCGATTTCGAGCGCGATCGCATTACGCCGTTCTACTTCGACATCGTCGTCGAGAAGATGGCGCGCCTGGTGATTGACCGGGCCGTGAACGGCGCACCCTCGAACAGCTGGCCCAAGTGGCCGTCGATGGTCGGGCTGAAGTGAACCCGATCGACACCTGGCACGGGCTGCTGCGGCCGGAGGAGCTGACCGCCTCCGCGTTCGCGCAGCTCGCCGCCCGCATGCGGGCGGAGCGGCTGACGTTCGGCGACCGCGTGCATTGCCCGTTCCTGCGGCCGCTGTTTCTCACCGAAGACGATGAGCGGCGCGTGCGGGAGTTCGCCGAGACCCTGGCCGTGCTCGGCGAGCGCGTGGTCGGGGCGGCGATGGCGGAGCCGGCGCTGCTCGACGAACTGGGCCTGAGGCCTGACGAGCGGCGCCTCATCGACATCGAGCCTGGCTACGCGCGGGCGAGCACCTCGTCGCGCGTGGACACGTTCCTGTTACCCGGCTCGCTGCAGGCGGCGGAGTACAACGCCGAGTCGCCGGCCGGGTTCGGGTATACGGAGCGTCTGGCAGGCGTGTTCGCGCAGCTGCCGGTGATGGAACGGTTCAGGGCGGCGTTCGACGTCGAGGCGTACTCCCTGACGGCGACGATGCTCGACGCCCTGATGACGAGCTATCGCGACTGGGGGGGCACGGCCCAGCCGCCCACCATCGGGATCGTGGACTGGCGCAACGTGCCGACATGGAGCGAGTTCGAAATCCTCCAGGAGCGCTTCACGAGCCTCGGCGTGCCGACGATCGTGTGCGCCCCTGAGGACCTCGAGTTCGACGGGCGTGAGTTGCGAGGGCTGGGGCGGAAGATCGACCTGCTGTACCGGCGCGTGCTCATCAACGACATCACGAGCCACCCGGCCGAGTGCGAGGCCCTCGTGCGTGCGTGCGAGGCGCGGGCCGTCTGCATGGCCAACGCGTTCCGCTGCAAGATCCCGCACAAGAAGGCGTTCTTCGCGGTGCTGACCGACCCGCGGCACGCCGGCCTGTTCAGCGAGCGGGAGCACGAGGTGATCGCGCGCCACGTCCCCTGGACCCGCGTCGTCGGCGAGACCCGCACGTCGAAGGGCGCCGAAGCGTTCGACCTCGTGCCGTGGATTAGGCGGAACCGCGACGATCTCGTGCTCAAGCCGAACGACGAGTACGGCGGCGCCGGCGTCACGCTGGGGTGGGAGTTGGGCGAATCCGCGTGGGACGCCGCGCTGCAGGAAGCCCTGGCCGCTCCGGCGGGCACATGGATCGTGCAGGAGAAGATTGCCGTGCGGCGCGAGGTGTTCCCCTGGTTCCAGGGGGGCGGCGACGCCGTGATGACAGACATGCTCGTCGACATGGCCCCCTATCTGTTTCTCGGCAAGCTGGCGGGTTTCCTCACGCGGCTGAGCGCGACGGGCCTCGCCAACGTCACGTCCGGCGGGGGCCAGGTACCGTCATTCAGGGTGCGCCCGCGCCAGTAAGCCCCGGATCCGAAATCGCCCATGCCATTCGACTGTCGCCATCGCCAGCGGTTCGGGCCCGACGCCTGTCTGTCGGGCTGCCCGGCCGCGCCGCCCGTGTTCGAGACCGTCCGTGTGCAGCGGCAGGACGACCTGCCGCCCTCCGGGCCGCACCTGGTCGACATCGCGGTGCTCGACATGCACCACGGCTGGCCGAACCTCGGCCACGACGCCATCGTGCAGGCGATGCAGAACGCGCTGTGCGACATCAGCGGGCCGCTCAGGAAGGCCGGCATCGGGTTCCGGGCGATCTCCTACGACATCCGGCGCGGCGGGCAGGTGATTCCCGAGCCGCCGGGCGGGCGGCACGTGCTCTATGTCGGCACCGGCGGTCCCGGCCACCTCGACCCGCGCATGAACGATGGGAGCACCGAAGGGTCCCAGGGCATCAACGAGGACCCCTCGTGGGAGCCCAGGCTGTTCGGTCTGTTCGACGCCATCCGCGCGTCGGACACGGCGGCGCTGCTCGCCGTCTGCCATACCTTCGGCGTGATGTGCCGGTGGCTGGGGATCGCGGATGCGGTGCTGCGCGGGCCCGAGAAGGGCGGCAAGAGCACGGGTGTTGTCGAGAACATCCTCACAGCCGAGGCGATCTCGCACCCGTGGTTCTCGCGGTTCTCGGAGGTCCTGCCCGACGGCCGCCGCCTCTTCGCCCTCGACAACCGCCTCTACGACCTCGTCCCGGCGGGCCCGCTGCCGGCGGGCGTCACCGCGATCTCCTACGAGGCCCTCGGCAAGGGCGGCCCGGCCGGCGATGCGCTCACGATGATGGAAGTCGCGCGAGACGAGGCAGGGATAATGCCGCGGGTGTTCGGCGTCAACCATCACCCCGAGATCGTCAACCGCGCGAGGCTGCTGGTGACGCTCGAGAAACAGTTCGAACGGGGCGACGTGACGCGCGAGTGGTACGAGGAGCGGAAGAAGACCCTCACCGAGCCCGTGGCCGACGAGTGGGGCGACCGCCTCATCCACCTCACGTCGAGCTACACGTTCATGGCGCCGCTGCGGTTCCACCTGTACAAGCTGGCGCGGCTCCGCGGCGAGGCGCTCAATCGCCCTCTCGGCATCGACGAAGCCATGCTGCCGCTCACTTACACGATCAGAGGGGTCGGGACTAATTAGGATCGCGGCGCGTTGTGACGCACAAATCTGTAATCAGTCTGCGTCAATCGAATCCCGCCCTTCGACGCTGCTCAGGGCGGCCCTGAGTCCATCGAAGGGCCGAATCCCCGGTTCCCGGCGGCCCTACCAGCGCGAGAGGTACTCGCGCATCTGGTGCTTCCAGTACGGCCAGTCGTGTCCGCCGAGCGCGCCCCAGTCGTCGAGATGGTGAGGCAGGCCCTTGCTCGCCAGGACGCTGGCCATCCGGTACGTCGGCCCCTTGTCCTCCCACGGCCCGTGGCCCGTCGCGAGGTGGATCTCGCACCCGGCGAGCAGCCCCCTCACGTGCGGGTCGTCCATCTGCGACACGTAGTCGACGGGGTTGTTGAAGTAGAAGTTGTCGTCGTAGAGCCCGTCCATGAAGCGCTTCATGTCGTACACGCCCGACAGGGCGTAGCAGCGCCTGAACGCGTCGGGGTGCTTCAGGAGTGAATTCGCCGCGTGGTAGGCGCCGAGCGACGCGCCCATCGTGGCGATGCCGATGTCGTCGGACTGGCAGTGGCGGCGGATGAACGGCACCACCTCGTACCGCACGTAGGCGTCGTACTGCGCCTGCATGTAGCTGCGGTGGAAGGGATGCGCGCCCTTGTTGTAGAACGCGTCGCCGCTGTTGGCGTTGACGGCGACGATCTTGACGCGCCCGCTGTCGATGAAATCCGCCAGGGCCGCGATCATGCCCTGCCGATCCATCTCCCACTCGTCGCCGCCGCTGGTGGGGAAGGCCAGCATCGGAGGGCCCCAGTGCCCGTAGACGACGAGGCCCATCTCCCGGCTGGTCCGGCCGGAGTACCAATGGTGGTATTCGGTGCGCATCCCCGATACGGTATCATGACCCAATGAACAGACGCGCGTTCCGGCTTGTGGCGCTCGCCTTGCTTTTCGGACCGCCCGTACTCGGGCAGGCGGCCGACGAGACGGCGGTGCCGCGGATCTCCGTCGCAGACCTCAAGAAGGCCGCCGACACGGGGCAGGTGCTGATCGTCGACGTCCGCGCCGCCGGATCGTACGCCGAGGGCCACCTTCCCGGCGCCATCAACATTCCCCTCGATGCGCTCCAGCAGAAACTGGCCACGCTGAAGGCCGCGAAGAAGCCGATTGTCGCCTACTGCGCTTGACTGGCCGAGCACACGAGCGCCCGTGCGGCGCTGGATCTCGACCGGCTCGGCGTGAAAGGCGTGAAGGCCCTGCAGGGAGGCATCGAGGCGTGGGTGACGGCAGGTCACCCGCTGGTCAAAGGGGGAGCACCGAGATAGCGGCGCCGTCCTCTTGACAGCGCGGCGGCCGGCTCCTACGTTGTGATCAGGCGTCCGGGCCCTTCGCCCGGTAGACGGGGAGGTTGCTCATGATGCCTCACCACTCCACGCTCGACCATCACATCGTCCACCAGGAATCCCACGGCAGCCGCGTGCGGATCGTCGCGAACGACGACGTCGCCGAGGCGGTCGCTGCGCTCAAGCTCATCTATCCGCACGGGCCCGTCCACGCCACGCCGATCGGCTGCCACCACGCGTGCGTCTACACGGCAGACGCGCCGGCCTCGCTCGTGGCCGGGCGGATCTCGGAGCATCTGGACCAGATTGCCGCGGACGGCGACGCCGAGCCTGGGCCGCTGCACCCGCCTGGCGTGCGAACAGCGCCGGACGAAGCGGCGCCGGACTATTTCGGTTCCAACCGCGGCAAGCCGTAGCCGCACGGCCTCTACAGGCTGTCTTCAGGGGCGCGCCTGCGGAGGAGCGCCTTCGCCGCCTCGAGCACCGGCACGACCGAGAACGCCACGGCCACGATGATGGCCCAGTCGCGAGGCGTCAGGCTGTAGGTCCCGAACGGGTCCTGCAGCACGGGGAGGTGCACCACCATCGCCAGCATCACCAGCCCGGTCAGGACCGCGAGGTTGAGCCACATGTTGGCGAACGGGCGCACCAGCGCGGACTGGCGATCGGACCTGAAGTTGTAGGCCTTGAAGAACTGGATGACGACCAGCGACACGAACGTCATCGTCATGGCCTCGCTCGTACTTCGGCCCGACCGGAGCGCCCAGGTGAAGAGCCCGAGATTGGCGAGAGCCGACCAGATGCCGCCGACGGCCATCAGGGCGACCACCGGCCTCGTGAAGATCCCGACCCTCGGGTTCCGCGGCTTCGAGCGCATGATATCGGGGTCGGGCGGGTCCACGGCCAGCGCGAGGGCAGGGAACCCGTCGGTCGCGAGGTTGACGTAGAGAATCTGGACGGCAGTCAGCGGCAGGGGCAGGCCCGTGAGGGCGGCCCCGGCCATCAGGCCGATCTCGCCGACGTTCGACGACAGGAGGTACATCAGGTACTTCTTGATGTTGCCGAAGATCCCGCGGCCCTCCTCGACGGCCGCCACGATGGACGCGAAGTTGTCGTCGGTGAGCGTCATGGCGGCCGCCTCGCGCGTCACGTCCGTGCCGGTGATGCCCATGGCGATGCCGATGTCCGCCTTCTTCAGGGCGGGCGCGTCGTTCACGCCGTCGCCGGTCATGGCGGCGATGTGTCCCCGCTTCTGCCACGCGGTGACGACTCGGAGCTTGTGTGCCGGCGACACGCGGGCGTAGACCTGGATTCCCTCGACCTCACGCTCGAAGTCCGCGTCGCTCATCGCCTCCAGTTCGGCGCCCGTCACGACCCGGCCGTCCGTCAGCAGCCCGAGCTCGCGCGCGACGGCCTGGGCCGTGATCGGATGATCCCCGGTGATCATGACGACCCGGATTCCAGCCTGCTCGCACGTGCGCAGCGCTGCCCGCGCCTCGGACCTCGGCGGGTCGATCATGCCGACCAGTCCGAGCCACGTCATCCCGTGCTCGGCATCCTCGAGACGGGATGTCGCCTTCGACGCCACCCCCAGAACCCGCAGTGCACGCCCCGCCATGTCGTGGGCGACTCTCCGCACCGCCTCCCTGCCTGCCGCGTCGACAGGCACGGCACCGGACGGCGTCCACTCGTGGGTACAGGCGTCGAAGATCACCTCGGGTGCGCCTTTCGCGCACGCGATGGGACCCTCGGGCCCGTCGTGGAGCGTCGTCATCCGCTTCGTTTCCGAGGTGAACGGGACCTCGCCAACCCGCGGCCAGCGAGAGTCCAGGTCGGCCTTGTGCAGGCCGGCCTTGCCGGCCGCGACGACGAGCGCGCCTTCGGTCGGATCGCCCTTCACGTGCCAGCGCCCGTCGGCCGCGTCGTGGACGACGCGGGCGTCGGACGCGAGGGTGGCGGCGGTGAGCAGCTTGCGCAGCGAGTCGGATGGTTCGACAGGCTTCCCGTCGCGCAGGAACGACCCTGAAGGGTCGTAGCCCGCACCCGTCACGTCGAGCAGTTCGCCTCCGACGAACAGGCCGCGCACCGTCATCTCGTCCCTGGTCAGGGTGCCCGTCTTGTCGGAACAGATGATCGAGGTGCATCCCAGCGTCTCGACCGCAGGCAGGCGGCGCATGAGCGCGTGGCGCTTCACCATGCGCTGCACGCCGATGGCGAGCGAGATCGTGACAACGGCGGGCAGCGCCTCCGGGACCGCCGCCACCGCCAGTGCGATCCCGAAAATGAACATCTCGATGAACGGCTGGCCGCGGACCAGGCCCAGCCCGACGATGATCGCGACGACGACGAAGGTGGCTTTCGCCAGCGAACGCCCCACGCGGTCGAGGTTCTCCTGGAGCGGCGTCCGGCCCGTCTCCACGGTCTGGAGCATGCGCGCGATTCCGCCGAACTCGGTGTCCATGCCCGTGGAGGTGACGACCGCGCGACCTCGGCCGTAGGTCGCGGCCGTGCCGGCAAAGGCCATGTTGCGGCGGTCACCGATCGCGAGGCCGGGGTCGTCCAATGCGCCGGCGTGCTTTTCGGCAGGCACCGATTCGCCGGTCAGGGCCGCTTCCTCGATCTGCAGGTTGACCGCTTCGATGAGCCTCGCATCGGCCGGTACGCGGTCGCCGGCGCGCAGCAAAACCACGTCGCCGGGCACAAGCTGCCTGGCCGGGATCTCGCACTCCTCCCCGCCACGGAGCACGGTCGCGGTGGGGGCGGTCATGCGGCGGAGGGCGTCGGTCGCCCGCTCCGCGCGGTACTCCTGCACGAACCCGAGCAGCACGGCAAGCAGGACGATGGCCGCGATGGCAATCGCCTCCGTACCGTGGCCCAGTACGGCGGACAGGAGCGTGGCGACAAGCAGGATGACGATGAGGACGTTCTTGAACTGGGCGGCCAGAATGCTCCACGCCGACACTCCGACGGCGGCCTGGAGCTCGTTCGGGCCGTACTGGGCGACGCGGGCCTCGGCCTCGGATGTGGTGAGTCCGTCCGGCCCTGAGGCCAGGCGGCCGAGCACCGCGTCGGCCGGCATCGTGTGCCAAGGCGTGGTGATGGTCGGGCTTCGAGGCGCCGCGCGGGGCATCGAGGACGTTGTCATGAAAACGCACCTATTGTCCCTCTCGTCGAGCATCGGGGCAAGCGCGGGCGCGCGGCGCGTGCGTAATCCGGCATTAGACGGCCAGGGCTCCGGGAAGTTCCGCGCCCGAGGCGCGACGAACGCAGGCAAACCAATCGCGCTTCCGTTCCGTCTACTGGCACTGGAGGCGTGCGCCGTGACGAAGGGATGGATCGCTGCGATGGCACTCGGCCTGCTGGCCGGCGCGGCGCCGTTGCGCGCCGGCACCGATGGCCGCAACGGGGCGGTCGCGCGGGCGGCGCCGCCGCCGCGCGCCGAAGCCGCAGAGGCGACCGGGGCCATCGCGGTCCGCCTGGACGGCGAGTTCGGCGAGGCGGTCTGGTCGCGCGCCGTGCCCATCACCGAGTTCCTCCAGCGCGATCCGAAGGAAGGCGCGCCGCCGTCGTTCGCGAGCGAGGCGCGGGTGGCCTATGACGCGTCGTACCTCTACGTGGCCGTGCGTGCCTTCGACCGCGAACCGGGCCGAATCGTGGGCATCCGGACCCGGCGCGATTCCTCTTCGCCATCCGACTGGATTCGGGTGGTCATCGACTCCTACCACGATCGGCGGACGGCCTACG
This sequence comes from Vicinamibacterales bacterium, assembly GCA_025456345.1. Taxonomy (GTDB): domain Bacteria; phylum Acidobacteriota; class Vicinamibacteria; order Vicinamibacterales; family JAKQTR01; genus JAKQTR01. Next base: position 719 of record JALOKU010000055.1, on the reverse strand, counting down.
AGTTCGCGGTGAACCCGTCGGGCGTGAAGCAGGACCGCTACTGGTTCGCCGACGGCAACAGCGACCAGAGCTGGGACGCCGTGTGGGACGTGGCCGTGTCGCTCGACGCGGACGGGTGGAGGGCGGAGTTCCGGATTCCCTTCTCGCAGCTGCGATTCGAAACGGGAAAGCGCGACACGTTCGGCTTCGGCGTGATCCGGGAGATCGGCCGGCTGAACGAAACCTCGTCATGGCCGCTCATCGCGAAGAGCCGCACCGGGTTCGTGTCGCAACTCGGAGAGCTGGGCGGCCTGCAGCTGGCCGGCGGCCTGAAGCGCCTCGAGGTGGTGCCGTACGGCGTGGCGCAGGTGTCGACGCGGCAGCACGAGGCGGGGAACCCGTTCGACAGGTCGCCCGACCCGGGCGGCTCCGCCGGCGCCGACATCAAGTTCGCGCTGACTCCGGGCCTGACCATGACGGCCACGATCAACCCGGATTTCGGGCAGGTCGAGGCCGACCCGGCCGTCGTCAACCTGACGGCGTTCGAGACGTTCTATCCCGAGCGCCGGCCGTTCTTCGTCGAGAGCTCGGGCAACCTGAAGTTCGACCTCGACTGCAACGACGGCGCGTGCACGGGCCTCTTCTATTCGCGGCGGATCGGCCGTCAGCCGCACGGGTCGCCGGACATTCCGCCAGGCGGCTTCGCGTCGGTGCCCCTGCAGACAACGATCATCGGCGCC
>JALOKU010000142.1 GCA_025456345.1 Vicinamibacterales bacterium | reverse complement strand
GGGCGTGGTGGCGCGCATGGCCCGCATCCCCGAAAAGCAGGCGAGCGCGTCCGATCGCGAACGCCTCCGGACGCTGGAGGACTCGCTCAAGCGGGTCGTTTTCGGCCAGGACGACGCCGTGCGGCAGGTGACGGGGGCCATCAAGCGGTCGCGGGCGGGCCTCGGCCAGCCAGATCGCCCCGCGGGGTGCTTCCTGTTCACCGGCCCGACGGGCGTGGGCAAGACGGAACTGGCGAAGCAACTAGCCCTGCACCTCGGCAACGAGTTCATCCGCTTCGACATGTCCGAGTACATGGAGAAGCACGCGGTCGCACGCCTCATCGGCGCCCCGCCGGGCTACGTCGGCTTCGAGCAAGGGGGCCTGCTGGTCGACGCGGTGCGCACGCACCCCTACGCCGTCGTGCTCATGGACGAGATCGAGAAGGCGCACCCGGACGTTTACAATATCCTCCTGCAGGTGATGGACCACGCCACGCTCACCGACAACACGGGCCGGAAAGCCGACTTCCGGCAGGTCGTGGTGATCCTCACCTCCAACGCGGGGTCGCGGGAGATGAGCGCGGCGACCATCGGGTTCGGCGGCACCGGGTCGACAAGCTCGCGGGCGAAGACCGCGAAGCTGCGGGCGAAGGAGGCCGTCGAGCGCATTTTCAGCCCCGAATTCCGCAACCGGCTCGACGCGATCGTGAGCTTCCAGTCGCTCTCCCCGGCCGTGATGGAGACCATCGTCGAGAAGTTCGTGCTCCAGCTCGAGTCGCAGCTGCGGGAACGGCGCGTCGCCATCACGCTGCAGCCCGAGGCCCGGGCCTGGCTGGCGGCCAGGGGCTACGATCCGACCTTTGGCGCCCGGCCTCTGGCGCGGGTCGTGCAGTCGGAGGTCCGCGATCCGCTCACGGACGAGATTCTGTTCGGGGCGCTCGAGCACGGCGGCACGGTCCACATCGGGCTCGCCGACGACGCGCTGACGTTCACGTACGAGCCGGCGGCCGCGGCCGAAGCTCCGCCGCAGACCCCGGTGACGGCATAGCGATTCCCCGGCCGGCGCCCCCGGCCGATTCGACCATGGCAGACGAACCGCAGCCGGACATTCACGTCGTCGATCGCCGCTGGTGGGCCCGCGGCGACACCGCCGCGGACACAGCGGAGGCGCCCTTCGAGAAGCCGAGCTACGTCCAGGAGCTCGAGGCCCGGGTCGCCGCGAAGGACGAAGAGCTGCGCGCCACGCTCGCACGGTACCGCGAGGCCACTGCCGAGTTCGAGCAGGCCCGGGTGCGGATGCGCCGCGACGTCGGGAAGGAGGTCGAGCGCGGAACCCGGGCGGTGCTTGCCGGCCTGCTCGACGTTGTCGACAACCTCGATCGCGCCGTGGAGTCGGGCCGCGCCGCCTCGCCGGGCAGCGCCCTGGTGCAGGGCGTCGAACTGGTCCGCGCCCAGTTTCTCGCGACGCTCGAGGGCCACGGCGTCCGGCCCCTCGATGCCGTCGGGCTGCGATTCGATCCCAGCCGCCACGAGGCCGCGACCACCGTGCCCGTCCTGGACGCCGCGCAGGACGGCGTCGTGGTGGGTGTCATCCGCCAGGGCTATACGTTCGGCGACGACGTGCTGCGGCCGGCGGTCGTCGCCGTCGCGGCGTTCCAGAACGAGGGAGTGCCATCATGAACGTCCGGGTACGAATCCTGGCCGCCGCGTGCGCCGCGAGCGCCGTCCTCGCCGCCGCGCCGGGGCACGCGCAAACGGCCAGCGGCGGCAAGGGAGGGCGCGTGGAGAAGTCGAGCTTCGGCACCACCAGGGACGGTCTCGCCGTCGATCAGTACACGCTGACGAACGCGAATGGCGTGACCGCGAAGATCATCACGCACGGCGCCCTGCTCACCGAACTGCACGTGCCCGATCGAGCCGGGCAGATGGCCGACGTCGTGCTGGGATTCAAGACGCTCGACCGCTACGAAGGCGATCATCCGTACTTCGGCGCCACCATCGGCCGCGTCGCGAACCGGATCGCGAAGGGCCGGTTCAGGCTCGGCGGGCAGGAGTACACCCTCGCGACCAACAACGGCCCGAACCATCTGCACGGGGGGATCAAGGGGTTCGACAAGCGCGTCTGGAAAGCGCAGCCCGCCTCGGTCGGCGGCGTGCCTGCCGTCCGCTTCACCTACACGAGCGCGGACATGGAGGAAGGCTACCCCGGGATGGTGACGGCGACGGTGACCTACACGCTGACGCACGCCAACGAGCTGCGCCTCGAGTACACCGCCACCACCGACAAGCCGACCATCGTCAACCTGACCAACCACAGCTACTTCAATCTGGCGGGCGATGGTCAGGGCACGATTCTCGATCACGAACTGACGATCATGGCCGACCGCTATACGCCGGTCGACGACACGCTGATCCCGACCGGTGAGATTGCCACCGTCCGCGGCACCGTGATGGACTTCAACCGCGCGACCGCCATCGGCTCCCGGATCGACGAGGTGCCCGGTCCGGCCCCGGGCGGCTACGACCACAACTACGTGCTGTCGCACGGAGGCGGCGTGCTGGCGATGTCGGCCTCCGTGCGCGATCCGAAGTCGGGCCGGCTGATGGAGGTGCTGACCTCCGAGCCCGGCGTGCAGTTGTACACGGGCAATTTCCTCGACGGCACGATCACGGGCAAAGCGGGCGTGGCGTACCAGAAGCACGCGGGCCTCTGTCTCGAGACCCAGCACTACCCCGATTCGATCAACCGTCCACACTTCCCGCCGGTCGTCCTGCAGCCCGGCCGGACGTTCAAATCGACGACGGTGTATCGGTTCTCGGCCAGGTAGGGCAACGGGCCTGGCCGCCCGCGGCGCCGGTTGTCAGGGGTACGGCTTTCGACCATACTAGCCCCGGAGTTCACGTCGGCCGATCGGTGGTCCAGGTCATGACTCCTTCTCCCGCCTCGCCGCGGCCGACGCCCCACTGGCGCCACTTCGCGACCCGCACGGTCCCGCCCGCCATCCTCACGTTCGCCCTCTTCCTCGGCCTGATTTTCGCCGTTGTCATCCCGACGATGCGCGAGAACATCATGGAGCGGAAGCGGGAGATGATCCGCGAACTCACCCAGGCGGCCTGGTCGGAGCTCGCCGACCTCGCGGCGCGGGAACGCGAGGGATCGATGACGCGGGAGCAGGCCCAGGCGGCCGCCGTCGCGCGCGTCCAGAACCTCCGCTACGGGGACGACGGCAAGGACTACTTCTGGATCACCGACATGCACCCGCGCATGGTGGTGCACCCGTACCGGCCCGAACTCAACGGGCAGGACCTCGCCGGGTACGCCGACCCCGCGGGCACCAGGCTCTTCGCCGAGCACGCCAGACTGGTCCGGGCCGAGGGGGCCGGCTACACCGAGTATCTCTGGCAGTGGAAAGACGACGAGCGGCGCATCGTGCCGAAGCTGTCGTACGTCAAGGGCTTCGAGCCCTGGGGCTGGATCATCGGCACCGGGATCTACCTCGAGGACGTCCGCGCCCAGGTGTCCGCGATCACGCGGCGCGTGGTGACGGTCTCGCTCGCCTTCTCCGTGCTCATCGCGGGCCTGCTCGTCTACATGACGAAGCAGAGTCTCGATGTGGATCGGAAACGCTGGGAGGCCGAGTCGGCCCTGCGCGGGTCGGAGGAGAAATACCGCACCCTGGTGGAGGGCACCACAGAGGGCGTCGTCCTCGTCGTGTCGGGCCGGTGCGCGTACAGCAACGCGCCGTTGAGGACGCTCCTCGGCTACGACGAAGGCGGACTGGAGGGCCTCGGCTGGGAGCAGATCCTGGACCCGGTGCCCGCCGCCGGTGAGGCGCCACCCGAAGGGCGGCCGGCGCGGGCCATCCGGCGGGACGGGACGCGCATCGACGTCATGGTCCGCACCGCGCCTGTGTCGGTGGGCGACCGGACGGGGCTCACCGTCTCGATCCGTGACATGACCGCGCACCGCTCCACCGAGGAACGCCTGTCGGCGCTCCTGGCCGAGATGCAGACGACGCAGTTGCTGCCCACGCGCCCGGTGGCGGCCTCGCGCCTCTCGACCGTCGTGTGCGGGCTCGAGGCGCCGGTCCGGGAGGCGGCGGCCGCGATGACCCGGGCCGGCGCGAGCGCCGCGCTTGTCAGGGCCCCCTCGGGCGACGACATCGGCATCGTCACCGACGAGGACCTCCGGGCCCGTGTCGTGGCCGCCCGGAGCGACCCGGCCGGGCCCGTGTCGGCGATCATGAGCGCGCCGCTCGTGCGGATCCCGGCCGATGCGCTGCTGTTCGAAGCCGCGCGCCTGATGCGGGAGCGCAGCGTGGGCCACCTCGTCGTGACCGGCCCCACGGGCGCGGCCCTGGGGATTCTGTCGGGCAAGGAGGTGCTGCACGCCCAGCAGCACTCCGTGTCGGTGCTCCAGGCCGAGATCCAGGCCGCCGCCGGGATAGACGACCTGCGCGAGAGCCGGGCCAGGCTCCCCATCCTGGTGAAGTCGTTGATGGACGGCGGCACCCGGGTCGAGCACGTGACGCGGGTCATGACCATGGTGTCCGACGCGGTGCTGACGCGCCTCGTCGACCTGACGCTGCCGCAGCTGGGGCCCCCGCCCGTTCGCTTCGCGTTTGTCGTCCTGGGCAGCGAGGCCCGCGGCGAACAGACCCTCAAGACCGACCAGGACAACGCCATCGTCTACGCGGACACGGAACCGGCCGACGCCTCGGCGGTTCAGGCGTACTTCCTGGAACTGGGCCGCCGGGTGTGCGACGGCCTGGACGCCGTCGGCTACGCCCGGTGCAAGGGTGAGGTCATGGCCTCGAACCCGAAGTGGTGCAAGCCGGTGAGCGCGTGGCTGGCACACCTCGAGCGCTGCGTGCGCGCGGTGGACGAGCAGGCGCTCACCGACATGAACGTGCTCTTCGACTTCCGCTGCGTGTACGGCGAGACGGCGTTCGCCGCCGCCCTGCGCGACCATCTCAGAGCCCTGGTGGCCGGCGGCCAGCACGGCTTCTTCTTCCATCTGGCGCAGACGACGCTGCAGTTCAAGCCGCCGCTCGGCTTCTTCGGCAACATCCAGCTGGACGGCGGCGGCGAGCATCCGTCGGCGTTCAACATCAAGAACGCGATCATCCCGGTGGTCAACTTCGCGCGGATCTACGCCCTGAGCCATCACGTGGAGGAGACCGGCACGCTCGACCGCCTGGGCCGCCTGCTCCACCTCGGCGTGCTCCTGCGGTCCAGCCACGACGAACTCGTGCAGGCCTACTCGCTGCTGATGGAGATCCGCCTCGCGCACCAGGCCGCCCAGGCCTGCGCCGGAGCCGCCGCCGACAACTTCATCGACGTGGGCCAGCTGACCCAGCTGCAGCGCTCGCTGCTCAAGAAGGTGTTCTCCGACATCGGCGTGTTCCAGTCACGCCTCCGCACCGACTTCGCCCGGACCGCCTGACCCATGCAGGTCCTCATCGTGGGCGACGTGCACGGCCGGCACGACAGGCTGGCTGACCTGCTCGAGCGGGCCCGATGCACCCTCGGCATCGACGCCGCGATTCAAGTGGGCGACTTCGGCTTTGCGGAGTCCGCCCTGGGTGCCGTGCGCACGCCGTTCCCGGTCCCCGTCTACGCCATCGACGGCAACCACGAGGACCACCGGTGGCTGCAGCGTGCCCTCGAGGAGGGCGAGGCGCCACGCTGGGCGGCGCGGCTCAATCTGTTCTACCAGCCGAGGGGATCGACGACCGTGCTGGGCGGGTCGACGGTCGGGTTCCTCGGAGGGGCGCTCCACGTGGACCGGCCGCAGCAGCACAACGGCCCTGCCGGCCTGGCCAACTACATCCGGCGGCGCGAGGCCCACGCGGCCGCCGCCGAGTTCAATCGCGTCCGGCCGCACCTGGTGGTGACGCACTCGTGCCCGGCCGGCATCGGCATCGGCCTGACGGGGCCGCAGGAGCTGCGGCTGGGCGTGCTGGATCATGTCGTGGCGGCAGGGTTCGATCCCGGCCCCGTCCACGACTGCGGTGACGCGGAGCTCACCGCCCTCTGGTCGCGCCTCGCGTACCGGCCGACGGCCTGGGTCTTCGGCCACCACCATCGGCTGCACGCCACCACCGTCGAAGGCACCCACTTCGTGTGCGTGGGTGAAGGCGAGGCGTCGGTCGAGCAGCCGGTCGTCTGGGACAGCGTGGATCGGGTGCTGTGGACGGCCGCCCGCTGAGGAAGGGCCGGCGGCCGGGCGCGTGAGGCTGCACCCGGTCGCCCGAGTCGGGCTGCGTCAGGACGCGGCAGGCCTTGGCGCCGGCGGCTTGGTCATCAGCGACACCGCCACGAGCACCGCGAAGCCCAGGGGGATGGTCACAATCGCGGGCTGGCTGAACGGCACCAGCGCCGATGCCGGATCGAGGCCGTAAACGTCCTTGAACGCCTGCGCGCTGGAGAGGATCCAGGCCAGCGACGAAATCATCCCGACCAGGATCGCCGCCGTGATCCCTTCCTTCGTCGTCCGCTTCCAGAACAGCAGCATGACCAGCGCGGGCAGGTTGGCGGATGCCGCGATGTTGAACGCCCACCCCACGAGGAAATTGACGTTCATGCGGGAGAACGCGATGCCCAGTCCCATGGCGACCACGCCGACGCAGAGCGCGGCGATCTTGGCCGCGCGCACCTTCTGGAACTCGTCCATCCGCATGCGGAGGAAGTTCGTCATGAGGTCGTGGGCCACCGCGCCGCTGGCGGCCATGATCAGGCCGCTCACCGTGCCGAGCACGGTGGTGAAGGCCACCGCCGAGATCATCGCGAACAGGAGCTCGTTGAAGCTGCGCGCCAGCAGCGGCGCCGACATGTTCGTGTCGGTGACGTCCAGCGTGCCGCTCGTCATGGCCGCGATGCCGACCACCGTGCTCTTCCGCGCGCTGAGCTGGTCCTTCACCGTGTAGTACCGGATCAGGATGTGCGGCAGCGACGCCGTCCCGCAGAACAGCGCCAGCATCAGCGAGAGGAAGTCGAGCTTGTCCGAGGGCTTGTCGCTGCGCACCTTGCGGAACGTCGGGCTGGAGCCCGGCGTCATGAAGTCGCTGCCCGGCGTCGGCCGCTGGTAGTACACGGTCGTGACGGCCCCGTCGCCGCCGGTGATCTTCTCCGACGACCACAGGATCACTTCGCTGTCCTGCATGGTCCGGAGGTACTCGAGGGGCCCCAGCGGGCCGGTCCGCTCCACGCCTCCGGGCAGTTTCGATGCGTAGCCGACCGGCCGGAGATCCGCCTGGCCCTCGCCCTTCCCCTGGGGCAGGCCGTT
>JALOKU010000141.1 GCA_025456345.1 Vicinamibacterales bacterium | reverse complement strand
GATGTCGGGCGTGGCGAACGCGCCGATCGCGTTGCGCACCTGCTGCTTCAACGCGCCCACGAGTTCTTCGTGGTCACCATCCGCCCAGCCCGCGTTCAGGAGCACGTAGCAGTAGATGCCGGTGCCCTTGATGTCGTGCGGATACCCGACAACAGCCGCCTCAGCCACCGCCTCGTGGGCCACCAGCGCGCTCTCGATTTCTGCCGTCCCTATCCTGTGCCCCGACACGTTCAGGACGTCGTCGATACGGCCCGTGATCCAGTAGTAGCCGTCCTCGTCGCGCTTCACGCCGTCGCCGGTGAAGTAGTAGCCGGGATACGTGGAGAAGTAGGTGTCGCGGAAGCGCTTGTGATCGCCCCACACGGTGCGCGCCTGGCCGGGCCACGGGGACGCAAGACGCCGTTGCCCTCGAGCGGCTGGGCCGTGTTGATGTCCATCACCACCGGCTTCACGCCGAAGAACGGCAGCGTGGCCGATCCCGGCTTCGTCGGCGTCACGCCCGGCAGCGGCGTGATGAGCACGCCGCCAGTCTCGGTCTGCCACCAGGTATCCACGACCGCGCAGCGGCTGTCGCCGCACACGTCGTGGTACCAGCGCCACACTTCGGGATTGATCGGCTCGCCGACCGTCCCCAGGATCCGCAGCGACGACCGCTTGTACTTCTTCACCCAGCTGTCGCCGGCCTGCGCCAGCGCCCGAAGCGCGGTCGGCGCCGTGTAGAGCACATTCACGCCCAGGTCGTCGATGATGCGCCAGTAGCGGCCCGGGTCGGGATACATCGGCGTCGACTCGAAGAGCACCGTCGTCGCGCCGTTCGCGAGCGGCCCGTAGATGATGTAGCTGTGGCCGGTGACCCAGCCGATATCGGCCGCGCAGAAATAGATATCGCCCGGGTGGTAGTCGAAGACGAGCCGGTGCGTGAAGGCGGCGTAGACCAGGTAGCCGCCCGTCGTGTGCATCAGGCCCTTGGGTTTGCCCGTGCTGCCGGACGTGTAGAGGATGAAGAGCGGGTCCTCGGCGCCCATCCACGCGTTGGTGCAGGTCGAGCGCTGGCGGTGGCACTCCTCGTCGAGCCAGAAGTCGCGGCCCGGCCGCATCTCCACTTCGGTGTCGGTGCGCCTGGCCACGAGCACGGCGTCGATGGACGCCATGCCCTCGACGGCGCGGTCGACGGTCTTCTTGAGCGGCACCTTCTTGCCGCCGCGCAGGCCCTCGTTCGCCGTGACGACGACCTTGCAGCGCGCGTCGATGATCCGATCGCGGAGCGCGTCGGCGGAGAACCCGCCGAACACGACCGAGTGCACGGCGCCGATGCGCGCGCACGCCAGCATCGTGTACACCAGTTCCGGGATCATCGTCATGTAGAGGCACACGCGGTCGCCCTTGCGCACGCCGTGGCTCAGCAGGACGTTGGCGACGCGCGCGACGTGGTGCTTCAGCTCGCGGTAGGTGATGTGCTTGTAGACGCCGGGCTCGTCCTCGACCCAGATGATGGCCGTCCGATCGCCGCTCTCGGTCAGGTGCCGGTCGATGCAGTTGAAGGACGCGTTGAGGCGCCCGCCCGAGTACCAGGAGAAATCCACCTCCTCGTAGTCCGAGTCGAGCACGGACTGCCACGGGTGGAACCAGGTGAGCGCCTTGGCCTGCTCGCCCCAGAACCAGTCGGGGTTGTCGAGCGACAGCCGGTAGAGCCGCTGGTACTCCTCCATGCTCCGGATGTAGGCTCGCTCAGCGATATGCGGCTTGACGGGGTAGATGTCCTGGGGCACGGGCACGCCTCCTGCAGCGTCGATGCTGGCGAAGCTGAACGGGTAAGAGCCGAGACTATGGCAGGGACGCGGCGCCCGTCAAGGCGGCCCGCGTCTGACGGCGGCCCGTGCCTGGCGCCTCACATCTGTTCGTGCCGCGCCACGACATTGTCACGGGTCGGCGATACACTCGGAGACGGCCGGAAATTGGACCTGTCACCGTTTCCTCCTGGGAGGCAGAGAATTGGGACCTGACACCATTTCGGGAGCCGCGCCGCGGCGCCTGCGCAGCCTGGTGCTGCTGCTCGTACTGGCCGCCGTTGTCTGCGCGATCGCGGTTGCGGCCGAAACGCTCCGCATCGAGAGCGTGTGGAGCACGGAGGCGCCAACCGTCGACGGGAAGCTGGCGGATTGGTCGTCGCCCATGGTCACGCTGGGCTCGACACCGCTGTCGCTCGGTGTGCAAAACGACGGCCAGTTCGTGCATGTCGCACTGGCGTCCAGTGATCAGGCCACGCGCATGATGCTCGGCGCGGCCGGGTTCACGGTGTGGATGGACCCCTCGGGCAAGAACAAGAAGTCGTTCGGCATCACCGTGCCGCCGACTCTCGCCGGGGGACGCGGGATGCGCGGCCGTGGCCCGGGAGGAGGGCCGCCGCCGGACCAATCGGGAGCGCCTGCCCGGCCTGGCCAGGAGGGCCAGAAGGATCCGGCCCAGGGCGGGCCTGGAGGCCCCGGAGGCCCCGCGGTTGGTGCGATTACCAGCATCGAGGTGCTCGGCGCCTCCAAGGACGACAAGCGGCGCTTCGAGCTCGCCTACGCCCGGACGATTGGCCTCGACGTCGCCGCGCGCGCGGCTGAGGGCGTGCTCGTGTACGAACTCAAGATGCCGCTTGCGGTGAGCGAATCGCAGCCCTACGGCGTGAAGTCCAGCCCGGGCGCGACGATCGGGCTCGGCATCGAAACCGCCGATCTCGCCCGGCCCGAAGGCCGTGGCGAAGGCGGCGGGCGGGGCCGTGGCGGGATGGGTGGCGGACCGCCCGGAGGCGGCGGTGGCGGGATGGGTGGAGGCATGGGCGGCGGCGGTGGAGGTCAGCCCGGCGGGATGGGCGGCGGGCCGCCCGGAGGCGGCCGCGAAGGCATGCGGGAGCTGAAGCCCATCAAGGTGTGGACGGTCGTTCAGCTCGCGAAGCCGCCCGCGTAGCCGCGTAGACAGCCCGGAAAGCCGGTCCTGTGCCGGTATACTGGCGCATCGCCACATGCTTTCAGGAGGTGGATCGATGCGCCCGCGCTGCTTCGCTCTCTCCGTGGTCTTCCTGCTCGCGGCAATCGCGGCCGCGGCGGCCGCTCAACCTCAGGCAGCCAGCCGGACCGACTCCGGCCCGCTGCCCTCCATCGAAGAGAAGACCGCCGGCCTGAAGAAGCTCGACGGCTACTTCCCTCTCTACTGGAACGCGCGCACCGGCCAGCTCTGGATGGAGGTGTCGCGCTTCGGCACCGAGGTGCTCCACAGCACCGGCTACGGTGCGGGCCTCGGCTCGAACGACATCGGCATCGATCGCGGCGCCCTCTCCGGCTCGCGCATCGTCTCGTTCGAGCGCGTGGGCCCCAAGGTGCTGCTGGTGGCGCCCAACCTGCAGTTCCGCGCGGTGGGTGCCGGCGCGGCCGAAACGCGCACCGTGAAGGACGCGTTCGCGCGCTCGGTGCTGTGGGGCTTCCAGGCGGCCGCCGAGTCATCGGGCCGCGTGCTCGTCGACGCCACTGAGTTCCTCGTGCGCGACGCCACCAACGCCGCCCAGCGCCTGCGTCCAGGCAGCTACCGCCTCGACCCGACGCGCAGCTCGATCTACCTGCCGATGACGCAGAACTTCCCGAAGAACACCGAGATGGAGGCCGAGCTGACGTTCGTCGTCCAGCCTGGTGTGGCGGGCCCCGCAGCGGGCGGCGGCATGGGCGGACCGCCCAGTGTCGGCGCCGGTGGCGCGTTCTTCGAGGGCGTGCGCTCGGTGGCCGCCTCATCCGAGGCCGCCACCATCCGCGTGCACCACTCGCTGGCGGAGCTGCCCGACGCCAACTACAAGCCGCGCGTGTGGGATCCGCGCTCGGGCTTCATGGACGCGTCGTTCAAGGACTACTCCGCTCCGCTCGGCACGTCGCAGCACGTCCGCTACCTGGCCCGCCACCGGCTGCAGAAGGCGGACCCGAAGGCCGCGGTCAGCGACCCGGTGAAGCCGATCGTCTACTATCTCGATCCCGGCGCGCCCGAACCCATCCGCTCGGCGCTGCTCGAGGGCGCACGCTGGTGGAACCAGGCGTTCGAGGCCGCCGGCTACCGCAACGCGTTCCGCGTGGAGCTGCTGCCCGAAGGCGTCAGCCCGCTCGACATCCGCTACAACGTCATCAACTGGGTGCACCGATCGACGCGCGGCTGGAGCACGGGCGGCGCGGTGATCGATCCGCGCACGGGCGAAATCATCAAGGGCGTCGTCACGCTCGGATCGCTTCGGATACGGCAGGACTACATGCTGGCCGAAGGCATCCTGTCGCCTTACAAGACCGGCGCCGAGGCGCCGCCGGAGCTCAAGGAGTGGGCGCTCGCGCGCATCCGGCAGCTCTCCGCGCACGAGGTGGGCCACACGATCGGCCTCGGCCACAACTACTACGACAGCACCGCCGGCCGCATCTCGGTGATGGACTACCCGCATCCGCTGGTCACGCTCAAGGCCGACGGGACGTTCGATTATTCGAAGGTCTACGCCGTGGGCATGGGCGAGTGGGACAAGGTGTCCATCATCTACGGCTACCAGGACTTCCCTGCCGGCACAGACGAGGCGAAGGCGCTCGCGGGCGTCCTCAACGACGCGTGGAAGAAGGACCTCCTCTACCTCACGAACCAGGACATCGAGGCGCACCCGCGCGTCGACCAGTGGTCCAACGGCACCGACGCCGCCGCCGAACTCACGCGCATGATGGAGATCCGCCGCGTCGCGCTCTCGCGCTTCGGCGAGCACGCCATCAAGCTCGGCGAGCCGCTGGCCTCGATGGAAGAAGTGCTGCTGCCGCTGTACCTCTACCACCGCTACCAGGTGGAGGCGGCGGCATCCGTGCTGGGCGGCCAGCACTACATCTACGCGATGCGCGGCGACGGGCGCGTGCCCTTCACGCGCTCCTCGGCAGCCGAGCAGCGCGCGGCGCTGAATGCGCTGATGGCGACCGTCACGCCCTCGGCGCTCGCGCTGCCCGACAACGTGCTGAAGCGCATGCCGCCGCGCCCCGACGGCTACGATATGACGCGCGAGCTCTTTCCGCGGTACACCGGCATGGCCTTTGACGTCATCACGCCGGCAGTGGTCGCCGCGACGCACACCTTCTCCAGCATCTTTCAGACCGAGCGTGCCGCGCGCCTGGTCGAGCAGCACGCGATCGATCCGGCGCTGCCGGGGCTCGGCGACGTAATCGACCAGGTCGGCGCCGCGCTCGTCGGTGCCGCTCCTGCGGGTCCCTACGAAGCCGAGATCGCGCGCGCGGTGCAGCGGGTGGCGGCCGAACAGTTGATGGCGCTCTCCGCCTCGGCTGACATGCCGCAGGTCCGGGCGATTACGACGATGAAGCTCGAAGAAGCCAGGAAGAGGCTCGGAAGCATGGTCGGCGCGGCCGACGACCAGGCGGCGGCAGCGCACGCCGCGCTCCTCGCCCGCGACATCACGCGCTTCCTCGAGAACCCCGACGCGTTCAAGCGCCCCACGCCCATCATCGTTCCGCCCGGCGCGCCCATTGGCGAACCAGGCTGGGACTGGCTCGGGCTGACAGCGCCGCCGTGTGCGCTGTGGGACGTCGCGGCGGGCGGCGTGATCAGGCGGTAGGGGGAGAGGGGAGAGGGGAGAGGGGATAGGGGATAGGGGAGAGGAAATAGGGGGGATACGAGAGAGGCGAGAGGCGAGACGTACGGAGGCCCTATAATACGGGGCCATGAAGCTCCGGCGACGTGAGTTCATCCATCGGACCGCGCTGGGTGTCGGCGGCCTCATCGTTGCCGCGCCTCGGCCTGCGCGCGCCCACTCCCCTGCCGCCTACTTCGATCCGTACGCGCTCGTCCCGCTCGGCAGGACGCCGCTCAAGGTGTCGCGCTTCTGCCTCGGCACGGGGATGAGAGGCGGCCAGCGCGCGTCGAACCACACGCGGATGGGGAAACAGGCGTTCGAGACCCTGATCCGCGAGAGCTTCGATCGCGGCACCCGCCTGTTCGACCTGGCCGACCTCTACGGCACCCATCCCTACCTCATCCCCGCGCTCAAGGGCATCGCGCGCGATCGCTACCAGATCGTCACGAAGGTGTGGTTCATGCCGGGAAGCCTGCCCGAGCCTGAACGCCCGGATGCCGACGTGGTGATCGCGCGGTTCCTGAAGGAGCTGCAGACCGACTACATCGATCTCGTGCTCCTGCACTGCGTGACCTCCGCGAAGTGGCCGGAGGAACTGCGCCGGCAGATGGACCAGCTGTCGCGGCTCAAGGAGAAGGGCGACGTGCGCGCGCTCGGCGTGTCGTGCCATTCGCTTGCCGCGCTGCAGGCGGCCGCCCGTGAGCCCTGGGTGGAGTCGGTGCACACGCGCATCAATCCGTACGGCATGAGCATGGACGGGCCGCCGGAGACGGTCGCCCCTGTCCTGAAGGAGATTCACGACGCCGGCAAGGGCGTGGTGGGCATGAAGATCATGGGCGAGGGCCGGCTGCGAAATGACGATGAGCGGCGCGACGCCTCCGTGCGGTACGCCCTCACGCTCGGATGCGTGGACGTGCTGAACGTCGGGTGCGAATCGATGGCTGAGGTGGACGACCTCGCCGCGCGCGTCAGGCGCGTCGAAGTGCCGGCGTGATGACGGCCGATCGAACGTGGGTGATCGTCCGGTGATCTCCCGGCGCGCACGTCAGACGCAGGCCGCCGCTACGTCCTTCCTGGCGCTCTTCTCGATCGTCGGCCTGGCGCTCTACGGCCTGCCGCTGTATTACGACTTCATGGTCCGCGAGTTCGGCTGGTCGCGCACGCAGGTGACCTCCGGCAACGCGCTCAGCAAGCTCATCATCGGGCCGCTGTTCGGGTTCCTCGCGGGGTGGATCATCGACCGGTTCGGGCCGCGGCGGATCATGCTCGTCGGCATCCTGCTGGCTGGCGGCGCGCTCATCGGCCTGGGCGGGATGTCGGCGCTGTGGATGTTCTACGCCTTCTATCTCCTGAACGCGATCGGCTACGTGTGCGGGGGGCCGCTGCCCAACCAGGTGCTGCTGTCGCAGTGGTTCAAGGAGGGGCGTGGCAAGGCGATGGGCTTCGCGTACCTCGGCATCGGCGTCGGCGGCGCGCTGGTGCCGTGGCTCTCCTACTGGATGGTCCAGTGGTGGGGCTGGCGCGGCGCGCTGCGGGGCCTCGGGGTCCTCATCATTGTCCTGGCGTGGCCGATGGCGTACTTCGCGAAGGAAGCGGGGGTGGAGGGGGCCGCAGCGGGCGGCGGCGGGAGAGCCGGGAGCGCCGGCGTGGCTCCGCTGCGCGCGGTGTTCCGCAGGCCGGCGTTCTACCTGCTCGCCTTCGGCAGCATGTGTTCGATCGCGGCGGTGGGCGGAGCGAACCAGCACCTGAAGCTGTTCATGAGCCTCGACGCGGGCTACAGCCAGGGCGATGCCGCGAGAATCATCTC
>JALOKU010000140.1 GCA_025456345.1 Vicinamibacterales bacterium | reverse complement strand
CGGACCGCGCCATGTCGGCGATCGACAGGATGAGGCTCTTCGGGTCTGTCGCCGCAACCGCCGTCATCTGGTCGGCCCAGTAGTCGGCGCGGTTCCGGTCCACGCGGTCGGCCCCGATCCGGGCGGCCACGCGGCGCAGGTTCTCGAGCAGGGCCAGCCGCAGCATGATCGGGATGGCCCACAGCTCGCCCATGGTGAGCGGCGTCACCGACTGGTAGGCCGAGACAAAGCCGCCGAGGCCGTCGGTGTCCAGGCGGCCGTCCCCGTGCGAGATCGTCTCGAGCGCGATGTCGTAGACCCTCGGCAGCCCGGCCGACGGGCCTTCGGCCAGGCGCGGCAGCTCGCGGCTGTAGCCCGCCGGGAGGTGACGGCGCGCCGTCCGAATCTGTTCCTCGATCAGGTAGTAGTTGTCGAGCAGCCACTCGCCGGCCGGGGTGATCCGCCGGTCGTCGTTCACGGCCTCCGACAGGAGGGCCCGGACGGCAGCAAGGAGGGTCTCGTTCTGCGCCAGCCGTGTCAGCAGCGCGTCGGAGCCGCGCGAGGTGCTCAGGCGGTGCGACGCGGCCAGCACCTGCCCGTGCTGCGCCATTTGCTCGCGGCTGAACAACTCCGCGCGCAGCGGCGGTTCTTCGCCGGCAAAGGTCCGCGAAGGGTCCGGTCGGCGAGGAATCGCGTCGCGCACGCCTCATTCTGGGTGGCCGGAGCCGGCTGCCGCTGTACCAATGTGAACAGACGGGCGAGGCCTGGCACGGTCATGATGGCGGCGCGGCGGAAGGGCGGGGCCGAATCGTCGCCGCCTGGGGCGTGAGAGCCTGTATACTGAAGGTGCTCTGCTTTCCTGAGATCTGCAGCCTCGCTCCTGGACGCGCGTCCGGGGCGCCCAGCCTCATCAAAGCCGTTCCGGGTTGAACACGTCGAAGGCGTGTGTGCGCCATCGACCCGATCGCCGCTCGTGCTCCTGTCATCCCCCGCAAGGAGGTTCACGTGGTATCCCGTCCCTACGGAACGAACGCGTTCGAGTTTGTCGTGGTCTCGGCCCTTCGCGCCGCCCAGTTGATGAAGGGCTGCACGCCGCGTGTCCCGGCCGGCTACAAGCACATCGTCACGGCGCAGCTTGAGGTGGCCGCCGGCAAGGTCTCCAAGATCATCGAGCCGCCCAAGCCCGCAGCGGTCTAGGCCCGGCGCTCACTCCAGTTGAGGGTGCGCCGGGGCTAATCGTGGAGCACGACGCTCAACAGGGACGTGCTGATCGCGAGGCCGGCGGGACCGTCCTCGACAAAGCCCAGCCGCGTGAACTTCTGCAGGACCTCGCTGATGCGCTCGGGTGTGGTCCCGACCATCGCGGCAAGTGCGGCCGTCGAGAGCGTCGGCAGGACCCTGTCCGGCTTGTCCTTGGTGCCGTAGCGGGCGCGTAGGAGCAGGGCGCGGGCCAGCCCTTTCTCGGTCGAGTCGAAGAGCTGGTCGAGCAGGTCTTCCTCGATGCGGATGTTCCTGCTGAGCATGTACGCGATGAAGCCGTCCGACAGCTCGGGTTCCGCGCGGAGCACCCGGATCATCTCGGCCTTGCCAATTACGAGCGTCGTGGTGGGGGTGAGCGCCGTCGCGGTCGTTTTCCGGACGGACTGCCCCGCCAGACTTCCCTCACCGAAGAAGTCGCCCGGCCCGAGCATGGCGACGACCGCCTCCCAGCCGGCCGTCGAGACGGCCGCCAGCTTCACGCCTCCCGCCTGGATGTAGAACACGCTGTCGCCCGCGTCGCCCTGCGAGAAGATCACCTCCGAACGCCGGTACGCCGCCACCTGCCTCGCCACCCCGGCGGAGTCGAGAAACGCCTGCGCATCGAAGGTGCCCGCGCCGTTCCTGCTCTTGGCTGCCATGCCGCCATGATGGCATGCCCGTTTCGCCGCGGGCTGTTCAGAAACGGACACCCCCGCCTCTCGCGGCGCCGCGCCGGCGGCCGCCCGTCCGACCCGCCCCGCACACGGGCGTTGGCGGGTGTGCAATGCGAGACAGTGCGCCTGGCCCGCGTACGCCACACTGTTGGTGGCCATGCCTCAGTTGTCAGCGTTGACGCACAGGAGAACCAGCGATGAGCGAACAGTCCACACACACGCATGACTATCGTTTCCTGACGGGACTCATGGTGGGCGGCGTTGTCGGCGCGGGCCTGGCGATGCTGCTGGCTCCGCGGGCCGCCGCCGAGATCAAGGAGCGGGCCGCCGGTTCTGCGAAGCACCTCGGCGGCGCCGTGTCGGAGCGTTACCGGGACGCCAGGCTCCGCGCCGCGGGTGCCGTCGACGGAATCGCCCGCAAAGGGCGGTGGGTCCGCGAGAGCGTGTCTGAAGCGGTGGTGCGCGGCGCCCAGGCGGTCGAGCGCGGCGCGCAGGACGTCGAGCGGCTCGCGACCGACGCGAAGACGCCCAAAGCGGTGTAGGCGATCGAGCGGCCCGTCCAGGCCTGATCACTCGTGCAGGACGATGCTCAGCAGTGAGTCGTTGACCTTGAGGCCGCCGTTGTATTCGATGAAGCCGAGCTTCTTGAACTTGTTCATGAAGAAGTTCACGCGCGACCGCGTCGTGCCGACCATTTCCGCGAGCATTTCCTGGGAGATCCTGGGCAGGACGCGATGGGGAATGTCCCGCTTGCCGTAGCGGGCGAGGAGCAGCAGCGTCCGGGCCAGCCGCTTCTCGCTGGAGTTGAAGAGCTGGTCCACCAGGTCGGCTTCCACGCGGATGTTCCGCGCCAGGACGTAGGCGAGAAACCGATCTGACAGCGCGTGCTGCTCGTGCAACAGCCGGATCATCTGCTGCTTCTCGACGACGAGAAACGCGCTGGCGCTGGTGGCGATGGCCGTCGCCATCCGGCTAGGTTGTCCGGCCAGCGCCCCCTCGCCGAAGAAGTCGCCAGGTCCCAGCATCGCGACAATCGCTTCCTTGCCCGAGTGGGAGAGGACCCGGAGCTTCACGCCGCCCTTCTGAATGTAGAGGACGCTGTCGCAGGGGTCACCCTGGGCGAACACGATCGCTCCGCTGCGACGCTCTTCGACTCTGCCGGCGACGCCACCGGATGCGAGAAACGCCTGGATGTCGAACGGCGCTTGTGTCGGGGTCTTGACGCGCTCGTTCCTGGTGCCCATGCGGTACTCCAAGTCGTGAAAGCCGCCCCGGGCGAAGCGCTGCTGCCTCAACTCGAAAGCCGAGCCGCCTGCAGTCAACAGAGCCCGCTCAGATTCTAGCACCCGACGAGGTGGGCGGATCGAAGCGACGAAGGCGGGCGGCGCATCCTCCGCCTCCCGAGCGTGCCGCCTCTACCCCTGCCAATGGTCCGGCATGGTACCCGGTGGCACCTGCTTACGCGTCAGCGCGTTCATCGCCGCGAGGCCCGCGCTCGCGACCAGCAGGCTGCGGAAGCGGCGGAAGAAGGCCACGGAAAAGCCGGCCGCCACCGGCAGCCCGAGCGCCCCGAAGATCACCGCGTAGGATCCTTCCGCCGTCCCGAGCTGGAGCGGCATGAAGAAGAACACCACCGTGATGAACTTCGTGGCCGCCTCGATGGCCAGCGGGTAGATCGCCGGCGCGGTGATGTTCAGCGCGCGGAGGATCCAGGCCAGTTCCACGACGAGGGCCAGCTGGGCGCCCATCTCGGCGAGCATGATGGCCGCGGCGCGGGCCGGCCTGTCGTGGAGGATGCCGAGCAGGACGTCTTCCATCCTGTTGATGGCGGCGACGTCCGGCTTCAGCCGGCCCCAGAGGACGCCCGCGCGCCCGAGCCAGCCGATGGCGGAGCCGATGAGATAGATCCGCATGCCGACGCCGATGGCGGCCGCGAGCAGGAATCCCACGTTAAGGCAGATGAGGGCCACGGCCGCGCCGGCGGCGGGCGGCGGCAGTGCGGCGTGGCGCAGGAGGTAGACCAGGCCCGCGGTGCCCATCGCCGCGCCCACGACGAGGTTCATGACGGCCGCCGTCAGCGTGGCCGCGAACCCTTCGGCGAGCGACAGGCCCCGGCGCTTGAGGAGCCAGGCCTTGGTCGGCTCGCTCAGGAACGGCCCCGAGAACGTGAGGGAATGGATGGCGTCTCCTGACAGGCGAATCCAGAGCGCGTCCAGGAACGACACCTCTCGCGAGCGCAGGACGGACAGCTTGAACGCCACGGCCCGCATGGCCTGGTAGACGCCATAGCAGACCAGGATCGGCAGGGCGTGCCACCCGAGCTGCGCCGTCGTGCGCAGGATCTCCGCCGGGCCGAGGTGCCACAGAAGCAGGCCCAGGACGAGCGTGCCGAGCAGGAGGAAGACGATGCGGGTCATGCGGGGTCGGCTCCTCGGTGAGGACAGGGCAATGGATGTCGCCGGCCCAACCGTTGCCGGCATTGTATCCGGAGTGACCAGCCGGCCTCGCGACAGCCCGTTTCGCCGTCCGACTATAATGGCGCCCGCACCCGCCCCCGCCATTCGAGGAGATCCTGATGCAGTTCCGAACGGCCGCCGCGACTTCCCTCTTGTTGATCCTCGCCTTCGGCGCACCGCTGCCTGCTGCCGCGGCAGGCCCGCTGCTGTTCGACACGTCCGAGTACGCCGCCAGGCGGGCGAAGCTCATCGAGAAGATCCCCGACGGGATGATCGTCCTGCTCGGCGCCACGCCCACCACCGGCGGCGAGTTCTTCCAGAACAACGACATGATGTACTTCACGGGCGTCGAGATCCCTAACGCCGCCCTCATCATCGACGGTCGATCGAAGACGAGCACGCTCTTTTTCACGATCTCCGACAGCGGCGCCCGCAACGAAGGCATCAGCCTGGACCTGGTCCGCAACACCGCGGCCGTCACCGGCATCGAGCGCGTGGCGCCCATCGATCAGTTCACCCCGGCGCTGTCCCGGCTCGCGGGCTCGGGCGCCGTCGTCTACACCTCCTTCAAGCCGGAAGAACTCACGCGCGAGGCGTCGGCCGAGAAGCTCGCCACGCTGCAGAACTCCATGACGCTCAACCTCTGGGACGGCCGCCTCACGCGCGAGCTGCAGTTCGTGAGGCACCTGCGCGAACGCTTCCCGCAGGCAACCGTGAAGGACGCCTCGCCGTTCATCTGGGAACTGCGCGCTGAAGGCCACCCGCGTGGGCGCGCCGGAGTACGAGATGTCCGCGGCGTTCGAGTACGCCATCCGGAAGGCCGGCGCCCGCGACGTGGCCTACAACGTCATCATCAGCTCGGACGAGAACCACCCCTACCTGCACTATTACCGGCACGACCGCATCCTCGCGGACGGCGACTTCATCGTCGTGGACGCGGGGCCGAACCTCGACTACTACGTCGTGGACATTTCGGCGTCCTACCCGGCCAACGGCCGGTTCACCGCTCGCCAGCGGGAGATCTACGAGGCGGCCCAGGCGATTGAAGAAGCCTGCATGCAGGTCTACCGGCCGGGCATCGAGGCGAAAGACGTCCAGCCGCTCGTCCTCGAGATCCTGAGAAAGAAAGGGTTCAACGTCGACAAGGACCTCTTCAAGATCCGGACGATGCAGACGGGGATCAGCCACAACGTGGGCATGGCGACGCACGACGTGAGCGCAGGTCCGCGCGGCCCGCTGAAGCCCGGGATGGTGTTCGCCTGCGACATCTACGCCGTGTTTCCGGACGAGAAACTCGGCGTGCGCGTCGAAGACACCATCGTCATCACCGAGACCGGCTGCGAGAACCTCACGCCCGGCCTGCCGAGGACCGTCGCGGAGATCGAAGCGTTCATGAAGACAAAGTAACTGGCCTTTGCCCCGGCATCTCAACCGCGCCGGCAGAAGGAGCGCCCGATGTCCACGCGCACCCGTCGTCGATTCGTCGCCGAAGTCGCCGCGGCCGGTGCCGCAGTGCTGGCGCCACGTTCGTTTGCGGCCGCCGCTCTCTCGCAGCCGGCGGTCGCGCGTCCGGATGAGCGGATTCCGCTCGACGGCATCTGGGAGTTCAGGCTGGATGCCGAGAAGGCCGGCGACCGCGACCGCTGGCACCTGGCCGACGCGGCGCCTGCGGGCTGGGCACCGGTTACTGTGCCGCACACGTGGCAGATCGAACCATCCTCGGCGGAGTACTACGGCGTGGCGTGGTACCGGCGCCGATTCGCGGCGCCGGCCGAATGGCAGGCCTCCTGTGTCCAGGTGGAGTTCCAGGCCGTGTTCCACTCCGCGAGGGTGTGGGTGAACGGCCATCCGGTCGGCGAGCACCTGCGCAAGGGCTACACGGCCTTCACGATCGACGTCACGTCGGCGCTGCGATGGGACGGCGGGCCGAACGTCCTTGTCGTGCGGGCGGAGAACACCTTCGACGACCAGATGCTGCCGCGCGGCCGGTCCAGCGACTGGACCCACGACGGCGGCGTCTACCGGCCGGTGGCGCTCATTGCGTCGCCGCCGGTCTTCATCGAACGCATGGCCATCGACGGGATTCCCACGACAGGGCCAGGGTCGCCGGCCAACGCCGACATTCATGTCGCGGCGACGGTCCGCAACACGACGAAGGCGTCCGTGCGCGGCAGCATCGGCTACGAGGTCTTGGATCCGCAATCGGGCGAATCAGTACTGCGGCAGCTGCGGACCGGGACGTTCAGCGTCGCCGCCGGCGAATCGGTCACGGTCGACCTGCCCGCCGGACAGATCTCGAACGCCCGCCTCTGGCACTTCGACCATCCTCATCTCTACACGTTGCGGACGACGTTCGAACCCGTGGCGGGGCCCGCGCACCGCGTCGATGAGACCTTCGGCATCAGGTCCTTCGAAGCGCGCGACAGCGGGTTGTTCCTGAACGGCGAGCGCGTGCGCCTCATGGGCGTCGAGCGCATGGCGGGCAGCCACCCCGACTACGGCATGGCGGAGCCCGCGTCGTGGATCGAGCACGACCATGCGGACATGAAGGACCTGAACGGCGTGCTGACGCGCGTCCACTGGATGCAGGACCGCCGCGTGCTCGAATACAGCGACCGTCACGGCATCCTGATGCAGCTCGAAGTGCCGACCTGGGGGCCCGATACGTTCAAGGGCATGACGGACCAGCCGCTGCCGGCGCTCATGCAGAACGGTCTCGAGCAGCTCGGCGAGATGATCGCGCAGAACCGGAACCACCCGAGCGTGGTCATCTGGGGCCTGTGCAACGAAATCGGCGGCCAGAATCCGCCCGCGTACGCGTTCGCGAAACGGATGCGCGAAGAGGCGAAGCGCCTCGATCCGCGCCGGCCGACGGCCTACGCTTCCAACTCGCTGCAGAAGACGCCCGATCGCGACGTCACAGCTCTCATGGACATCGTCGAGTGGAACGAGTACTACGAGAGCTGGTACGGCGGCACGGTGGACGATGTCCGAAAGAACGTGGAGCTGATTCAGCGGGCGTTCCCGGGGAAGCCCATCATCGTGTCGGAGTACGGCTTCTGCGCATGCACGCCTGAGCGGACGGAGGGCGACGGCCGCAGAACGGAAATCCTCAAGACGCACAACGCGGTCTACCGGGCGCAACCGGCGGTCGCAGGCCTGATCTTTTTCTGCTACAACGACTATCGTACCCACGTCGGAGACCGTGGCAAGGGCGTGCTCAAGCAGCGGGTTCACGGGGTGGTCGATCTGTACGGGGCGAAAAAGCCCTCGCACGCCGTCCTCCGGGACGAGTCGAGCCCGGTAGAGGCGCTCGACGTTTCGTCAGACGGGAATGCGCTGAAGGCCACACTCCGCACGCGTGCCCTGCTGCCGGCTTACACGCTGACAGGCTACCGGCTGCGCTGGGTGGTCTACTCGGGCGAGGGCTATCCCGTGGAGCAGCACGAAGCCGAACTGCCGGACATGGCTCCCGGCAGCACACACACGATCAATCTTGGGATCGGGCAGCCGTTGCCCGCGCGCCTGCAGGTCGATGTGGTCCGGCCGACCGGGTTCTCCGCGCGTTCGGCTGTGTGGACGGCGTGAGGTGCCGGCGGTCCCCGCACGTCGAGTCAGGAGCCTCGGACTCCGTCTGAAGTGCTGAGGAGCGATCAGCTCACGACACGGAAGGCCGCGCTACCCGCGCGGCGCGCCGGTGATGATCTCGCGCACGGCCAGGCCCGACGGGCCGACGCGCACGTGCAGGAACCCGATGGGCGCGCCGTTGAAGTTCCAGCAGCACGACCGGACCTGCCACACGTCCGTGCCGCCCAGCCGGTACGTCGAGGTCGGCCGGTGCAGGTGCCCGAAGAACGCCGCCTCCGGACGCGTGCGCCGCACCAGGTCGTTGAACCAGCGGGAGTCGTTCCGGCCGAGGTGCATCTCGCGGTCGGCGCCCTCACGTTCGGAGGGGATGTGGGTGAAGAGCACCTTGCGCGCCTCGGGCGCCGACAGCTCCCCTTCCAGCCACTCGCACTGCCCGCGCGGCTGGATGTTCTCGGAGGTGAACGTGCCGATGTGCTCGCCGCCCAGGCCCGCCGTGCAGGCGCCGACGAAGCGGACGCCCTTGTGCACGAAGCTGTAGTAGTCGGCCGGCTTCCCGTCGCGGACGAAATCCTGCGGAAACGCCTCCCGCAGGGCCTTCCGGTCCTCGACCGACGACTCGTGGTTGCCGGCCGTCACGTGCACGGGCAGCGGGAATCGCGGCAGCAGCGGCAGGAACCCCTTCAGGTGCAGGTCGCCCGCGATGAGGAGGAAGTCCGGGCGATCGTCTGCCGGCAGGGCCCCGATGTGTTCGAAGACGCGCATCAGGCGGTCTGCGCCCGTCCCCAGGTCCTCCATGCCCTTGCCCGGACCGTCGTTGCAGTGGGGATCCGCAGCCACGCAGAAACAGAATGGATCAGCGGCCCCGGCCGCGGACGCCGGTTGCCCGATGGCGGCGGCCACGGCCGCGCCACCGACGGTGGAGAGGAACTCGCGTCGACGCATGGCACATGGTAACAGGACAGGGTCGGCGGCTTCTTCGATATCATGGGGCGCCATGAAACGCCTCCTGACGACCGCCGCCCTGCCCTGCGCCGCTGCGTTACGCGCCATCGCCCGGCACGACGTGATCCGGCTCGTGCTGTGCTTGAGCGTGGCGGCCGGCACCCTTCCGGCGGCTGCCCAGACGGCCGCCCGGCCATCCGCACCGCCGCCACCCAACATCGTCGTGTTCCTGGTCGACGACATGGGCGTGATGGACACTTCGGTGCCGTTCCTGACCGGCGAGGACGGCCGCCCCGTGCGGTACCCGCTCAACGATTACTACCGGACGCCGAACATGGAGCGCCTGGCCGCGCGCGGGATCCGGTTCAACAACTTCATGGCGATGAGCGTGTGCTCGCCGACGCGCATCTCGATCATGACGGGTCAGAACGCCGCGCGGCACCGGACAACGAACTGGATCGATCCGGCCGCCAATAACCGCAATGCCCAGGGGCCGCCGGAGTGGAACTGGCGGGGCCTCACGCAGACCGCCGTCACCCTGCCGTCGCTGCTGCGCGCGGCCGGCTACCGCACCATTCACGTTGGGAAGGCGCATTTCGGCCCGAACGGGTCGGAGGGCGCCGACCCCCTGAATCTCGGGTTCGACGTGAACGTTGGCGGGCGCGCGATCGGACAACCCGGGAGCTACGTCGGCCGGGAGGCGTACGGCAAAGGCGGCACGAACGCCGTGCCCCACCTCGAGCGCTACCATGGCACCGACACGTTCCTCACCGAGGCGCTCACGATCGAGGCCGTAGCACGCGTGGCCGACGCGGTGGCCGAGCGGCGGCCGTTCCTGCTCAACATGGCCCACTACGCAGTCCACGCACCGTTCCAGAGCGATCCCCGGTACGCGGCGCACTACGCGGCCTCCGGCAAGCCCGCGCCCGCCCAGGCCTTCGCGACACTGATCGAAGGCATGGACGCCTCGCTGGGCCGGCTGCTCGATCACCTCGACACACTGGGCGTGGCCGGGAACACCCTGATCTTCTTCCTCGGTGACAACGGATCGGACGCGCCGCTTGGCCACCAGCACGCGGTCGCAAGCGCGGCCCCGCTGCGCGGGAAGAAGGGTTCGCACTACGAAGGCGGCATGCGCGTGCCGTTCATCGCCGCGTGGGCTCGACCGGATCCTGCCAACCCGCATCAGCGCCGGCTTCCGATTGCCGCCGGCGCCGTGCAGGGTCAGCTCGTGTCGGTTTGCGATCTGTTCCCGACGATTCTGGCGGCCGCCGGCGTCCCCGCGCCTGGCGGACACGTGGTGGACGGCACCAGGCTCGACGCGCTGCTGGCCGGGCGGCGCGACGCCGCCAGGCCGGACGAGTTCCTGATGCACTTCCCCCACGAGCACCGCACCAACTACTTCACGGCGTTCCGCCGAGGCGACTGGAAGGTCATCTATCACTACCTCCCGTCCGACGTGTCCGGCGGATCGCACTACCAGTTGTTCAACCTGGCCAGGGATCCGTTCGAATCGACCGACGTCGCCGCCGCCGAGCCGGCCCGGCTAGGCGGGATGATGGCGGCCCTGAAGCGCGCGCTCGGACGCCACGGGGCGCTGTACCCCGTCGGCGACGACGGCCGCCCGCTCACGCCCGTGCTGCCGGACGCGCCGCGCTAACGTCGAGGCTGTGTGGAGATCGGGTCGAACGGGTTCAACAGCGGCACGCCCGTTCGTCGAAGGTCTTTCACGTTGCGTGTGGCCAGCACCAGACCGTGCACCGCCGCGGTCGCGGCGAGCAATCCATCGACCACTGGAAGCGGGTCCGGCACACTCAGCCTGCCCCATTCTTCGGCCACGATTTCATCGACCGGCAGGATGCGGTCTCGATGGGAATCGATGACCTCGCGCAGCCAGCGCTCGAGCGACGCGGCGGCGCGCCGGTCGCGAAGCCGGACGCGCTCAATCCCTTTTCGGATCTCGCCGATCGTGAGGGCGCTCAGATACAGCTCGTCCTCCGCCAACCCGGCGAACCAGCCGGCCACGCGCGGGTCGGCGCGCGCGCCCTTGCGCAGTTCGGAGATGACGTTGGTGTCGATGAGGTAGCTCACAGCGTGGTCCTGCGACCGAGGTCGCGCGGCCGCTGGAAGTCCGAGTCCGCTCCCGCGGCCGGCATGCCCAGGATCAGGTCCTTGAGCCCTCGCCGCAGCGGCTTGGCCTCGACGGCGTGCCGCAGGATTTCCCGGTGCTCCGCCTCGGCGGACCGGCCCCGGCGCGCCGCCCGCAGCTTGAGCTCCCGGACGATCGCCGGGGCCACGTTACGAACGATGAGTTGCGCCACCGCGGCTCCTCCTGAATGCTATCAATGATAGCACAACGGGCATTCCCGGAGGCTCCCCCCAGCCCCCGACCTGAGGGTTGCCCGCCGTGCCGTTTCCGGCTGACGCGCAGGTGCGCGCCAGGGGGAACTCATGACATCGACGAAACGGACCGCGTGGTGCGCCCTGTGGCTGCTGATCCTCATCCCCGCCATCGCCGGTTCCGGCCCCGCGATCCCTGCGCCGCTCGCCGACTCAGCCTTTGCGTTTCCAAAGCGGCGGCAGGATGTGGCCACGGCGCTTCGCAGCGACGATGATCCAGATGGCCACGCTGCCGCACAGCAGGAAGGGCACGGCCGACCCTTCCACGCCGAAGCTGCCGCCGGTCAGCCAGTCCGGGCCTTGCAGGGTCGATTTGAAAAAGCCGTTCGGCGGCGCATTGCCCGAGACAATGCCGGAGTACACCGAACCCTGCGTGTAGTTCCAGGCGGCGTGCAGGCCGATGCCCAGCCACATGCGGCGGGTGAGCAGGTAGCAGCCAGCCAGCAGGGCGCCGGCCCAGATCGAGATCGAGATGATGCCCTGCAGGTTGGCTGCTTCGTTGCCCATGTGCGTGTAGCCGAACACCAGCGAAGAAATGACCAACGCCAACCAGGTGCCGAACCACTCCTCGGCGAGACGGAACACGCCGGCGCGGAACAGGAGCTCCTCGAACACCCCGGTGGCAAGGGCGATGGACAGGCCGCCGATCAACACATGCCAGTCAGTCACGCCCTGGATGCGGTAATTGCCCGTCAGCATCAGCACCACCATGCACGTGGTGTAAAGCCCGAAGCCCATCAGCAGGCCAAGCCCCAGTTCCCGAGCCGCCGGTTTCAGGGCCAGTTCCGTGACCTGCCGGCGTTCGCAGTAATGGACCACGAGGCCATACATCCCGAGCATCGCGATGCCGGAGAGGATGGTCGCCCACAGCCCTTCC
>JALOKU010000054.1 GCA_025456345.1 Vicinamibacterales bacterium | reverse complement strand
GGCGTGGCGACGATCACGTCGACGCGGCTGCGGAACGCGTGCTCCTGCGGGCCCATCCCCACGCCGCCGTACACCGCCGCGCCCGTGACCGGGGTGTGCACGGCGAGCTCCTCGAGGTGCGCCAGGATCTGGGCGGCCAGCTCGCGCGTCGGCGTCAGGATGAGGGCGCGCGTCGTACCGCGCGGCTTGTTCATCACGCGGTGGAGGATCGGCAGCAGGAACGCGGCGGTCTTGCCGCTGCCGGTCATCGCGCAGGCCAGCAGGTCCTTGCCGGCCGCGGCGGGCGGGATCGCCTGCTCCTGGATGGGCGTCGGGCGCTGAAATCCCAGTTCCTTGACGCCGCGGAGGAGGTCGGCATGGAGCGGAAACTTCGAGAAGGGCATGCCTCAAGCATACTCGCTTGTCGCCACCCCGTCACACAGACGCAGACAGCAGACGCGGTCACGCTGGAATAGCGCGGCACGAACACGGCCGGCCGGTCTCCATGACCGGCCGGCCGCAGATCGGCTTCCGGCAGCGCCCTACGCGCTCTCGTCCGCTTCGGCCTTGCTTCCCGACCAGAGCCGCTGCACGACGTAGACGAGGGCCACCGAGCTGACGGCGAACGTCGCGAGCAGGAACAGCGTAGTGCCCGAGCGGCCGTAGAGGAAGTTGCCGACCGCGAAGAGGGCCGACCAGATCATGGTGCAGCCCGCCACCCATCCCAGCAGCGCCAGCGGAATGTTGTCGCCTTCGGCGCGCGGGCCGCCCCAGCCGTCGACCAGGCCCGCGTCCTTCTGGATCTTCTTCCATCCCGGGCCGAACGGGCGGACCTTCGTGTAGAAATCGATCAGGACCTTGCGGTCGGTGGCCGGGCCCACGAAGGCCGTCGTCACCCAGCACACGGTCGTGAACGCGATGGTCATCAGCAGCGCCGCGTGCGTGCTGAAGTGGACCCCGTTCTTCGCGAGGATGAGGAAGACGAGGGAGATCGCAAACGAACTGACCATGGCGGCGACCTCGCACCACGCGTTGACGCGCCACCAGAACCACCGGATCAGGTAGAGCAGCCCCGTGCCCGCCCCGATCTGCAGGATGACGTCGAAGGCATCCTTCGCGGAGTCGAGGACGAAGACCAGCGACGAGGAGAGGATGAAGAGGAGAACGGTGGCCAGGCGGCCCACCATCACGTAGTGCTTCTCGCTGGCGCCTTTCTTCACGAACTGCTGATAGAAGTCGTGGACCAGGTACGAGGCGCCCCAGTTCAGGTGCGTAAGGATGGTCGAGGAATTCGCGGCGATCAACCCGCCCACCATGAGGCCGATGAACCCCACCGGCATGAACTTCAGCATGGCCGGGAACGCGATGTCGTGGCCGAGGAGGCTCGGATCGAGGTTCGGGAACGCGGCCTGGATGTCGGAGAGGTTCGGGTAGACGATGATCGAGGCCAGGGCCGTCAGGATCCAGGGCCACGGGCGCAGCACGTAGTGCGCCACGTTGAAGAACAGGACCGCCCCCAGGGCATCGCGCTCCGATTTCGACGCGAGCATCCGCTGGGCGATGTAGCTGCCGCCGCCCGGCTCGGCCCCGGGGTACCAGACCGCCCACCACTGGACGGCGATGGGCATGACGAAGACGGCCACCGCGATCTCCCAGTTGTTGGTGAAGTCCGGCAGAATGTTCAGGTAGTTGATGCCGTTCGGGCCAGGCGTCGCCGACAGCTTCGTGACGAGCCCGCTCAGCCCGCCGACCTGGGGCAGGGTCACCGCGAAGTACGCCGCGGCGATGACCGCCGTCATCTTGATGAAGAACTGGATCATGTCGATGACGAGGACGCCCCAGAGCCCCGAGTGGGTGGCAAAGACCACGTTGAGGATGCCCACGAAGGCCAGCGTCTGCCAGCGTTCGAAGCCGAACAGCACGCCGGCAATCTTGCACGCGGCCAGGTTGACCGTGGCCATGATCATGCAGTTGAAGAGCAGGCCGAGATACACCGCCCGGAACCCCCGCACGACGCTGGCGGCCTTGCCCGAGTAGCGGATCTGGTAGAACTCGAGGTCCGTCATCACGCCCGACCGGCGCCAGAGCCGCGCGTAGAAGAACACCGTCGAGACGCCCGTCAGGACGAAGGCCCACCAGACCCAGTTCCCGGCCACGCCGTTGCGCCGGACGATGTCGGTCACAAGGTTGGGCGTGTCGCTGCTAAAGGTGGTCGCGACCATCGAGAGCCCCGCCAGCCACCAGGGCACGGCCCGGCCGGAGACGAAGAACTCCGAGGTGCTCTTGCCCGCCCGCTTGCCGAAGAACAGGGCCGGCACGAAGCAGATGAGCAGGGAGACTACAACAATAATCCAGTCAACGAGTTGGAGGTGCATATGGTCTTGTCTCCGAGCGAGAATCGTCCCCCGAGAATCCGCCAGTGCCGCACACGATAACACAGACCCCGGCACTTTCACTCGGCCTGTTCTCGCGCGCGCGGGGGAAAGGAGACTGACGTAGACTGTTGGCACGGCCGATGCGGCCGGGTCCGCCCCTCGGAGGCTGCATGTCGCGTATCGACGTTCTCCGTCCGTTCATCGAGAAGAACCTGGCGGCGCTGCTCGAGACCGAGCGGGTGGCGCCCGACGGCGACGGGGAATATACCTTCCCGCACGGCAGCGCGGAAATCACCCTCCGGCTGCTCGACGCGCCCATGCCGCTCCTGCAGTTCTCGGCGGTGCTCGTGTCGGGCATGAAGAAGAAGACCCGGGTGCTTGAGGCGGTGAACGACGTGAACGCCGCCGAGTTGGGCATCCGGCTGTTTCGTTTCGAGGACCTCGTCATTGCCGCGTGGGAAGTCCCGGCCGACACGCTCGACGCCCGCCAGTTCACCGATGCGTGCCACCGTTTCGGGGAGGCGGCCGACCGGATTGACACGATGCTGGCCCGCAAGCTGGGCGGCAAGACCGCGCGCGCCGACGCGGACGAGGAGGCGGTAGATGCCTAGGCGGGCCGCGCAGGGCCTGCTGACCCGGTTCAGCCGCGAGATCGCCGACCTGACGGGGCGGGTGCTGCGCGCCACCGTGGCGGTGTCGGGATCGACCTCGGAAGGCGGCAGCAGCGGCTCCGGCTTCTTCTTCGACACGCGCGGGCACATCGTCACCAACCACCACGTGATCTCGGAGGTCCAGCCCCCGATCGCGATCACGCTCAATGGCGGCACGAAGGCCCTGGCGGGCGTGGTGGGCGTGGACCGGATCGCCGACATCGCCGTGCTGACGCTGGACGGCAAGTGGCCGCACGCCCTGCCGCTGCGGCGTTCGCGCGTGCGGAGCGGGGAGATGTGCCTGGCGGCCGGCAACCCGCTCGGCCGCTATCCGGCGTCGGTGACGATTGGCGTCGTGAGCGGCCTGGCGCGCACGGCGACCGCGGGCCCCGGCCGGCCGCACTATGACCTGCTCCAGACCGACTGCGACATCCACGAGGGCAATTCGGGAGGGCCGCTGGTCGACATGAGCGGGCGCGTCATCGGCATTACGACGCTGCTCGACACCGAGTCGCCGTACATCGGGCTGGCCATTCCGTCGGAGACCGTGCGGAGCATCGTGCCGCAACTGCTGGGCGCGGGCAGGGTGGAGCGCGCCACGCTGGGGATCTCGGTCGCCAGGCGCAGTGTCATGGCCGGCGGGCGGGAGGTGGCCGGCCTCGAGGTGGTCCGGCTGCTGCGCCAGCGCGGCCAGGCGCTGAAGGCCGGCGACATCATCGTGAGCGTGGCCGGCCGGCCCGTACCGGACCCGCCGGCGCTGTTCGCGCTGCTCGGCCGTGATCGGATCGGCCGCTCGACACCCGTGGACGTCCTTCGTGGGGGCCGGCACGTGGCCGTCACCGTCACGCCCTGGCGCCTGGAGCCCTGACCGCCATGAAACAGATCTTTGTCGCGCTGGCGGTCTGGCTGGCGTGTGCCGGCGCGGCCGCCGCCCAGCACGAAGACGAGCGCTACGTCCCGGAGACCGATCCCGCGGTCCTCGCGAAACTCGACCAGTGGCAGGACATCAAATTCGGCCTGCTCATGCACTGGGGACCGTACAGCCAGTGGGGCGTGGTCGAGTCGTGGTCGATCTGCGCCGAAGACGAAGGCTGGTGCACGCGGAGCCTGGACGACTACATCGAGTACAAGCGGCGCTACGAGGGCCTGCAGAAGACGTTCAATCCGGTGGCGTTCGACCCGGCGAAGTGGGCCAGAGCGGCGCGCGACGCGGGGATGAAGTACGTGGTCTTCACCACGAAGCACCACGACGGCTTCTCGATGTTCGACACGAAGTACACCGACTACAAGGTGACCGCTCCGGCGACCCCGTTCCATCCGAACCCGAAGGCCAACATCGCCAAGGCGATCTTCGACGCCTTCCGCGCGGAAGGGTTCCTCGTCGGCGCTTACTTCTCCAAGCCCGACTGGCACAGCGAGCACTACTGGTGGCCGAATTTCGCCACGCCGGATCGCAACGTCAACTACGACCCGGAGCGCTATCCCGAGCGGTGGGCGTCGTTCGTGGATTTCACGCACAACCAGGTGATGGAGTTGATGACCGGCTACGGGCGGATGGACATCCTGTGGCTCGACGGCGGCTGGGTGAAGCGGCGGTCGAAGGACGAGATCGAGCGGATGTACGCCGAGCGCCTCGGCGAGAGCCCGTCGGGGTTCATCAAGTCCCGCGTGGTGAACCAGGATCCGCGGATGGACGAACTGGTGGCCAAGGCCCGCGAGAAGCAGCCCGGGCTCATCGTGGTGGACCGGGCGGTGTACGGCAAGAACCAGAACTACCTCACGCCCGAGAACCGGGTGCCCGAGAAGCCGCTGCCGTATCCGTGGGAGTCGTGCATCATCTCGGGCGGCGGCTGGTCCTTCACGCCGGACGCGAAGTACATGAGCGGCCGGGAGGGCGTGCACCTCCTCGTGGACATCGTCGCGAAGGGCGGCAATCTGCTGCTGAACGTGGCGCCGGGCCCGGACGGCACGTGGCAGCAGGGCGCGTACGATCTGCTGGCCGGGATGGGGGCATGGCTGAAGGTCAACGGGGAGGCCATCTACGGCTCACGGCCCGCCGCGCCGCACATGGACGGGAATCTCCGCCTCACGCGCGGGAAGGACGGAAGCGCGTACTTCGTCTACCTCGCGGGCGAGCACGAGTCGCGGATCCCGGGCGAGATCCGCGTCTCCTCCGGGAGACCTGCCGAGGGCGCGCGGCTGACGCTGCTGGGGACGTCCGCGGCGCTGTCGTGGAAAGCCGAGGGTGAAGGCTTCGTCGTGACCGTGCCGGAGAGCCTGCGCGCCAGGGCGCCGGGCGGCTACGCGTGGACCGTCAAGGTGAGCCGGATGCGCTGACGGCCGGCGGCGTAATCCAGAACCACGCCAGCGCCGCGACGGCCGACAGGACGGCCGCCAGGTGCAGGGCCGGCTCCCATCCGAACATCTCCCCGAGCAATGGCGTGAGCATCGGCGAGACGACGCCCCCGATGTTGCAGCCCGTGTTCATGATGGCGCCGCCGGTGCCGCGGCGATCGCCGGCCAGGCCTGCCACGGTGGTCCAGAAGGGGCTTTCGACGCTGAGCACGAGCGCCGTCGCGACCGCCAGCGAGCACGCGGCCAGCCAGGCCTCCGTCGTGTGAGCGCCGACGGAGATGAACACGCCGGCGCCGCCCATGCCGACGATCGGAATCAGCCGCCGGCCCCACACCGGTCCGAGCCTGCCCTGCACGAGGCGATCGGAGACGAGTCCCCCGAGGGGAATCGAGACGGCCGAGAGGACCCACGGCAGGCTGCTGACCAGGGCCCCTTCGACCAGGCTGAACTGCCGGACCTGGACGAGGTACAGATAGAACCAGAAGATGAAGATGTAGCCGACGTAGCCCTGGAGCGTGTAGCTCAGCGTGAGGAGCGCGAAGCCCGGCACGCGCATCAGGCGGGCGACCACCCGGGAGGCCGGCTCGCGCGCGCCATCTCCCAGGCGGGCGTGAAGGGACGCGTGCGCGGCCTTCGGCGCGGGATCGCGGACAAGGAGCCACGTGACGGCGATCACCACCGCGGGGAGTGCGGAAGCCACCATTGCGGCGCGCCAGCCCCAGGGCACCATCACGGCCGTAATGAACGGCGGCGCGATCGCGGACCCCAGGCCGACCGAGCCGATGACGAGGCCGTTGGCCCGGCCGAGCGCCCCGGGAGCGGTCCAGCGCGAGACCCCTTCGAGCGCCGCGGGATACGTTGGTGAGGCCAGCGCGCCCATCACGAACCGCAGCGCCGCCAGCATGCCGACCACGGCGAGCGCAGAGGCGGTGCCCGTGCCTGATGGTGCGGCGGACTGGAACACCGTGACGCCCACCCATCCCCAGGCCAGCAACGCCAGCGTTCGCTTCGCGCCCCACGAGTCGGCCAGGAACCCGCCCGGCAGCATGAAGAGCGTGTAGCCGAGCAGGAAGGCGCTGAACACCCAGCCCATCTGCGTCTGGGTGAGCCCGTACTCCTGCATCACCAGCGCGCCGGCGACGGAGATGTTCACGCGGCAGAGATAGGCCGCCGTGGCCGTTGCCGCGAGCAGCAGCACGAGGCCCCAGTGCGTGCGGTCGGGCGGTTGCCCCGTCACGGGCCGTTACTCGAGCGCCGGCGCGCCGCGCAGCGGGGCCGCCGTTGTCTGGTGCAGGTCGAAGACCACGACGTCATTCGCGCCGGCCTTCAGCCAGGATGCGGGGCAATAGAGGCGCTTCTGCGGACCGATCTCCCAGTAGCGGCCGAGATTGTGCCCGTTCACCCAGACCACGCCTTTCCGGTAGCCGGTCATGTCGATGAAGGTGTCGGCGGGCCGGTCGAGGGTGAACGACCCGCGGAAGAAGGTGCCCGGACGCGCGTCGATGGCGCCGGCCGGCAGTGCCGACACCCACGCGTCGGAGAGCGGCAGCAGGAACACCTCCCAGTTCATGAGCGTCATGCCCTGCAGCGTCACGCGGTCGGTGATGCCTTTGCGGTCGATCATCTCCTGCGCGAAGTTGATGTGGCCCATGCCTTCGACGAGGATGTCGACGACGGGAATCGGGTTGTCGGTGCGGGGCAACTCGATCGATTTCTCCCCGAGCCTCCGGTCGAGCGTGCCGGCGAGCGTGCCGTCCACGAACACGTTGGCGTAGTCGTGCAGATCGGTGATGACGAGGCGGCCCGACTTGCGGCCCACGAGCGTCGTCCGGTAGAGCACGAGTCCCTGATTCTGGCCGTACGACTCGAAGGGCTTCGGCTGGACCGACGCCACCGGCGCCGGCAGGTGGTTCCAGATCGACGCGTGGGGGCGCATGGCGAACTCGGGCACGGCGATCGACGGAATCGGCTCCGGGACAGGCGGCAGCGCCTGCCCGGCGGGCAGATAGGAGCCGATGAGCTTGCGCAGGGCGTGATACTTCGCCGTCGCCCGGCCTTGCTCGTCGATGGGGGCGTCGTAGTCGTAGCTGGTGAGATCGGGCTCGTAGCCCTTCCCTCCGGAGTTCGCGCCGGCCGTGAACCCGAAATTGGTGCCCCCGTGGGCGACATAGAAGTTGAACGACTTCCTGTTCGCCAGCAGGAACGTGACCTCCTTCAGGAGATCGTCGAGCGGCGGCCGCGCCCATGCTTCGCCCCAGTGCGTCAGCCAGCCCGGGTAGGTCTCGGACGAAAACACCGGGACGCCGGGAACGATGGCACGCGCGAGCGTCCAGTGCCGCTCCTCCGAGCCCGAGTCGAGGCCGACGGCCGCACCGGCCACGTGCCCGGCCTCCAGCATGTACGGGGTCGGGCCGTCGGCGGTGTAGAACGGGCCGGCGATTCCGGCCTGCACCCATACCGCTTTCAGCCGCTCCATGTAGGCGCGGTCGTTGCCGTAGCTGCCGTACTCGTTCTCGATCTGGACCATGACGATGGGGCCGCCGGCTGCGGCCATCAACGGCTTCACCACCGCCGCGAGGCGCCGAATGTAGCGCTCGGCCGCCTGCATGTACTGCGGGTTCATGCAGCGGACCTTGAGATCCGGGTCGCGCAGCAGGTAGACCGGGATGCCCCCGAAGTCCCATTCCGCGCACACGTACGGGCCGGGCCGCAACAGCACCCACAGGCCCTCCGCCTGCGCGAGGCGCACGAACCGCGCGACGTCGCGGCTGCCCGTTGTGAAATCGAACACGCCTTCGGCGGTCTCGTGATAGTTCCAGAACAGGTAGGCGCCGATGGTGTTGCAGCCCATCGCCTTCGCCATCCTGATGCGGTGCGCCCAGTACTCGGGCGGGATGCGGGCCGGGTGCATCTCGCACCCGATCATCTGGAACGGCGCCCCGTCGAGCAGAAAGTCGTCCTTGCCGAGTGCAAAGGTGTGCTTCGGCGTCTGTCCGGCCACGCCGGATCCGAGGGCGATGGCCGCACCCTGCGGCTGGGTGGTTCCCATCCTGTAGACGCCGAGCGCCGACACGGCTGGCGTGCCGCGGGCCTGCACGATGGTCAGCCTGATGCGCGCGTCGCGGTGCGCCGGGCCGGTCTCCACCTCGGGAAACCGCAGCAGGCGCTTGTAGCCGATGGTGGTCCCGCGCGCGAACTCGCGGCAGGCGCCGGCCGCGCACAGCTCGAGCGTGAACTGCTCGACGCGCTGGCCCCGCCGCAGATCCTCCTGGATCAGGGCGACATCGAAGCGGCGGCCGGCGCCGATCGGCACCTCGTACGCGGCCGCGGGGCCGCCGCCCGCCGCTCGGGTCGGCGGCCTCGCTTCGGCGGCAGGCGCCGCGAAGGCTCGGTCGAGAATCGCGCGCATGCCCGTAAGGCTGGCCATGTCGGCGTCGGCGATGCGCCCGCGCGTGTCGGGGGGCACGTTCAGCAGCAGCACCCCGTTGCGCCCGACGGAGCTGAAGTAGATGTCGACCAGTTTCTCCGGCGTCTTGACCTGCGGGTCCTGCTTCGCATGGTAGAACCAGCCCGGTCTGATCGAGACGTCGGTTTCCGCCGGGTACCACGCGAGAACCGAGGCCGGGCGAATCGCGTCCCGGCTGCCGAGATCCGGCGCCGTCAAGTCGCCCGGCACGAACGCGTCGTCGAGCGGATGAGGCGAATCGGCGTGCGGGGCCGCACCCTCGCGCAGTGTGAGCGGCACCACGCTCCACTCGGTGTCCCGGCCGTAGCCCGACTCGGTGCCGACCCAGCGCACGTCGGGCGCCATGCCGAAGATCACCGCCTTGGGCTGAAGCTCCCGCACGACGCGGTAGTAGGACGGCCAGTCGTAGACCTGGCGCTTCCCGTTGGGCCCCTCGCCGTTCGCGCCGTCGAACCAGACTTCGGCCACCTCACCGTAGCCGGTCAGCAGCTCGCGCAGCTGCGCGCGGAACAGCTCGTTGTACCGCGGGGAATCGCCATAACTGGGTTCGTGGCGGTCCCACGGCGACACGTAAACACCGAAGGCGAGGCCCGCCTCGCGGCACGCCCTGGCCACCTCGGCCACGACGTCGCCGCTCCCGTTCTTCCACGGGCTGCTCTTCACGCTGTGGGTGGTTGTGGCCGTCGGCCACAGGCAGAAGCCGTCGTGGTGCTTGGCGGTGAGGATGAGCAGTCTCATCCCGGCGGCCTTGAAGGCCTGCACCCACTGGCGCGCGTCTAAGTTGGTGGGGTTGAAGAGGGCCGGCGATTCCTTCCCGTCGCCCCACTCCCGATCGGTGAAGGTGTTCATGCCGAAATGGGCGAAGGCGATGAACTCCCGCTCCTGCCAGGCAACCTGGTTGGGCGACGGCACGACGCGGGAGGCTTTCGAGACGATGCGGTCGATGGGCTCGCCCGGGGCGATCGTGACGAACCGCCTGAAGGTGGCCTCGTCGGGCGCGCCCTGCCGCGCTGCGGGGCGGGCCGAGACGCCGCCGGTCGCGAGGAGGGCCGCAGCCGCCGCGGCGATGAGCAGAGGAGTCGTGTGTGGTTTCATGCGAATTGTCCTGCCACCCAGCCCGAAGACCAGGCCCACTGGAAATTGTAGCCGCCGAGCCATCCCGTCACATCCACGACTTCGCCGATGAAGTACAGGCCCGGCACGTCGCGGGCCTCCATCGTCTGCGAGGAGAGCGCCGTCGTGTCCACGCCTCCGAGGGTGACCTCCGCCTTCCTGTACCCGAGCGTGCCGCTGGGCATCAGCGTCCAGGCGTTGAGGGCTCGCGCCATGGCCTCGCGGGCCGGGGAGGCGTACTCGTCGATGCGGCCGGTCCACCCGTGCAGGTCGCACCAGCCGTGGGCGAGGCGGCGCGGGAGCACCTCGGCCAGCAGGTTCGGGAGCGCGGCGCGGCTGCCGGCGCGTTGCGAGAGCCACGCGCGGGCGTCGAGGCCGGGCAGCAGGTCGAGCACCACCGGCGCCCGCGGGCCGCCGCCGTCGGTCTGAGCCTGCCAGTAGCTCGAAATCTGGAGGATGACCGGGCCGGACAGGCCGCGATGGGTCACCAGGGCGCTGTCGACGAAGCGCGGCGCCGCCCGGCCGGTGCCGCAGCGGGCCTCGGCCTCGAAGGCGACGCCGGCGAGCGGCGCCAGGGCCGTCATGGTCTCGGGCGCCAGCGCCAGCGGCACCAGGGCCGGCCGCGTCGCGACGACGGGGATGCGGAACTGCTCGGCGACGCCGTATCCGAATGGCGTCGCGCCCAGCAGGGGCACGGCAAGGCCACCGGTGGCGACGACCAGCGAGGCGCACGCGACCGTGCCCGCGCCGGTTTCCGCCCTGAACCGCGGTGCGCCAGGCCCGGCGGGCGGCGGCCCGCCGTCGCCCACGCGCTCGATGCGCCACACCGTGCACGGGTGCACGAGCCGCACCCCGGCGTGCTCGCACTCCCGCCTGAGCAGGCCGATGATGTCGTGCGAAGAGCGATCGCAGAACAGCTGCCCGTGCGCCTCCTCGTGATAAGGAACCCCGTGCCGCTCGACGAGCGCGACGAAGCGATCCGGCGGGAACCGGGCCAGGGCGGACTGGCAGAACCTCGGGTTCCGGGAGAGGTAGTGCTCGGCGCCGGCGCGCCGGTTGGTGAAATTGCAGCGCCCTCCGCCGGACACGCGGATGCGCTCGCCGATCTGCTTCCAGTGATCGAGGAGCAGGACACGGCGGCCCCGGCGGCCGGCCTCGGCGGCGCAGAGCATGCCGGCCGCACCGGCGCCGATGACGAGCACGTCCACGTCGATGGGCACGCGCCGCCGATGGTAGCACGCAGGAGCGCTTGTCAGGCCCGGGCCCATCGCGTATCCTCGAAAGACATGGCGGACAACGACATCTACGCCAATCCTCCAGACCCGGATGTGCTGGAACTCGAGCCGGTGCATCCCGGCATCGGCGACCAGGCGTACGTCGCGAGACGCCACGATCTGTTCGCCCTCTGCCGGCAGCACCGGCTGGGCAGCCTCGGGCCGCCACACATCGACTACACCCCGGAGGAGCAGCGGATCTGGCGCGAGGTCTCGCCGAAACTCGACCACCTGCACACCCGCCATGCGAGCGGGATCTACCTGCAGGCCAAGCGGGGCCTGGGGATTCGCGCCGACGAGATCCCGCAGTTGAGCTCCCTGAGTGGCCAGCTGCAGCAGATGAGCGGGATTCACCTGGTGCCGGCCGAGGGGCTCATCGCGTACCGGATTTTCTACGCGTACATCGCGGCTCGCGGGTTCCCGTGCACGCAGTTCCTCCGCCATGGCTCGAAGCCCGAGTTCACCCCCGAGCCCGACATGATTCACGATTGCCTCGGGCACGTACCGCTGCTCGTGAACCACGACTACGCCGAACTGCTGACGGTACTCGGCAGGGCCGCCGTGCGGGCGACGTCGGGCGACCACGTGCTCGCGCTGAAGCGGCTCAGCTGGTTCTCGATCGAGTTCGGGCTCATCGAGGAGGCCGGCGAGACGCGCATCTTCGGCGCCGGCATCCTGTCGTCGATGGGCGAGATTCCGTTCTCGCTGTCGGCGCAGGTCGAGCGCCGGCCTTTCGTGACGAGCGAGGTCATCGAGACCGACTACGACTCGTCGAAGATGCAGGCGCTGCTGTTCGTCATTCCGTCGTTCGGGTTCCTCCGGCGCGAGGTCGCCGATCTCGTCGCGCGCATGGGTATCGATGTTTCCTAGGAAGAACTGCATGAATGCTCGCCGCCTCCCGCGACTCCTGCTCGCCGCCGCGTTGATGGCGGGCGCCTCGGCCGGGTCTGCCGCCGCCGGCCAGGCCCAGGCGACCCAGGCCCGCAAGCCTGCGCACCTGACGGTTGTCCCGCTGCCGTCGGCGACGGAGCGGGTGCCGGTCGATGCCCGGATCACGATCGGCAGGCTGGAGAACGGCCTGCGGTACTACATCCGCCGGAACCCGCGGCCGGCGAACCGGGCCGAGCTGCGCCTCGTGGTCAACGCCGGGTCGGTGCTCGAAGACGACGACCAGCTCGGGCTGGCGCACGTGGTGGAGCACATGGCCTTCAACGGCACGAAGCACTTCCAGGGCCAGGAGATCACGGCCTTCATGGAGTCGATCGGCATGCAGTTCGGGCCGAGCCTGAACGCCTTCACGACGTTCGACGACACGACGTTCGTGCTGCAGGTGCCGACCGATCGCCCCGAAATCCTCGAGAAGGCCTTCCTCATCCTGGAGGACTGGGCGCACAACCTCACCTTCGACGGGCGCGAAATCGACAAGGAGCGGGGCGTCATCGTCGAGGAATGGCGGCAGGGGCGCGGGGCGGCTGCCCGGCTCCAGGACAAGCTGTTCCCGATCGCGCTGGACGGATCGCGCTACGCGGTGCGCAGCCCGATCGGCACCAAGGCGTCGCTCGACACCTTCTCGCACGACCGGCTCAGGCAGTTCTACCGGGACTGGTACCGGCCGGACCTGATGGCGGTCGTCGCCGTCGGCGATTTCGACCCGCCCGCGATCGAGAAGCTCATCAGGCAACGGTTCAGCGGGATCCCCGCGGCGGCCGCGCCGAAAC
The DNA here is from genome assembly GCA_025456345.1 of Vicinamibacterales bacterium. Lineage (GTDB taxonomy): Bacteria > Acidobacteriota > Vicinamibacteria > Vicinamibacterales > JAKQTR01 > JAKQTR01. The sequence goes on along the minus strand of JALOKU010000054.1, from coordinate 10,546 downwards.
CGCGTCCCGCCTACCCGGTGCCGGATCACCCGGGCACGCGGTACGCGGTCGCGACCGACCCGGAATTGCCGGCGGCGTCGGTGACGATCTTCAACAAGCTCCCGATCCGCGAGCAGGCCACCGTCCTCTCCTACCGGGATCGCATCATCGACCACCTGTACGCCGCCATGTTCAACGCCAGGCTCAACGAGGTGAGCCAGCGCGCGGACCCGCCGTTTATCGGCGCCGGCGTGGACCGGGGCATCTTCGTGCGCACGAAGGAAGTGGCCATGCTCTCGGCGATGACGCAGCCGGACCGGATCGGGCGCGCGCTGGAAGCCCTGATCACGGAGGCGACGCGGGTCGAGCGCCACGGCTTCACCGCTTCTGAGTTCGAGCGGGAGAAACGGAACCTGCTCCGGGTCTACGACCAGGCCCTCGCGGAGAAGGACAAGGACGAGTCGGCCGCGCTCGCCGCGGAGTACATCCGCAACTTCCTGACCGACGAATCGCTCCCGGGCATCGCCTGGGAGCATGAGATGCACGTGAAGTTCCTGCCGGGCATCTCGCTGGCGGAAGTCAACGCGCTGGCCAGCGAGTGGAACGGGGACCGCAACCGCGTGATCGCCGTGTCGGCCCCGCAGAAGGCCGGCCTGGCCGTGCCGACCGAAGCCGAGCTTGCGGCCATCGTCAAGAACGCAAGCGCCGCGGCGGTGGCCGCCTACGTGGACGACGCGCCTGATGGCGTGCTCCTCGCCGAGCCGCCGGCAGCCGGGTCGATCGTGGCGGAGAAGACCATGGCCGACGCCGGCATCACGGAGTGGACGCTCTCGAACGGCGCGCGGGTCGTGCTGCACCCGACCACGTTCAAGCAGGACGAGGTGTTCTTCCGCGCCATCAGCCCCGGCGGCGCGTCGCTCGTGCCCGACCCCGAATACGTGGCGGCCGCGACGGCGGGGCAGGTGGTCGCGGCCGGCGGGCTCGCCGGCTTCGACGCCGTGGCCCTCGACAAGGTGCTGGCCGGCAAGGTGGCGACCGCGCTGCCGTTCTTCGAAGAGTCGTTCGAAGGGATGGCGGGCGGGGGCTCGGCGCGCGACATCGAGACGCTGCTGCAACTGGTCCACCTGCGGTTCACGAAGCCCCGCGCCGACGCCACGGCGTTCGGCGTCTTGATGGGGCAGTTGACGTCGCTCGCCGCGAACCGGCGCTCCGATCCCGACACGCTCTTCGAAGACACCGTGACGGCGACCCTGTGGCAGAACCACTTCAGGAAGCGTCCGCTGTCGGACGCGCTGATCAAGGAAATGAGCCTCGAGAAGTCGTTCGCGTTCTACAAGGATCGGTTCGCCGACGCCGGCGACTTCGTCTTCGTGTTCGCGGGCAGCTTCGACGTGGCCGCCGTCCGGCCGCTCGTCGCCCGCTACCTGGCCTCGCTGCCGGCGGCCGGCCGGAAAGAGACCTGGAAAGACACCAACATCACGCCCGTCCGCGGCGTCGTGGAGAAGGTCGTCGAGAAGGGCCTCGAGCCCCAGAGCCGCGTCCGCATTGTCTTCTCGGGCCCGTTCACCTGGGACCCCACCCAGCGCGTGCTGCTCCGGGTGCTCGGGCTGATCCTCGAGGGGCAGCTTGGCGCGGTGTTGCGCGAGGATCAGTCGGGCACCTACGGGGTGAAGGTGACATCGGCCAGCGACCGCGTCCCGAGGCCGACGTACGCGCTGTCGATCGACTTCAGCTGCGCTCCGGAACGGACCGAAGAGCTCGTGAAACGGCTCTTCCTCGAAATCGCGCGGATACGGATGGACCAGCTCTCGGAGAACTACATCCGCGGCGTCCGCGAAGCGCTGGTGCGCGAGTTCGAGACCGACTCGAAGGAGAACCGCTGGGTGACCGGCCGCCTCACGGACGCCTTCGAGAACGGCGACGACCCGCAGGAGGCGCTGAAGGAGCCGCCGGTGCACCGGACGCTGACGCCGGCGATGATCCAGGACGCCGCCCGGATGTTCCTCGACACCAGGAACTACGTGCGGGTAACGCTGGTGCCCGAGAAGAAGTGAACCCGGCGCCTCAATTCACTTTGAACGTCGTGTCGCCCTTCTCGAAGAAGCTCACGATCTGCCGCGCGGCGGCGAGGCCGGCATTGATGTTGGCCTCGGCCGTCTGCGCGCCCATCTTCTTGGCCGTGAAGCAGTAGCGCCCCTGGTACTTCGCGGCGAACTCGGCGGCGCATTCAGGCGCCACGTCAGCGCCGTACATGATGTCCGGACGGGTCTCCATCACCTGGAGCAGGCCGGCCTCGTCGATGACCTCCGCCCGGGCGGTGTTGATCACCGTGCCGCCCTTCTTCAGCTTCACGAGCAGGTCCGCGCCAATCGACTTCACCGTGTCCTTGGTCTTGGGGAGGTGGAGTGAGATGTACTCGCACGACGAGTACAGCTCGCCGGCCGACGCCACCGGCGTCACGCCCTCGGCCTTCATCGTCCCGGCGGGCACGTAGGGATCGAACGCGAGGACGTCCATCCCGAAGCCCCGGGCGATCGTCGCCACGCACTTCCCGACGTTGCCGTAGGCATGGATGCCGATCTTCTTGCCGCGAAGCTCGGTACCGTCCTTGCCGCTGAACCCGCGGCGCGCGAGGGTAATCATCAGTCCGAACACGAGCTCGGCCACGGCGTTCGAGTTCTGGCCGGGTGTGTTCATGGCGACGACGCCGTTGGCCGTGGCGGCCTTGAGGTCGATATTGTCGTAGCCGGCGCCCGCGCGGACGACGATCTTCAGGTTCGGCGCGGCCTGGAACACCTCGGCGTCCACGATGTCGCTGCGGACAATCAGGCCGTCGGCCGCGGCCGCCGCCTTGAGGTAATCGGCCTTGTCTTTGTAGCTCTCGAGCAGCGTCACGTCGTAGCCGGCCTGGGTGAAGATGCCGGTAATGCCGGCGACGGCGACTTTCGCGAAGGGCTTCTCGGTTGCAACCAGCACGTGCTTGGGCATGGAACCTCCTGATGTGCGTCGCTCGGGGGGGCTCGGGGAGGGCAGGGGAACTATAGCACTCGGCGACAGGGAACAGGCGACAGGGGATAGAGGACAGGGGATAGGGGAGAGGGGAGAGGGGAGAGGGGGGAGAGGGAAGAGGCCCGTTTCAGAATACGGCGTACTGGCGGCGGATGCGAATCTGGATGGCGTCGGGGATGAAGCGATCAGCGACGAGGATGAGGTACCCGCCGCCGCCGGCGCCGCTGAGCTTCCAGCCCTGGGCGAGGCCGCGGCAGGCGTCGATCTGGTCGTAAATGGCCTGACTGACCATGTTCGGGAACATGGCGACCTGCGCCTCGAACGACGCGGAGAAGGCGCGGCCGAATGCGGCGGTGTCCATCCCGCGAATGGCCTGCCAGCAGTCGTCGGCGGCGACGGCCAGGCTGCGTGCGCCCTCGGCGGTCACCCGCGTGTCGGCCAGCACGCTGAACTCAGGCGCCCTCGGCCCGACGGGCACCAGGTGCAGGCGCCGCTCGAGCCAGGCCAGCACCTCCTCGTCCTCGACCGACTCGATGGCGTAGGGCCAGTAGGCGCCGTTGTACTCGAGCCGGTTGAGCCCGGGATACACGATGCCGATGGAATCCTGCGAGCCGGCGACCTCCTTGGTGCCGGGCGGGTTCTCGTAGCTGAAGAGCAGTTTGGCCACCTGCTCCCGGTTGCCCTGGGGCAGGGCCGTCCGCCAGAGCTCGATGGCCTTGTTGCGGGTGCTCGACGCCATGCCGCTGCGGTTGTTGAACGCGTGGGTCGGCTCGATCGAGATCGTGAGAACCGCGCCGGAGTGGTAACAGGACACAAACGGCTGATCGAGCCACCCTCCCGCGAGATCGATGCGGAACGGGATGGTGCACTCGTCGCGCAGCGCGGTCGTGCTCCGTGCGGGCAGGCCGCCGTGCGGCAACCGCCGGAGGACGAGGTACTCGATCCCCATCTCCCGGCAGAGCTGCGCCTTGCTCTCGTGAGCGCCGTCCTCGTTGACGACGAAGACGTCGGGCTTGATCGCGCGGATCTCGTCCACGAAATCAAGCAGGCCCATGCCGCGGCTGATGCGGCATTCCTTCACGCACCGGAGCGAGTCGATGAGGTACTTCCGCTCGTCCTGCGAATTGACGGGGTAGCGCCCCTTCAGCCGGAACACGCACTCGTCGTGGCCGACCGCCACGTAAAGCTCACCGTGGGCCGCGGCCTCGGTGAGGAACGCCACGTGGCCGCTGTGCAGGAGGTCGAACGTGCCGCTGACGAAGGCCTTGCGCGGCATGCGGCGGCTACCGGGACGCGGCCCTGGCCGCCTTCACCTGCGCGTCGATCCAGGGGTAGGTGCGTGCGAGTCCCGCCTCGAGGTCCACCTGCGCCGTCCAGCCGAGCGAGTAGATGCGCGCGTTGCTGAAGTTCCGCGAATGGACGCCCACCGGGCCGTCGACGTGGCGGATGGCAATCCGCTTGCCGGCCACTTTGGCCGCTGCCACCGCGAGTTCGTCCACCGTGACGTATTGCGGGCAGCCGATGTTCACCGCGCCGTGCAGCTCCGAGTGCGTCAGCGCGTAGATCCCGTCGACCATGTCGCTGACGTACGTGTACGATCGCACCGCCGAGCCGTCGCCCCACACGTCGATGGTGCCCCCGTCGTCGATCTCGGCGATCTTCCGGCACATGGCCGCCGGCGCCTTCTCGCGGCCCCCGGTCCAGGTCCCTTCGGGCCCGTAACAGTTCTGAAAGCGCGCGATGCGCACCTGCATCCCGTAGCGCCGCTCGTACGCCTCGGCGATGCGCTCGGAGTAGAGCTTCTCCCAGCCGTACTCGTTGTCGGGGTGGGCCGGGACGGCTTCGGCTTCCGTCATCTCCGGCTCCCCGGGCTGCATGTCGCGGTAGACGCACACCGACGACGAGAAGAAATAGCGCGGCACGCCGAGCCGGGCGGCCTGGTCCGTCATGTAGATGTTGATGAGGGCGCTGTTGTGCATGATCTCGGTTTCGGCGGAGTGGATGAACCCCATCCCGCCCATGTCGGCCGCGAGCTGGTAGACCTCGTCGAAGGTCCCCCCCTCCACTGTCAGGGCCGCCCCGCAGTTGGCCTCGACGCGGAGGTCGAGCTGCAGGAACTGGTCCGCGCCGTCGGGCGACCACTCGTGCCGTTTGATGTCCACGCCGCGGACCCAGTAGCCGAGGCCCCTCAGCTTCTTCACAAGATGCATGCCGATGAATCCGCCCGCCCCGCACACCAACGCTCGCTTCACAGCCGTCCTCCAGCCATACAGGGATCAGTTCGTGGCATCAATCCGCCCGCCCACCGGTCTCGATCTCGCCGGCCGGCGGCTCCGTGCCGCCGTTTCATCCAAGTATTCGTCGGCGCGCAGCGATGTCAAGCAGTTTCCGCCGTCGCCGCGACTCCTGTGCGCCGCTTGTGGGATCCACATGCTGTCCAGCCCGTCCCGGCGTCGTGCGCGCGTGAGCAGGTGTACACTTGCGCGTTCGTGTGGAGGGGGAGTTGACGATGCCGAATGCCTCGGGGCCGCCGCGGCCGTGGCTGAATGTGCTCTACACGCGGTGGGTTCACGCGGCGGATTGGGCGCACCAGCATCGCGCTGCGGTGTGGGCGGCCGGCGCGCCTCTGGCCGTGCTGGCGCTCGCGGCCCTTAACCGGTTCGTGCTGCTCGGCTTTCCGAATTCTGGTGACGAGTACGCCTACCTCTATCAGGCGCAGACGCTGGCGGCGGGGCGTTTGTGGAACACGCCCATCAAGCCTGCCGACGTGTTCTTCTTCAACTACATCGTACAGGAGCCGGGTCGGGTGTTTGGGAGTTTCCCGCTGGGCTGGCCGCTCGCGCTCGCGGCTGCGCTTCGCCTTGGCGTGCCGGTCTGGCTGGTGAACCCGCTTCTTGGCGCGCTGACGCTCGGACTGACCTGGCAATTGGGCACGCGTCTCTACGGCCCGCCCGCGGGGGCATCCGCTGCGGCCCTTGTGGCGGTCTCGCCGTTCTTCTTGTTCAACGGCGCGTCGTACTTTTCGCACACCTTCTGCGGCGCGCTCCTGCTTGGCGCGGCGTGCCTGGCCGCACGCGAGGACCGGACGCCGGCCTGGGTGCCGCTGGCGGCTGGTCTGCTCGTCGGGTGGGCCGTACTGGCGCGGTATCTTACCGGCGCCGTCTGCGCCGTGCCGATCGCCTGGTGGCTGCTCAGGTCAGGCGCGCCGAGGCTTCGGACTGCGGCGCTCTTCGCCCTGGGCGGACTGCCATGGGTCGTGGTGCTGGGGTGGTACAACATCCAGTTCAGCGGCAGTCCGTGGCAGCTCACCACGAGGCCGCTCACGTACTCGCTGTGGTTCGCCGACCACTTCCTCCTGCGCGGCGCCGACATGCTCGCGACGCACGTGCTTCGCCATCTCTCGTGGACGCCGCCCGCGGTCCTCGTCGCGTATTTCGTCTATCTTCGCGTCGCTCCACGGGAGCTGCGCCGGGGACTGCTCGACTGGATGATCGTGCTGCTGGCCGCCGTGCTCTACTTCTACGTGGAGCGCGGCGGTAACCAATACGGTCCCCGGTTTCACTACGAGGCGTTCCTGTTCATGGTGGTATTCGTCGCGGGCAACCTCGTCATCGGCGCGCGGCTCGATGACCGGCCACGGCGTGACCGCGTGCTGTTCGGACTGCTGGCCGCCAGCGTCGCCGTGATGCCGTTCGCGCTGGCTGCCCACGCCGCGATCGAGCGGGGCGTCATCCTGGAGCGAATGGACCCGTGCGCCGCGGTTGCCGCCTCCCGGCTCGACCGCGCGCTCGTGCTGATCCAGGACCGCGTCGGCACGCGCCGATCGATGGCCGGCTACGACCTCACCCGCAACGGCATCGACGCCGCCGGACGGCCCGTGCTGTACGGACTCCACCTGGACGGCGTCCGCAGTTGCGCAGCCGCGGCACGATTCCCCGACAGACCGCCGTATGTGTACAGGTGGGATCGAGAACGGAGGAAAGGGGAATTGTCGCCGCTCGAATGCCGGTCCAGCCCTGCGCTCGCGCCCGGGGGCGTAGAATGAGAGGAATGGCACAAGAACTGGTGTTCATCAGGCTCGAGCCGCAGACGCTGCCCGGGGACAAGTGGAAGGTGTCGTCGCCGACGAATGTCTCCCGCGCGAAGATCCCCGGCGGGTGGCTGGTTGGCGTCGAGAGCGGGAACGTGCGCTCCTGGGGGCTGGCGTTCGTGCCCGACCCCAACCACGAATGGGACGGAGGCTCTCTCCCGTGAGCGGCGCCGCCGTCAGATGATCGGCCGGCCGCCGCCGCCCTTGCGGAAGAGCATCTCGCGACGGCCGGTCTTGAGCAGGAAGGCGTCGGACACGCGCAGGCCGTCGAACATCTTGATGATGTCGCGGTTCTGCAGAGAAGCCTGGCGCACCACCGCCGATGCGTGCGAGCGCTGCCGCACGTGCGACTCATCCAGCACAATGAACTTGGTGCAGCCGCTGCCGGCCTGGTTGGCGTTGCTGAAGAACCCGAGCAGCGCGCCGTCGGGCCGCAGCAGCCGGACGAGCGTTGTCGCCAGCGCCTGCGCAGACGGCCGGTCCAGGTAGTCGTAGAGGTCCCACAGCAGCACGCCGTCCACCGCGCCTTCCGCCAGCGCGAAGCGCCGCGAGAGAAATGCCGGAAACGCCTCAGGCGGGCCGCCATGGGTGTGGCGCTCGAGATCCGCAAGCAGATCCTCGACGAGGAACTTGCAGTTCAGGTGCTCGCCGAAGAACGCGACGTTCGACCCGACGACGGGACCCAGATCCAGCAGGACCGGCGCCGGTCGCGTCTGGAGGTGCGAGAGGAACTTCTGCAGCCCCTTCGACGTGACGATCGTGTGGTCTTCCGGCGCTGGCGGCGAGCCCGCGTCGGGCGGTGCGCCTTCCACCGGCCGGACGGATCCCAGGCGTGAGAGCAAACCGCGCAGACTTCGCACCGTGTCGCCGCTCGACAAGAGCACCCCTCCGCCCGTGCAGGCGCGGCCGGAACGCGCGAGGCGCAGGCCCGCGCGCATACCGGCGCTACCCGGCGGCGATACGCTGGCCGCCCGGGACCGGCGGGCCAGCCGGAAGGGGCGCGAGCTTCACCTCGGGCTTCGCGGCCTGGACGGGCACTGCGGCAGCGGGAGGTTTCTTCTGCATGTCCACGCTGCCGCGAAGATGCGCGCCCTCGGCAATCGCCACGCGCGGCGCGACGATGTCGCCGTCCACCGAGCCGCTGTCGCGGATGTCCACCTTTTCGCTGGCGGTGATGTTGCCGACGACTTCGCCGAGGACGACCACGATCTTCGCGAACACCTCGGCCTTGAGCTTGCCGTGCGACCCCACCGTCAGCACGTGCTCGCTCAGCTCGACTTTGCCGTCGACCGTTCCCTCGATGACGAGATCCTCGCTGCCGCTGAGCTCGCCCTTGATGACCACCGACTTGCCGATGTTGACAACGTCTTTGTCCATGGTGCGCTTCGCCTCGGTTTCCGTTGCATGAACTCGTGGCACACTCGCGACTCCCGGCGTTCCGGGGGCGACCGCACCCGTGACTTCGCGGCCATTGTCAGGTGGCCGCACGACTTCGCCCCGTTTCCACATCGTGAACCTCTGTGTCATCCCCGACAGCCCGCCAACCGGGCGTCGACTCGACCTCACGAACCGGCCCGGACACCCGCCGAGGGCAGGTCGCTGCAGACAACGTGCCAAGAAGGCTCGCCGTACAGTCCGCGGCCATCGGCGCTCCCGGGGCGCACAGATCGGCGCCTGGAGGTGAGAAAGGCGGGACCGCGGGGCGCGCCGGCTTCCTCCGGGTGGCACGAATTGACCATCCGACGACGTAATTGTTACCTGGTGCGTCATCCGGATGGCGCCTTGGGCCTTGCCTGCCAGGCTCTGCCGGGGCGTACAATCAACCGGCGTGGAGGGATGAAGCGTGCGCGACCCATATCGTGAACTCGCACCGCTCTACGACGTGATGGCCGCCGATCCTGGCATTCAGGCCTTCTATGCCGAGTTCCAGGCGTCGCTCCGTGTGGCGATGAAGGCGCATCACGTCCGGCCGCGCGTAGTCGTCGACCTCGCCTGTGGGACGGGCAACACCACCGTGCCGTGGGTGGCCGGCTCCCGGAGAACGGTCGTCGGCGTGGATCGGTCGGAGGCCATGCTCCGCGTGGCCCGGCGCAAGTCGGCGCGTGTGCGCTGGCTGCGCCAGGACCTCGAGCGCCTCCGGCTCGACGTGCGCGCCGACGTGGTCACATGCCATTTCGACGCGCTCAATCACGTGCTCGAGACCGGCGGCCTTCAGCGCGTATTCGCCAACGTGGCGCGCGTCCTCCGCCCGGGCGGCCTCTTCCAGTTCGATCTGAACACGCGGTTCATGCTGCAGTGGCTGAGCACGAGCGAGAAGCTCTTCCGGGCAGGGCCCCACGCGTTCACCGCCTATAACGAGTTCGACGCGGCAACCGGCATCGCGACCTTTCACCAGCTGTGGTTCGTGAAGCAGGGTCGTCTGTTCCGAAAGGTCGAGGTCTCGGTGCGCGAGCGTGCGTTCGCCGAAGCGGAGATCCGCGGGTTGCTCCGCTCGGCCGGGCTGCGCCTCGAGCGCGTCAGCGTGCAGCGGCGCCTGAAGGGCAGGCCGATCCGGAGGGTCTACCTGGCGGTGAAACCGGCACCGTGATATCTTGCGCACGAAAGGAAGAACGCCATGCCGCGCCTTCGCCGGGCTGCTGGCGGTCTCGCGTCTCCCCGCCTGTCGCGCCGGGAGTTCTTCGCCCTGGCTGCCGCCGCGGCCGCCGCCTGCGGCGGCGACTCGATCCCGGCCTCGCCGTCGCCCACCGTCACCGGCCGCCTGTCCGCGCGTCCCGTGGCGCAGCGCACCACGTTGTCGCCTGGCGCCCACGTGCTGGGCCGCGAGTTGGGGCGCGACGACGGTGTCATCTACGTGCCGTACAGCGTCGATCCCGCTCGGGCGCTGCCTTTCGCGGTGATGATGCACGGCGGCGGCGGCAACTCCATGCGCATGGATTTCACCCTGCCGCTGGCCGAGGAATACGGCGTCGTCCTGCTCCTGCCCCAGTCGCGGAAAGGCGTGTGGGACGCGGTGGTCGGGGAGTTCGGCGCGGACGTGACGTTCCTCGACGGCGCGCTTGCCCAGGTCTTCTCAGGCTGCGCGATCGATCCGGCCCGCGTGACGCTCGGCGGTCTGTCCGACGGCGCGACCTACGCGCTCGCGCTCGGCCTTCTCAATGGCGACCTGTTCACACGACTGGTCGCCTTCTCTCCGGGCTTCATAAAGCAGGTCGATCGCAACGGCAAGCCGCGAGTCTTCGTGTCGCACGGGACCAGGGACACCGTCTTCCACATCTACAGGGGCCAGGAGGTCGTGCGGCAGTTGAGGGAAGAGGGCTACGATGTGACGTACCGGGAGTTCGAGGGCGGCCACGAGGTGCCCGATGCGATCGCCCGCGAAGCCTTCGCCTGGCTGTCGTGACCGCTGCAGCGGCGGCCACGGCGTGAAGTCGTCTGGCAGAACTGGCCCGCCTTCGCCCGAAGGCTGGC
>JALOKU010000053.1 GCA_025456345.1 Vicinamibacterales bacterium | reverse complement strand
GGTGCACGCGGGTCCGGACATCCGGGTGCTCCTCGGGCACATGCCGCCCTGGCTCGGCCCGCGCACCGGCTTCCTCGCCGCGTCGGCCGCCTACAACTTCGACAAGCGCGTCCGGCGGGTTGTGCACCCGACGACCGCGCGCGCCATCGGTTACCGGCCGGAGGTGGTGTCGGTGCGCGACTGCGCCACGCCGGAGACCCTGGCCGATCTCATCCTCGGGTCATCGTGTTCCCCGCCGATGACTTCGTCGCTCAAATGGAAAGGGCGGTACGTGCTCGACGGCGGCGTCGTCGACAACGTGCCTGTGTGCGCGCTTGACGATGCGCCCGGGGCGACGCTGGTGATGCTGACCCGCCGGTATGCAGCGCTGCCGGAGATCCCCGGGCGCACCTACGTCCAGCCGTCGGCGAAGATCCCCGTGGACGCCTGGGACTACACGAGCCCGGAGGGGATTCAGTCCGCGTACGACCTGGGTCGGCGCGACGGCGAGGCGTTCGTGAACGCCCTCGCGCGGTGAACGTCACACCGGCTCGAAGACGACGCGCTCGGGGTCCTTTCCCTCCAGCCGCGCGAAGTACGTCTCGACGGTGATCTCCGGGAGCGTCTCGCGCAGGCGTGCCGCCACTTTCTTGAGATCGGCGACCTGCCGCTCCCTCAGGTCGAGCTTGAACGAGAAGAGTCTGCGCTCCTTGTACCAGGCGCAGTCCTGGTGGGCGATGGCGACGATGCGCTTCGTGCCGTGCGCCTCGATCAGCGACTCGAGCCGCCGCCGGAAGAAATTGAAGTCCTTCGGCACGAGATCGAAGAGCGTCAGCGGTTCGATCCCTCCGGGAACGGCAAGGAAATCGGCGTGCAGGTCGGCCTTCAGGTAGTTGACCGTGAATTCCTGGATGTGGGCCCGCCAGCGGCCATCGACGCACGAGATGATGACCGTGTCGGGCCGCTTCGGGTTCCAGGGAACCGTGCTCTCGAAAATGGTCGCGGCTGTCATGGGTTCACCTCGCGAGTGCGCGGGCGCGTCAGGCGGACGCCTTGCCGGCTCCGGGCGTGTCGCGATTCTCGGCCTCGGCCGCGGCGGCATTGGTCTTGGCCTGCACGAGGCGCACGACGTCGATGCCGAACTGGTCCTTCAGCATGGCGAGCATGGCCGTCATGCCGCCGCCGACAGTGCCCAGCACCCTGCCAACGCCGCTGCCTCCGCCCGCGCCCTGCCCCATCTCGATGATGTTGATCTTGTCGATCCCCGCAAGCTGTGTGGCGAAGGCCTGGGCCAGCTCCGGCATCTTCTCGACCAGCATGTTGAGCACGGCGGCCTCGTTGAAGTTCTTCCAGGCCTCCGACTTCTTCTGGAGCCCTTCTGCTTCCGCCAGGAGCTTCTTCTTGATGACCTCGGCCTCGGCCTCGCCGATGGCGAGGACTTTCGCAGCCTCGGCGCGGCCGATCTTCTCGATCTTCGCGGCCTCGCCGGCGCCCTCGTACTCGAGCTCCTTCTGCGTCGCCTCGGCCTTGATGATCGTGGCCTGCTTCTCGCCCTCGGCTTTCAGGATCGCGGCCTGGCGCCCGGCTTCGGCCGGCTTCACCACGGTGGCCTGGAGTTCCTTTTCCTTGCGCAGCGCCTCCTGCTCCTGGACCAGCACCTCCTGGGCCTTGCGGACCTGGTCGATGCGCGTTTCCTGCTCAGTCACCTTCTGCTTGGCGATGGCGGTGGCGAGCGGCCCCGCCTGCCCGGCCTCGGCCTGCTTGCTCTGGACGGCGGCGCTGAACTCCGCCTGCTTCGTCTCCTTGTCGCGCAGCGACTGCGCAATGGTGACGTCGGCCTCGTACCGCTTGGTCTTCCCTTCCTGATCCGCGTTCGCCGACTGGATCATCGCGTCGCGCTGCGCCAGCGCCTCGCCGATCACGGCATCGCGCTTGACCTCGGCCGTCCGCTTCTTGCCGAGGGCGTCGAGGTAGCCCTCTTCGTCGCTGATCTGCTGGATGGTGAGGATGTCGATGTTGACGCCCATCTTCTTGAGGTCGACGGCGGCCTCGTCGGTCATCTTCTGGGCGAACGCCTGGCGATCGGCGTTGATCTCCTCGACGGTGAGCGTGCCGAGGATGGCCCGCAGATGGCCCTCGAGAGTCTGGAAGATGACCCCCTTGATCTGCTCCACGCTCATGCCGAGGAACCGTTCTGCAGCCGACCGCAGCGACATGTCGTCGCCGGCGATCTTGACGTTGGCCACCGCCTCGACGGTGACCGGCACCCCTTCCTTGGTGTAGGCGCGCTGGATCTTCAGCGGGATCGAGATGACGTTGAGCGACAGGTAGGCGACCTGCTCGAGCACCGGCAGGCGCAGCCCGGCGCCGCCTCGCACCACGCGGAATCCCACGCTGGTGCGGGCGCCCTTCTCGTCGACCAGCGTCTGCTTGCGCCCGTAGAAGATCGCGACCTGCGAGGGCGGCACCTTGATGTAGTTGCGGGCGAAGAGCGCCATCGCCGCGAAGATCCCGAGAAGCCCCAGCAGGATCGCGAGCGCGATGGTAACCGCCGAAAACCCGCCGACGAGGCTGCTCATGACGCTCCTCCCGGAGCTCGCGATCCCGCGCGCTCCACGATGATCGAGTCTCCCAGCAACGCCGTGACAACAACCGCCGATCCGGCCGCGATCGCGCCGCCGTCGGTCGACCGCGCGATCTGCGTCGTCCGCTCTCCGCCGTACTCGAGTGTGACCTGGCCCATGCCGCCCCGCGGGATGCCGACGGTCACCTCCGCCGTCCTGCCGATGAGGCCCGCCATGTGTATCTCGCTCGAGGCCTGCTGGGAATAGAGGACCTTCGCGAACTGGTACACGAGCCCCGACATCGCGACGCCCGCGACGACACCGCATCCTGCCGCCGCCGGATGCGACAGCTCGTAGTAGCGGGCGACGACGCCCCCGACGCCGAACGCCGTCAGGAACGACGCCATGATGCGGGCGCTGAAGATGCTCGGGCCGCCCTCGTGGCCGAAGTCGCCGTGGTCGGCGTCGCCGACGTGGATCTCGTGGTCGCCCCCGAAGATCTCGCCGACAAACAGCATCACGATCAGGAAGAGAAACCCGAACGCGCCGATCGCAGCGTAGATGAACATGTGGCCCCCCGGGGCGTGCCGCGAATGGGTCTGAACGCGTCCTCGCGCGCGGATTCCAGCAGACGCTATCCCGGCGCCGGCCCGCTGTCAATCCGCCACAGGCGGCCGCAGACACCCGTCAGCCGAGCCTGTCTCGCGTCGTCCCTGCGGAGGCGACGACCGGCGGAGCGCAGCCCCGGGGGCGGCCCGCCTTCGCGCGAGGCCATCACGGCACGAACGTGAGGATGGCGACGCCGAGGGTGAACCAGAGCAGCGAGAAGATGACGCCGTAGCCGAAGAAGGTCCGGAAATCCACCCGGGCGATGCCGGCGACCACCACCACCCAGAACGGCGACAGGAAGTTCCCCATGTGATCGCCGATGCCCACCGCGAGCAAGCCACGCTGCGCCGTGGAGCCCACCGCCGCCGCGGCCTTCGCGGTGACGAACCCCTGCACGACCCACTGTCCCCCGCTCGACGGGATGAAGACCGCGACGATCGAGCTGGCGATGGCGGTCAGCAGCGGAAACGTGAGCGGCGTCGACAGGGCGGCGAACAGGCCCGCGAACTGTTCCCCCACCGTGGTGTACTGGAGAAGCCCAGCCACGCCGCCGTAGAGGTGATAGAGCACGAGAATCGGCCAACACACCTGCACGGCGCCCTGAATGGCCTTCGAGAACGAGGCCACGTTCCGGTGCAGCACGAACGCGAGCACCAGCAGGATCGTGTTCATCGCGTTCAGATCGAGACCGGCGCCCTTCGTGACGAAGTGGTAATAGAGCCAGCCCGCCAGCACGAGACCGAGCATCGCCGGGATGATCGCGCTGTGCTCGATCCAGCCGGCGAACCCCGCCGGCTCCTCGTCGGGGTGGAGCGGAGGGAGGGCCGCGTCGGGCGCCGTGGCCAGCTTGTTTGCCTCGGGGAAGGCCGACAGCGGCCGCCGTGATTTCGGCATCAGGATCAAGGTGAGCGCCATCACCCCAGCCGGAAATGCCAGCACCATGAGCACCGACGGCAGCGACCAGATGGTCGAGCGGAGGCGCATCACGCCGACCGTGGCCTCGAGGAAATGCCCCGGCGTCGCCATCAGCAGCGGCGCGGTGGACGACAGGCCGAACTGCCACACCGCGCCCGCCGCCGACACCGCCGCCAGGAGAAACGGGAAATCCACCCGGATGCGCTTGCGCTCCGCCGCCGCGCAGAAATGGATGGCGATGAGCGGCGACAGGGCGAGGCCGAGCCCCCAGTAGAAGTACGCCAGCACCGCGCCGAGGCCCACCGCGAGCGACACCACCTGCGCGGTGGTCTTCGGGACGTCCGCGAGGGCGATGACCGCCCGCCGGAACAGCGGCGTCGCGCTCACGACCGAGCTCAGCACCAGGATGAGCGTCATCTGCATCGTGAACGGCAGCAGCATCCAGAGCCCGCGGTAGTAGCCGTCGGCAATCGCCGCCGGCGCGTTGCCCGTGGCGAGCGCCGCGCACACGACAAGCACCAGCAGGACGACGGAGGCAGAGGTCGCATCAGGAACGAGATTGCCGAGCGCGTGGGAGAACCGTTCGAGGCGGGTGCGGCCGGGAGCGAGCATGCTGCCTTCCTGTCCGGCGGACGGCGCCGGATCGACCCGGATGCGGCGCGGCGGATGTCGGATTGGGTTAGCTGCTGAGCCTATCCTGCCCTGAGGGCCGGACGCAAGGCGCCCGCGGGCCTGCTGCTCCGGCGGAACCTGCGCCGGTGTGCGGTGTGCGATCCAGCAACGGCGAGAACTGAGCGCGAGCACCGCGACAGCAACCGCCCCGGGGGCGCTGCCCCCGGGGATTCAGGAACTGGATGGAGGCCGGGGCTTCAGCCCCGGCGCAGCCCATCTCAGCTCGCGGGCACCGGGTCGGTCGTGTCGAGCTTCGACGGGGTGAAGATCCCGATGACGCCCTTGAGTCCCAGGCTCATCACGATGTTGTAGAAGAACGCCAGGAACGCCAGCAGCAGCAGCGACCCCGACAGCGCCGCCAGAATCATGTAGACGTTGAACTCGCCGTTCACGTAGAGCGAACGGCGCAGCATGCCCTGCAGGCCCGCCATGCCCATGAAGGCGCCCATGCCGATGCCGCCGAGAAGATGCGCCCAGAAGTGGAAGAGCGCGAGCTTCTCGCTGTAGAGCCTCGCGCCGTTGGTCACGATCGGGAACAGCAGGTAGATCGCCGAGTAAAGGGTCATCGTCAGGCCCACGAGCACCGCCACGTGCACGTGCGGCCCGACGATCCACTGCGTGTTGTGGAGGATGCGGTTCAGCCCGAGGTCCGCCTGCATGATGCCCGCCGGCACGGCCAGGGCGAAGCCGAGGAGGCCGCCGAGCAGGAACCTGAGCGGGAACGTCATCTTGAGCGGCCGGGCGCTCCACAGCGTAGCCAGCGTGATGAAGAACGCGAGCCCCTGGGTGATGAGCTCGAAGGCCGTCACCATCTCGCCCGACAGCAGCTTCAGGATTCCAGGCTGCGCCTGGTCCGACATGAGGTGGTGGGACCACACGGTCCAGGACACGACCATCTCGATAAACAGGGCGGCGCGGGCCCAGTTCTCCATGAACAGCTTCTTGCCGGTGATGAGCGTGGCCAGCAGGTACCAGGTGCCCGCCACGAAAATCAGCACGAGGCCGTCGGCGATGAGGTCGAGCCCCCACCAGAACCAGTTCTTGTAGAGCAGCGCGTCGACGGCACTGTGCTTGAGGCTCGTGCCGAAGATCTCGGCAACCATGTACACCAGGATCAGGACGCCGGTGAACAGGATGATGCCAGCGTTGAACGCGGTGTCCACCGTGCCGCGTGCGATGGCCGCCACGGGCAGCGACACGAGGTGGTCCTGCTTCTGCCTCGTGAAGAACGCCTGCAGCCCGCTGAGGCCGAGGGCGGAGCCGAGAAGCGCTCCTGCCGGCTGCGGAGCCCAGCCGGCCGGCGTGTAGGTGATGGTCCTGAAGATGTTGACGACGAAGAACACGACGCCGACCATGACGATGGCGATGCCGACGATGAAGAACGTGCCGCCCCAGAGGCTGAACTGCGTGAAGTCGGCCGGCAGGGGCCAGTAGAGCGTGTAGAGCGGCGCGTACTCGGACAGGAACCCCGCGAACCAGAACGTGAAGGTGCCCACGGCCAGCAGCCCGCACGTCCAGTTCGCCAGCGGGATGCTCCACAGCGGCTTCTTCATGAGGAACGGCACGAGGAAGAGGAAGGCGCCGAACACGATGGCGTAGGTCGATCCGAAGATGCCCACCAGGGGATGGGCCGTCATGATGGCGAAGAACTGGACGGTGGGCACGACCGGAATCGGCGTCACCTGGTAGATCCGCATGATCATGCCTTCGATCACCGCGAAGGCGTAGAACACGAGGCCGACGACGACGAAACGCAGGATCATCTTCTGCATCGGCGTGAGCGTGGCCGGCTTGAAGGCGCCCTGTGCACCATTCAGGAAGGTTTCAGTGAAGCTCATGGCTTGTCTCGCTGGAAGCTGTGGGTTCAACGCTGGGCGATCAGCTCTTCTCGCACGACACCACGACGGCGTCCTTCACCACCATGTCCACCCCGGCCGGCCCCGAATATTCCGTGGACCGGATGCTGTAGACGCCGGGCTTGTCGAACTGCCAGAGGATGTCGTTCATGTGCCCGGGCACGACCTGCATCTGGAAGAGCATTGAATGGTCCTGCCGGAACAGGCCGAACCCGTACGTCAGGTCGCTCGACGTGACGTTGAACAGCACCCTGTCGTTGCATGCCACCTGAAGCGTCTCGGCGGGCAACTGGAACTTGTGGCCGGCGACGCCGATGTCGAAGACCTTGTCGGGCGTGATGTCAGCCCGGTGCATGTCCATCGGCTTCCAGGGAATGGTGTAGTAGGTGATGAAGTGCAGCGAGATGCCCAGCACCACCAGGAAGGCCACGAAGGCGTAGAAGAGTCCCGGCCTCACGGCCGGCGTCGGCCCCTGCTGGGTGACCCGCAGGGCGAACCAGCCCATCACGGCCATGATCGCGAGCACGTAGAACGTGTAGGCCAGGGTCTGGCCCCACAGGACGGTGGTTGAGTCGACCATCCAGCATCTCCTTCCGTCGTGGGAGCAAAGGAAGTCTGTCGCGGGGGCGACGAGGGCGCACGCAGCATACGCCCGGACGCCAGGCGCGCGTATGACGGCGATCATACGCGCGGAGGCGAGGGTCCCCGGCGGTGAGCCTGCTGTGGAGGCAGCGGCAGCCTGCCCGGCCTACCGCCCGAACCAGTAGCTCATCTTGACCATGAACACGTTGTCGCCGGGCGCGCGCATCATCCGGTTGATGTCCTGGTTGAAGGCGAAGCGCCCGTCGCTTGTTTCGTCCTCGCGCTGCTGCGTCCAGACGACGTAGAGCGTGGAGCCGGGCTTGAACTCCCAGCGGAAGACCGTGTTGGCGCGGAGTGACGTGTAGTTGAAGTCCGGGTTCGGAATGAGAAATGGCGTGCCCGTGCCGCCGGCTCCCGGGTACACCGTGTAGACGCCGTTCGCTGCGTCGTAGCTGATCGTGCCGGTGTCCCGGCCGTAGACGGCGAAGTCGTAGGTCCGCGGCTGCAGCGCCTCCTTGAACCCTGTGTACCGGCCGTTCGAGAGCAGCGGCTGCAGGTACATCTGCAGCGACATGCGCGGGCTCAGGATGAGGTTGAGGCGCGTCTCCATCCCGAACTCCGTCTGGTCCAGCGCCCCGAACACGTAACGCCTGCCGTACATGGCCACCGCCTCGGCATCGGTCACCGCGCGCACGTACTGGGACGCGGTGAGCTCGCGCTGAAAGGTCGGGCCCACTTCGATGCTGAACGTGGGCAGCGGCCTGAATGTCAACCCGACCTCGACTTCCCCGGACCACGAGCCGTCCGGCCGGGTCTCATAGTTCCCGTCCAGTTCCCAGACCACCGGTTTCCGTTCGTCGCCTTCGAGACTCGCGGACGCCGCAGTGAAGCCCGGCGCGCGCATCATCGGCCCGCCGCGCGTCAGCCTGTCGCTGTAGACCCACCGGCCGGCGTGCGCCACACCGCTGATTGACCAGTAATTTCTGAGCTGGGCGTAGAAGTTCGCAAAGTAGCCGTCGCCCATCGGGTCACCCGCGAAGTTCCACGTGTTCCACTTCGCGACGAACAGCTGTCGGTTGCGGCTGAAGCGGTCCGGAGTGGGCTTGAGAAACACCAGCGCCGCGTGCCCGCCCATGCGGTCGGCGTTCGTCATGTACCCGGCGTCGTTCACTTCGAAGCCCGGGCTCACCGCCCAGAACGACGCGTTGGGCCTGATGCCGCCGCTGTTCTTGTTGAAGTCGCTTTGGAGGTTCCATCCGGACAGCGACTCGGCCGCCGGGTCGAACGTGAGGTGCGTCGCATCCGGCCGCTGGTAGTAGCGCGCCGACGAGCGCTGGAGCCTGGCGATCGACGTCTGCGAGCCGGCGACCCGGCTTCCGGAGAAGCTGCCCGTCACGACATAGTCGCGCTTGCCTGTCAGGAAGAGGTGGCCGTCTCCGCCGAGAACGAACGCGCTGCCTGGCAACTGCGCGTTGAGGGCCGGATCCGACAGGTTCCGATTCACGGCCGTCGTGAGCATGCCGAACCCGGCGCGCTGGCCCACGTCCCGGTGCGCGCGGGCCGCCAGGTAGTTGGAGAACGGCTCCACCTCAGCCTTGCCCTGCACGCCGCCAGTCGAGGTGCCGGCGTATTCCCGCGCGGTGGCGGCGTCGATGAAGTTCACGGTCCAGCCGCGGCTCGTCTTGCCCGTGACCTTTGCCGCACCAAGGATGGTGGTCGACGTCGGCCGGTCGACGTACTCGCCGGCGGCGGCGCCCTGCGGCGTCCGGCCGATGCGGCGGGAGTAGAACAGGGACGGATTCGACCGGTTGAATCCCAGGTACCCGCTCGCGCCGTTGCGGCCGAAGCGGTCGAACGCCTGGGAGCCCTCGATGAAGAACGGCCGCCTTTCTTCGTAGAACGTCTCGAAAACGGTGAGGTTGACCACCGCCGGGTCAACTTCAACCTGGCCGAAGTCGGGGTTCACCGTCGCGTCCAGCGTCATGTTGCTGGTGAATCCCCATTTCGCGTCGAGGCCAATCGCCGCCGCGCCGGTCCGGCCGTCATTGAACGGATCGCCGGGCTCGGCCGTTCCGCTGATCTCGCTTCGCGCGGTGATATACGGCAGCAGCTCGAGGTGGCGCCGGCTGACGATGCCGTCGAGGCCGTCCAGTTCGCCCGCCAGCGACACGAGGCGGCTCTCGTTCTTCGGCACGAGGGCCCACCACGTCTCTTCCTGCTTGCGCTGCACCATGCGCACGACGTGGAGGCCCCACACCTGCTGGTCCGCCTTGGAGAACCGGAGCTGCGAGAATGGGATGCGCATCTCCGCGATCCAGCCCTTCTCGTCGATCGACACGGCGGCGTCCCACACGCCGTTCCACGTGTCGTCGTCGCTCGAGTCGTTGAAGAGCACGCCGTCGCCGATTGATCCGGCGGCGGTGACCGAGAACATCGACCCGGTCAGCCTGTCGTGATGGGCATCGATCCCGACGATGATCCAGTCGGCGATGCCGTCGGTGTCGCCGTCCCGCCGCGTCAGGCGCTTCGCGATCTTCGACGGCTCGGAGTCGAACATACGCGCGCCCACGTAGAGCGCGTCGTCGTCGTAGAGGAAGCGGACCTCGGTCGGCTCGGTGGCCGGCTTGCCCTCATCGGGGTCCTTCTGCAGGAAGTCCTTGGCCGGCCGCGCGCGTGCCCAGTCGGCCTCGTCGAGGCGCCCGTCTACGGCGATCTTCGCGGTCGCGCGCACGGCCGAGATGCGGGGCGTCGGGCGGGCCGGCGCTGCGGCAGCCGGTGGCGTCTGCCCGCGGGCGGGCCACGCGACGGCGAGGAGCGCCGCAATCAGCAGGATATTCAGGGTTCGACGACGCACGCAGCCTCCCGGCCCCGGGGACACACACCTCGATACGCGGGTTGGACGAGATCCGGCGCGCCTTTGTTCGCGGCCCCTTCGCCGGCCGTCGCCGGCCGTGAGGTTGCTCCGGCCGTGACCGCGCGGGGCAGCGACTCCATGTTAGACTCCAACGGACTCCCGTCCGGCCGCCGTTCCCGGCCGGAAAGAGGTGCCAGACGCCTTTCTCAGTTCATTCTCAACACGGACGTCTACGGAGGATTCACCATGAGTCGCAACACCCAGCCCACCCGGCGCCGCTTCCTCGGCACGCTGGCGGGCGGCGCGGCCGCCGCGGCCACCGTCACGATGTCGGCCGCCTCGCACGATCGCGAGGAAACCATCCCGGACCGCCAGCAGCCGGCCTCGCCCAATGACCAGATCCAGCTCGCCCTCATCGGCGCCGGCATCCAGGGCACCGGCGACACGGCCACGGCGCTCATGGTGCCCGGCGTCAAGCTCGTGGCGGTCTGCGATCTGTACGACGGCCGGCTGACCGACGCGAAAAAGCGGTGGGGCCAGGACCTGTTCACCACACGCGACTACCGCGAGATCCTTAACCGCCCGGACATCGACGCCGTCATTGTCGCGACACCCGACCACTGGCACCGCCAGATCGCGGTCGACGCCCTCGGCAAGAACAAGTCGGTGTACCTCGAGAAGCCGATGGTGCAGCAGCTCGGCGAGGGCGAAGCCATTATCGCCGCGCAGAAGACATCGAAGGGCGTCCTCCAGGTCGGCAGCCAGGGCATGTCCTCGCTCAGCAATGAGAAGGCCCGGGACCTGCTGGCCGCCGGCGCTATCGGCAAGCTGAACTACGCCGAGGGGTTCTGGGCCCGCAACAGCCCGTCGGGCGCCTGGCAGTATCCGATTCCCCCGGACGCGTCCGAGCAGACCCTGGACTGGGACAAGTTCCTCGGCGCGACCGCAAAGCGGCCGTTCGACCCGCTCCGGTTCTTCCGGTGGCGCAACTACAAGGACTACGGCACCGGCGTCTGCGGCGACCTCTTCGTGCACCTGTTCTCCAGCCTGCATTTCATCACCGGCTCGATGGGTCCGACGCAGATCATGGCCCAGGGCGGCCTGCGCTTCTGGAAGGACGGCCGCGACGTGCCCGACGTCATGCTCGGCATGTTCGATTACCCGGAGACGCCCGCGCACTCGCCGTTCAGCCTCTCGCTGCGTGTCCACTTCGTCGACGGGACGTCGGGCAACACCTTCCTCCGACTGGTCGGCACCGGCGGCGCGATGGACGTGGGATTCGATTCGGAAGTGACGGTGAAGCACCAGAAGACGTGGGACCCGCTGAGGGCTACGCAGGGCGACTACAAGAGCAATCCCGAGCCGGACGCCCGCAAGGAGATGGTGCCGGCGGCCAACATCGTCTATCGCGCCGAGCCAGGCTACAAGGGCGCGCATTACGATCACTTCAACAACTGGTTCAGGGCGATTCGCACGGGCGGCAAGGTCATCCAGGACCCGGTCTTCGGATATCGGGCCGCCGCCCCCGCGCTCGCGTGCAACATGAGCTACTTCGAGAAGCGCGCGATCCAGTGGGATCCGGTCGCGATGAAGCTCGCGAAGTAGGCGAGGGCGACCCGGGCATCGGAGAGATACTACGGGGGTGCCGGCCGTAGCCGGCACCCCCGAGTCACGTCACCGCAGTTCCGCTAGAAGCGGAACCCCGCGGAGAAGCTGGCGTCGCGCGGGGCCTGGTCACTGCTCGGGCGGGATGGCGCCGCCGGGAACCGCCTTCCTCGAGACCTGGCCGGACTACAGCGGCAGGTAGCACACGGTGTTCGAGAGCAGGATCATCACGAAGATGAGGCAGGTGGTCACCGGTCCCAGGTAGATCCTGCCCGTCAGCCGGAAGAAGTACCGGTTGAAGTACGGCAGCACGAACATCATTGGCACGACCGCAAAGAGCAGGTTCACGTAGAGCCAGCCCTCGGTCCAGTACACCGTTCCGGTCATGGCCATCGACGCGTACTGCACGATCACGATGAGCAGCAGACCGGCGGAATTGGCCACGCCTGCCAGCAGCAGGCTCTTCCACTCCGCCTCGCCCTCGAACCGCATGGATCCGTTCACGCGGAACGAGTTGGAGAGGAAGAACGGCAGGAAGAAGGGGACGTACATGCCCAGGAGGAGGAGCATCCCGGGCTGAAAGACGCGCACGCCCATGAACAGAAACCGGTAGTCGACGTGCAGGATCGCGTAGATGCTGAACAGCAGGCCGTAGAATGCCAGGAAGAGGACCGCAGCCAGCGCGCAGGTGCGCGCCAGCTCGGCGGCGCCGACCCGCGCGCCCCACATCTCGGACCGCACGCCGTGCTGTTTGCCGTGGAGCCTGTAGCCTCCGAAGAACAGCAGGAAGCCCACGAGGCCGTTCAGGAACGCCCACAGCACGACCGCGTTGTTCATCCGCTGCGGGAAGAACCACGTGGGCTCGCGGTTCGACGCGGCGACGAACAGCCGCTGTGAGAGCTCCGACAGCGGGATGTAGGTGACGCAGGCGATGGCGGCTCCGAGCGCGAATACGCCCCAGAACAGCAGCCGGCCCCGGCCTCGTGGAGCGGGTAGCGCTGGGGGAACAGGGTGCACCAGCGCCTGGAAGACCGGAAGCCGCAGAAGCAGCTGCGCCAGCGGCACGAGGCCGGCCAGCGCAGCGGAAAGCGCGATCAGTCCCAGCAGTTCCTTCCAGTACCAGACCTGATCCCGGCTCGGCACACCGCTGTCGAGGTGGAACACCCGTTCGAAGAACTCGATCTGGTTGGCGGTCGCCTCGATGAGGTACGGCTGGAACGGGTGCAGGATCTTCTCGTTGTAGACGACCCGCAGCGTCCGGTTCGCTTCGTCGCCGTAGAACCGGCCGAGCGTGACGTCGTCGATCGGCGCCCCATCGGCGTCCAGGCCGGAGTTCACCAGCCGCAGCGCCTCTGGCGCGCGTCGCATGTCGCCGTTCTTCAACTCGTTCCGGTAGGCGCCTTCGTCATAAAAGGCGTAGGCCGTGCCGACGTTGGATCGGACATCCTTCAGGACGGCGTCCGTGAAGCTGAGGACGTAGCCGGACACGAACACGGCGTTGATCAGGCTCGGCTTCCCGGACTTCTTCGCCTGCTTGCCGAAGTACGCCGCGCCGCGCACCGCTGCGTTCCCGCCCGCTGAATGCCCCGTCACGCCGATCCGCGCCTTGTCGACGTAGTTCAGGTTCCCGGTGTTCGCCACGTAGTCGACCACGGCGAACATGCCGTAGCCCTCGGTCGTGGCCGCCTGAGTGCTCGCCGACGAGCTCGACGACCCCTGGGCGTACGGATCGATCGCGATGACGACGACGCCACGCCGTGCCAGCTCGATCGAGATGGCGGCGAGCGCTTCTTTCGATCGCTGGAACCCCGGGACGACGACGACAAGCGGCGCGGGGGTCTTCTCGGTGGCCGATGCCGGCTTGAACAGGTCGGCGACCACCCACTGGCCGTTCTGCGTTGGGATCTTGATGTCCAGAACCCGGACGCGTCTCCCCGAAGACTGCACCAGCGAGGCCGCCACGCTTGCCACCAGCACGACCGTCACCGCCGCCGCCAACAGCCTCGCCGGACGTCTCATCGACGTGTCCCTTCGCCCTTATCGGAGAAGCCCTCCGGCCGGCGTGCGCCGGACACGGTTCGCTGGCTCATCGTTCCTCGCCTCCCGTACCGAGGTGACCCGTCGGGATGACCACATCGTCGTTCGAGCGGCCGTCGGTCAGCACCGCGACCGCGAGCATGCCGGTCACGTTGGCGACGGTGCGGAAGCCGTTGGGGATCGGGTCGACGGCCAGCAGCAAACCCATCGCCTCGGCCGGCAGTCCCGCGGCCACCAGAACCGGCACCACGGCGAGGACCGCGCCGCTCGGCACGGCTCCGATGGCGAAGCTCGTCGCGACCGCGGCGACCACGATCGCGACAGCCCGCGCAGGATCGATCGCGACGCCGTAGAGGCGCCCGACGAAGTAGGTGACGACGATGAACCAGATCGGCCCTGAGTACTTGAACACCGCGAGCGCAAGCGGGAGCACGAAGCCGATGGCCGTTTGCGACAGGCCCAGGCGATGCTCCGCAGCGTCGAGCATCGCGGGAAACGAGGCGGCCGACGAGTGGGTGCCGAACGCCACGATCTGGACAGGGGCCGCCGCACGGGCGAATCGGATCGGCGAGACGCCGGCGCCGATCCACACCACCAGATAGAGCAGCGCCGTGAGAGCCACGAGGGCGCCCGACGACACGACGATGTAGAACGCGAGCGCGCCCACGATGCTCATCCCCACGCGCATCGCGAGGCTGAGGCCGAGCGCGAACACGCCGTACGGCGCCAGGGCGACGATCCAGTGCAGCAGCATCGTGATCGAGGCGTCGACCGAGCGGCACAGGAGCACCAGCGGATCGCGCAGCGGGCGTGGAATCCGGCTGACGCCCAGCGCGAACGCCACGGTGAAGACAATCATCGGGACGATGGCGCCATCTGCGGCCGACCGGATCGCGTTGGTGGGGACGAGGCTCGTCACCCACTGCGCGATGGCGGGCTGAGTGGCCGCGCTCGCCGGCGCCGACGCCGCGCTGCGCAGCGCCGCCGACGCGGCCGGGTCGATCGCCAGCCGGGCGAACACCCAGGGCATGATTGCTGCGGTGAGGGCTCCGGTGACGGTCAGAAGCCCGATGAAGAGCGCGCCGGCCTGCCAGCCTGCCCGCCCGACGGTCCTGGCATCATCCTGGCCCGCGATGCTCACGATGAGCTTCGAGACCACGAGCGGCAGGATCGTCATCAGGATTGCGTTGATCCACAGCGTTCCGACGACCTCCACGGCGGAGCCGACGGCCAGCAGCGCCGGCTGGGCCGCTGCCGCGATCGCCGCGCCGGCGGCCAGGCCTGCGGCCAGGCCGACGACCGCCTTCGAGCCGACGCTCATCCCGGCGCGTTGCGGATCACCCATGCGCAGCGCTCACGAATCGGGGGGGGACGCACCTGGGCGCTAGAAGCGGAACCCCACGGAGAAGCTGGCGTCGCGCGGCGCCTGGTAGCTGCTCGGGCTGGACGGCTGGCCGAACAGCGAGTCCTTCTTCCAGTTCACGCCCTCGACGGGCGTCGTCGTGAACGGGTTGAACGCGGTCATCCCCGCCGTGGTGACCGCGTTGTTGAAGCTCTGCAGCGCGTCGTTGTTGAACACGTTGCCCACCACGCCCCGGAAGAAGATCTGCGTCTTCCTGTAGATCCTGTAGTTCCAGGACAGCGACAGGTCGGTCCGCCAGAAGCCGTCGAAATGGAACGCGCCGCGGCTCGTCGCATAGTAGGTCACGCTGGAGGGCGGCACGAGGTAACCCGGATTGGCCACATACGGGCGCGGATCGATCGAGAAGCTGTAGTCGTAGGGCCCGCCCGAGTCGTAGCGCTGCGTGACGCCCAGGTCGAAGGTGCCGATCGCCCGGGGGAACGGCATCTGCCACGTGCCCCAGATCCGCATCTTGTGGCGCTGGTCGCCGTTGGTGTAGCCGAGGGGATAGTTCCAGGCGGCCTGACGGTACTCCGGGTACTCGTCGGCGCTGGCGCGGGTCGCGCCGTTGGTCGCGTCCTCGCCCTCCACGCTGCCCTGCGACCACGACAGCATGTAGTTGCCGGCCAGCGTGAGGCCCCGGCGGAGACGATAGTCGAACTGGACGCTCACGCCGTTGTAGTCGCGCTCGACGGCGTCGGTGTTGTTCACCACCGTCATGTTGAACTTGAGGCCCGTGCGCGGATCGACCACCTCGCCGGTGCCCAGGTTGACGAAGTTGCCGTAGAAGTCGTGGTACCTGCGGTAGACGTAGTCCACGCGGACGGCGCCCTTGTTCCCGAGCTTGCGCGCCAGGCCGACCATCACCTCGTCGGAGTTGGACGATTTGACCTTCGGGTCGACGGAGGTATTCACGCCGACCACCGTGGGAGAGGTCCGGACGGGCCGGGTGGTCCCGCCGTTGGCAAAGAACCAGTCCCAGACAATCTGCAGCGCCTCCCCCGACGTCTTGTACGGCGGGCCCGTGGTGTTCACGGCCGGGCCCTGGTACCAGAAGCTGTAGTTCGACTCGCGGCCGGCCGGCGACGCCGCGTCGGCGATCTGCGTGTTGAACATCCCGACGTAGCGCCCGTAGCCGAGGTTGGCAATCCACGTCCCGCTGCCGTTCAGGTCCCAGGTCACGCCGAGACGCGGGCTGAAGGCCGAGTCGTTACCGACCTTGTTGCCGCCCTGGTCCTGCGTGCTGTTCTTGTCGTAGCGCAGGCCGAGGTTCATCGTGAGCCGGTTGTTCATGCGCCAGACGTCGTTCACGAACGTGGAGTAGGTCGTGAGGTCGTTGCCCACGGTGTCCTGGAAGACGGGGCGCCAGTCGATGTACGTGGCGGAGGCGGTGGACGACCCGGGGACCACGATCGGGTAGACGTCGTAGCCGACAATGGCGGATTCGCGGACCTGCACGCGGTAGCCGCTGGCCACCGAGTTCTGGTTGTTCATCCGCATCTCGTTGAAGTAGTCGAAGCCGACTACGAAATTATGGGAACCCGTGCTCTTCGTCGAGAGGAAGTAGTTCAGCTTGACGTAGAAGTCGTCGTTGTCCTTCCTGTCGACGGCGTTGTCGCACACCGCGCAGTAGGTGGCCGTGTTGAAGCGGGTCCCGCGCAGCCGGTCCCAGATCGGCGTGCCCCTGATGAGGTCCGTGTACTGGGAGCCGGTGCCCGTGTTGTCGTACCGGCGGCCCGAGTACTGGGTGTCGAGGAACAGGCTGTTGGTCGCGACCCACTGGTAGTTCGCCGCCATCAGCGATTCCTGGTTCTTGTTGTTGTACAGGCTCGCCGCATCCATGACGGTGCCGAAACTGTTGTTCGTGTAGTCGACGCTCCGATTGAAGTACGAGAACTTGAAGTTGTTGCGGGGGGTCAGCGCGTAGGTCGCCTTCCCTTCCAGGCGGGTGTCGTCGGTCGCGTAGGTGTAGTTGTAGCCCGAGTAGGCCATCGTCCGGTTCGTCTGGTTGTTCTCGTAGCGCCCCGACGTGAAGAACCAGAGCTTGTCCTTGAGGATCGGCCCGCCGAAGGTCATCTCGTAGGCGGGCACCACCTGATCGATGTTCGCGTCGCCCGGGAACGGCGTCAGCGCCTTCCAGCCGTCGTTGGTGAACGTCGTGCGGAAAGACCCGGAGAAGCTGTTGCCGCCGGACTTGGTGATCATGTTGACCACGCCGCCCTGGAACCGGCCGTACTCCGCCGAGATGTTGCCGGTCGAGACCTTGGTCTCCTGCACCGCGTCCTCGACGTAGAGCGGGCGGGCCTGCTGGCGCAGGTTCTCGTTCACGTTGACGCCGTTGACCAGGTTGAGGTTGTCGTAGGACAGCGCGCCCGAGATCATGATGTTGCCGCCGGGGCCGTTGCCAATCGCGGCTGGAGCCAGGACCGTCGCCGCGTCCAGCGTGCGCCCCCACGGGATGTTCTCGACGGTGGACGCCTTGATCGTGGTCGCCACCGTCGGCGTCATCGCCGTCTCGGTGGAGGCGCCCGTCACCGTGACCGTCTCCGTCACGGCCGCTACCGCCAGTTTCACGTTCACCGGCAGGGTATCGGCCATCTTCAGGCCGACCGTCTGCTTGACGGTCCCGAAACCCTGGAGCTCGAACGTCACCGTGTAGTCACCCGCGGGCAGGAACGGGATGATGTAGTCGCCGTTGGCCGACGTCACGACCGTGCGCACGCCTTGCAGGACCGGCGAGGCCGCGGTAACGGTGACGCCCGGCAACACCAGGTTGTCGGGGTCCGTGACCTGACCCGAGATCGTGCCCGTGGGATTGCCCTGGGCGAACACAGCGCTGGCGACCGTCATGAACACCAGCGCCAGGATCCAGCTTCGCGAACGCCACATAATTGCCCCCTCTGAAGCGTGCCCGGTCCGACTCGTCTCCCGGCCCGCGGATGTTGAGTTGTCCGACTATAGGCCCGCCGGTCCCGCCTGGATGTCCCAATGTGTAACGGCGGCTAGAGCGCCTCGGCGACGGCCGTGCCCAACTCCTCCGTGGACGCCGTGCCTCCCATGTCGCGGGTGCGAGGGCCGTCCTTCAGCACGGTTTCGATGGCCGCCACGATGGCGCCCGCGGCGTCGGCGTGGCCGAGGTGCTCCAGCATCATCGCGCCCGACCAGATCTGGCCGATGGGATTCGCGATCTTCCGGCCGTAGATATCCGGCGCCGAGCCGTGCACCGGCTCGAAGCACGACGGGTACTCCCGCTCGGGGTTGAGGTTGGCCGATGGCGCGATACCGATGGTGCCGGCCACTCCCGGCCCGAGGTCCGAGAGGATGTCGCCGAAGAGGTTCGATCCCACCACCACGTCGAACCACTCCGGGTGCAGGACGAACTGTGCCGTGAGGATGTCGACGTGGTACTGGTCCACCCGGACCTCGGGGTACTGCGCGCTCATGGCCCCGAACCGTTCGTCCCAGTACGGCATGGTGATGGCGATGCCGTTGGACTTGGTGGCGGAGGTGACATGCTTCTTCGGACGCGTCATCGCCAGCTCGAAAGCATAGCGGAGGATGCGGTCGACGCCGCGGCGCGTGAAGATGCTCTGCTGTACCACCATTTCCTGCTCGGTGCCCTCGTGGCTGCGCCCGCCGACCGACGAATACTCGCCTTCGCTGTTCTCGCGCACCACCCAGAAGTCGATGTCGCCAGGCTTCTTGTTGGCGAGCGGGCACGGTACGCCAGGCATCAGCCGCACCGGCCGCAGATTGACGTACTGCTGGAAGCCGCGGCGGATCGGGATCAGCAGACCCCAGAGCGACACGTGATCCGGCACGCCGGGGAAGCCGACCGCGCCGAGGTAGACGGCGTCGTGATGGCGAATCTGCTCGAGGCCATCTTCCGGCATCATCCGGCCGGTCTGCGCGTAGTACTCGCAGCTCCAGGGGAACTCGTCCCACTGCAGCTCGAGGCCGAACCGGCGGCCGACGGCCTCCAGCACGCGTATGCCCTCGGGCACGACTTCTTTGCCGATGCCGTCTCCAGGGATGGTGGCGATTCTGTGCTTGGTCATGGTGGTATCCGTCATGCCGCCTACGCGCCCGGATCCTTGAGGAACGCGCCGGTCCCCTTGGCCAGCAGCGCTGCGTGCTCGGGCACGTGCTCCAGCGTGATCGCGCGGTCCGGCGTGCATCTCGCTGAAGATGCGGGAGAACGCCAGGAGCGCGCCGAGATGCCGCCCTGCGCTCCTCCATCGGCTGCCCGGCGTCGCCGTGCGGAAGGTAGAGTAACCCGTGGCGGGCGGCGCGAAGGAAGAACTCGTCCTTCCCGTCCAGGATGAGCCGCGCGCTGGTCCGGCCGTGGAGGCGATCCATGATCGGGTTGGCCGTTTCGAGCAGCAGCGCGAGCGTGTTCGTGTGGTCGCCGAGCTCGCGGTGGCTCATGCCACGCAGGTTCTTCGGCGACGGCGGAGGATAGGAGAGGTGCCGGCCGGCGCCTGTCCCCGTTTGTAACGCGGGCGTCTTACCCTTCGGGTGTGATCGTGTAGCCGTCCCCATGGACGGTGTGCACGAAACGCGGGTTCGCCGGGTCCGGTTCGAGCTTCTTGCGCACCCGGGCGACGGCATTGTCAACCAGGCGCGTCGCGGGCATGTCGGGGTATCCCCACACCTCGCGCAGCAGCTCGTGGCGCGACACGACGCGCCCGGGCCGCTCGGCCAGGTACTGCAACAGCCTGAATTCGCGGTGCGTGAAGTGCAGCTGGTCCCGCCCGTGCCGGGCTGTCATCGCCACGAAGTCGATGGTGACCCGGCCGAGGACCAGTTGCGGGACCTCGGGGCTCGACCGGCGCAGCACGTTGCGAACCCGGGCCATCAGTTCTTCCACGTCGAACGGCTTCGTCACGTAGTCGTCGGCGCCGAGCTTGAGCCCCTTCAGCTTGTCGGCCTTCTGGCCGCGCGCCGTCAGCATGATGATGGGGACCGGACCGCCCTGCCGAAGGAGGCCGACCAGCTCGAAGCCGTCGCGCCCCGGCAGCATCACGTCGAGAACCACCAGGTCGGGGGCGAACTCGCGGGCGGCAGTCACCGCAAGGTTGCCGTCGGCGGCGCGGCGGACCTCGAACCCCTCGAACGCGAGGTTCTCGCAGAGCATCCAGCCGAGCGCCTCGTCATCCTCGACGACCAGAACCCGTTTCTTCATATCACGCCTCGGCCGCCGGCAGCGTCAGCCGGACCGTCGTCCCGGCGCCCGCCTCGCTCTCGATGGTCAGACGCCCCCCATGATCCCTCGCGATGCGATCGGCGATGGCGAGGCCCAGTCCGCTGCCGCCGGTGCGGACGCCGCGCCCGCGGAAGAACCGCCGCGTCACCTGCGCGATTTCGTCCGGCGGGATGCCCATCCCGTGGTCGATCACGTCGATGACGATCGCCGTTCCGGCCGCTGCCGCTCGCACCGTGAGCCACATCTCCGATGTCGAGTACCGGATGGCGTTGTCGATCAGGTTGTCGAGCAGCAGCGCGCACGCCGTCCGGTCCGCTCGCACGCGTGGCAGATCGGCGGCCAGTTCCACGTGCACGTCGAAGTTCGCCTCGGAGAGCACCGAGCTGAACCCGTCCAGCACCTCGCCGAGGAGGACGTGCACGTCGATCGGCTCGATCGTGTAGACCTCGGTCACGTCCGTGACGCGGGCGTACGCCAGCAGGTTGTCCACCAGCCGCGTGAGCCGCTTGGATTCCTGAACGACGAGCTGCGCGTAATGCGTGAGCGCCTCGGGACTGCTGACGCGCCCTCGCGCGATGCTGTCTCCCGCGGTCCGAATGCTGGCGATCGGCGTCTTCAGCTCGTGCGTGACGGTCTGCACGAACTCCGAGCGCAGGTCGGCGAGCTGCGCGCTGGAACGGGCAGCCCGCAGCGTCAGCAGGAGGCCTGCCGCCAGCGTTACCGCGGCGGTGCCGGCAATCACGAGGGTGGTGCTGCTGCCCTGGATCGCCTCGGTCAAGGTCGGGTCGCCGCCGCCGGCCGCGGCCGCGATCCACCGCCGCACGCCGAGATCGGCGGGCGCTTCCTGCGCCACCAGGCCCGGGTCGAAGAAGAACAACGGGAACGCCCGCCGCGTGGTCGGCTCCCGCGGGGCGTCGGCGGAGGTGCCGGCGACACGCGCCCCGCGCTCGTCGAACACCGCGAGCGCCCGCTCGGCACCGGCCTCGCCGATGCGGGCGACCTGGCGCGTGACATCCGGGAAGTAGGAGCGGCGCGCCCACTCGAGATCGACCGTGAACCCGAAGACGCCCTCGAGGTGCTCGCGCAGAGGATCGCGGTACAGCAGGCGCGCCACCACCTGGTAGCGCGTCCCGCCAAGCAGGGTCTCGAAGACCGAGAAGCGGCGGCGGCCCATGGCGTCGCGCTGGATGCGCCGCATGAGCAGACCGGCCACGACCGGGTCGTACTCGACAATCACCGGGAAGCGGTTGGGGCCGGCCGCGCCGGGCATCCACGCGGGACGCCGATCGGACCGGTTCAGGAAGACCACCGCGGCCGGCGCCGCCGCCCCGCGCCAGGCGAAGAACGACTCGGGGTACGGGTATCGCGCGAAGGCGCTCGCGGCAAGTGCCCGCACGTCATAGGGCGGATCCAGCATGAACTCGTCCAGCTGCGCCGAGTTCAGGACCGTGGTCTGCACGCCCCGCATGTCGCGACCCAGGGCCGTCACCAGCCGGTCGGCGGCTTCCGCCGCCCGCTGCGACGCGAGGAGTGTGGCGCTGTGCCGCCACCCGGCCACCGCGCGATAGCCGAACCACGCGAATCCGACAATCGCCAGGCCAACGGCGGCCACGAGGATCGATATCAGCCGTCGTGAGGCGCGGCCCGGCAGGGCCGTCATCGCGAAAGCTCCTGTTCGCGGTAGTACCGCGCGGCGCCGTCGTGCAGGGGGATCGGGGCGGCCGGCGCCTGGTCGAGATCCATCGAGCTCAGCATCGAGAGCGACGGCAGGATCTCGAAGAACCGCGCCGTCAGATCGTGCACGAGGGACTCATCGAGGCTTCGGCGGCACAGCAGCAGCTTGTCGACGCCAATGGTGTGGATGGGGTCGGGGTGCCCCCGATAGGTGCCGCCCGGGATCACCGCGAGGCGGAAGAACGGGTAGTCGTGGCGCAGGCGCTCCATGGCGGGCCCGGCGAGGGGCAGCAGGCGAGCCCCGGCCTCGGTCGAGGTGAGGACCGACTCCACGGGGTCGCCGCCGGTCACGAACATCGCGTCGAGGGTCCCGACCGCAAGCCGGCTGCCCGCATCGACGTAGCGCAGCGGTTCGAGTTGCACAGAGGATGCATCGATGCCGAGCGACGCGAGCACGATGATGGCGGTGAGCGCGGAGCCGCTGCCCGCAAGGCCGACGCCGATTCGGCGGCCCCGGAGTCCGGCGGCGTCCCGAATCCCGGAATTCGCACGCACGACGAGGTGAAACGGCGTGAGGTCGAGGACCGCGACCCCGCGCAGTTCCTCGAAGGCCTGCGGGTGCCCCGCGAGGCGCCCCACAAACGCCATGTAGGCCACATCGGCGTACGACAGACCGATGTCGGCCTCGCCGCGCTGGAGCGCCTCCACGTTGGCGACCGAGCCGGCGCTGTCGTGAACCTGCACGTCGAGGGATGGCCGCAGCTGGTTGTAGGCGCCGGCCAGGGCCTGCCCGAGCGGGTAGAACCCCGCCCCGGGGGTCCCGGTCATCAGCCGGACGACGCGACGAGGGACGACCGGGTCGGGCTGGCGGCAGCCCGCCGCAGTGAGCGCGAGGACGCCCGCCGCGCAGGAGAGGCCGACGCACGCGAGACGAAGGCGGTGCGGGAACGGCCGTCGGAATGCGCAGACACCGGCCACGACCATGAGCGAAGGCTACCTCCATCGACTTCTGCGCGTCCAGCCGCACGACCTGGGGAATCGGCGTGCGGTAAGATCGTCGGCGCGTGTTGAGCATCCGGACGATCCTCGTCTTCTGGCTCCCCCTCGCCGCCACGTGGCTGATGATGTCGGCCGAGGGGCCGTACGTCGCGGCCATCATCGCCCGCATGCCGGACGCTGCGTTCAACCTGGCCGCGTACGGCGTCGCGTTCTCGCTCGCGTGGCTGGTCGAGTCGCCGATCATGATGCTGCTGACGGCCGCGAACTCCCTCGTGAGCGACCGGCCGTCGTTTCTCGCGCTTCGGACGTTCACCTTCCGCCTGAACGCGGCGGTGACCGCCGTGATGCTCATCGGGATCCTGCCGCCGGTGTTCAGGTTCGTCACCGGCACCCTCATGGGACTGCCGCCGGAGGTGGCGAGCCTGGTGCACGTCGCCACGGCGATTCTCGTGCCGTGGCCGGCGGCCATCGGCTACCGGCGCTTTTACCAGGGCGTGCTCGTCCGCCATGGCATGGCGCGCCGCGTGGCGTACGGAACCGTGCTGCGG